>JBIJAM010000012.1:0-42856 GCA_044345755.1 Polynucleobacter sp. | reverse complement strand
TCATGCCACAATCTTATTCGTCTTCCGTAATTTTGAGTAAATAGGAGCAATAAATGCCAACATTTGACGTAGTGTGCGAGCCAAATATGGTGGAATTAAAGAACGCCATTGAACAGGCCAATAAAGAAATCTCGACCCGCTTTGACTTTAAGGGATCGGATTCTAGGGTGGAACTGAAAGAAGAACTCCTCATTTTATTTGCTGACGATGACTTTAAATTAGGCCAAGTGCGCGATGTCCTGATTAATAAAATGGCTAAACGGAACGTCGATGTGCGCTACCTCAAAGACGACAAGCTGGAAACCATTGGCGGCGATAAGCGCAAGCAAAGCATGAAGATTCAAAAAGGCGTGACCTCGGATTTATCGAAAAAAATTGTGCGCATCATTAAAGACAGCAAGATTAAAGTGCAGGCCAGTATTCAGGGCGATGCCGTACGCGTTACCGGTGGCAAGCGGGACGACCTGCAAGCGGTGATGGCATTGCTGCGCAAAGACGTCAGCGAAGCGCCATTGGGTTTTGATAACTTCAGGGACTGATTAGCCATCAGCGTGACTGTGAGAGCCGCTACAACGCAGATGGACCAGGCACTATCGCCGGTTTCATCGGAAGCAATTGAGCGATTCTGCGATGCCTGCTGGCTAGAAGATGGCCTCGCAAAAAACAGCCTCTCTGCGTATCGACGCGACTTACTTCTATTGGCGCAATGGTTGCAGTACGAGCGCGGCATCGATTTGTATGCCGCCACTGAAACCGAGTTAACCGCCTACATTGCGCACCGTCGCGAAGACAAAGCCACGACAGCCAATCGACGCCTCACGGTATTTAAACGGTTTTATCGCCACGCATTGCGTCACCAGTGGGTAAAGCGGGACCCGTGCATGACCTTGCGCGCTGCTAAACAGGCGCAGCGCTTTCCAAAGACCTTAAGCGAGGATCAGGTCACGCGCTTAATTCAGGCGCCGGACATCGAAACCCCCTTGGGTTTACGCGATCGCACCATGCTCGAGTTGATGTACGCCAGCGGTCTACGCGTTTCTGAAATCGTCAGCCTGAAAACAGTGGCCATCAGTCTCAATGAAGGTGTTGTGCGCATCGTCAATGGCAAGGGCGGAAAAGAGCGCCTCGTACCGTTTGGCGGCGAAGCGGGGGAGTGGTTGCGTAAATACCTTGGAGAAACCCGAGCAACGCTATTGGCCGGCAAAACATCCGATGCGGTATTCATTGGTCGGCACACCGGCGGCGCCCTGACCCGCCAAGCATTTTGGGCTTTAATTAAGCGCTATGCTGCACTTGCTCAAATTCCGGTAGCGCTCTCACCGCATACCCTGCGGCATGCTTTTGCTACGCATTTACTCAATCACGGCGCTGACCTTCGCGTAGTACAGCTACTGCTAGGCCATGCCGATATATCCACTACGCAGATTTACACCCACGTCGCGCGTGAGCGCCTTAAATCGATTCACCAGCACCATCACCCCAGGGGTTAGTCATTTCAGCACCGCTTGCTCATCAAGCGTTAGCTGGATTTGAGGTAATTTATTAATAATGATTAAGATAGCGTCATGACTTGGCTGTTAATTCCCTTCGCTTACCTGATTGGTTCGATTTCGTTTGCGGTCGTGGTGAGTAAATGCATGCGATTACCTGATCCATACTCCTACGGATCGGGTAATCCTGGTGCAACCAATGTGCTGCGAACTGGTAATAAGCGCGCAGCCGTGTTTACCTTGCTTGGTGATGCTCTCAAGGGGTGGTTGGCAGTAGTGATTGCACGTGTTGTATTGGGCGAGTCAGAATTAACGCAAGGCACAGCTGCATGGATTCTATGTGGCGTCGTGATCGCTGTTTTTCTAGGGCATCTGTATCCCTTGTTTCATGGATTCAAGGGAGGCAAGGGTGTTGCGACGGCCTGCGGTATTTTGTTTGGCATAAACTTGATTCTGGGACTAGCAACCTTGGCGACGTGGCTCATCGTGGCTTTCTTTTTGCGCTACTCCTCACTCGCCGCCTTGGCCGCTGCTGTCTTTGGCCCGATTTATTTTGTTTTCCTATTCGGCTTTGAGCCCATGGCAATTGCCCTTACCGTTGTTTGTGCTCTGCTGATCTGGCGTCACCGCAGCAATATTCGTAACTTAATCAATGGCACCGAGACGCGCATCGGCAAGAAAAAAACGCCACCCCCAAACCCAGCGGAGAAAGTCGAATGACCATTGCATTTGTATGCGTTCTGATTGCAGGCCTGCTACCAATCGTAGCTGCAGGTATCGCCAAGTCTGGCTTTAAAAATTTTGACAACAGTAATCCCCGCCTATGGTTAGCGCAGCAAACTGGCTTTCGGGCGCGTGCCAATGCAGCGCAAGCCAATACCTTTGAGTCGATCCCCTTCTTTTTTATCGCTATCGCTATTGCAGCGATTGCGCAAGCGCCGCAAGACCGCATTGATCTGTTAGCGGTCATTTATGTATTGGCGCGCATTGCCTTTATTGTTTGCTATGTCGCTGACTGGCCTAAATTGCGTACTGCCGTTTGGACCATAGGGCTCGCAGCGATCATCGCTATCTTTTTCCAGATTTAACCTTGGCCTGTGAAGGCAATCATTTTTGATTACCATTCACTAAACGAACCCTTTACATTAAAAGCCCATGCCCGCTCAGAAACCTAGCCCTAAATCCAAAGCCCCTCTTAAAGCAATCAAGTCATCTGCTAAGAAGGCCATCGCCACTAAGGCAGCGGGGGTTAGAGTTTCTACAAAGGCTGAGGATGGCGTACCGCTTTCAACCATCATTCGTCGTCGTATTCAGGCAAAGAAAGCCCGCTTTCATGCCAATGACAATATTTCCCAGTTCATTGAGCCAGGTGATTTAGAGGGTTTGGTCGATGAGGTTGCGGTGAAGATGCAGGCCGTTTTAGAAAGCCTGGTGATCGATACTGAGAGCGATCACAATACGCGCAATACCAGTCAACGCGTTGCCAAAATGTTTGTCAATGAAGTATTCAATGGCCGTTATGTTGAGCAACCGGCCTTAACGAAGTTCCCGAATGTGAGTCACCTCAATGAGCTGATGATCATTGGCCCGATTACGGTTCGTAGCGCCTGCTCTCACCACCTATGCCCCATCATGGGCCGGGTATGGATTGGGGTATTGCCGAGCAAAGAATCTGCACTTATTGGTTTGTCGAAGTATTCGCGGCTGACCGAGTGGGTGATGTGTCGGCCTCAAATTCAGGAAGAAGCTGTAGTACACCTTGCTGACATGCTCGAGAAAAAGATTCGTCCCGTTGGAGTTGCGATTGTGATGGACGCAGACCACTTTTGCATGCAGTGGCGCGGCGTAAAAGATCGCGATTCGAAGATGGTGAATAGTGTGATGCGCGGCGCTTTTTTGAAGGACGCAAACTTACGCCGTGAATTTTTGGCGTTAATGGATCGCCGCTAAAAGGGCGCAGTAGGGCTGTTTTCAAATTGAGAACGGTTCTCAATCAAATAACTATATAAATCAATTACTTAAAGCGTCAGCCCAGCTTCATTCGCTTCTGTTTTATGATTCATTAAGAATTATTTGCATTGTTAATTGTTCCGTGTACCACCCTTTGGAGAATGTATGAAAACTAGTCGTCGCCAATTTATGATCATGTCCGCTGCCGGTGCTTGCAGCATTGCTTTAAGCAATACTGTTCAGGCGCAAGCCATGGTTGCTGAAACCGATCCACAGGCAGCAGCCTTGGGTTACGTAGCTGACGCTACTAAAGTGAATAAAGCAAAATTTCCTAAGTACGCAGCCGGTCAAGTTTGCTCTAACTGCGCTCTGTATCAAGGCTCTGGCCCTGTTGGTGGTTGCAGCTTGTTTGGTGCGAAAAAAGTGGCTGGCCCGGGCTGGTGCTCTGCATGGGCTAAGAAGGGTTAATTTCTAGTCAGCAGTTCGTTTCAAGTCACAGTATGGCCATCTTCGGATGGCCATATTTTTATTTGAGGGTAGTCCAATATCTTCAAACCCCATTACCTTCGCCATCTTGTGGGATATTTATTGGGGTATGTAAACGAAGTTAAGAAAACACAAACGCATAAATACAAAAGAAAAAGGCTGCCGAGGCAGCCTTTTTCACTCACAGCAAATGCAATTACACGTTTGCTAAGTGTGCTTCCAAAGTCTTGGTGAACTTGTTTGCGTGGCTACGCTCAGCCTTAGCTAAAGTCTCAAACCAGTCAGCGATTTCATCAAAGCCTTCGTCGCGGGCAGTCTTAGCCATGCCTGGGTACATGTCGGTGTACTCGTGTGTCTCGCCTGCAATAGCGGACTTGAGTGCATCTTCAACAGTCTTAGCTGGCAAGCCAGTTTCTGGATCGCCGCTACCACCAGCAATCAAATACTCCATGTGACCATGGGCATGACCTGTTTCACCTTCAGCGGTGGAACGGAAAACAGCTGCTACGTCGTTTGCACCAGCAACGTCAGCCATGTTTGCGAAATACAAATAACGGCGGTTGGCTTTGGATTCGCCAGCGAATGCGGCCTTCAAGGACTCTTCAGTCTTTGTGCCTTTTACGGTTTTGCTCATTTAAGGGCTCCTTATTTTCAGTTAAATCAAAATGGAGGGGATGCAATTCAATCAACGATTGAAGGGATCACCACAACCAAATTATGCGGATCTTTGGGGTCTAAATAATCGTATTTTTGTATTGGAGCGATAGTTAAAACCAACCAAATTTGTCTTTCTGATTAACTTAATAAATGTGTCACAATATTAAGTAAGCAATTGCTAACATATATTGCAAGCAATAAAAAATACTCAAACCATTGTTTTTATTGGATATATTGCCGGCTTGGACTTGCTGAAGTCACTTTGCTTTCAGGGCTGCGATCGATGCAGCACAATCCCGGATGCCATAGTTGTAAAACTTGCCTGCATTTTCCTTTTTTAGGGACTGGGCGCATTCCATAACGGAATTGCGTAAATTGATTTCAGGAACAGTGCTGGTGGCCATCTCAAACTCCGGTGAGGATTAGTAAAAAAAGGACATCAGGCAAAAATCGCCGTTTGATGTCGCTTGATCCATCCTACAGCATAAAATGCAGGCTTAACGTACTTAAAAGCAATCGAAAGACCTTTCGTTTTGTAAGTAAGTGGAGCGCCATTATTGGCTGCCAATTAACCCCTTTCGTAAGTGATTCTAGAAAACCCCCCATGAAAAAAACAGACCTGTACAAAAATCTGGGGCTATCCGTGGCGCACAAGATGAAAAATGCGTCCAAAGTGAAGGGTCCCGGATCGGGATCCCAAGCCAAAACCAAGCAACAGCTGGCAGACGAATTAGTCAAGGCCAACCCACTATTAGCCGCTTTCTCGGGCAAGCCTAAGTCAAAACCACCGAATGAGTCCTAAGCGATCCCAATATTGCTTGATTGATGCATTAAAGGTTTTGGCGGCACAAATTATTGTTTTGCACCACTGCGTTAGCTATGGCGAGATTGCCTCTGCGGCAAAAGAGTTGATCCCTGGTGTGACTACCTTTCTGTTTGATTATGGTCGGTATGCCGTTCAAGTGTTTTTAGTTGTAGCGGGCTACCTTGCAGCGCAGTCGGCCGAAAAGGCCATTACGATACGCCATTCAAATGCAGGCGCATTCGGGACTAAATTTCTACTGCAACTGGCGATGGGCCGCTATTTGCGTTTGGTGGGACCTTATGTTGTCGCCTTACTCATAACCATCATATGCGCATCACTGGCGCGCCAGTGGTCTACAGATGAGTACATCGGTCAGCCTGAAACCATCGCCCAAGTCTTAGCCCATCTCTTTTTGTTGCAAGGTGTGTTGGGGTATGAATCCATCTCGGCAGGGGTTTGGTATGTGGCAATCGATTGGCAGCTTTTTACAGCGCTGGCGGTGGTCTATGCTGTTTTTCAGCGGCAAATGGTGCGTATCGGCGTCCTATCCATTTTGATTGTGGCATCGCTCTTGTACTTTAATCGCCATGACAGCTTCGAAAATAGCTTCATCTACTTTATTGGTTCCTATGGCTTAGGCGTTCTGGCCTATTGGGCTAGCAGCGCAAATACAATCAACGCAAACCTTGGTTGGGTGAGCGCCAAGAAAGTACTTCTGGCGATTGCCTTCATTGTCCTCGTATCTGCACTGCATTCAGTCTGGCTACGCAATTACATGGCGCTCGGCATTGCATTTTTATTGCTGTATGCAGGCAATAGGCCCTACTCGCATCCGCAATCATGGCTCGCCAGTGCCATGCAGTGGGCCAGTACTCGCGCGTATTGCGCCTTCTTAATCCACTTTGCATTCATCCTATTGGCGAACACAGCGTTAGTTGCATTGCATGTAGAGAGCCCGGCGATTAGATTGGGTTTGATTGCCCTTGTTGCGGTATTGAGCTGGATCGCGGCGGGATACTTGTATCGCTGGGTTGAGTTGCCCATCGGGCGTTGGCGTCCTGCTATGCTGTTTTAAGTACGGCGTGTGATGCGAGGCCATTGCTGCCTAGTTTGGCCTTTCCGCCTAAGGATTCAATTTCCAGTAAACAGATTGATGCAATCGCCAATGCGCCTACTTGGTTTATCAGCTTGGCGGCAGCGATGAGCGTGCCACCAGTAGCCAATACATCATCAATTAACAGCACGCGTGAGCCAGCGGGCAAAGATGTGCTTTGGATTTCCAGCGCATCCGATCCGTATTCCAAGCCATAGGACTCTCGGTGACTGGCCAGCGGCAGCTTATTGGGTTTGCGAACCAGTACCAGGCTTTTTTGGGTATGCAGGGCCAGTGCCGATGCAAACACAAAGCCGCGTGATTCCACCCCAACAATGTGGCTGTAGTCAAACTGCTGTGCAATGGCGGCCATGTGCTCAATAGCCTGTGCAAAGGCAGCTGGCTCACTGAGCAGTGGAGAAATATCCCGAAACTGAATGCCTGGTTTTGGAAAGTCGGCGATGGTTGGCAGATAATCGAGTAATTGCATTTGCATAATGTGTATCAGTTTAGTCGTGCTGTTTGTTAATTGCGTTGCTATCGCTACTACCCAAGGTCAATTTCATGATGCGCCACCCGTTTGTCATTATCACTGCACTCGAGAATGAGCTCGATCCAAAGCGACTGCCACCGGAAACGGCAGTGGTTTATACCGGAATTGGCAAAGTAAACGCGGCAATTGCAACATTTAAAGCAATCCAAACCTATAGTCCGCGGGAGATCATTAACTTTGGTACTGTAGGGCGAATTAACCCGGCCGTGAGTGGCTTACTGGACATTGGTAAGGTAGTGCAGCGGGATGTTTTTGCAGAGCCCTTGGCTCCGCGGGGAGAGGTGCCATTTTCCACGCGTCCAAATGCATATGCATCCGCTGGCGGAAAGTACGTGTGTGGTTCTGGCGATAGTTTTGTCACGGAGTCTGATCCATGGCTAATTGCACAGGCAATTGATGTGGTGGACATGGAACTCTTTGCCATTGCAGCAGTAGCGCACGATGCTGCTATTCCATGGCGCTCATTCAAATACATTACGGACGATGCCGATGCCTCCGCTGGCAGTGATTGGCATGCGGGTGTGCAACACGGCGAAGAACTCTTTTTGGAACAATTTCGCCGGGTAATGGGACGGTAAATCCGTTACTGACTTGTTCTGCGGATTAGCGCATGCCCGCAAACACCTGATGCGATATCGGCTTTCCATTAGGCCCAATTTTGACGAGGACCATATCGCCAGAGCCCAGCACCACTCCAGTGAACGCCTCAATGTTGACGTGGTGACTGACCATAATGATGGGCGTCTTTGGAAATTGCTTGAGGCTCTTTAGAACCAGCTGACGCAATCCTTCGGTTTGCTGGTTTGATTGACCCATGCTTTCAAAAAAAGAACCCAGCGATTTATCGATTACTACCGACCCTTTGTTTAACAAGGTGGCCGTGTCAACGCAGCGGCACCAGGGACTACTAAAAACTTTGGCGCTTTCAATGCCTTGTTGGCTCAGCCACTGCCCGGTGCGTTCAGCCTGTTTCTTTCCAAACTCGCCCAAATTACGCTGTGTACTGCATTGATCGAGGCGGTAGCCTGTAGGATCACTAAAGCCGGGAGCATCAGCATGGCGCATGAATAGAATGTGCTGACCGTCCGTCATCGGACTGGCCAAGTTAGCAAGTGCTGCAGTGCTGAGGCAAAGCGTGATGACGAGCATCGCCATCGCGCGTTGGCAAAATTGGAATCGTGCTCGCATTACCATGGCAATTTTTCCCCGGAGTAACTGTAAAAGCTGCCGGATTCAGATAGCGGCAATTGATTGAGCACCGCCAGCATATCGCGCACCGCATCGAGCGCTGGCCGACCGATTTGCTCTCCTTTGAATGGCCTGGAGAGTCGTGAATTGACGGTACCAGGATGGAGCACAATTAATTTGGTATTGGGCTGCGTGCGTCGCAATTCAATTGCAGTCGTTTTGAGTAGCATGTTGAGTGCCGCTTTGGATGCGCGGTAGCTATACCAACCGCCCAAGCGATTGTCTTCAATGCTACCTACTTTGGCAGAGATTACGGCCATGATGGCATTCTCTTTAGCAAGCAGGGGAGTGAACTTGGCTAGTGTTACTGCGGGGCCAAACGCATTGATCTTGAAGATGGCTTCTAGTTGGCCGAAACACAAATCAGCCCCCTTTTTTTCAGGGCTCCAGGCATCGGTATGCAAGACGCCAATCGCATTGATGATGAGGTGAAACGGGCTGCTGGTCGCCAAGGCTTCTGCAGCCATTGCAATCGATGATTCATCTGCGTAGTCAATGGCTGGATTGGTGTGGCGATGTATGCCAATCGCTTCGCCGCAGCGGGGATCAACCTGAAGCAGCTCTAAAAAAGCAGAGCCAATCGTTCCCGATGAGCCGATGATGAGGGCGCGATAGCCCTCGGGTAGTGATGGCATCATTTAAACCCAGCCCTGTTTCCAGATGGCGGCGTCTGTCAATTCACGCCAATCAATTTGCCGCACTTCTTTGCTAAAGACGGCTTCAATTTCTACGAGCTTGATGGCCTCGTGTGGCAATTCAGGAAGAATCACCTTGCTCACCAAAAAATGCTTTTGTTTTTTGATGGGCTGGACCGCAGTCCACTTCGTCAGCAATAATTTTTTTGGGCTGAGTGGATTTTTAGTTGGCATGGGGTATTAAGAAGCCGATCAAAGGACGGTGCACTGCATCGTTTGCGTCCCAAGACGAAGGGCCCCCGATCCAGGTGTAAACCGAACTACTGCTGCTTGCGTATCGGCCGGGCAACGCACATCAAAAAAACTGTCGTGGCCTAAACTGCCGCAAAAGCGCAAATCCGATTCGTTTTTATTAGGCGGATTGACTGCCAACACCTGCGGTGGATCCAAGGTCATCAGCGAGCGACTCAGCACCATGCTTACTTTTGCTCCATCTGCCCCTGGAGTGCAGCTCCAGGTGGTGTAATCGTTTTTATCGCAAGCCGCGAGGCCGCCCAGCAGCGAGGCTAGCAAACCAAGGCGAACGATACGGAGGATAGGGAAATGCATGGCAGATTGAATGAAGTGGGTGTCACACCATTCTAGTGAATAAGCTCTACACTTGCTTGGTATGCCATTACCGGATCATCCTATTGCAACCCCAGCAGAGCTCAGCGCGGCAGACGTGTCGCGCATCATCGAAATGGCCTGGGAGGACCGTACACCCTTTGAAGCCATTTTGGGTAGCTATGGGTTATCAGAACCTGCAGTCATTCGCCTCATGCGAGCCAATTTGAAGTTGGGTTCTTTTCGCTTATGGCGTGCTCGCGTGACGGGTCGCGCAAGCAAACACAGCGCATTGCGTAGTCCCGATATTGATCGTGCCTACTGCCCGACCCAATATAAGCAGTCGCACGGACGATGAAACCCTTTACCCTTTTTTACGACGGCGCTTGCCCCTTATGCCAAGCAGAAATCCTTTTTTTGCAAAGCCGCAATCAAGCAGGCCTACTCCATTTTGTTGACATCAATTCAGCGCAATACGATCCGCAAACAGTAGGGGTGTCGTGCGAAGAGGCCTTGGCCAGCATGTATGGTCAGATCGACGGCGAGCCACCCATTAACGGAGTGGCCGTGTTTGGTGAGGCATACCGCCGCGCGAATTTACCGCTGATGGCGTGGATTTTTTCGCGCCGCTGGATGATGCCGATTCTAGGGCCCAGCTACCGTTTCTTTGCCAAGCACCGACATGGCATTTCGGGGTTTTTTGGACCACCTCTACTACGTCTTGCAAAGGCCCGCTATCCAAGTAAGCACAATTCACCCTAGTTTTATCGTAGTACTACCGGATTTGCTTGTATCGTAGTGGCATGAGAGCTATTTTTCTACGCTTGGCATGGGTTGCATTCGGATCCGCTATTGCCATTACATCTGCCTTATGGGTCACGGGTAACGCTACTACACCACTGCTTCTTGCGTCCTTAGGCGGCTCCACTTTATTTTTGTTTGGCTTAACAACCTTGCCACCGGCACAACCTCGAGCATTGTTTGGTGGCCACTTTATTGCGGCTGCAGTTGGCATTGCCGCATACCAGCTTGCCGGAGATGCCCTGTGGGTGATGGCGCTTGCGGTGGTTGTCACTATTGTGTTGATGTTACTGACCAAAACCGTTCACCCACCAGCAGGCGCCAATCCACTCATCATGATTCAGGCGCAAGCTGGGCTCATGCATTTAGGTGCAGTGGTCATGCTGGGGGTGCTGACCATTTTTATAGTGGCCTATGTGTGGAGTCGCTTGGGAGTGGGGCAATGCAAATACCCCCTGCGCTGGAACCAGCCGTCGCCACCCAATAGCAATTGGGGTATTTGGACGGATTCGTAAAACACAGACACGCAACTGATTTAGTATTGTTAAGCCCATGACAGCCCACTCTGCCGATCCAAAACACCCTACTGCGCATTCACTCAAGGAGCGCATGTATGTGATTATTTTTGAATCCGATACCAAGATGGGTTTATTGTTTGATCGTGTATTAATTTACGCCATCTTGCTCTCCGTATCGGTCGTCGTTCTTGATAGCGTGGCAGCGATTTCAAAACAATTCCATAGCGAATTAGTCACACTGGAATGGATGTTCACGATACTGTTCAGCATTGAATACCTTGCGCGCTTGTATTGCGCGAAGTACCGCTGGCGTTACGTAACGAGTTTTTATGGGGTGATTGATTTTCTGGCGGTGGTGCCAACCTATCTTGCCCTTATTTTTCCGGAGTTGCATGCCTTGATTGATGTTCGTGTGCTGCGTTTAATCCGCATGTTCCGTATCTTCAAGTTAACTGCATACATGTCGGAGTATCAGCATCTGGCTGAAGCCTTATCGGCCAGCAGGCGCAAGATCTTGGTGTTTTTATCGGTGGTCTTAATGGTAGTAACCGTGATGGGTTCCATCATGTACGTAGTAGAAGGGCCAAGCAATGGCTTTACGAGCATTCCGATTGCGGTGTATTGGGCAATCACAACGATGACAACCGTCGGCTTTGGTGACATTACTCCGCACACCGATTTGGGTAAGCTGATTTCATCTGCCATGATGCTGATGGGCTGGGGCACATTGGCTGTGCCAACGGGGATTGTGACTGCGGAATTTGCGCACCGCCGTAACCAAGAATTTGTCGCCAAAAAAACCTGCGATGCCTGTTATACCGATGGCCACGAAACAATGAATCAATACTGCAGGCATTGCGGTACTCGCTTTCCGACCCCTGAAAACTAAAAAAGCCTTCTCATCTAAGAAGGCTTTTTCGTATTGAGTAGGCTCAGTACTTTAGTTAACGCCAAGTAACTCCACGTCAAATACCAATGTTGCGTTGGGTGGAATAACGCCGCCAGCGCCGCGCGCACCATAGCCCATCTCCGCAGGAATGATTAAGGTACGTTTGCCGCCGATTTTCATGCCGGCAACACCTTCATCCCAGCCTTTAATCACACGACCGCCGCCCAAAGGAAATTCAAATGCTTGGCCACGATCGACCGAGCTATCAAATTTCTTGCCCTTAAGGTCAGCGGCAGCGGGGTCATGTAGCCAGCCGGTGTAGTGAACCGATACATCGGACCCGGCCGTTGCTTCTGCGCCGTTGCCTACAACGGTGTCAATTTTTTGAAATTCGCTCACGGTATTTGCCTTTATAGAAGATGGGGTGGTAGAGGGCGGCTTCGAATCGCCGCCGGATTTCGGCATTAAGAATGCCACAGCCAGGCCGCCAGCAAGGATCAATAAACCGAGTTTGAGAGGGGCATTCATCGACGAGGGCCTTATTTAAAAAAGATTAGCAATATGCACCAAATTAGTGCATATTCAGCGGTATTGCAGTTCACTTAGCAATATGGAGTTCCAGTATATAAAACAGAGCGAAAGCATACTGGATCGATGAATTAAAATAGCAAATTAGCATGCCGGCTCACTTTGCGCACTTGCAGCATTAATCGATGGCGGCATGAGAGCGGGTGTAAATCCGCAATACCGTGCTCCCTCCAATTTAAGGATTTGTTATGGCCTCAGGAAATTCAAAGATCATTTATACCTTCACAGACGAAGCCCCTGCGCTTGCGACCTGTGCATTTTTGCCGGTCATTAGTGCGTTTGCAAAATCAGCTGGTATTGATATTGTTAAAAGTGACATCTCTGTGGCAGCCCGAATCCTGGCGGAGTTTCCAGAATGCCTGAGTGAGGCGCAGCGCGTACCCAACAATTTAGCCGAGCTGGGAAAGATGACGCTGCAGCCGGATACCAACATCATTAAATTACCCAACATTAGTGCGTCCGTACCGCAACTCCAAGACGCCATTAAAGAGTTGCAAAGCAAGGGCTACGCCATACCTGATTTTCCGGATGATCCCAAGAATGATGATGAGAAAGCAATAAGGGCGCGGTATTCCAAATGCTTGGGCAGTGCCGTGAACCCCGTATTACGAGAGGGTAATTCCGATCGCCGCGCGCCAGCTGCAGTCAAGCGCTATGCACGTAACAATCCCCACTCCATGGGTGTCTGGAGCCAGGCTTCGCGTACCCATGTGTCGCATATGCATGGCGGTGATTTTTATTCCAACGAAAAATCCATGACGATGTCTAAGGCCTGCGATGTGAAGATGGATTTGGTCACAAAGGGCGGAAAAACCATTGTCTTGAAGCCAAAAATCAGCCTGCAAGAAGGCGAAGTGATTGACAGCATGTACATGAGTAAAAAAGCCCTGTGTGCTTTTTACGAAGCCGAGATGGAAGATGCGTATAAGACCGGGCTCATGTTTTCGTTGCACGTGAAGGCAACCATGATGAAGATTTCACATCCGATTGTCTTTGGCCACGCAGTCAAAATCTTTTATAAAGACGCCTTTGCAAAGCACGAAAAACTCTTCGCAGAGCTTGGTGTGAATGCCAACAACGGCCTTAGCAGCGTGTATGACAAGATCGCCTCTTTACCTGACTCCAAGCAACAAGAGATAGTCAGGGATTTGCATGCTTGCCATGAGCATCGTCCTGCTTTGGCGATGGTGGATTCAGCCAAGGGTATTTCAAATCTGCATTCGCCAAGCGATGTGATTGTGGATGCATCCATGCCAGCCATGATTCGCATTGGCGGCAAGATGTGGGGAGCAGATGGGCGGCCGCAAGACACCAAAGCGGTTATTCCCGAAAGTACCTTTGCGCGGATCTACCAAGAAATTATTAATTTCTGCAAAACCCACGGCAACTTTGATCCTAAGACCATGGGCACAGTACCCAACGTTGGCTTAATGGCGCAGCAGGCCGAAGAGTACGGCTCACACGACAAGACCTTTGAAATTACCGAAGCTGGTACAGCCCGCGTCGTAGCCGATGATGGCACCGTTTTGCTTGAGCAGCATGTAGAAGAGGGAGACATTTGGCGCATGTGCCAAGTGAAGGATGCGCCGATTCGGGATTGGGTTAAGTTGGCTGTGAATCGTGCTCGCTTATCAAATACCCCGGCTGTGTTTTGGCTGGATGAGTATCGCCCGCATGAGGCCGAGTTAATTAAAAAAGTAAAGACCTACTTGAAGGACTATGACTTAAGTGGACTTGATATTCAGATCATGTCGCAAACACGAGCGATGCGCTACACCCTCGAGCGCGTGATTCGCGGCAAGGATACGATTTCCGTGACGGGCAATATCTTGCGTGACTACCTCACCGACTTATTCCCCATTTTGGAATTGGGCACTAGCGCTAAGATGTTATCGATTGTGCCTTTAATGGCCGGCGGTGGACTGTTTGAGACGGGCGCAGGTGGCTCGGCTCCAAAGCACGTCAAACAATTAGTCGAAGAAAATCATTTGCGCTGGGATTCCTTGGGCGAGTTTATGGCACTGGCCGTATCCCTGGAAGATATTGGTGACAAAACCGGCAATCAAAAAGCCAAAATTTTGGCGCGCACCTTGGATGAGGCAACCGGCGCACTACTCGAAAATCGCAAGTCGCCATCCACCAAAACGGGCGAGCTCGATAACCGTGGCAGTCAGTTTTACTTGTCGATGTATTGGGCCCAGGCATTAGCCCAGCAAACCGAAGATAAGGCGTTGCAGGCACACTTTGCGCCCATCGCCAAAGCCTTGCAAGCACAAGAAAAAACCATCGTGGGTGAGCTCAATGCGGTTCAAGGCAAGCCAGTTGATATTGGCGGCTATTATTTTGCTGAGCCTGCGAAGTGTGAAACCGTGATGCGTCCCAGTAAAACTTTCAATGCCATTATTGAGTCGGCATAAGCGCACAGTATTAATCCATCTGAATAAAGCGAATGGCAAATGCCCAGTAATTTGCCATTCGTCAAAATGCAATTGGGAGCGAAGTTAATCCTAGAGTTTTTATGGGTATTGCGGTTTTTTGTGCAAAGCCGCAATTTCCCTCACTTTATGTTTTAATTCTTACAACGAAGCACTGGGGAGTAGCTAGCTCAGCAATGAGTCCCGTTTACCGTCATTACGTTTGGACTTTACTTTGTAAGGATCTAAGCCGGTATCGGGGTGGACATAGTCCAAGGCAAGACCATTGGTTTTTATGAATGGTTCATGTTTTTTTATTTCTCAGGTACAGGATGCGTATTCGATTTTTCCGAATTGGTAGATTGGCGGCTTGCATGCCCTTGGCAGCAGCTGTCACGCTTGCTATGCCAACTGCATTAGCCCAATCAAAGTCGGATCTGCCGCCGCCAAGCCAACAGTCAATGCCAGCTGCTCCTGGCACCATCTATAGCTTAGAGCAATTAATTCAGCTGGCATTGGAATCCAATCCGCGCGTATTGGCAGCGCGCGATCAAGCTGCAGCATCTAGCGGGCAATTGCGCGCTGCTAAAGCAGTACCAAACCCCCAATTTGAATACAACACCGGACAGCAACGCTCCGCTACTGGACCATTGACGACCGGCAATGTCTCGTCTTGGTCGGTGACTCAACCATTGGATATGCCTTACACCCGTTTCCCACGGGTTGATGCGGCAGAGGCCAATGCGCGCGGGGCACAAGCCACGCGGGTTGCGTTTGAGGTAGAGGCAATCGCGAATGTGCAAATGCGGTATTACGAGTTGCTCCGCAGGGAAGCAGAGGCGCGTGCAGCCAATGAAGACTTGGATTTAACTAAGCAAATTCGGGATCGCATGCAGCTGCGCTATGACGTGGGTGAGACCGCACGCTTTGAGTTGATCAGGGCGCAGACGGAATTTTTGAATGCGCAAATGAATGCAGAATCCAGCAAGCTCCGCATCGAGCAAGCACGCGGACTATTGCGTCAAACGGTGGGGCATCAGCTTATAGCCGATTTTGCATTAGCAGCGCAAAGCCCAAAAGCAAATGAGTTACCGTCCCTCGAAACCCTGCTGAACGAGGTGCGTAATCAAAGCCCTGAACTGCAAAAAGCGAAAGCGCAAGTGGAGTCAACCCAATCTCGGCTCAGCTTTGAAAAAAACTCGCGCTTACCTAACTTAGCCGTCAAGGCGCAGCAATTAAACGATCCTAATTTCACTGATCGAATGTATGGGTTGGTAGTGACTATTCCCATATGGGACTTTAGGGGCGGACAAATTGCCGAGGCGGAGGCAAATGCATCCAAAGCCAGAAATGACTTGAATGCCCAAACCCAGAGCTTAGAGCAACAAATGCAGTCGGCCTACAAGCTTTATATGATTGCGAGCTATCAGACGCAAATTTTGGATCAAGAGGTAGTGCAATTGGCTGGCAGTGCTCGCCGCATTGCAGAAATTTCATACCGTTTTGGTGAGCGCGGCATGCTCGAGTACCTCGATGCGCAGCGCACCTTTCGCGCTGCCCGCAATGACTTAATTAAAGCCCGTTTTGATCTGGCATCGATTATTACGGAGATACAGCGTTTACGTGCCAGCCCAGAGTGGGTTGCCAAACTCGAAGGTGATAAAAAATGAATCCCCAGTTACTGATTCTTCTCAAGCAGATCAGAGATCAGTTGATCGCCTTAAAAAATCGCCTTTTAAAATATGTTGCAGAAGCATACGACAGCACAATGGCGACACAAAAGCAGCTGTATAGCCAGGCATTTGATTGGATGGCAGCCCGTGTGCCGGCCTTGACCGACACTTATTTGCAAGCACCCCGTTGGTTTAAAAAAGGCCTTTTTGTTTTGCCGTGGTTGATTATTGTCTTCTCAACACTCAATTATTTTGATGTATTCGATCCTAAGCCAGCCGTTAAGTCAGTTCAGGATCCCAATATTGTTTATGTGAACGATGATCTGCGCGGCATGATTAAAGACGGCAAAGCAGAGCTTGGTCAATTTACTGAAGAAGTGCGAGTTTCTGGACGCATTGACTTTAATGAATCTTTTTTGGCGCGCATTGGCGCCAACGTCACCGGACGGGTCTCGGAAATTTTAGGTTTCCCAGGTCAAATGGTGAAGCAAGGTGATTTGCTTGCCAAAATTACATCGACTGAGTTAACCCAATCCCAGCTAGCGTATTTGCAGGCCAGAAGCGGCAGTCAGCTTGCTGAGCAGGCGGCCAATCGGGCACGTATTTTGTATAAAGAGGATGTCATCGCGCTCGCCGAGTTGCAGCGCCGGGAAGCCGAGGCGACGAGTGCAAAGGCCCAATTTGGCGCAGCCAATGATCAGTTGCGAGTTCAGGGTATGGATCAAGCGAGCATTGATCAATTAGCCAAAACCAGCGTGATTAAATCCGTGAATAACGTGCTGGCCACCATCGATGGGGAAATTGTCGAGCGCAAAATAACCAAAGGCCAAGTGGTGCAGCCTGCTGAGGCATTATTTACAGTCGCAGACCTGGATGCCTTGTGGGCGATTGCTGAAGTGCCTGAGAGTGCTGCTTACTTAATTCGCAAGGGCCAAAAATCATCCATCATTGTTCCTGCATTGCGTAATCAAACAATCGAGGGCGTTATTTCGCATGTGGACTCAATTGTTAATCCAACAACCCGCACCGTTTTAGTCCGCATGGATGTCCCCAATCAGAGTGGCCAAGTCAAGCCCGGCATGTTGGCGACCATGCTGATTGATAGTCAGCCTCGCGAACGATTACTCGTGCCACTTGAAGCGATTGTTCGCGAAGACAACCATGATTACGTCTATGTTCGGGAAGACGATGAGCGCTATCGCATGGTTCAAGTCAAATTAGGTCCAGAAGGGAAGGGCTTTAGGCCGGTACAGTCTGGACTTAAAGAAGGTGCTGAGATTGTGATTCAAGGCGCTTATCACCTCAATACCGAGCGCAAGAAGCAGCTT
This sequence comes from Polynucleobacter sp., assembly GCA_044345755.1. Classification (GTDB taxonomy): domain Bacteria; phylum Pseudomonadota; class Gammaproteobacteria; order Burkholderiales; family Burkholderiaceae; genus Polynucleobacter. Next base: position 25,122 of record JBIJAM010000012.1, on the reverse strand, counting down.
TCCGGTGGTTAATGTCCCCCAATTTCCCTGCCACTTTTATTTAAGTCAATAAACCCACGCCATGATTGAAAAAGTAGTCCGCCTTGCGCTACAGCAGCGTCTCTTGATCCTGATCATTTCAGTGGTGCTGCTCATCGCCGGTTTGATTGCAACTAAGCGTTTATCCGTCGATGCCTTCCCTGATGTGACCAACGTTCAAGTACAGATTGCCAGCGAAGCCCCAGGTCGATCGCCCGAAGAGGTTGAGCGTTTTGTCACCATTCCGATTGAGCTCAGCATGACCGGCTTACCGGGTTTAGTGGAGATGCGATCCCTTAATCGCAATGGCATCTCGATTGTGACACTCGTATTTACAGAAAAAACGGATGTTTATTTTGCAAGGCAATTGGTTTTAGAGCGTTTGATTGAGGCTGCCTCGCGCATGCCAATTGGTGTTGTGCCCGTTTTAGCGCCGCTCTCAACCGGCCTGGGTGAAGTCTATCAATACACCATCAATCATCCAACGGATGGCAATAAAGAGATTGGTGCCGATGAATTAGCTGAGCGCAGAACGATTCAAGACTGGATAGTGCGTCCGATGTTACGTTCCGTTCCTGGGGTGGCTGAAATTAATACCCAGGGTGGATATGCCAAGGAATATCAGGTCTTGGTTAATCCAGAGCGCCTGCGCCATTACCAGATCAGCTTACAGGATGTATATGAAGCCTTGGCACGCAACAATGCCAATTCTGGCGGTGGACAGTTACCCACCTATTCAGAGCGCTACCTCATACGGGGTGTGGGCTTAATTGCCAAGCCCGAAGACATTGGGAAGATCATCCTGAAAGAGGTCAAGGGTACGCCAGTGTATGTTCGTAACGTAGCGGATGTAACCATCGGCAGTGAAGTTAGGCAAGGCGCTGCCATTCTCAATGGAACGACCGAAAGTGTTGCTGGCATTATTCAAATGATTCGCGGAGGCAATGCGCGTGAGGTAGTGAGTCGCATTAAGTTAAAGGTTCGCGAAATTAACGAAGCAAAACTATTACCCGATGGTTTACAGATCATTCCGTTTTACGATCGTACCGATCTGATTGATGCAGCGATGTTCAACGTCGCCAAAGTACTGATTGAGGGGATCATCTTGGTGATCGTCTTGCTCTTCTTGTTTTTAGGGGATGTGCGCTCTTCAATCATTGTCGTGGCAACCTTGATTCTGACGCCACTACTGACTTTCTTGGCCATGAATCGGTATGGCATATCAGCGAACTTGATGTCGCTTGGGGGGCTTGCCATTGCGGTCGGGATTATGGTGGATGGCTCGGTCGTGGTAGTTGAAAATACCTTTGCAAAATTGGGCGCGCGCCTCAAGTCAGGCGAATCAAAAAACCGGATTATCTTAGAAGCAGCGACGGAAGTCGGTAAGCCCGTGCTGTTCGGCGTTGGCATCATCATTTTGGTATTCATGCCATTACTCTCGCTAGAGGGGATGGAAGGCAAGATGTTTGCCCCGATGGCCATAACGATCGCTATTGCTTTGGCAATCTCTTTAGTTCTGTCTTTTACGCTTTCGCCGGTCTTGTGCTCCTATATTTTGAAAGGCGGCGGTGAGGAAGATACTCGTATTGTTAGAACACTCAGAACCCCCTATACCAAGTGGTTGCATTGGTGTTTAGATAACCCGAAGTTAGTGGTAAAGCGCGCCATTATTTTGCTGCTGACGAGTTTTGTGGCATTTATGATGCTGGGTAAATCGTTTATTCCGGTAATGCAAGAGGGCTCGATTACGCCTTTAATCGCCAAGTCGCCTAATATTTCCTTGGATGAGTCGATTAAGCTCGAATTTGAGGCGATGAAGCGCATCATGACGGTGCCAGGTGTTGAGCGGGTGGTATCGCGCTTAGGGCGCGGCGAGTCACCTGCTGACCCAGGCCAACCCTTTGAGTCGGATCCAATTGTGACCTTAAAGCCATTGGGCGATCGCGACTTAACTCAGGAAGAGATTGCAAACCAAATTCGCGAGAAGCTGAAAACCCTGCCTGGTGTTGAGTTATCGATTTCCCAGCCCATTGCTGCGCGGGTAGATGAGATGGTCTCGGGGGTGCGCTCGCAGGTTGCTATCAAGATTTTTGGTGAAGACCTTACTGAGCTAAAAAAACTGGGCGATCAAATCAGTCAAGTGCTGAGTAATATGAAGGGCAGTACCGACTTGCGAATTGAGAAAGCATCCGGTCAGAACTACCTCAATATTAAGATCGATCGGGATGCGATTGCGCGCTACGGTATCAATGTTTCGGATGTGAATGAGGTGATTGAAACTGCAATTGGTGGCAAACAAGCCTCGATTGTGTATGAGGGTGAGCGCCGCTTCCCCTTGATGCTGCGCTACCCCGCACCCTACCGCGACAATGTCGAGGCGATTTCTGGAATTATTTTGCATTCGCCCAATGGCGCTCAAGTATTGCTTCGTGATTTAGCTGAAATTAGCTTAATTGACGGTCCCGCCCAGATATCCCGCGAGAGCGGTAAACGTCGCCTAGTGATTGGTGTGAACGTCGAAGGGCGCGATCTCGGCGGCTTTGTGCAAGAGGCCCAAGAGCAAATCGCGAAGAAAGTATCGCTACCTGAGGGGTATAGCTTGCAATGGGGTGGTCAGTTTGAAAACATGGAGCGCGCGATGGCGCGTCTGATGGTCATCATCCCAATTACGATTGCGGCGATTTTCTTTCTGCTCTTCATGTTGTTTAACTCGATCCGCTTGGCTGGGTTGATTATTTTGGTTCTGCCTTTTGCGTCGATTGGCGGTATTTTTGGCTTGCTTATTAGTGGTGAGTACTTATCGGTACCAGCAGCGGTTGGTTTTATCAATCTGTGGGGTATTGCAGTGTTAAATGGTGTGGTGCTGATTTCCTTCATTAAGCAGTTGCGGGAAGAGGGCTATTCGATGCAGGATGCATTGGTGGAAGGCTGTGAGCATCGCTTTCGGCCAGTCATGATGACAGCGTCAGTAGCGATGCTGGCTTTGGTGCCGATGCTATTCTCGGGCGGCCCGGGCTCGGAGGTGACTCGGCCCTTGGCAGTGGTAGTAATTTCGGGTTTAATTACCTCTACTGCCTTAACATTATTGGTGTTGCCGGTTTTGTACCGTTCATTTGAAGAAAAAGAGATTGAAGCATGATCGAAATTAAAGCCGTCTTTCGTCCTGGGCGATTGCCTGCCTTGCGCAGTGCCTTGATGGAAACCCCCGGCTTTCCAGGGATGACGGTCACCCGTGTAGAGGGTTGCAGCGCGCCAGGCAGCACCGGTAAATCATCGATAAAAGAAGAGTTAACCGATTACTCAGCAAAAGTGCGGATTGAGATTGTGTGTAGCGATGACGTGGCTGATCGCTTGATGGATCGCATTGTCGAAGTTTGTCAAACTGGGCAAATTGGTGATGGAGTCGTCTGGAAAACTGATGTGGATAAAGTATTTTTTATCGCCAAGAACTACGGCGCAACGTAAATAGTTTTTTCTCTACCCGAATAAAAAAGCCTCGCCAGAAATCTGCGAGGCTTTTTTACGCCCATCAAGGGCATTTAGGGGAGTTACTTCACTAAAACGACAGGTTGTTTTGCGCCAGAAACAATCTTTTGAGCAATCGAGCCCATGATCATATCGATAAAGCCACTGCGGCCTTTTGATCCCATCACAATCATGTCCATCTTCTCTTTGGTGGCTAAAGCAATAATTTCTTCAGAAATATTGCCGCGCTTAATCACCATCGTGTATTTGACGCCAGCTGCATCCAATACTTTTTGTGCTGGCTTGAGTTCTTTCTCGCTGATTTCACGCAGGTAATCATCAACTACGCTCTTAGCAACAAATTGCTTTACGTGGTTAAGGCCGACATCATCATGCACATTGATCAAGGTGACGCTGCACTTGCTTTTAAGGTCAGCCGATAGCTTAGCGACGTACTTGCAGGCATTCATAGCGGATTTGGAGCCGTCTACGGGTAACAATATTTTCATGTTTTGTCCTTTAGGAGGGTGACAGGTTCTTATTGTAAAAAGTACTAACTCGATTCAGCATTTTTGATCAAAAAAGCGCTTGCTGATTTGATTTGAATCAAATTCAATGCGTCTTTTGCTTGGCTAAGGATCTTTGCCTACTTTATTAAGGCCAGAGTATTTTTAAAGCCAGGGTGCTTGCAGGTTTTGAGCCATTCAAATGCGAGCATTTCAACGGTCTTGAGTGTGGCGCCGGATTCTTTTAGGCGCATTGTGGCTATAGTCTTATCAAGCGATTGACGTGAGCCGATAGCATCCACCGCAATCGAAACTGTAAAACCGTGTTCAAGGAGCCCAAGCGCAGTTTGCATGAGGCAAACGTGCGCCTCGCAGCCAACCAATACCAATTGCTTACGATCGGTAGGGATATGGCTGATGAGCCCATCGCCGCAGCCATCAAAGTGAAATTTAGTCACGGTCTTCTGGCAAAGGGCCTTTAATTCAGGGTGGTTTTCCCCGAGGCCGGCTGGGTTTTCTTCGGTCCCAATGATGGGTATGCCAAGCTGCTGGGCAATTTTCGCCAGCCGAATGCATTGACTGAGTACGTGCGCATGGTCCTCAATTGCTGGTATGAGCTTGGACTGCATGTCGATGATGAGTAAAACGCTTTGATCGGGAGAGGCAAGCATGGCGGTTGTGCCTGATTGTGGTAATTTATTGTGTACGTTTTCATTCTATTCCCACTTAGCTAAGGAGTACACCGGTATGCATTCACAGATTCAGTACACACGCCCCGATGGCCAATCCGTTAATGCCTATCTTGCTGAGCCAGAGCAGGGCTCAAATAGACCTGGGGTAGTCGTGATTCAGGAGTGGTGGGGCTTAGATGATCAGATTAAAGCCGTAGCCGATCAATTGGCTGCAGCCGGATACCGCGCTCTAGTGCCGGATTTGTATCGAGGCAAGCTGGCCTTAGAGGCTAAAGAGGCAGAGCACTTGATGGGTGACCTGAACTTCGGCGACGTTGCTTCGCAGGATATTCGAGGGGCGGTGCAGCACCTTAAGAAAACCGGCAGCCCCAAGGTTGCCGTCACGGGCTTTTGCATGGGCGGGGCATTGACGCTGTTATCTGCAGTCCACGTACCGGAGTTGGACGCAAGCGTGGTTTGGTATGGCTATCCTCCGCTCGAATACGTTGATGCCAGCAAAATTCAGAAGCCGCTTCAGGGCCATTGGGCCTTGCATGATGAATTTTTCCCCATCGCCGGCGTTGATCAACTGGAAGTTAATTTCAAAGCGGCAAACACGCCGTATACCTTCTATCGTTATGACGCAAAGCATGCCTTTACTAATCCGGAAGCGGATGCGCGGCATTTGCCACCATTGCAATACAACGCAGCCGCTACCAAGGAAGCATGGCAGCGTACCCAGGCATTTTTAAAAATGCATTTGGGATGAGGTAATTCGGCTTAGCGATTGATGAGGTGAAAAATCCACGGTATCGCAATGGCGCCCAAGATGCCGTGCATACCCATCGCTAGACTGGCATAAGCGCCCGCTTCAGGACTTACGCTAAAAGCACGTGAGGCGCCAATGCCATGGGATGCAACCCCAATGGCAAAACCCCGCTGCCACCACAGCTTCATCCCCAGCGCATCCAAGATGAAGCGCGCCAAGATTGCACCCAGAATACCGGTCACTACCGCAAACACGGCAGTCAGCGTGGGCGAGATACCAATTTGTTCGGCGATACCCATGGCAATGGGCGCTGTAACCGATTTCGAATACAGTCCGCCAACCAGGGTTTGATCAGCCCCTAATGCCGTTGCAATGCCGACTGCACTCAAAATGGAAACGAGGCCACCGCAGACCAAGGAAATAATCAGCGGCAGTGCGCGGCTTTGCAAATGCTGAATGCCGCGGTAAATCGGAATGGCCAAAGAGACCGTCGCTGAGCCAAGTAGAAAGTGAACAAATTGCGCGCCCTCAAAATAAGTCCGATACGGCATTTGCAGTAACTCGATTGCAACGGAAACCAAAACCACTGCGATGGCTACCGGGTTGGCGATTGGGTTTTGGGCGCTGCGCTGATAGAGCCATAAACCGATTTGATAGGCAGCCAAAGTAATAAATAGGGCAATTAAGGGGCTGCCAGAGAGGTAGACCCAGATCTCCACAATCGAAGCAGAGTCACGCATCGTTTTTAGGCTCGCGGTGCATTAGCCTGAGGATCAAGGCGCTCGTAGCAATGGTGAGGATAACGCTCGCTACCAATGCAGTGATGAGTGCCCCGGCATGTTCTTTGAGTTGTGGCAAAAATAGCACAACCCCAACCGCAGCAGGAACAAATAGCAGACCCAAGTATTGACTAAAGCCATCGGCCACCAAAGCTAAGGATGGATCGAGTTTGCCGCGCAGCATCAGCCACGCTAACAGCAAGACCAGCCCAATCACAGGCCCTGGCAGGCTAGTAAAGACAAACTTGGATATCAGCTCGCCTAAGCCCTGAAAAAAAAGGATTTGAACTAAACCAGCAATCATGGCACTAGTGTAGGTGAAGTAGGCGTCTTCTGAGTAGAATTAGTAACTTAATGCAAACAAACGATGCATTGCAATTTATTTTTAGATCAATCCGCTTACTGTAAGGATGTTATGAAGAAAACGATTCTCGCTAATGGCATCACGATGGCTTATCAAATCGACGGTCCTGAGACTGCGCCCGTCGTAGTTATGAGTAATAGCTTGATGTCTAGTCTAGAAATGTGGGATGACACGATTGTTGCATTGACCTCACATTACCGCGTGGTGCGCTATGACACCCGTGGGCACGGTCAATCTGAAGTAACTCCTGGCCCCTACAGCATCGAACTATTGGCGAACGATCTAGTGGGTCTCATGGATGCGTTACAGATTAGCAAGGCCCATCTGGTTGGTTTATCGATGGGCGGAATGATTTGCCAATTTGTTGGTGCTCATTTTCCTGATCGGGTGATCTCATTGAGTTTGTGTGACACCGCTAGCGAAATGCCGCCGCGCTCGCTGTGGGAGGAGCGTTTTGCGATTGCACGGCAGCAAGGTTTAGGCGGTCTAGTCGATGGCACTATCAAACGCTGGTTTTTGGATGGATTTGTTGCTAGCGATCCAGCAAAAATTGAGCGGGTTCGTGCGATGATTTTGAAAACACCGGTGGATGGATACATTGCCTGTGCCAGCGCAGTTCGGGATATGGCGCAGTCAACAATGCTGCTTAAGATTACGGCTCCAACCTTAGTCTTATTGGGTAGACAGGATCCCGCGTGCACGGTTGCTCAAGCAACGGTGTTGCATCGCTTAATTCAGCATTCCAGCATGCATATCATTGACGATGCAGCCCATTTAGCCAACATTGAAAAGCCGGCCCAATTCAATTCGGCTTTGAAGCAATTTTTGGATTCCGTTTAATAAATCAGCTTAGTATTTCATAGCAACATAACAAAAATAAAAGGAGACGTACTGTGACGCAATTCAGAAAAATACAAAAAAAATGGCAAGCAGGGCTTGTAGGTTTAGCCTTATTTGGCGCTGGCATCAGTATTCAAGCGCAGCCAGCGGTCGATAAATACCCATCCAAGACCGTCAAGATGGTTGTGCCTTTAACGCCTGGATCGGGAGCAGATATTGCCGGCAGATTGGTTTCAAAAAGTTTGGCTGAATTGTGGAAGCACCCAGTGATTATTGAAAATCGTCCAGGCGCTGGCGGCCTAGTTGGTACCGGCGTGGTGGTCAATGCTGCGCCGGATGGCTATACCTTATTAGTGCAGTCTGCCTCGTATGCTGCTAACCCAGCAATTTATAAAAAATTACCCTACGACTTAAAAAGTCTGACGGATCTGAATATTCTGGGCACGACACCCTATTTATTAATTGTCAGTGCTGAGAGCCCTTATAAATCCATTAAAGATCTAGTGGCTGCCGCAAAGGCCAAGCCAGGTGATTTACCTTACGCTTCTGCTGGTATTGGCAGCTCTACGCACTTGGCTGCGGAGTACTTTAATCAGACCATGGGAATTAAGATGCTGCATGTGCCTTACAAGGGATCCCCTGAGGCAATTACAGAAACCATTGCTGGTAGAACGGCGTTTTACATGGCTCCATTTGAAACAGCCATGGCGCAAGTCCGCGGCGGCAAAGCCCGTGCACTAGGTATAACCAGCATTGCACGAGCGTCTGTTGCACCGGAGATTCCAACGATTGCAGAGCAGGGATATCCGAACTTTGATATCGGACTTTGGTTTGGCGTTTGGGCTCCATCTGCAACGCCAGAGAAAATCAAGGTCAAGATCAACGAAGACATTAACCGTGCACTGCAAGACGTTGATATCAAAATTGCATACGCGAAAGCAGGTATTACATCCAAGCCGATGAATTTAGAGCAAACCGCTCAGTTTGTTCGAAATGAAATCGCCAAGTACACCAAGATTGCAAAAGACGCCGGTATTGAACCTCAATAAGGCGCCACTCTGCCAGGCTCCAGATCGGGTATTGCGTCGGCCCGATCTGCTTTTGCCAGCTGGTGCAACGGATTGCCATGCGCATATATGCGGGCCTGAAAGTAGCTTTCCGTATTTCAGTGGGCGCATTTATACCCCGCCAGATGCGCTGCTCCCGGATTACTTCAATCTATTAACGCACTTGGGGGTTGAGCGCGCTGTCTTAGTACAGCCCAGCATTTATGGCACCGATAACCGTGCGATGCTCGCAGCACTAAAAGCGTTTCCAACAAAATTACGCGGCGTTGCAGTGGTGGACAACACCATTACCGATGCTGAGATTGAAGCCTTGCATCAAGCAGGTGTGCGTGGACTGCGCTGCAATATCGTCGATTTAGCCGATGCCACCGGACAATTGCCGATGACGATGCTCAGAGGCCTTGCCGAGCGCATTGCCCCCTTTGGCTGGCATTTGGAATTCTTAATGCATGTGGATGCGTTTCCACAACTGCAGAATGACTTTCATGATTTTCCGGTTGAGATTGTGGTCGGCCATTTTGGTTACGTTAAAACAAGCCTCGGCATTGCAAATGCTGGCTTTCAGAACCTGTGCGCAATGATGCGGGAGGGGCGTGCCTGGGTTAAATTCACTGGGACCTATCGTATTTCAGAGCAAGTTGCGCCGCCATATTCCGATGTCAATGGTTTCGCGGAGGCATTACTTAAAGCGAATCCAGAGCAGATTGTTTGGGGCACGGACTGGCCCCATGTCATGGTGAAGGGATTAATGCCCAATGATGCTGATTTGTGTGATTTACTGGGCAATTGGATTCAAGAGCCTGCGCTGTTAAGGCAGATACTAGTAAGCAACCCAGATCGACTATATGACTTTCAATAACCCCCCATTTCATGCAATGCAGGTTTGGCTTCAGATTGGCATTGCCCTCTCTCTTTTTCTAATTGGAGCGCCCCTTGCCATGGCAACAGAAGAGCCAAGTTATCGCGTCACTGAGAAAGCCGAGCCATTTGAAATACGCGAATATCCACCGTTGATCGTGGCGCAGGTAGAAGTGCCAGGCGATCTAAGTGAGGCATCTAGTGCAGGCTTTCGGCTGATTGCTAATTATATTTTTGGAAATAACATCTCAGTACGCGATGGTGGGCTGAGTACGGCTGAGCCAGCTCCAGAAAAGATTGCTATGACCGTGCCGGTGATAGCTGAAGGCAGGGGCGATCAAAAAACCTGGCTCATTCAGTTTGTGATGCCAAAGCAGTACACCATGGATACTCTACCTAAGCCAAATAATCCCCAAGTCAAGTTAGTGGCCATAGGCCCCCAAAAACTAGCCGTGATTCGTTTTACGGGATTTGTTGGTGACGATAAAGTACAAGAAAAAACCGCTGAACTGATGGCCTGGATTAAATCAAGAAATGCGCTTCCGTTGGGTAATCCACGTCTAGCCCGTTACAACCCGCCGTGGAGCATTCCGTGGATGCGGCGTAATGAGATCCTGATTCCAATCCAATAGCCAATGGGACTTGGCCTCGCGAAAGAAAGGCTGCCCCCATTCGTAGTATTCTTTCAAGGTCTATAACCTAAATTGAATTGAGATGGCTCTTAATTTTCCGTTTTCTGCAATCGTTGCTCAAGATGAGATGAAGCTGGCAATTGCCCTATCTACCATTGAGCCCAGTATTGGCGGCGTACTGATCTTTGGTGACCGCGGCACTGGCAAGTCAACCACAATTCGTTCATTGGCAGCACTCTTACCACCGATGAAAGTGGTTACGGGTTGCCCCTATCACTGTGATCCCAGCGCTCCGACTCTATGCTTTGCCTGTGAGGCGCGTAAGGCGGCCGGCGATAAATTAAAGACTGATTTGGTACCCGTGCCTGTAGTGGATATGCCGCTGGGCGCGACGGAGGACCGGGTTGTGGGGGCGCTTGATATTGAAAAAGCCCTATCCCAAGGCATTAAAGTATTTGAGCCCGGTTTGCTGGCCAAGGCCAATCGTGGCTACCTATACATCGATGAAGTGAACTTATTGGAAGACCACTTGGTTGATTTACTGATTGATGTATCCGCCTCCGGAGAAAACGTGGTTGAGCGCGAGGGTTTAAGTATTCGCCATCCTGCGCGCTTTGTATTGATAGGCAGTGGCAACCCAGAAGAGGGTGAGTTACGCCCACAAATGCTCGATCGATTTGGCTTATCGGTTGAAGTTAGGACCCCACAAGACCTAGCGCAGCGCATCGACATCATTAAGCGCCGCGATGCATTTGAGCGCGATCCAGTTGGCTTTTTGGCGCAATACGAGGACAGCGAAACCGAGTTTAAAGAGAAAATTCTCAGTTCGCGTAAGCGCTTGGCGAAAGTCACGGTTGGCGATGATGTGCTGACGCTGGCAACCAAGCTGTGCGCTCAGCTGGGAACCGATGGACTGCGCGGTGAACTAACCTTAATGCGCGGAATGCGCGCGCTGGCTGCTTTTGATGGTGCGCGCAAAGCAACGGCTGAACACCTAAAGCGATTAGCGCCACTGGCACTGCGCCACCGTTTGCGACGTAATCCATTGGACGATAGCAGTTCTACAACGCGAGTCGAGCGCGTATTGGCCGATTTTTTCTAAAGCGCCATGACCACACAACGCGGTCAATCGGCCTGGTTTGATGCACAGACGACTGCAGCATTATTGGCAATTGATTCGCATGGCTTAGGTGGCATTTGCGTTAAGAGTCAGTTTGGCCCTATTCGGGATGCATGGTTTGCATTCCTAGAAACGCAGATTGCCTCAGGTTCGCATTTCCAAAAAATTCCCTTACAGATACAAGATGAGCAATTACTCGGCGGCCTCGATCTAGAGGCAACGCTGCAGTATGGCAAGCCGGTATACAGCACGGGATTATTAGCAAAAAGCCACGGTGGTTTTATTGTGCTGCCAATGGCTGAGCGCATATCGCCGCATACAATTGCGCATATCCTACAAGTCGTTGATCGCGGTGAAGTACGGCATCCACAGAACACGGCTGAACTAAGCCCATGTGCGTTTGGCATGATTGCGTTTGATGAGGGCATCGCGCCAGATGAATCAATGCACCCACGCCTGGCAGAGCATATGGCGTTTGAAGTGCGCCTCGATCCGCTTAGCCTGAATGACTGTAGTGACTCTCTTGAAATCACTCCAATAGTTATTGCGGAAGCCAAAAAGCGACTGCCTGAGATTGAATGCGACACTCGCTTTATTGAATCCTTAATGCAATCGGCTGCTGCATTTGGGGTTGATTCCATCCGGGCCGGTCTTTTTGCAGTGCGAGCTGCAAAAGCCCTGGCGGCATTACGAAACCAAGATGCCGTTACGGAAGATGAGGTAGTTGACGCAGCGCGTTTGGTACTTACCCACCGCGCTACCCGTATGCCCAGTAGCCGAGAAGAGCAGGAGCCAGATGAGTCTGCTGATGAAGTAGAGCCGCCCAACGAAGAGCAAAGTAAATCAGAGCAAGATCCGCAAGAGCAGGATGATCCTAATCAAAACGGTGATGGCGATACCGATGCAAATGAGCCTAAAGAAAACATGGAGCAGCCCAGCACCGATGATTTGGAAGAGCTGCTGATTGAAGCCATCAAGGCTGGCATTCCGGCAAATGCATTGGCCCAGCTGAATACCGAATTAGGGCGCGCAAACAGCAAACAAGGCTCTAAAGGTCAATTTGGCCAATTGCAAAAGAATGCGAATTCAGGGCGCCCAGCAGAATCATGGCGTGGATTGCCCAAGGGCGGGAAGCGTTTGGATTTACTGAAAACCATTCGTGCTGCCGTTCCTTGGCAAACCATGCGCCAAGCAGAGTCCAAGACAAAACTGCCTGCTGTGATTAGGCAACGTAGTCGCATTCAGATCCGTGTAGATGACTTGCACGTTAAACGGTATCAGCAACGTCAAGGCGTGGTCACTATTTTTCTTGTGGATGCATCGGGGTCTTCAGCGACTCAGCGCTTGGCTGAGGCTAAAGGTGCGGTGGAGCAATTGCTTGCGGATTGCTACATTCGGCGCGATGAGGTTGCAATGATTGCCTTGCGTGGCCGTTCTGCAGACGTAGTATTGCCGCCGACGCGATCCTTAGTGCGTGCCAAGCGTAATTTAGCGGCTTTACCTGGCGGCGGCGGAACACCATTGGCAACCGGCTTTGCTGCTGTCAATACGATGGCATTATCGATCCGCCGTAAAGGCATGACGCCCTTGATTGTGGTGATGACCGATGGCGTTGCGAATGTCACATTAGAAGGGGTTGGAGGGCGCGAGCGTGCACACCAGGATGCTTTGCATACCGCACGGCAGTTGCGTGCAGCAGGACATGCGATTTTATTTATTGATACTGCGAGTGCGCCACAAGCATTAGCAGAAGCGCTTGCCAACGAAATGAATGCGCAGTATTTGCCGCTGCCTTACATTAATTCAGGTAAAGCCATTTCACAACGCGCCGCAAATTTAGCACGGCAGTAATCTGCAGCAATAATGCTGCGCTTACCCTGTTTTCTTCTTGTCCTTGGACGATAGTTTTTTTAAGGTTTTATTGCCTTTGATGAAGGCATTCATAAAGAGACCTAAGCCAGCCACAATAATGATTCCAGCAATGGCATAGAGCGTAATCGAGTCCATGTGGTTTTACTTTCCTTGATATGTATTAATTGGAATTGGGTTGTGCAGGATTAATCACGGTTTGAATCAGGGCTAAAGCTGTATCCGGATTTGCCTCGTGAAACAAATGGCCACCGTCTTTTTGTATCACGGTTGACTTTGGAAAGTAGCGATGGATGACAGCAAGCAATTCTTCTTTTCGTACCCAGCTGTCTTGATTTACTACCAAGAAAGTTAGCTCTGAAGTGATTTCATGCGCATGCGCAAGTAAGTTGGGAATATCAGTTGCTGCCATGAAATTGAGCGAGCCATTGATGTGATTTTTTTGTTTGAACAGCAGTTTGTATCGCTCACGCTGAATGCTATTCAATTTGGAATTGGTAGAGTCCAGCAACTTATCGATCATCGAGGTAAACGGCAATAAATCGGCAATCATCGATGAAACAAAGGACGAGGTCGCAATTGGATTAATTAGCGGCGCTAAAAAGGAGTGGTAGAAGCTCGGCAGACTCACCAGGGATGGATTGAGGCCAAGGATGCGTTTGGGTGCGGGATAGAGCAAGCTGTATTGCAATCCGAGAGTAGCGCCGGCGGAGTGGCCCACAATGCTGTCGATTTGTTCTACTCCTAATGCACGCAATAATTCTGCTAGCTTGTGCGTGATCAGGGTTAAAGAGAGCTGTTCGGATTGGTGACTGATCGTAAAACCATGGCCCGGCAGGTCAGGCGCAATCACCCAATGTGTTGTAGCGAGCACAGGCAGTAATTCTGCCCACGAGTGGGCTGAGGAACCGGTTCCGTGCAGTAATAAGGCAATTGGCTTTGCTGCTCCCTCTAAGGTTTGGCGAGAGCCAGCCATTTGCACGTGCCATTCCATCTGACCAGCAGAAATCGAGCAACTAAACTCACGCAGGGGCCAGTTTTTCGGAATTCGGTCGATCGAGGCCTGCGTCATGACCTTATTTTTTGTTGAAATGGGCTAAATTGCCTAATTTTTAGGCAATATGGGCAAAATACGGGTAATTTATGTCCGTTCATGACGGTTTTAAGGGTTTCATAGGTTGACAGTAAGGGTAAGAGTGTCTATATTTTTTTACATATTAACAAGTAATTAAATATTTACACCATAAATCGTCTACGGATTTTGACGATTCACCCTCGGGAGTGTGCCTTATGTCACCAATTAAGCATATCAATCGCGCATTAGAAGCTGCATTGACGCGCTACGAATCCGATACTGGGCCCAAGTTATTGAGCGCAGCTATGCGTCACGCGGTATTTCCAGGGGGAGCGCGAATTCGTCCACAACTCACCTTGGCGGTTGCGCATGCCTGTGGTGATGATGATCCTCAGCTATCGATGGCAGCCGCGATTTCTATTGAGCTACTCCATTGCGCATCGCTGGTTCACGATGATTTACCGTGTTTTGATAATGCCGAGTTGCGCCGGGGCGTGCCATCAGTCCATCGCCAATATGGCGAACGCTTAGCGGTGCTGTCGGGCGATGCCTTGATCGTTATGGCATATCAAGTGGTGGCATTGGCAGCACGTCACTCTCCAAATCGCATTGCGTCGTTAATTAAAACCATTTCAACTGGCGTTGGAGCTCCCCACGGAATCATTGCAGGACAGGCCTGGGAATGTGAACCACAAGCCATCCTCGGCGACTATCAACGCGCAAAAACAGGAGCATTATTTGCCGCAGCAACAGCATGTGGCGCGCAAGCAGCTGGCTCCGATGCCGATACGTGGCGCGCACTAGGCGAGTGGCTTGGTGAGGCATATCAAGTGGCCGATGATATTCGCGATGTCCTGGGCGATACGCAGATGCTAGGAAAGCCTGCTGGGCAAGATGAAGAACACAATCGACCCAGTTCCGCACGTGAACTTGGACTCAGTGGTGCAGTTCAATACTTCGATGAACTCGTTTCTAAAGCGATTGCTTCGATCCCGAATTGCAAAGGCGATGCGGCATTAAAGATGCTGGTTGCTCATGAGGCTGAGCGCCTGTTGCCAGCAGCATGGTTTGAAAAAGATGCACGCTTGATTGCGGCTGGTATTAGTCGTATGGCTGCATAAAGGCGCTTAAGAAACACATGCCCTTAGTTGCAAACGAAACAGTTACAACGCAAACCCAATTGCCGTTGAAGCCGGAGTATGGCTTATGGGATCGCATGTTAATACTGCGCGATCAGTTAATTGCAACAAAACGCTTTCAACGCCTTGCTGCAAGCATTCCGATTTTTCGTTCCATCTCGCGTACCCGCGCCAGTAATTTATTTGACGTGATGTCTGGATTTGTGTATTCGCAAATCCTATTGGCGTGTGTACGACTTAATGTATTTAATCTTTTAAAAAATGGCCCACTAAATCTGGAAGAGCTGAGTCGGGTAACGCATTTTCCGATGAAGGGATTGCAAACATTAGTTGATGCGGCAGTGGCAATTCGCTTGCTAGAGCGCCGCTCTGAAGAGCGTTACGGTTTAGGTGCGCTCGGCTCTCCGTTGGTTGGTAACGATGCCATCGCAGCGATGGTTGAGCACCATACTGCTTTCTATGCCGACATGCGCGATCCGCTCGCTCTCTTATCTGGCAGCATGGGTGAGCGTAACTTAGGAAAGTATTGGCCTTACGTGTCGGATAAGGACGAAGATCAGGCTTCACTCAAAAATCAAGAGAGCGTGGCTGAATACTCTGCGCTGATGTCGGCATCGTTACCCTTGGTTGCTGATGAGATTGTTGATGCCTACAACTTCAGTAAGCATCAGTGCATGCTCGATGTTGGCGGAGGTCAAGGAACATTTTTGAAGTGCGTGCATGAGGGCAGTCCACAGCTTAAAAAAATGCTGTTTGATCTGCCGGGTGTGGCGCAACTGGCCGCACAGCAACTGGGATCAAACCCAGCAACGCGGGAAATTGAGACGCATGGCGGTAATTTTTTTACCGACGCACTGCCTACCGGCGCCGATTTGATTACCCTGGTGCGCGTAATTTTTGACCACGATGATGAGCGCGTTTTGACCTTACTTCAGTCAATTTATTCGGCATTGCCTATCGGCGGAACACTATTAATTGCAGAGCCCATGGCGGATGCGCCAGATGCTGAGGCGATGGGCCATGCCTATTTCGGCTTTTATTTGTTAGCCATGGGCCGAGGTCGACCAAGAACTATCAAAGAAATCAGTAACTTACTAAAAAGGGTAGGGTTTAAATCAGTTCAAACCGTGGCAACCAAGATGCCAATTAATACGCAAATCGTGTTGGCTAGCCGGTAATTTAAGGGTAAATACTGATGTTAGAACTTAAAATTGTGTATAAATTAGTTTACATAAAGAAGAGTAAATAAAATATTACATATGAGCGCTATCCATTCCACAGCCGTTGTCATTGAGTCTCCCAAAGAGCTCAAACTCAGTAGGCTTATGCTCGATGAGCCTAAGCCAGATGACGTTGTGGTTGAAATCGAATGGAGCGGTATTAGTACCGGTACTGAAAAGTTACTTTGGAACGGCACGATGCCTCACTTTCCAGGAATGGGCTACCCACTCGTGCCTGGTTATGAGTCTGTTGGTAGGGTAATCGAAGCAGGCCCCAAAGCCACTATTCCAGTCGGGCAACGCGTATTTGTGCCGGGCGCAAAATGCTTTGGAGACGTCAAAGGACTATTTGGTGGCGCCGCATCCCATGTGGTTGTTCCATCCGTTCGCGTTACGCCTCTGTCAGAGCAAATTGGTAGAGAAGGTGTACTACTTGCACTCGCTGCTACGGCGTACCACGTTACGCAGGGTAATGTTCATAAGCAACCCGACTTAATTATTGGACACGGCGTAGTGGGGCGCTTAATTGCGCGCATTGCGGTGATGTTGGGGCATCAGCCGGTGGTCTGGGAAGTAAACGCTGACCGCATGAGTGGGGCCAAAGGATATCAAGTGATTCATCCCGATAGCGATGCTAAAAAAGACTATGCACGCATTTGCGATGCCAGCGGACAAGCGCAGATCTTGAACCAATTAATTTCACGGCTCAAGCATGGCGGAGAAATTATTCTCGCTGGATTCTATGACAACGACATCGCCTTTCAATTTGCGCCAGCATTTATGCGGGAAGCGAAATTACGAATTGCATCGCAATGGGATCCAAGTGATTTAAGTGCCGTAAAGAATTGCATTGATGCAGGTCTTCTCAGTCTCGATGACTTAATTACACACAGCAGCTCATTGACAAAAATAGATGATGTTTACCGTACAGCGTTTGAAGATGCACGCTGCTTAAAAATGATTGTTGATTGGAGAAGTGCAAAATGAATGCCCCAGTAAACCCAAAAGAAATCACCATTCAGTTTACGAACTTAAAAAAAGAAGCAGCGGTGGAGCCAGATCCAGTGCACACCGGTGAAGTAACAAAGAAAACACAGATTATTGCGATTTACGGTAAAGGTGGAATCGGTAAAAGTTTTACCTTAGCTAATTTGTCGTACATGATGGCGCAGCAAGGTAAAAAAGTATTGCTGATTGGTTGCGACCCTAAGAGCGACACAACCTCTTTACTCTTTGGCGGCAAAGCCTGCCCCACCATTATCGAAACCTCATCCAAGAAAAAATTAGCTGGTGAAGAAGTCAAAATTGGCGACGTTTGCTTTAAGCGCGATGGTGTTTTTGCAATGGAATTAGGCGGACCTGAAGTCGGTCGTGGCTGTGGTGGACGCGGAATCATCCACGGTTTTGAAACCCTCGAAAAGCTTGGCTTTCATGACTGGGGTTTTGATTACGTCTTGCTTGACTTTTTAGGCGATGTTGTCTGCGGTGGTTTCGGTTTACCAATCGCTCGCGATATGTGTCAAAAAGTAATTGTGGTTGCAAGTAATGATTTGCAGTCACTCTATGTTGCCAATAACGTTTGCTCAGCGGTGGAGTATTTCCGTAAGCTGGGCGGTAATGTCGGTGTAGCCGGCATGGTAATTAATAAAGACGATGGAACCGGCGAGGCGAAAGCCTTTGCAGAAAAAGTAGGCATTCCCGTTCTGTCCGCAATCCCAGCAAATGAAGACATCCGCCGCAAGAGCGCCAGTTACGAAATTATCGGAAAGCCTGATAGCCAGTGGGCATCGGTCTTTGAAGAGCTGGCCTTAAATGTAGCTGAAGCCCCACCTGTGCGGCCTAAGCCCATGACTTCGGATGACTTGCTTGGCTTGTTTTCTGCAGACCAAGTGGGACGCAATGTAGTCCTCGAGCCTGCCACTATTTTTGACATGGTTGGCAAAGATGAAGTCATTAAGCCAACCCTTGAAGTGATCTACGACAAAGTCTAAAGATCAATACCATGAGCCAATCCAAAATAATTCCAATTCAGAGCGAGGCACTGACCCAAGATGGTTTGGGCTGCCATTCTGGCGCAGAAAAATTATTGGCCGCTGCTAAGGCATCGAACAAAAGTGAGATCCTAGGACAGTATGCGAAAGATTATCCAAAGGGTCCGCACGATCAGCCGCAAAGTATGTGCCCCGCATTTGGATCATTGCGAGTGGGTCTGCGTATGCGCCGGACAGCAACCATTCTTTCGGGATCGGCATGCTGCGTTTATGGATTGACCTTTACTTCCCATTTTTATGGCGCACGACGCAGCGTGGGGTATGTGCCGTTTAATTCGGAAAGCCTGGTAACGGGTAAGCTGTTTGAAGACATTCGGGATGCGGTTTACAAAGAAGCCAATCCAGAGTTATATGACGCGATTGTGATTATTAATCTCTGCGTGCCAACGGCTAGTGGCGTGCCTTTGCAACTGCTGCCAAAAGAAATTAATGGCGTGCGGATCATTGGAATTGATGTACCTGGATTTGGCGTGCCAACCCATGCGGAAGCAAAGGACGTGCTAGCTAGTGCCATGTTGCGATACGCTCGGGGTGAGGCAGAGTCGGGCCCTGTATCGGCGCCACGCAACGGCATATCGGACAAGCCAACCATCACCTTGTTGGGTGAAATGTTCCCGGTCGATCCTGTTGGGATTGGCATGATGCTCGAGCCAATGGGCTTGGCAGTAGGACCAGTTGTGCCAACCCGTGAATGGCGTGAGCTGTACCAAGCATTGGACTCAAAAGTAGTAGCTGCGATTCATCCGTTTTATACGGCTAGTATTCGTGAGTTTGAAGCCGCCGGTAGAAAAATTGTGGGCTCAGCGCCTATTGGTTATGAGGGTTCGGAAGCCTGGCTTGATTCGATTGGTGAGGCCTGCGGCATTCCAAAATCGAAGGTTGGCGAATCAAAAGATAAATTCTTACCCATGATCAAGGCGGCATTGGCAGCCAAACCAATCAAGGGCCGCATCACAATGAGTGGCTATGAGGGCTCAGAGCTCTTGGTAGCACGCTTATTAATTGAAAGCGGCGCCGAAGTGAAATACGTCGGTACAGCCTGTCCTAAGACCATCTGGAGCAGTGCAGATCAAGACTGGCTGGAATCGCGCGGAGTGCATGTGCAGTACCGCGCTTCGCTAGAGCAAGACGAAGCGGCGATGCATGAATTTAAGCCAGACTTAGTAATTGGTACAACACCGATTGTGCAAAAAGCCAAAGAAGCAGCTATTCCATCGCTCTACTTTACGAACTTAATTTCTGCGAGGCCGCTGATGGGCGCTGCTGGAGCTGGCTCGCTAGCGCAAGTAATTAATTCTGCGCTGGGTAATCAAGCGCGCTTTGACACCATGCAGGAATTCTTTGAGGGTGTTGGGACAGGTTACTCGTCTGGTGTATGGGATACCTTGCCAGTCGATAAACCTGACTTCCGGGCTGAGACACGCCGCCGTAATGAAAAAGCGCAGAAGAAACGCAAAGCAGAGGAGATGGGCTAATGCTAGTACTAGACCACGATCGTGCTGGCGGCTATTGGGGCGCTGTCTATGTATTTACTGCAATCAAGGGGTTGCAGGTTGTCATTGATGGTCCGGTTGGCTGTGAAAACCTTCCCGTCACATCGGTGTTGCATTACACGGATGCCTTGCCACCCCATGAGTTACCTATTGTTGTTACCGGCTTGGCCGAAGAACAATTGGGCCGCGAAGGTACTGAAGAATCAATGAAGCGCGCACATAAAGTGCTTGATCCTGATTTGCCTGCAGTGGTAGTGACAGGCTCAATCGCCGAAATGATTGGTGGCGGCGTTACTCCAGAAGGAACTGGAATTAAACGCTTTTTACCGAGAACCATTGATGAAGATCAGTGGCAGTGTGCTAACCGGGCGATGAACTGGTTGTGGACTGAATATGGCTTAAAGAAAATACCAGCACGCCCAGCACGAAAAGACGGCGAAAAGCCAATGGTCAATATTATTGGACCTGCTTATGGCACATTCAATCTATATAGCGATCTTGCTGAAATAAAGCGCCTGGTTGAAGGCATTGGCGCCCAAATCAATATGGTGTTCCCGCTCAGCAGCCATTTAGCTGATGTAGAAAAGCTGGCTGATTCCGATGTCAATATTTGCATGTACCGAGAATTTGGTCGCCTCCTCTGCGAGACATTAGAGCGCCCATACCTGCAAGCGCCAATTGGAATGCACTCAACGACCGCATTTTTGCGTAAATTAGGCGAATTAACAGGCCTCGACCCAGAGCCATTTATTGCTCAAGAAAAAAATACCACCCTCAAGCCAGTATGGGATTTATGGCGCTCGGTGACTCAAGACTTTTTTGGTACCGCGAGCTTTGCGATTGTGGCTAATGAAACCTATACACGCGGTGTCAGTCATTTCTTAGAAACTGAAATGGGCCTGCCTTGTAACTTTGCAGTCTCCAGAATGCCCGGTCAAAAAACCGACAACATCGAAATTCGCAACTTAGTACAAAAGAAAACACCGCTCGTTTTGTTTGGAAGTTACAACGAGCGCATGTATGCCAGTGAAGTGAATGCCCGTTGCTGCTACATTCCTGCTTCTTTCCCAGGAGCAATTATTCGTCGGCATACCGGTACGCCTTATATGGGCTATTCCGGTGCGGCTTATTTAATTCAAGAAGTATGCAATGCGCTATTTGATGCACTTTTTCATATTCTGCCCTTGGGTACCGAAATGGACAAGGTTGATCCGACCCCAGCCCGCCTGCAGACAGCAATCCATGCCATGCCTTGGGATGTTGAGGCGCAATTATTACTGAATCGCTTAATTGGCGGTCAGCCTGTTTTAACCCAGATCTCTGTAGCAAAGCGCCTGCGCGATATGTCTGAGCGCGAGGCCCGCAGCGGAAATCTAGAGCGAGTCACCGTAGATTGTGTGAATAAATCCAAAACGTCGCTTGGCGTGATGGAGACAGCATGATCAAGTCGCAACCCATTTGCCTGATGTCAGGGCATACCGAATATGGCACCACCATGCCATGTCCCCAAATCTACAGGGGTGATGTAGAAAAGACCGTAAGGTCAGTCTTAAGGAGTATTCATCATGAGTGAAAACAGATCTATATCTGGGCTTACCGATGCAGAGGCTCAAGAATTCCATGCATTTTATGTGCAAGGTCTTCTTGGATTTTCTGCTGTCGCCGTCGTTGCGCACATCCTAGTATGGGCGTGGCGTCCATGGTTTTTTTAAGTAGCAGTCATTAAGTTTTAGAAAATAAAGTGAAGAGGTGAATCATGAAGATAAATACAGAAGTTTTGAATAAAAATTTGGTGAACGACAGACTGTCATTCAAGCTTATTTTTTTAATTAGCTATGTAGTGATCTTTGGGGTTGCCTTGTTAACGATTGCTTTGCCGGCATCTCAAAAAAGCTGGCTGTTTGGAAGCTCAGACAGCACATCATTTTTTAAGACTGTCGAAAGTGGCGTTTATAGCTTTATGTCTTACTTAAATTAGGAGAAACATTATGTGGAGAATTTGGAAACTATACGACCCACTACGCGCGATGGTTGCGCAGGGCGTTTTTCTCTTTGCTTTGGCCGCAATGATTCATTTGATTCTATTGAGCACAACTCAGTACAAATGGCTCGATGGCTTGAGTCAGGCGGAGTATCAAGCTGCGGTTGCAGCTTCCAAGAAGTAATTGTTGTACCGGCGTAAGCAGGTATCTAGCGATAGCTACCTGCTTACGGCAGATTAATTAAAGATGAGAGTGATCTCGTTTTGTAAGGAGTGCATAAATGGCTATGCTCAATTTTGAAAAGAAATACCGCGTACGCGGTGGCACCTTAATCGGCGGAGATCTATTTGATTTCTGGGTTGGGCCATTCTATGTTGGTTTTTTTGGCGTAACAACGGTCTTCTTTAGCTTTCTAGGTACCGCCCTAATCCTTTGGGGTGCTGCCCAATCGGGTGTTTGGAATGTGTGGCAGATTAATATTGCCCCTCCCGACATCAGTTACGGGCTAGGGCCGGCGCCGATGATGGAGGGTGGTTTGTGGCAAATCATCACGATCTGTGCCCTTGGCGCTTTTATATCCTGGGCACTCCGTGAAGTAGAAATTTGCCGCAAGCTGGGTATGGGGCTCCACGTTCCTGTCGCCTTCAGTATGGCGATTTTTGCTTATTTCACTTTAGTTGTCATACGCCCAGTCTTGATGGGTGCTTGGGGGCATGGTTTCCCATACGGCATCTTGAGTCATTTGGATTGGGTCTCTAATACCGGGTACCAGTACCTGCATTTTCACTACAACCCAGCCCACATGCTAGCGGTTACCTTTTTCTTTACTACAACACTAGCGTTGTCTTTGCACGGCGCTTTGATTTTGTCTTCGACTAATCCGCAGCCTGGCCATAACGTAAAAACACCCGAGCATGAAGATACCTTCTTTAGGGACATCATCGGTTATTCCGTCGGCACCTTAGGCATCCATCGGGTTGGCTTATTTTTAGCCTTATCAGCAGGCTTTTGGAGTGCAGTATGTATTGTGATTAGCGGCCCATTCTGGACTAAAGGATGGCCTGAATGGTGGACATGGTGGCTTAACTTGCCCATCTGGAGCTAATAGGGGAGAACATGATGGAATATCAAAATTTATTTACTCAAACACAAGTAACAGGCCCTGCTAGTCATGGCGTTCCAATCAATGCATACGATATGCGCGAGCGTACAAAGCCATTCGGTTTTAGTTACCTTATGGGCGTCATCGGTAATGCGCAGCTCGGACCCATCTATTTAGGTCGACTTGGCGTTGCCTCATTGATGTTTGGTATTACTGCGTTTGTTTTAATTGGCTTAAACATGCTGGCCCAAGTGGATTGGAATCCAATTCAATTTGTGCGCCAATTGTTTTGGCTGTCACTGGATCCGCCCGCACCTAAATATGGCCTGACCTTTCCGCCTATGAATGAAGGCGGTTGGTGGCTCATTGTTGGTCTCTTTACTACCATCTCGATTATGTTGTGGTGGTACCGGACCTATCGCCGTGCGATTGCACTGGGCATGGGAACCCATGTGCCTTGGGCATTTGCAGCTGCGATTTGGTTGTTTCTGGTGCTCGGCTTGATTCGCCCTGTACTGATGGGTAGCTGGAGCGAAGCAGTTCCTTTCGGCATCTTTTCTCACCTGGACTGGACTGCAGCTTTTTCGATTCGCTACGGTAATTTGTTCTACAACCCATTCCATATGCTGTCGATTGTGTTCTTGTATGGCTCGGTATTGCTCTTTGCAATGCACGGCGCAACCATCTTGGCGGTAAGCCGTTTTGGTGGCGAACGGGAGATTGAGCAAATCGTTGATCGCGGAACGGCTTCTGAGCGTGCCGGTCTCTTCTGGCGCTGGACCATGGGCTTTAATGCGACGATGGAATCGATTCACCGTTGGGCTTGGTGGTTTGCAGTGTTAACTCCAATAACAGGTGGTATCGGTATCTTGTTAACGGGTACCGTGGTAGATAACTGGTATCTATGGGGTGTAAAACACGGCATAGCTCCGTCATACCCTGCCTATTTTGAGGTGGTAGTTGATCCCGCACTGAGTGCGCCAATGGCACCCGCCGCTATTCAGGGAGCGAAATAATGAAAGCCGGAATTAATAAATTACTGATTACTTTAGGCCTTGCTTCTGCGGCCCTATTAACGGGTTGCGAGCGCCCGCCGCTTGATGCGGTGCAAACAGGGTTCCGTGGTACGGCGATGGTGGAGATTAATAATCCCCGCACACAGGAAAAGTTAGCCGCTGAAAATGTTGTTCCTGCGAGCGTAGCTGCATCGCCAGATGGACCTAAGGCTAGTGCGGTTTACAAGAACGTAAAAGTGCTAGGTAATTTGAGTGAGGCTCAGTTCACTTCCTTTATGGTGGCCATGACATCCTGGATTGCGCCAAAAGAAGGATGTGGCTATTGCCACAACGTGCAGAACTTTGCAGACGATTCGGTTTACACCAAAAACGTTTCACGCACGATGATTCAAATGACACAGGCGATTAACTCCAACTGGAATGCCCACGTCAAAGATACTGGCGTGACCTGCTATACCTGCCATCGTGGTAATGCCATACCAAAAGAAGTTTGGTTTGATACCGCAGAGAAAAAGAAAGGCGGTATGCTGGGTAATCGAAACGGACAGAATGCGCCCTCGCCAGCCGTTGGTTATGCCTCTTTACCAAACCAACCCTTCTCGAGTTATTTCTTGGCGGGTAAAGATGCTGCACGTATCACGGGCCCTACCGCTTTGCCAACTGGTCACGTGAAAACAATTCAGGAAACTGAATCGGTCTTTGCTGTGATGATTCATCAATCCAATGCTTTGGGCGTTAACTGCACCTACTGTCACAACACCCGGGCATTTGCAGATTGGGAAGAGAGCCCTCCACAGCGCGCACAAGCATGGCATGGCATTCAGATGGTGAAGGATGTGAACAGCAATTACATTGTGCCCATAACCTCAGTATTTCCGCCACACCGATTAGGGCCAGATGGGGATGTAGCGAAGGCCAATTGCGCTACTTGCCATCAAGGTGCGAATAAGCCCCTGTTGGGTAAAAGTATGTTGAAAGATTACCCTTACTTGGTTGGAGCACCAACTGCAAAGCCAGTGACCGTAGCGCAGCAGAAGTAGGCGGGCTTGGCTTTCAAGCGCCGCCAATCATGAAGGAATAGGGATG
>JBIJAM010000071.1:0-4342 GCA_044345755.1 Polynucleobacter sp. | reverse complement strand
CTGGTCGGTAGGCTTCTAAAGCCAAGGTGGTGCTGCTGGTAAACAAAAAGTTCCAGCCTACGCCCAATAAAAAGAGCGCAATTAAGAAATGGGTAAAAGTCACGCCAGATAGCGCAATGGCAATGCAAGCGATGTAAAGCAAAACACCAATGCGCATCACCCACAATACGCCCCAGCGGCGGATTAAATTGCCTGTAAAAAAGCCTGGAGCAAACATACCAATCACATGCCACTCGAGCACCCATACGGTCTGATCAAACGGCAGTTTGCACATTTCCATCGCCAAGGGGGTTGCTGCCATGAGTAGGTTCATGACGCCGTATGAAAGCGATGCAGAGACAGCGCAAACAATAAACAGCGGCTGACGCATGATCTCCGAAAGGGGTCTGCCGGTTTCCTTGGTTTCGCTGGCGGAACGCTCCTGAAAGCGAATCTGGCTGATAGCAATAAAGGCAAGGACGGCAACCAAGGCTAAGGCAATGTAAGCGCCTGCAAAGGGGGCGCTTAACCAGTCGCGGGTTTGGTTGGCTAAATTGGGGCCAAGAACAGCGCCAATCACGCCGCCAGCCAAAACCCACGAAACCGCCTTTTCCTTTGACGTTGGTCCAGCAAGCTCAGCAGCAGTAAAGCGATACAAGAGGGCATTGGCGTTATAAAAACCCGCAATCACGGTAGCGGCATTGAGCAACCAAAAATTACTTTGAAGCACGGCGTAGGCGCAAAGCAGTGCAGAGAGGCCGGCGACCACTAATCCGATTTGGAAGGAGCGTTTACGCCCCCACTTTTTTTGGGTTCGGGCTACGAGGGTGGTCGAAAGGGCGCTACCGATTACATAACCCATTACTGGAAGGGTTGCTAGCCACGGTAGTGGAGCGAGCATAAAACCCACTAAGCCATTGATTGCAATAAAGGTGACGTTATTCGTCAAATACATGCCTTGCGCAAACGTTAGCAACCAGAGATTTTTATTCATGAAATACGCCAGTGAAAGCATTACGATAAAGCATCTGCATTAACCATGACGCATTTCATACGCCAAATGATCCATCCCATTGACCCATTTAAGCTGCATGCGCTTCGCCGCGTTGGCATTGCGCTTAGCTTGGCACTCGCTTTATCAGCATGCGCTGGTTTATCGGATGAGGCAGGGGAGGTCAGCTCGCCGCCAACTGTAGAAACACCGCCGCAGGAGACGCTACCTAAATTTTCCGAGCAACCGGCCAAGTCAGCCTTACCCAGCGGTTGGAGTTTTTATCGCCTAGCCCCTTACAAAAAGAATACGGCTTATCGCCTTGAAAACTACCAAGGTAAAACCGTACTGAGTGCCAATTCCAAAAGATCAGCATCGGGCCTGGCCGTGAAACTGCGGCCACAGCCTGCAACGGATTTATGGCTCGAGTGGGAGTGGAAGGCGGTTGGCAAGATTCCGAATGCAGACAATGCCTTTCGTTATACCGACGATGCCCCTCTGCGCATATTGGTTGCGTTTGATGGCAATAAATCCAAGCTACCTTTAAAAGAACAACTCACATTTGAAGTGGCTGGCATGCTCAGTGGTCGGGAGATGCCATACGCCACCCTCATGTACATCTGGGCTGGTAACAGTCCGCTCGATAGTGTGGTGGCGAACACCTTTACTAGCCGCGTCAAAATGATTGCAGTGGATTCAGGGTGGCAACATACCGGACAGTGGCGTAAGCATGCACGCGACTTAAGTGCAGACTACCGCACCGCCTTTGGTGAAGAGCCAGGTGATGTGATTGGTGTCGCGCTACTCACCGACACCGATAACACCAAGTCGCAGGTCAGGGCCTTGTATGGTGATATTGAATTGGTGCGCAAAGCACTCAAGCAAAAGTAATGTAAAGGTAGTACAAAAGCAGTACTTTATTTTGGCTTCCAGAGTCCCAGTAGCAGGGCATTACTCAGTACAAATAGACTTGATAAAGCCATTGCACTTCCAGCAATTGCCGGCGTCAAGTAACCGAAGGCTGCCAGAGGAATGCCAACCACATTAAAGGCAAAGGCCCAAAATAAGTTCTGACGAATCTTGTTCCAGGTTCGCTTGGATACATCAATTGCGCTTGCGACCAAGTTCGGGTTGCCATGCATTAAGGTAATGCCCGCTGCTTGCATGGCGACATCGGTGCCGGTAGCCATCGCCATACCCACATCGGCCATTGCGAGCGCGGGCGCGTCATTGATGCCATCACCAACCATGGCAACCCATTGCCGTTCGCCCTCTGCATTGCGCTTTAAGCGCTCGATCCGACCTGCCTTATCTGCGGGAACAACTTGCGCATACACCGTATCAATGCCAATGGACTGACCGACCTGGTCGGCAGCAGCGCGGTTATCGCCCGATAGCATTACCGTGCGTATCCCCATGGCCTGCAATTGCGCTACGGCTGTTTTTGCTTGGGATTTAATGGCATCACCAAAAGCGAAGAGGGCTAGCGGTATTGCTGCCTGATCGCCCAGAGGTGTTGCGGTTAAAGCCGAGACAGTATGTCCCGCTAAAAATAGAGGGGTGGCTTGAAGGCTTAAATCGCCGTACTGCGGATGGGATTCGAGCGATGCAAGGCTTTGCAGTCGCAGTAATTGCCCTTGCCAATTGCCAGTCAGTGGTCTGCCTTCAATACCCACTCCCGGTATGGCCTGGATTTGGGTGCACGCTACAGGAGTTATGCTGCGCACCTTGGCGTCCTCCAGTACTGCCTTTGCAAGCGGATGTTCGCTACCCATTTGCAGTCCAGCAGCAAGAGCAAGCATGGCTTCTGGATTAAATCCAGTACTCACATTCATCGAGATTAACGTGGGCTTGCCTTCGGTGAGGGTACCGGTTTTATCGAATGCAACGAGCTGAATACGATGGGCCAGTTCTAATACCTGCGGATCTTTAATCAAGATGCCGGCGCGCGCAGCCACCCCAGTGCCGGCCATGATGGCTGCCGGGGTTGCTAAACCCAATGCACAAGGACACGCAATCACCATGACCGATACCGCCCGCAAAATGGCTTCACTTACATCGCCCACCAGGAGTCCGGTAACGAGGCCAGTAGCGATTGCAATACCAATCACTGCAGGCACAAAGATCGCGCTGACTTGGTCTACTAAGCGCTGAATTGGCGCTTTATGGGTTTGCGCAGTTTCGACTAAATCAATGATGTTGGCCAGCATGCTATCGGTACTAGTGGCGCCGACTCGGAATACCAAAAGACCATCACCATTGAGTGAGCCACCAATTACGGCATCACCAATCTCCCGCTTCACAGATTGACTCTCCCCCGTGAGTAGTGATTCATCCAGATGGCTATTACCGAGCACGATGAAACCATCTGCCGGCACACGTTCGCCTGGCAAAACCATCACTAGATCATTTACCAATACTTGCTCGAGTGGTAGTTCGCTATGCTGGTTAATAGCCGCAGCATTGCTAGCGATTAGGCTGAGGTCATTTGTCTTGAGTACGCGTGCCTGTTGTGGCCATAGGGCATGGAGTGCGCGAATGGCTTCACCGGTTTGCTGTTTCGCCCGCGCCTCAAGCCACTTGCCCAGTAAAACCATGCTGATGATGACTGCCGCCCCCTCAAAAAAGAGGGCGTGGGGATCGCCAAAGGCGAGCTGATAGACGCTCAAGCCATAGGCTGCGCTCGTCCCCAGCGCAACCAGTAAATCCATATTGCCAGCACCCGACATTAGCGCTTTCCAACCAGACTTATAAAAGCGCCAACCTAATACAAACTGCACCGGGCTGGCGAGTAATAGCTGCCATAGGCCACTTGGCATCCAGTGGACCCCAAATGGCATGAGGAGCATGGGAAGAACGAGTGGAGCGGATAAAGCAAAGCTGAGCAGCACTAGCCCCAAGCCATCAGCCGACCAAAATGCAGATTGGTTTGCTTGTCTTTGCTGTCCAGGCGCCGAGCTTTGTTTAGCGTCGTAGCCTGCCTTTTGAATTACATCGATGATGTGTTGATTGATGCCAGGAATGGCTTCCTTTAAACGGATGCGTGCCTGTTCAGTGGCTAGATTGACGGTCGCTGCCTCGATGCCCGGGATATTGGCTAAGGCCTTTTCAACGCGGCTTACGCAGGAGGCGCAGGTCATGCCCTCAATATCAATCGAGACGAAACGCGTGGCGTCTTTCGGACTTAAGTTCATACTGAGTTGAATCTACTGCAATATCAGGCAAAAAGGGGAGAAAGTCATGCACACCATATTTGTTTCTGGGATGACCTGCGGCGGCTGCACTAAAGCAGTTACTAGGGCAATTCAACTGCAGGATGCCCAAGCGACGGTTCAAGTCGACTTAGCTACCCAGAAAGTGGAAATTGAATCT
>JBIJAM010000011.1:0-45759 GCA_044345755.1 Polynucleobacter sp. | reverse complement strand
CTAGCAGAGCATTTGCAATTGCGCTCGCGCGATGAATTGCTGTCCTGGATTACCGAAGCCGGGCTGACTGTGATCGAAAAGAGGGATGCTAAGCCTAACCACCCTAAGGCAAGCGATGCAAGCGACCCCTTGCATCAAGCTAGAAAAGCAGAAGTTACGTCGCTTTGGCGTCTGGCTGCGGCATAGCTGGATCGGGTAGGGCGATCCCCAGCGCCCCAAAGAATGCGGTTCCTAATGGGGATACTGGTGTGTGGACTGCGCCAATTTGACCAGCAATGCGACGAATCTCCGCGAGTAATAGCGCCCCATAGCCTTGACGGCGATACATCGGATTAACGTAGATGTATTCCACATCGCCTGCATTTGTAAAGCGGCTATAGCCGATTGTGGTGTTCTGATTTTTAATTAGAATAATCCCGTCTGCGATTTCGATCTGGTAGTCAGCGGGATTGGGCATGGGCTTTTAGAGGAAGGTAATGCGCTTCGTTAAGGCCTGCAACGATACTTCGGGGGCTTGAATGCTTTTAGCTTCATCACGGCTATTGGCAATCACGCCAATGCCAGCTACTGGCGCTAAGTTATCGACTTTGAAGCGACCTACGCCATCTTGTTGGCGAATAAAGCACTCCTCATCAAAAAACAGCCGGTCGCCATTATTGTCAATTTCATCGGAATCAATCGATGCAAAACCAATAAGCCCTCGAACATCATCGAGTGAGCCCGAAATATCAACGGCTGACACTGTTTTTAAGGTCGGATCAATCAGGTAAATCTGCATAAACACCCTCGGTGCGATTTGGTAAGGAAGCCATTATCGTCGCAATGGCTGGTTTGGATTGTGCGATGCGTTTTTCTAGACCCCATTGAGGCCATTTGCGTACAACCCCTTTAATATTCGGGTCTCACTTAATCTTATTGATAATCATTCTTATTATGATATAGTGGTGTCTATTAAAAAACCTTTTCCGCTGGAACGCATAATGAGAAATAGACTGATCGCTTTGCCATTCGCATTACTGCTTGGATTTCAAGTGCCTGCAAACGCACAATCCAGTAATGACAAAGTGCTCAACTTGTATTCAGCGCGTCACTATCAAACGGATGAGGCGCTTTATTCAAACTTTACAAAAGCGACAGGGATCAAGATTAATCGTATTGAGGCGGATGACAATGCCCTGATCGAGCGCTTAAATAGCGAGGGCAGTAAAAGCCCTGCTGACGTCATTCTCTTGGTTGATGCAGCACGATTATGGCGAGCCCAGGTCAACGGCTTTTTTAAGCCTATCCAATCCAAATACCTGAATGACCGCATTCCAGCAAATCTGCGTGCGAAAGCCGATGCAGATGGAACCACGTGGTTTGGTTTTTCAACCCGCGCGCGGATTGTGGTCTACAACAAAAATACCGTTAAGCCTGGCGATGTCAACACTTATGAAAAGCTGGTAGAGCCGATGAATAAGGGCAAGGTATGTACGCGTTCCGGATCACATCCCTACATGCTCTCTTTGCTAGGCGCCTTGATTGAGCGCAATGGCGAAAAGGCAACCGAGGCGTGGGCAGCTGGAATGGTGGCCAATATGGCTCGTAGCCCGAAGGGCGGCGATACCGATCAGATCCGCGCAGTAGCATCGGGTGAGTGTGGTGTTGCCTTAACGAATTCCTATTACTTGGCTCGCTTAATGCGCTCTACTAAAGCAGAAGACATTGCAGTCATGTCTAAGATTGGCTTTGTTTGGCCCAATCAGAACGCTGGCGGAGTCCACATCAATATCTCGGGCGGTGGCGTAGCCAAAAATGCACCCCATCCTGTAGCAGCAGTGCAATTTCTAGAGTACTTGGCTAGTGATGCTGCGCAAACCTATTTAGCGGATGGAAACAATGAATGGCCAGCAGTTGCTACTGTGCGCGTAGATAACCATGCACTCAAGGAACTGGGACCTTATCAGGTAGAGAAGGTGTCTGTCGCATCGATTGGCCTAAATCAAATAGCAGCCCAGAAAATTCTCGACCGCGTTGGTTATAGATAAGCAAACAACAAAGGGCATGGTATTTGTGGTCTCTTGATTGAGTCACAATGAATAGAGGGTAGCTGAGCGGATTCTATAGATGAATAAAAATGATCCTAAAGTCAATTCTGAGTCCAACGATTTTTCGCTCACTGGCTTAGCTAAAATGTATTCCAGTTTGGATTTGTTTGGGGCCAGCAATTCGGTCATCATTAACCATCATGGCGTTTGTTACACCTTGAGAATTACTCAGCTGGGTAAGCTGATATTAACCAAGTAAGGTTGGCATTATTGATGCAATCGATCCATTGGAAGTTGGTGCTAGTTGTATCGGCACTGCATGTGATCCTATTTTTATCTATTGCTCAGCTTGGATTGAAATCGCCGGATCACGGCACTCAGTCCGTGATATCTGCTCAACTGGTCGAATCGAAATCGATCGCCTCTGCCAATGGTAGGGGGGTCCTTTCTACGGCCGAGCGAGCCATTGCAAAGCCCCAGGACTTTATTCAAAGCCCATTGTCACGTCATGATGGCTTATCCATCAATAAGGATGGTGATGCGTCTGAGTTCATATCAGTGCCAATTACTCCGCCTTCTGCTGATGCATATGCGCTTCGCAACCCGAAGCCGCCTTATCCGATTTCCAGTAGAGAAAATGGAGAGCAGGGAGCAGTAATGCTGTATGCCTGTATTACCGATCATGGCAAAGTGGAGCGTGTGGATCTCGCTCAAAGTTCTGGCCATCCTGCGCTCGATCAATCCGCTCTAAACACCGTTCGCCATTGGAGCTTTAGTCCTGCGCAAGAGAGCGGCAAATCTATTCCGATGTGTTATCGCCTGCCCATTCGTTTTCTCTTGTCTTCATCCGCTCTTTCTCTGCCGCATACTTAATTCAAGAGAAAGTCGTAAAACAATTTGACACTCTAAATAAGAATCATTATCATTAATATGAATCAACGCAGTTAATTCACAACTGCATCAATGCCACAGCCCGCCGCCGCTAGCTAGTGTTTCAACTAACTGGGGGGATATATGAAAAGCGGGCTTAAGAAATGCACAGCTACTTTACTAATGCCATTGTCAATGGCGACTCTGACTGCAGAGGCACAAATTGCTGTAGAGAATGGTGCAAGAGGGGTCAATCTAAAAGAAGTCACCGTATCTGCAACGCGGTCAGAACGAAAAACGGACAATGTGCCGCGCATTGCTACCGTTATGACTGCAGAAGAAATTCAGGAGTTGGGCGCACGAAATGTGGGCGATGTTTTTAGGGATTCGCCCGATATTACGGTACCGCAGCAAACGGGGCGTTTTAGTTTGGCCATCGGCGCTCAGGGCAGGGGCGGTCAGGAAAGTATCAATATTCGCGGTCTACAAGGCAACAACGTCCTGTTGCTAGTCGACGGTATCCGCGTGCCGAATCAATTTTCATTCGGCAGTCTATCGTCAGGCCGAGGAAATTTTTTAGATGTCGATGGCTTTCGAAAAATAGAGGTAGCCCGTGGACCATCATCTACGCAATACGGCAGTGATGGGCTGGCTGGCATTGTGTATTTTCAAACATTCAATCCCACTGACTTTATAAAGCAGGGAGAGAATACCGGGGGCTTTGCTCGGACCGGCTACTCCAGTGTAGACAACTCTTCGAATACATCGGTGGCGTATGCGGGTAAGGGCGATGATGTTCAGGGAATGATTCTCGGTAATTTTCAATCCGGCCATAAATATGAAAATCAAGGATCAAATTACTCCACCGGAATAAGCCGAACCGCACCGAATCCAGCAGACTATCGCAATTGGTATGTACTTTCAAAGGCATTTCTAAGGATTGATTCGGTCAATAAGTTGGGGATAACATTCGAATCCCAGAACGTGATTCAAAACGTCAATAATCTATCCGATCTCTCAAGGGCCGTTGCTACCTCAACGGCATCAGATACCACCACACGCAATCGGATCTCGGGTGAGTATCAATACAACGATGCCGGGAATGAATACATTCAAGCTGCCAAGGTAATGGCATATCACCAGGAAGCATCGGTCACGCAAAATTCCTTTCAAGGATCAGCATTGGGTGGCGGAAGACCTTACCCTTGGCGGTCAAGAAACAACGTATACATACAAAATACAACCGGAATTAACTCGAACTTCCAGAGTAATACCACTCGACTGGTGAATCAACGCATCACTTATGGCTTTGACTGGAGTTCCGCGAATATATCGAGCCAAATCAATGCGGCTGGGAATGGGGTGTCGATTACGCCTGCTCCATCATCGAAATATGACCTGGGCGGTGCCTTCTTGCAGAGCGAGATGGCGTTTGGTGACCTTACACTGATATCTGCTATTCGATTTGATGCGTATTCAATCAAGCCGCAAACAGGCATATCCGCCACGAATAGTGGTTCTGCCGTTTCACCCGCGCTTGGCGCGGTATGGAATTGGGTGCCCGCGTTTAGGCCATTTGTAAATTGGGGTCAAGCATTTGGCGCACCTACACCAGATCAAGCCTTATCAACCCATGCCAATAGCGGCCCTGGCCAGAATTACCGGCTGGTTGCCAATCCCAATCTAAAACCACAAACCGGCAATGGCTTCGAGGTGGGATCTCGTGGTAAATCGGGTGCATGGCGCTATCAGGCATCAGCATATGCAAATAATTACGATGATTTTATTGCTCAAGTGACAACGCAAGGATCCACTTTAAGCCCCCTTGATCCTGCAATTATTCAATATCAAAATTTAACGAAGGTCTCTATACGAGGTTGGGATGTCCGGACCGATTGGGCATTTGCAGAGCGGTGGCAAGCAAATGCAGCATTGGCATACAGCCAAGGTCAACAGACACAAAATGGCATTACTGCCCCCTTAAATACGATTCAGCCACTTCGCGCTATTTTGGGGATGCGATATGACGCAATTGAATGGGGTGCTTTTGCGAATCTCATTTGGAATCAAGGTAAGGCTGCAAGCGATGTCAACTTTAATTCCAATGCAGGCGGAACGGCCAATCAGTTTTTGACTCCTGCATCGACCATCCTCAATCTGACGGGTTACTGGAAACCCACAAAGCAGTTAACCCTAAATTTCAATTTAAACAACGTATTCAATAGCACCTACTGGAATTGGGCGGGCGTGCAGGGCTCAGTCACCACAGTCAATTCACCAATGTATAACGCTGCAGCTGCTCAGCAATCAGCCACCTCGGCTCCACGCAATGCGCAAGTGTCCCTGCGCTACGATTTCTAAGGAGAAAGCATGATTCAATCCATCCAATCTATCCATCAATCATTTCAAGCTCTTCGTGCAGATGAAAAGATGCGCCATCGTGATGTCGCAAAGCGTCTAGAGATGTCCGAGGGTGAGTTGATTGCCACTTTTCTGGATATCGATCGAATGCCTTTGGCTGTCGGTGAAATGCAAGCAGTGCGACTGCTTGCAAAATGGGCTGACATCATGGGATGCATCGAGTCATTAGGCGAGGTTATGGCGCTGACCCGCAATGCCTCTTGTGTGCATGAGAAAGTTGGGATTTATAAAAACGCCTCACAAGACGGGCCCGTGGGGATTTTGGTCGGCGAAATTGACTTGCGCATTTTCTATCACGCCTGGGCGCATGGATTTGCGGTTCTCGAAATGACCAAGAGTGGTCTGCAGCGGAGCTTGCAATTCTTTGATAAGGCGGGTGTGGCCATACATAAAATTCATATGAAGCCGCAAAGTTGTATTGCGAAATACGATGCATTGCTACAGCAATTTCAGAGCCATGATCAGACGCCAGGAATACAAGTAACTGATCCGGATAAACCTGCTGCTGAATTGCCAGATCAGGACATTGATGTGACGGCATGGCATCAGTCTTGGCGTGCGATGCAGGATACCCACGACTTTTTTGTTTTACTCAGGCAGTTTAAAGTGACAAGGACGCAAGGATTGCGCCTTGCTGAACCCGAGTTTGTGCAAGCGTTGCCGGTCACTTGCGCAAAAGACTTATTGGAGATTGCTGCGAGTGCTAGCACTCCGCTGATGGTGTTCGTGGGCAATCCAGGCATGCTGCAAATTCACAGTGGGCCGATTCAAAAGGTGATGTCGGTCGGATCCTGGATCAATGTCATGGATCCTCGCTTTAATCTCCATTTAAAAATGGATTCCATAGCCCAGGCTTGGCTGGTACGCAAACCAACTCACGATGGCATCGTCACCTCGGTGGAGCTCTTTAACGATAGCGGGGAAGCAATTGCCATGTTCTTTGGGGAGAGAAAGCCAGGCAACCCGGAGTTATCTGCTTGGCGCAACTTGGTGGAAGAGTTACTTGCCCGGTCAGCGGCCATAGAGGCCTAAGATGAATCAGAGTCGCCGCAATATCTTGGTTCAAGCTGTCTCTGCAGCCGGATGGATAGGCTTTAGTTTAGAGGCCTTTGCACACGAGCGCACTGGCACATCTGCGCATGCGATGCGCTTGATCAGCATTGGTGGGGCATTAACCGAGATCGTTTATTTACTCAAAGCCAATACTGAATTGGTTGGAGTGGATACGACTTCTATTTACCCTGCCGCAGCCACCCGCTTACCTAATGTTGGATATGCCCGCAGTCTTTCTG
This sequence comes from Polynucleobacter sp., assembly GCA_044345755.1. Lineage (GTDB taxonomy): Bacteria > Pseudomonadota > Gammaproteobacteria > Burkholderiales > Burkholderiaceae > Polynucleobacter. The sequence goes on along the minus strand of JBIJAM010000011.1, from coordinate 39,149 downwards.
CTGAGGGCATCTTGGCTCTTCGCCCCACTCAAGTGCTTGCTACTGAAGATGCAGGGCCGCCCATGGTGTTAAAACAAATTAGCAATGCCGGGATCCCCTTGACCATCCTGCCGTCTAGCCATCAATTCAAAGACCTGATTGATCGGGTGAATACCATCGGCAGGCTGGTACATAAAACCGACGCTGCCGAAGCGCTTATAAGCCAATTGCATTTAGAGTGGAAAAATACTCAGGAGCGTGTTGCTAATTCCAAACACAAAAACATACGTGTTTTATTTGTTCTATCGCAAAACCCCAGTCAGCTGATGGTGGGCGGCGCAAAAACCAGTGCAGACGCCATGATTGACTATGCGGGTGCACGCAATTCCATTACTGGATTGACTGGATTTAAGCCGCTCACTCCAGAAGCAGTTATTGCTGCTAATCCCGATGTGATATTGGTGACGGATCAGGGCATGAAAGCCGTTGGCGGCATTGGCGGAGTGCTGCGCTTTCCGGGAATAAGTCAAACGCGCGCTGGAAAAGAACAGAAAATTATTTCGCTGGAGGCAATGTATCTATTGGGGTTTGGTCCGCGCATGCCATTAGCGGTTGCTGAACTCAATCGCTTGTTGCAGCATGCAATAGCCTGATTTTTAATACTGCTCAGCATGAATTTAAGCTCCCCCATAGTAAGAACCAATGTGCTTTTTATTGGCTTGTTTACTTGCCTAGTTCTTATTTTGTTAGTCTTGCTTACATCTCAGCTTGGTGCGGTCCAGGTTGACTTTTCTGATTGGGTCTCACTCCTCAATCATGGCTGGGATACGCAATCGGGTAGTAGCTATGTTTTGTGGCAGCTGCGTTTGCCTAGAATCGTATTTGCTCTTTTGATTGGATCTGCCCTCGGGCTCTCGGGCGCCCTGACTCAAGGATTATTTCGCAATCCGCTTGCCGATCCTGGATTGCTGGGTGTATCGGCTGGAGCAGCGTGCGCTGTTGCTTTAGGCATTGTTCTCTTTAGCGATTTACAAATTCCACTCTTACCGGAGTGGCGATTTTGGACGATACCTGCATTGGCATTCTCGGGGGCGATTCTGGTGTGTTTTGCCTTAGATCGCATCGCGCGCTGGATTACGCCTGGCTCGATTGCGGGTCTTCTCTTAACTGGCATTGCATTAAATGCGCTTGCTGCGGCCATCATTGGTTTATGCACTTACTTGGCGACGGATGATCAGTTACGCAACTTAACATTCTGGACCATGGGCTCGCTTTCGGGTTCCAGTTGGATGTTGGTGATTGCGGCTGCCGTACTATTTGCATTCGCTTGGTGGCGTTTACGCACAATGATTGCAGTAATGAATGTATTTGCCCTTGGCGAATTGGTTGCAGTTCACGTCGGTATTGAAATTGGTCGCATTCGCATGGAAATCATTTTTTGGGTGGCTTTACTCTCTGGATTTGCCGTTGCTTGGTGCGGAATGATTGGCTTTGTCGGTTTAATTGCGCCCAACTTTGCGCGTGCTTGGTTGGGCGGCGATCAGAGAAAGGTGGTTCCCGCTTCGATGGTGTTAGGGGCTATGTTGTTGTTATTGGCCGATACCTGTGCGCGCACCATAGCAATGCCGGCAGAAGTGCCTGTTGGGATTTTTACTGCCCTTTTGGGGGCGCCGTTTTTCATCCTCCTATTACGGTCGTCGCGCCGTCAACTGACCTAATGAGTACCCTATGTCTCATTCAGGCCTTGCAGGTTAAGCTCGGCGACAAGAGTTTTGGCCGCTTTTCGTTCACTATTGCTCCGGGTGAGCGCATTGCCATACTCGGACCTAGCGGAGCAGGCAAAACGACATTGCTTAGATTGCTATCCGGTGATTTGCAGCCGCAATCAGGGTCGTATGCATTCAATGGCTCCCCAATAAAAACCTGGTCTTTGCATACGCTCAGCAGAAAGAGGGCAGTGCTGCCGCAGTCAAGTTATGTGGCATTTGGCCTAATGGCGCATTTGGTGATTGGTTTGGGAAGAATTGCGATTGTGGGTGATGTAAAACGCGATGCCATTGTTCGGCATGCAGCACGCCTCAGTTCCTGCGAACATCTGCTCAATCGGAGTTTTGATAACCTATCCGGCGGTGAAAAGGCACGCATACATCTTGCCAGAGTATTTGCGCAGTTGTGGGATGAACGCAATGGCCTGATTTTGGTGGATGAGCCTTTGGCATCGCTCGATCCTGGCTTGCAAATCGAGCTGCTCGAGAGCATGAGGCGGTATGCCGATGATCGTAATCATGCGATTGTCGCGATCTTGCACGATATCAATCAGGCGATGCACCATTTTGATCGACTGATTCTAGTAAAAGAAGGAAAAATGGTCGGCGATCACGCTTCTGGAATGGCTGCGATTCCGGATTTGGCTGATTTGTACCAGATTCAATTGGATGCAATAGAGCGCGACGGCCTACCTCCATGGGTTTTTCCGAGGGCGAGTCTAAGTCTGAATACCCTATAAAATAACGATAAATATAGGCCCAGCAAAACAAGGGGTTTCCTGATAGCGTATTACCTATCAAGCTAGCTTGTTCTTTGCCTTAAGGAGTTATGAATATGAAACGCATCTTTTTGTTTTTACTGACCAACATCGCCATCATGTTGGTAATTTCAATCATCATCAGTGTATTTGGATTGGGTCAAATCCTCGATCAGAATGGCGTGGACATTGATCTGATGTCATTGCTGATGCTTTCTGCGGTAGTGGGTATGACCGGTTCATTCATATCCCTCGCTATGTCCAAATCGATGGCTAAGCACTCCGTGGGCGCCTATGTCATACAAGAGCCACAGAATGACCAGGAGCGGTGGCTGCTGAGCACGGTCGAGCGTCAAGCCAATGCAGCAGGCATCGGGATGCCTGAAGTGGCTATTTATGACGCGCCGGATATCAATGCCTTTGCCACGGGGATGTTCCGAAATGACTCTCTCGTTGCTGTTAGCACGGGTTTACTCTACGGCATGACCCGCGATGAAGCCGAGGCAGTCTTGGCGCACGAAGTCAGTCACGTTGCCAACGGTGATATGGTTACCTTGGCGTTGATTCAGGGCGTGGTAAATACCTTTGTGTTTTTCTTGTCGCGGGTGATTGGCCACATCATTGACCGCACCGTGTTTAAGACGGAACGGGGTCATGGCCCAGCGTATTGGGTAACGACGATCATTGCTCAACTCGTTCTTGGTATTTTGGCGAGCGCGATCGTGATGTGGTTTAGTCGCCATCGCGAATACCGTGCCGATGCAGGAGCTGCCTATTTAGAGGGCAAGCACAAGATGATTGCAGCTTTAGAGCGACTGCAAAAGTCAGTCAATCAACCCCATTTGCCCGAGCAGTTAGAGGCTTTTGGTATCTCGGGTGGCATGGCCGATGGCTTGAAGCGCTTGTTTATGAGCCATCCTCCGCTCGATGAGCGCATTGCTGCCTTACGCAATAGTTAATCGCTGCTGCAGCACTAAAGCAAAACGCCACCGAAGGGGTGGCGTTTTGTTTATTACGTCTTACAGAGTGGTGGAGTCGGCGGGAATCGAACCCGCGTCCGCAAATCCTCTACAACAAGTTCTACATACTTAGTCATATCATTTAATTTAGCCGGCTAGTCACGGATTGACACGTTCCACGCTGGCGATTCACTAAATTTTCGAGCTATTCCTCGTGACACGAAACAGCCTTATCTCTTGTAAATGACCCTGATGTAGCTTTCGCTACCTGACCCAAGAGAGAATCAGTTCAGGGGCAACCGCAATTAAGCGGCTAGTGCGTAACGTTCGTCGTTAGCAGTTATTACATTCCCATTGATTTACGAGATAACGGGTCCTCGGTATGCCCTTGATGCTTTGTAATCCACGTCGAAACCATGTCGACCCCAGATGCATTGCATTAAAGAACTTCTATTTTACGGCGGATTACCAGATAGTGCAGGACTATCGTGGGAAGATGATGTCCAGTAGCTCCAAAGGGGAGTGAACCAGGTAGTCGGCGCCCCATTCTTGAGGGGGCTCAGCACACCCACAATAGCCATAGGCTGCAGCAACGGTTTTCATGCCGGCTGCTTTGCCAGCAAGCACGTCACGAATATCATCGCCCACATAAAGTGAAAACGCAGGGTCAATATTAGCCACTCTGGCTGCATGCAAAATCGGTTCGGGATGCGGTTTAGAGAAAGGTGTTGTGTCGCCGGAGACGGTGGAGATAGCGCGTTGCCGTAATCCCATTTGCTCTGTAAGGGGGTGAGTGAAACGCTCACTTTTATTGGTCACAATTCCCCAAGGCAGTTTTGCCAAGTCCAATTGATCGAGCAGGGAGTCAACGCCATCAAACAAGACGCTGTGCACCAATAGCGCGTTCTCATAGTAGGTAAAAAATTCATCGCGCAAGGGAATGAATTCAGGGTGATCTGTGCCATAGCCAAAGGCCCCCTGAATTAAACCGCGTGCTCCAGCCGATGCCCTTGGCCTCAGTTCTTCATAGGGCTTTGGACTCAGATTGCGTTTTGTCAGCAGCTGGTTTGCGGCTGCCACCAAGTCTGGTGCGGTATCGGCCAGTGTGCCATCGAGATCAAAAAACACGCCATGGTAAGGACTACGCAAAGACATCGTTTTATTCCAAAGGCTTGCGGACGGCAATCATGTAATTGACGTCGGTGTCATCGCTTAAACGATAGACTTGGGTAACGGGGTTGTAGGTCAAGCCCTTCATGCCAATTACTTCTAAATTCGCTTGGCGGATGTAGCGCGCTAGCTCAGATGGCTTGATAAATTTAGCGTACTGGTGCGTACCTTTAGGCAATAAACGCAGGATGTACTCGGCACCAACAATGGCAAATACGTAGGATTTCAGGTTGCGATTGAGCGTACTAAAGAAGAGCGTGGCACCTGGTTTAGCGAGGTCGGCACAGGCCTGCACAACCGATGCTGGATCGGGTACGTGCTCGAGCATTTCCATGCAGGTCACTACATCAAATTGAGCCGCCTGCTCTATGGCCAAGGACTCGGCAGAGATGGAGCGGTAGCGGACACTCGCACCCGTCTCTAGGGCGTGCAATTCAGCGACTTTGAGGGCCTTATCGGATAAATCAATGCCCAAGGTATCGGCCCCCAGGTTCGACATCGATTCCGCCAGAATGCCGCCCCCGCAACCAATATCAACGGTCTTTTTGCCTTTGATGGGAACAAAGGTCTGAATCCACCCCAGGCGCAGTGGATTAATCGCATGCAAGGGCTTGAATTCGCTATTTGGGTCCCACCAGCGGTGCGCTAGGGCGCTAAATTTGCTGATTTCAGAGGGGTCAACGTTGCTGGATGTATTCATACTAAGACTGTAACGGAAATAAAAAAGCCCGGCAGAACCGGGCTTTTTCGAGGATGCTAAAGATTACTTGAGAGCAACTGTACCAACAACTTCGATATCGGTACGGCGGTTCTTGGCGCGGCCTTCAGCAGTAGCGTTTGTAGCTACTGGATTGCTCTTGCCTTTGCTTTCGGTGTAAATACGGCCACCGTCAACACCTTTGCTGATCAAATAGGCTTTTACAGACTGCGCACGGCGCTGGCCGAGTGCTTGGTTGTATGCATCTGAACCAACGCTGTCAGTGTTACCAACAGCAATAATGACTTCTAAGCGGATCTTGCTCAGGTCAGCAGCAACTTTGTCTAAAGTCGCTTTGCCTTGTGGCTTGAGGGTTGCTTTGTCGAAGTCATACAGGGTATCAGCTTGCAATGTAATCTTGGTCTGGGTAACTTTTGGCTGGGCAGCAGGCTTTGCAGCTGCTTTTGGTGCTAAAAAGCCATCACAACCCTTAGCTGCAGTAGCTGGGGTCCAAGCGGCATCACGCCAGCACAATGTACCGTCGCCGTTTCTCCATGGAGTACCGGTGGAGTTGACCCAGTTGTCAACGGATTGAGCGGAAGTAGCGCCGGCAGCAACAGTTACAACACCAGCGAGTACCAGTTTTAGGGTTTTATTCATTTTTAGTCCTCAAATTCACTTTTTTAATTAAATTCAAACTTGTATGTATGTCGCCCTACATAACTGCAAAAAGCGCAAAGCGATACGTCTCAATTCGTACAAACTGACAGAATCTTAGCACAGGGCCTGTCTGCCATCAAAATGATATTATTTCGAGATGGAACAAGCCGCTAAAGAAACACTACCAATATCCCTCGAAGATGAAATGCGGCGGTCCTATTTGGACTACGCCATGAGCGTTATCGTCGGCAGAGCCCTACCAGACGTGCGCGATGGCTTAAAACCCGTCCACAGGCGGGTCCTTTTCGCAATGTATGAATTAAACAACGATTGGAACCGCCCTTACAAGAAATCTGCCCGTATAGTTGGCGATGTCATCGGTAAATACCATCCCCATGGGGATTCGGCGGTATACGACACCATTGTCCGCATGGCCCAAGACTTCTCCCTGCGCTATATGTTAGTGGACGGACAGGGTAACTTTGGCTCGGTTGACGGCGATAACGCCGCGGCTATGCGTTACACGGAAATTCGCTTACGCAAAATTGCCCACGACCTTTTGGCAGATTTGGACAAAGAAACGGTGGATTTCGGGCCGAACTACGACGGCAGCGAAAAAGAACCCCTCATTCTGCCAGCCAAAGTACCCAATTTGCTGATTAATGGCTCTTCCGGCATTGCGGTAGGCATGGCCACTAATATTCCGCCGCACAACTTAGATGAAGTTGTGCAGGCTTGCCTGCACGTTTTGCACAATCCAGAATGCACGATTGACGAGCTCATCGAGATTATTCCAGCGCCGGACTTCCCGACGGCCGGAATCATTTATGGCGTGCAAGGTGTGCGCGAAGGCTACCGTACTGGCCGTGGTCGCGTCGTCATGCGCGCCAAGACCCATTTTGAGGATTTAGATAAGGGCTCGCGCCAGTCGATCATCGTCGACGAGTTGCCATACCAAGTAAATAAGAAAAACTTGCTTGAGCGCATTGCTGAGCTCGTGAATGAGAAAAAAATTGAAGGCATTTCTGATTTGCGGGATGAGTCCGATAAATCTGGAATGCGCGTGGTCATCGAGCTCAAGCGTGGCGAAGTGCCCGAAGTAGTTCTCAACAATCTGTACAAGAGTACGCAACTGCAAGACAACTTTGGTATGAATATGGTGGCGCTGGTGGATAACCAGCCGCGCCTCTTGAACCTCAAACAGATGCTGGAGTATTTCTTACAGCATCGCCGTGAAGTTGTTACGCGCAGAACCATTTTTGAATTACGCAAAGCCCGCGATCGTGGACACGTCTTAGAAGGCCTGGCTGTTGCGCTGGCCAACATTGATGAGTTCATTGCCATCATCAAGGCAGCTGCAAATCCAGTTGTTGCAAAACAAGAGTTGATGGGTAAGTCATGGGACTCATCCATGGTGCGCGAAATGTTAGCGCGCGCTGAGACCGATACACCGGGCGGGCGCAACGCCTATCGCCCAGAAGGCCTACTGCCCGAATATGGTATGCAGGCTACAGGCCTCTATCGTTTATCTGATAGCCAGGCGCAAGAAATTCTGCAGATGCGTTTGCAGCGCTTAACTGGACTTGAGCAGGATAAGATCGTTTCTGAATACAAAGAAGTCATGAATGAGATTTCAGACTTGCTTGATCTCTTGGCCAAACCAGAACGCGTGACGCAAGTGATTGAGTCTGAGTTGAAAGAAGTGCAAGCCGATTACGGCAAAGAGGGCGGTGATACTGGTCGTCGCTCATTCATTGAAATGAATGCCACCGAACTCTTTACGGAAGATCTGATTACGCCGCAAGACATGGTGGTGACTTTGTCGCATTCGGGCTACATGAAGAGCCAACCCCTCAGCGAATACCGTGCGCAGAAGCGTGGTGGTCGTGGCAAGCAAGCTGCTGCAACCAAGGATGAAGATTGGATCGACACCCTGTTTGTGGCAAACACCCACGACACTATTTTGTGTTTCTCGGATCGCGGCCGGATGTACTGGCTCAAAGTCTGGGAAGTGCCGCAAGGCAGTCGCACATCGCGCGGTAAACCAATTGTGAATATGTTCCCGCTGATTGATGGTGAAAAGATCACCGTGATATTGCCAATCAAGGGCTACCAAGACGACCAGTACGTCTTTATGGCAACCAGCCTAGGTACCGTCAAGAAAACCCGCCTCTCCGATTTTTCCAATCCGCGTAAGGCCGGCATCATTGCGGTTGACTTAAACGAGAATGATTTCTTGGTCGGCGCAGCGATTACGGATGGCAAGCATGATGTGATGCTGTTCTCCGATGCAGGTAAGGCAGTGCGCTTTGATGAAAACGATGTGCGTCCGATGGGTAGAACTGCGCGCGGCGTGCGCGGCATGAATTTGGCCGATCAGCAAAACGTGATTGCCATGCTGGTTGCTCCTGCAGAGGCTTCTGATGGCGCGGCGGCACCGGCAGAAGATGGTGTGGCTGCTCCAAGTAGCGTATTAACCGCTACGGAAAACGGTTTTGGTAAGCGTACTCCCATTGCGGAATACACCCGCCATGGCCGCGGCACCAAAGGCATGATTGCAATTCAGACCAGCGAACGTAACGGTAAGGTGGTGGCAGCATCCCTGGTCTCTCCAGAAGATCAAATTATGCTCATTACGACGGGCGGCGTCTTGGTTCGCACGCGTGTCTCGGAAATTCGGGAGATGGGCCGGGCAACCCAAGGCGTTACCTTGATTAGTGTCGACGAGGGTACGCGCCTATCGGGTCTGCAGCGGATTGCGGAGAGCGACTCCGATGATGATGCGGATGGGCTTGAGGATGAGGTTGATGCCGCTGGTGGTGAATCCACACCCGATGCGTAATGTAGTTATTTGATCCCGCACCCCTTAACTCCATTATGACTTTTGACCGCCGCATTTTTAATTTCGCAGCGGGCCCCGCCACTTTGCCGGCCGAAGTTTTACAGCAGGCATCCGAAGAGATGCTGAACTGGCGGGGTATGGGTTGCAGTGTGATGGAGATTAGCCATCGCGGCCCCGAGTTCATGGCCCTTTATGAGGAAGTTCTGCAGGATATGCGCGTGCTCATGGGTATACCCGATAGCTATGCGATTTTGATGTTGCAAGGCGGCGGCATTGGTCAAAACGCCGCGGTGCCGATGAACTTGATGCCACTTGCCCAAAACGGACCTAAAGCAGATTTTTTAGTGACTGGGATTTGGTCCGAGAAATCGTTCTTAGAGGCGCAAAAATACGGCAAGGCTCACTTAGTCGCCAGTTCAAAAGACAAGCAGTTCACCACCGTTCCGGAGCCAAGCACCTGGCAATTGTCCGATGATGCTGCCTACTTGCATTACTGCGCCAATGAAACGATCGGCGGCGTGGAGTTTCAAGCGGTGCCCGATGTAGGCGACCGCATCTTAGTGGCCGATATTTCTAGCAACATTTTGTCGCGCAAAATGGATGTGACGCAATGTGGCGTCTGGTTTGCTGGGGCACAGAAAAACATTGGCCCAGCCGGCGTTACCTTCGTGATTGTGCGCCGGGATTTAATGGGCCATCAAATGCCAATCACCCCTACGATTTGGGACTGGGCAAAAGAAGAGGCTATGCAATCGATGCTCAATACGCCGCCCACATTTGCCATCTATTTATCTGGACTGGTATTCAAGTGGCTATTAAAGCGGGGCGGGGTTGCGGAGATGGAGCGCATCAACCTTGAAAAATCGACCTTACTTTATAACTACATTGATCAAAGTAGTCTGTATGAGAATCGGGTAGATCCACGTTACCGTTCGCGCACTAACGTTACTTTCTTCTTAAAAGACGAAACTTTGAATGCTGCATTTTTAGCGCAATCCAGCAGTGCTGGCTTGGCTGCATTGCGTGGTCATAAAGCGGCTGGCGGAATGCGCGCTAGTATTTACAATGCGATGCCACTCGAAGGCGTTCAAACCTTAGTGGAATTTATGCGTGAATTTGAAAGGCGAGCGTAATGACGACCGAAGATCAGCGTTTAGCTCCTTTGCGGGCACGCATCGATGCCATCGATGCCGAAATACTCGAACTCTTATCCAAGCGTGCAAAAGCAGCGCAAGAGGTGGGCCATGTCAAGGGTGATTTTGTATCGCCGGTTTTCCGTCCCGAGCGCGAGCGTCAGGTTGTCGCGAATTTAATCAAACTCAATCAAGGCCCTTTGCAAAACGATGGCATCGCAGCCATTTGGCGAGAAGTGATGTCGGCTTGCCGCGCATTAGAGGCTAGGCAAACCATTGCCTACCTCGGGCCCGTCGGCACCTTTTCTGAGTTAGCGGCACAAAGTTATTTTGGGCAATCGATCAGTGGATTGCCGTGCGCCAGTTTGGATGAAGTTTTCAAATCGGTTGAAAAGGGGGCTGCGCAATTTGGCATTGTGCCCGTAGAAAACTCCAGTGAGGGCGCGGTCTCGCGCACGCTTGATTTATTACTAGATTCCCCATTACACATTAGCGGCGAAGTGGTTTTATCGATACGCCACCATCTGTTGACAAAATCTGGAAGCTTGGATGGCGTAAGCACGGTGTGCGCGCACGCACAGGCCTTAGCCCAATGCCAACAGTGGCTCAGCGTCCATGCTCCACAGTTGCAACGCCAAGCGGTTAGCAGTAATGCAGAAGCGGCGCGCATGGCGGCTGCCGATCCATCGATTGCGGCAATTGCGGGTGATCCAGCGCAAGTAGCATACGGTTTACAAGTTGTAGCCAGTCAGATTCAGGATGACCCACACAATCGCACGCGTTTTGTGGTGGTCGGAAGCTATCAATGCCAGCCTACTGGCAATGATCAAACTGCCCTGGTCCTGTCGGTTGCAAATAAGCCGGGAGCAGTCCATTCATTATTGGCACCCTTAGCTAAGCATGGGGTTTCGATGACGCGCTTTGAATCGCGTCCGGCGCGCAAAGGTACCTGGGAGTATCACTTCTATATTGATGTCGCTGGTCATGCCGACGATGCCAATGTGGCCAAGGCGTTAATGGAGTTACAAGATACAGCTGCCTTTTACAAAAAACTGGGTTCCTACCCGCGTGCATTGAGTTAATGATGAGCGCGCCACTCGGTCTTAAGCACATTCAAGCGATCGCACCCTATGTTGGTGGCAGGCCGATCAGCGAAGTAGCGCGCGAGTATGGCCTAGATGAGAGCAAGATTGTGAAGCTTGCCTCGAATGAAAACCCGCTCGGCATGCCCAAGTCAGCGCAAGAGGCGATGCTGCGTGCGGCAAGCGATTTAGGTCGCTATCCGGATTCCAATGGTTTTGAGCTCAAAAAAGTATTGTCGGATCGCCTCGGCGTTCTTGCTGACTGGATCACTCTGGGTAATGGCAGCAATGATATTTTGGAGTTGGCTGCTAGAGCCGTTGCACAAGCGGGCGATGAAGTTATTTTTTCAAAGCATGCGTTTGCAGTGTATCCGCTCGCAACCCAGGCGGTCGGCGCTGTTGCGGTTGAGGTAGTACCAACACCGCAATACGGCCATGATTTGCCAGCGATGCTCCAGGCGATTAAGCAATCGGGCAATAAAGCCAAGCTCGTGTTTGTAGCGAACCCGAATAATCCGACTGGTAGCTACTTGGAGCCTAAAGAAATCGAAGCGTTTTTATCGAAAGTGCCAAGCAATGTGGTTGTGGTGTTGGATGAGGCTTATAACGAGTACTTGACTCCAGAGCAGCGCTACGATGCGATTGCCTGGGTTAAGCACTTTCCCAATATGATTCTGTCGCGCAGCTTTTCTAAGGCCTACGGTTTGGCAGGCCTGCGGATTGGTTATGGTGTAGCGCAACCTGGATTAACTGATTTACTTAATCGCATTCGACAACCCTTTAACGTCAATAGCCTGGCTCAGGCAGCAGCCATTGCTGCCTTTCAGGATAATGCTTTTTTACAAGCTGGCTTTGAATTAAATCAGGCCGGATACGCGCAATTAACCGATGCATTTAAAGAGCTTGGACTGCGATTCTTGCCGTCGGCCGGAAACTTTGTTTTAGTTAAAGTCGGCGAGGATGCGGGCGCAGGCGCACGCATCAATTTAGAACTGCTCAAGCGCGGAATCATTGTTAGGCCTGTTGGTAATTATGGCTTGCCGGAATGGCTCCGCATCTCGATTGGTTTGCCTGAAGAGAATGCCGCCTTCATTCATGCTTTGCGCAACATTCTGCAGTCAACCTAGTTTTAAGTTAGCACCACCTTCACAATAAGCAAACATCAAGCACACACTAAGTACATTATTTATTCATGACTCAATCTAAATCGACCCACTTTGGTAAGGTCACTATTGTGGGCGTTGGTCTCATTGGCGCCTCGCTCGGCCTCGCGCTAAAGCGCGCGGGCGTAGTCGATGCTGTATATGGAGTGGGTCGCAGCAAAGCCAATCTAGATCAGGCCATCGCCATGGGCGCCATTGATGGTGTCCTCAGCTTAGAAGAGGCCGCAAAACAGTCGCAGGTCATTGTGCTGTGTGTCCCCGTTGCGCAAATGCGCGCTACATTTAACGCCCTAGAGCCTTTTTTAGAGCCGCATACTTTGATTACGGATGCGGGCAGCACCAAGGGCGATGTGATTCTGGCGGCCAAAGAAGTATTAGGAAAAAAAGCCTGTCAATTTGTGCCAGCCCATCCGATTGCCGGCGGTGCGCAGCATGGTGCTGCAGCAGCCAAAGCGGATTTATTTGATGGGAAGCAAACCATCATTTGCCAGCTGCAAGAAAATGCCAAGGTCGATGTCGAATTCGTTAGTCAGTTTTGGGAATCAACCGGAGCGCGGGTGCGTAAGATCAGCGCCGTGCAGCACGATGCGATTTTTGCGGCAGTGTCGCACCTGCCGCATGTGCTCTCGTACGCCCTGATGGTCAGTGTCCTGAATTCAGAAGACGCGCAAGAAAAACTACAACATGCGGGTGCAGGGTTTCGGGACTTTACCCGGATTGCTGCCTCTAGCCCAGAAATGTGGCGTGATATTTGTCTTGCCAATCGGACTGCAATTTTAAAAGAGCTGGATCAGTACTTATCGGTAGCAGGACACTTGCGAGAACTGATTGCAAATGAAGATGCTGCTGGTTTAGAAAAAGCCTTTATAAAAGCCAGTAAGGCGCGCCAAGAATGGGATGGCTCTAAATGAGTCAGCAGGGCGGCCGAGTAGAACAAATTGCGATTGGTCCCTTGAGGCGGGCACAAGGGCAAATCACACTGCCTGGCTCAAAGAGTATTTCCAATCGCAGCTTGTTGCTTGCCGCGCTAGCATCGGGCCAAACCACGCTTAGTAATTTATTGGATGCGGACGATACGCAAATCATGCGGGCGGCACTGCGCCAGCTAGGTTTAACGGTTCAAGATCAGGATGAGACCACCTGCTTGGTTACAGGATGCGGCGGTCGTTTTCCGATTCGCGAAGCGGATTTGTTTATGGGCAATGCCGGCACTGCTATTCGTCCGCTGACCGCCGCACTGGTAATGCAGCAAGGCGACTACCGCCTTTCAGGTGTCGCGCGGATGCATGAAAGACCGATTCGGGATTTAGTCGATGGCTTGCGACAAATTGGTGCTGTGATTAGTTACCAGGGTGAAGAGGGCTACCCCCCAATTCAGATCCATGCATCAAGCATATCGATACCGGAAGCTGTTCGCATTCGAGGTGATGTGTCGAGTCAGTTTTTGACGGCCCTGCTGATGGCCTTACCGTTGCTTGCAAAAGAAGCGATTCGGATTGAAGTCATTGGCGAATTAATTTCACGGCCTTATATTGAAATCACACTCAAACTGATGCAACGTTTTGGTGTCCATGTGGATTGCCCTAATGCGCAAACCTTTATGATCCCAGCCCAATCTGCTTTGCAAGTTGGAGAGTCTGTGTACCGCAGTCCTGGGCATCTGTTGGTGGAGGGCGATGCTTCATCTGCCTCTTATTTTTTAGCAGCGGGAGCCATTGGCGTTGGTCCTGTTCGCGTTTTGGGCGTTGGGCGCGATAGCATTCAGGGCGATGTTGCGTTTGCCGATGCCTTGGCGCAAATGGGCGCGGCAATTACCAAAGGCGATGATTGGATTGAGGCGGCTGCGCCAGCCGCTGGTCAATTGCATGGCATCACGATTGATTGCACAGCCATTCCCGATGCAGCAATGACATTGGCAATCGTTGCGCTGTTTGCAAAAGGCGAGACCCGCTTAAATGGGATTGCGAGTTGGCGCGTCAAAGAAACGGATCGAATTGCAGCAATGGCAGCCGAACTCCAAAAAGTAGGTGCCAGCATCGAAGCGGGCTCAGACTATTTGGTGATTCGCCCACCCCTTGCGTGGCAAACCCCAGCCGGTGGCATTGATACCTACGACGATCACCGCATGGCCATGTGTTTTTCTTTGACCGCCTTTGGACCCAACCCTATTTTGATTAACGATCCCAATTGCGTTGCAAAAACATTTCCACGCTATTTTACTGAGTTTACTGGGATCGCTCGGATTGCTGCACGTTAACGAATGAGTGAGTCTGGTAATCCGCCCGTTATTGCGATTGATGGCCCCACCGCGTCTGGCAAAGGTACGGTTGCGGCTCTAGTAGCAAAAGCATTGGGATTTCACTATCTGGATAGCGGCGCCCTCTACCGCCTCGTAGCATTGGCCAGTGAGCGGGAGGGAGTTTCCACTGAAAATGCCTATTTTTTAAGCAAAATAGCCGCCTCCATGCCGGTTTCATTTCAAAACGGGCAGATTTTGCTCGGCAATGAGGACGTTTCGGACCTGATTCGGGCCGAAAAGATCGGGCGCAGGGCCTCTGAATTGGCGGTACATCCCGAGGTTCGGCAGGCATTGGTGCGTTTACAGCACGGTTTTCGCCAGGATCCAGGCCTAGTAGCCGATGGTAGGGACATGGGGAGCGTGCTTTTCCCCGATGCAGGACTGAAGGTCTTCCTCACCGCCAGTGTTGCTGCGCGCGCAGAACGGCGATATAAGCAATTGATCGCTAAGGGAATTTCTGCTAATATGTCCGACTTGTTGCACGATTTAACGGCGCGCGATGCACGGGACAGTAGTCGTGGAAGCGCACCATTAATAGTGGCTAAAGGAGCAATGGTGCTGGATACGTCGGATTTATCGATTGATCAAGCGGTATCGCAGGTAATGGCCTGGTATCAGACTCTGGTATCAAGCAAGCAGTAAGAGTAGTAGGCAGTTGCTGTATTGGTGTTCGTGAAACGCTACAACGCAATTTCTAACCCAGCGTGTTTCGTCGAACGTTTTTAATCTAACCCGTCAGGCCTTCTGACGGCACAAAGTGAACATACATGTCTGAATCTTTTGCAGAATTATTTGAAGAATCCCTAACCCGATCGAATATGAAGACCGGCCAAGTTATCTCGGCTGAAGTCCTTCGCATTGATCATAATTTCGTGGTGGTAAATGCCGGTTTAAAGTCCGAAGCGTTTATCCCTGTTGAAGAATTCCACAACGACGCCGGTGAGATTGAGGTCAATCCAGGCGATTTCGTTTCGGTTGCCATTGACGCCCTTGAAAACGGCTACGGTGACACCATCCTCTCCCGTGACAAAGCGAAGCGCTTGGCATCGTGGATGAACCTGGAAAAAGCCCTTGAGCAAGCCGAGATTGTTACTGGTACGGTTACCGGCAAAGTTAAAGGTGGCTTAACGGTGATGGTGAACGGTATCCGCGCATTCTTGCCCGGCTCACTGGTTGACACCCGTCCAATTAAAGACACCAGCCCATACGAAGGCAAGACCATGGAGTTCAAGGTCATTAAGCTCGATCGTAAGCGCAATAACGTGGTTCTTTCCCGCCGTGCTGTGGTTGAAGCCAGTCAAGGTGAAGAGCGTGCGAAGTTAATGGTGAACCTCAAAGAGGGCAGCATTGTTCAAGGTCTGGTTAAGAACATTACCGACTACGGCGCATTCGTTGACCTCGGCGGTATCGATGGCCTCTTGCACATCACGGACTTGGCATGGCGTCGTGTGCGTCACCCCAGCGAGATGCTGACAGTTGGTCAAGAAGTGACTGCGAAGATTTTGAAGTTCGATCAAGAAAAGAATCGCGTATCCCTTGGTGTGAAGCAGCTTGGTGACGACCCATGGGTTGGCATCGCACGTCGCTACCCACCCAATACCCGTTTATTCGGCAAAGTAACCAACCTAACTGACTACGGCGCATTCGTTGAAATCGAGAGTGGCATTGAAGGCTTGGTACACGTATCCGAGATGGACTGGACCAATAAGAACGTTGCTCCAAGCAAAGCAGTTGCCCTAGGCACTGAAGTTGAAGTGATGGTTTTGGACATTGATGAAGACAAGCGCCGCATTAGCCTTGGCATCAAGCAGTGCAAAGCCAACCCATGGGAAGAGTTCTCACGTGGACAGCAGAAGGGCGATAAGCTTACGGGCGCAATCAAGTCGATTACTGACTTTGGTGTTTTCATTGGCTTACCTGGCGGCATTGACGGCCTGGTTCACCTCTCTGACCTCTCATGGAATGAGCCCGGTGAAGAAGCAGTTAAGAAATACAAGAAGGGTGACGAAATCGAAGCCACCGTATTGGCCATTGATGTTGAGAAAGAGCGTATCTCGCTTGGCATCAAGCAATTGTCTGGTGACCCATTCAACAACTACACATCCACTAGCGACAAGGGCAGCCTTGTCACCGGTACCGTGAAGTCTGTGGATGCTAAGGGTGCAACCATTCATTTGGCTGACGAGGTAGAGGCATACCTGCGCGCTTCTGAAATCTCAACCGATCGCGTTGAAGATGCACGCAATGTCTTGAAAGAGGGCGATACCGTGACTGCCATGATCATTAATATTGATCGCAAGTCACGTAATATCAACCTATCGATTAAAGCCAAAGACAGCGCTGATCAACATGACGCAATGAGCAAGCTCCAAGGTGATGCGCAGTCGGGCACCACCAATCTGGGCGCTTTACTCAAAGCGAAGATGGATAATCAGGGCTAAATCACGATCGCCACTCCTTGCAAGAGGAGTGGCGTTTTTACTGATAGACCATGACAGAACACGATCAACAAGCGATTACACGCTCTGAGTTAGTCGAGAGCTTGGCGGAGCAGTTTCCGCAGCTATTGCCACGGGATGTTGAGTTGGCAGTAAAAACATTGTTAGATACCATGACGCAAGCACTTGCCGAAGGTAAGCGCATTGAGTTGCGCGGTGTTGGTAGTTTTGTATTGCATCACCGACCAGCCCGAACGGGCCGTAACCCCAAATCGGGTGAAAAGGTCATGATTCCAGAAAAGCGCGTACCGCATTTCAAGCCGGGTAAAGAATTGCGCGAGCGAGTTGACTATAAACCCCTCAATCAAGCGCATAACCAGACTCAATCTGGCAAGAAGGAAGGCTAATTTGCCTCGCTTGCGAGCAAATGCCTGTGGGTCAATATCGACCTTAGTTTGATACCAAACTGCCTTACGTAAACGAACCCCATGATTCAAATTGAAACCGCGTGGTTACTGCTGCTCCCAGTTCTGTTTGGGCTTGGATGGCTAGCCTCGCGTTGGGATCTTCGCCTTGAAAGCCGAATGGACGAGCGCGAGCGCATGCTGCAGCAGCGTTCTACTTTTAAGGGGCTCAGTCTTTTATTAAACGAGCAGCCAGATCAAGCAATTGAAGCGCTGGTCAAGGTAGCTCAACTCGATCCAGAAACCGTAGACCTTCACTTTTCATTGGGAAATTTGTTTCGTCGCCGTGGCGAGACCGAGCGTGCAATCCGCATTCATCAGCATTTGGCCAGTCGCGCTGATCTCAAGCCCCGCGACCGTGACCATGCAGCCTATGAATTAGGCCGTGACTTTTTGCGCGCAGGTTTATTGGATCGTGCAGAAGCGTCCCTAAACCAGGTAGGCCAAGGCAAATACAGCGTTCCAGCCAAAGAGAGTCTTTTGGAAATGTACCAAGTCGAGCGCGATTGGAAAAAAGCCATCGTTGCAGCTACCGAGCTAGAGACCTTGCAGGATAAGAGTCACCAAACGGAGATTGCCCAGTTTTATTGTGAGCTGGCCCAAGAGGCGTTGCGACGCAAAGATATGCATGACTCCGAACAGTCGATTGATCGCGCCTTACAAGCGGTCCCTGCACAGGCCAGAGCATTAATTTTGCAAGGCGACTATTTAGTAGCGATGGATCGTCCAGGCCAAGCAATTGAGGTATGGAGCCAGGTGGCAGAAAAACACCCCGCCTACATGCACTTGGTTGCGGATCGCTGGATGGCAGCCCATGCTGCGGTGGATAAAGCCGATGCTGGCTTAGATTGTCTGATCAACTTACTAAAAACGCAATCGGCCGGGGAGCTTTTGGATATCGCACACAAGCACCTGATGTTAATACGTGGCCCTGCCGCAGCCGAGGTGATGTTGGTTGGGGTGATGCAACATACCCCTAGCTTGACAGCGCTCTCGAAGTTGGCAGAAACGCGTTTGGCCTTGGCGGAGCTCAATGGCAGTCCTGAGCGTATTGCTGACCTACAGGCGACCTTGGGACTCTTAAAGCAGCGTACAACCGCGTTGGCACGCTATACCTGCGGTAACTGCGGCTTTCGAGCAAGGCGCTTTTACTGGCAATGTCCAGGCTGTAATCATTGGGAGGCATACTCCCCAAGACGCAGTGAAGGGGTCGCAGCAAGTGGCCCATCCATGTAAATCATTTGTTTAAGAACGGTTGATACCCCATGAAAGTTACCATCATTGGCAGCGGCTACGTCGGTTTAGTCACTGGCGCTTGTTTAGCGGAGCAAGGTAACACTGTATTTTGTTTGGATTTAGACTCCAAGAAAATTGCCATTTTAAATTCTGGCGGGGTACCCATTTATGAGCCTGGCCTTAAAGAAATGATTGAGCGTAATCGTGCCGCAGGGCGTTTGCAGTTCTCAACTGATATTGCGGCATCGGTAGCGCATGGCGACATTCAATTTATTGCAGTGGGCACGCCGCCCGATGAGGATGGTTCAGCTGACTTGCAGTATGTGGTTGCTGCAGCTCGCAATATTGGACGTCACATGAGCACGCCGAAGGTGGTGGTGGATAAATCCACCGTACCCGTAGGCACAGCAGAAAAAGTGACAGCCGCCATTGCAGAGGAATTGGCTAAGCGCGGCCTCGCAGCCGAGCTTTGCTCGGTAGTCTCCAACCCCGAGTTTTTGAAAGAGGGCGCCGCAGTGGAGGATTTCATGCGACCTGACCGCATTGTGATTGGTACCGACAGCAACCCACCTGGATTACGCGCCAAAGAGCAGATGCGCAAACTGTATGCACCGTTTAATCGCCACCATGAGCGCACCTATTACATGGATGTCAAGAGTGCAGAGCTGACCAAGTATGCGGCGAACGCGATGTTAGCAACGCGCATTTCATTTATGAATGAGTTAGCCAATCTTGCCGATGTCGTCGGCGCGGATATTGAAGCGGTGAGGCAAGGCATTGGTTCTGATTCTCGGATTGGGTATGGGTTTTTGTATTCAGGAACGGGCTATGGCGGATCATGCTTTCCGAAGGATGTATCGGCACTGAGCAAAACGGCTCTAGAGCACGGTCGCGACTTAAAAATACTGCAAGCAGTCGAGGCAGTAAATGAGGCGCAGAAAACAATCTTGGTTCAAAAGATAGAGAAGCGCTTTGGCGCGGATTTATCGAAGAGAAAGTTTGCCATTTGGGGCTTAGCGTTTAAGCCCAATACCGACGATATGCGCGAAGCCCCGAGCCGCGTGATTATTGCAGAGTTAGTCAAGCGTGGTGCTACCGTAGTAGCCTATGATCCCGTATCGATGCCAGAGGCAGCACATTGTTTTGATGTCGATTTTGCAAACAATCCGGAGGGACGCAAGCGCGTTTTGATGGTCGATCAGCCGATGGACGCTTTGGATGGCTGTGATGCTCTGGTCATTGTTACCGAGTGGAAAGCCTTCCGCAGCCCTGATTTTGATTTGCTGAAGCAAAAACTCAAATCCCCCATCATTTTTGATGGCCGAAACCTCTATGAGCCCCAAGCTATGCAAGAATTGGGTTTTGAATACCAAGGCATTGGCCGTCACAACTGAGTACCACTATGACCGTAGAAAAAGCGAACCGTGAGCAATTTGCAAAAACCAAGCTATTGGTAGTTGGTGACGTGATGCTCGATCGCTATTGGTTTGGCGATTCGGATCGGATTTCACCGGAGGCGCCGGTTCCAGTTGTGCAAGTGTCCAAAGTCGATGAACGCTTGGGCGGCGCTGCGAACGTGGCGCGAAACGTTGCTGCCTTGGGCGCTAACACCACCATACTCGGCGTTGTAGGCGAGGATGAGGCGGGTAAGCGTATTGGCGAATTATTGACGCAGAGCGGCGTCAATAGCCAATTGGAAATTGATCCTAAAGTTCCAACTACAGTGAAGTTGCGGGTGATTGCGCGCCAACAGCAATTGATCCGTTTGGATTTTGAAGAGACGCCGAGCCAAACTGCATTGGAGCAAAAGTTGGTGCGGTTTGAAAAAGCCTTAGGTACCGCCGATGTGCTTGTGTTGTCGGATTACGGCAAGGGAGCCTTAAGTCAGGTTGCTGCCATGATTGAGTATGCGCGGGCGCAGAATAAAGTCATTTTGGTTGACCCTAAAGGCGAAGACTACGAAAAATACCGTGGCGCGACCCTGATCACCCCCAATCGCAGTGAGTTGCGTCAAGTGGTAGGCCGATGGGCTGACGAGGACGATCTGACTCAGCGTGCGCAAGAGCTCAGGCGCTCACTTGGAATCCAGGCTTTATTGCTCACACGCTCTGAGGAGGGGATGAGTATGTTCACAGATCAGGGTGTTTCGCATGTACGCGCACAGGCGCGTGAGGTATTTGATGTTTCTGGCGCAGGTGATACCGTGATTGCGACTTTAGCAGTCGCTCTTGCAGCTCAGTGGCCGCTTGACCGGGCTATGGCATTAGCCAATCGTGCCGGTGGTATTGTGGTGGGCAAGCTAGGTACCGCAACCGTAACTTCGGAGGAATTGCAGTGACGATTATTGTGACGGGCGCTGCTGGATTTATCGGCGCTAATTTAGTGCAGGCCCTCAATGCGAGAGGTGAAAAGAATATTATCGCGGTGGATGATTTACGTCCAGCGGATAAATACCGCAACCTGGCCGACCTCGACATCATTGACTACTTGGACAAGGATGAGTTTCTCGAGGCTTTCGCAAGCGGACGGCTGGGCAAAGTCAAGGCGGTTTTTCATGAAGGGGCGTGCTCCGACACGATGGAAACCGATGGTATTTTTATGATGGCGAACAACTATCGCTACTCCATGGATTTACTCGATATTTGTACGGAAGAGAGCGTTCCATTGTTGTATGCATCTTCAGCAGCCACCTATGGTGGATCCGACACCTTTGTCGAAAGCCGGGAGCATGAAAAGCCATTGAATATCTACGGCTACTCGAAATTTTTATTTGATCAAGTCATGCGCAAGCGCTTCGCTGAGAAAGCAAATACAGCCCAGGTAGTTGGCTTTCGTTACTTTAATGTGTATGGTCCGCGCGAGTCGCACAAGGGCCGGATGGCATCGGTTGCGTTTCACCAATACCATCAGTTTAAAAACCACGGTGTGGTTAAGCTCTTTGGTGAGTATGGCGGCTATGCTGCTGGAGAGCAGAGCCGTGACTTTGTCTCCGTTGAAGACGTTGTCAAAGTCAACCTCTTTTTCTATGATCACCCCGAAAAGAGCGGCATCTTTAACTTGGGTAGTGGCAAAGCCCAGCCCTTCAATGATGTTGCGCATGCCGTCGTCAACTCCATGCGGCGCATTGCAGGACAAGCTCCTGCCAGCTTATCTGAATTGGTCAAGCAAGGCTTGATTGAATACATTCCGTTTCCGGATGCTTTGCGTGGCAAATACCAATGCTTTACGCAGGCAGACCAAACCCAACTCAGAGCGGCGGGCTATGCTGCCCCATTTTTGAATGTAGAGCAAGGCGTTACCCGTTACATTGATTGGCTTTCTGCCAATGCTGATTTTCTGAGTCAGCCCAGCGCCTGAATTGACACGAGCGTAATCTAGTTTTACACCAACCCTAGGTACTTACTGATTTCAGTGTAGTCACACTGTCAGCAGCCTATTTACAGTCAACCACCCCATCTTCTAGCCGTTATGAGGAGTCCTTGCGCGCTATTCATTTAGCCCAAGGATTTTTTAACGATTAAAAGGGGTTGATATGATTCAAAAGTTTCGTTCGTATGTGCGTCAATATGCATTTCAAGTAGCGCTGATGTCTATGTTGGTGCCTGTAATTGGAGTTGGATTGTCGGATGCAATGGCATCACCCGTTAACGTCAATAGCGCAAGCCAGTCTGAGCTCGAGAGCATCAAAGGCTTAGGTCCTTCAAAGGCGCGCGCCATTATTTCAGAGCGAGAGGATGGCGGCTTTTATCGCGATGCCAATGACTTACAAAAGCGGGTGCGCGGCATCGGGATGAAGTCGGTTGAAAAGATGGTTGATAACGGTTTAACCATTGAGTCCCCGAGCGCGTACCGCGAAACCCGCGGCGGAGCGAAAGCAGGTTCGCGCACACAAGCCGAGCCCACTTCGCGCGCGAGCCGATCGCAAGGGCGCTCGCGGGAAACGCAAGATCAGTACCCCACATCCAAGAGGGGAAAAGGACAAAAAAACTGGGAATAAACGCCGCCCCAATATGAAATAGGGTGATTGCAGTTCAATTCACCCGATTGGCGGGCATGTGGCTAAAATAGTTTGATGAACTTGCCCGCCAACCCCCACTCCTCTTACATGACCATCTCCCAAACGGTGGGTAATACGCCCTTAGTGCGTTTACAGCGGATACCGGGTCCAGACATCATTGCGCGTGGCAATGTTGTTTTAGGTAAGCTCGAAGGCAATAATCCAGCAGGATCGGTCAAGGATCGGCCTGCGCTATCGATGATTGTGCGCGCACAAGAGCGCGGTGAAATTCAGCCGGGTGATACCTTAATTGAAGCGACTAGCGGCAATACTGGCATTGCCTTGGCCATGGCCGCTGCGATGTTGGGTTACAAAATGGTGCTGGTGATGCCCGAGAATCAAAGTTTAGAGCGTCGCCAAAGCATGGCGGCCTATGGGGCAGAGCTAATTCTGACGGCTGCCACCGGAGGCATGGAGCTGGCACGTGACTATGCCTTGCAGCTTCAAAAAGAAGGGCGCGGGCGTTTACTGGATCAGTTTTCAAATTTAGATAATCCCCGCGCGCACCTCGAGACAACTGGCCCTGAAATTTGGCGCGATACCCATGGGCAGATTACGCATTTTGTTTCTTCAATGGGTACTACCGGCACGATCACCGGGGTCTCTACCTATTTAAAGTCAATGAATCCAGCGATTCAGATTATTGGCGCGCAGCCGTCCGAGGGATCGCAGATTCCGGGTATTCGGAAGTGGGCTCCGGAATACCTACCTAAAATTTATCAAGCAGACCGGGTAGATCGCATTGAGTATGTCAGTCAAGGTGAGGCTGAGGAAATGGCCCGTCGTATGGCGGCAGAGGAAGGTATTTTCTGCGGTATCTCAGCAGCAGGAGCACTCGTCATTGCTTTACGGATCGCACAAGAATTGGAGGATGCGACGATTGTATTTATTGTGTGTGACCGCGGTGACCGCTATCTTTCCACGGGCGTATTTCCAGCCTAGTTAGCCTTGGGCTTTTTAGGCTTTTGCGTTTTTTTGCCAGCAGGTTTCTTGGCTTTAGTGGTCGGCGTAGTAGGTGCTTTAAATGCTGCACTTTGGTTGACGTAACCTAACGACTCTGCAAACTCAGCGACACTCTGCGCATAAAAGTAGCTGCGGTTGTATTGAACAATACTGAGAAAATTCTCCAAGCCAACAACATAACGCACTTCATCATTGCCTTGTGCATTGATGAATGGCAGATCGATAATGAGCGCTTTGCTTTGCGGCGCTACGCCACCGGTTTGTAGATCGCCGTAGCGGCTATCCAATATGCCTAAGTCAATGAATTCCTGCACAGTGTGTCTGGCATCTGGCATGCCATCGGCTAAGCGCCGAATAGCAGCCTGATTCTGCTCTGTTTCTGTAATCGGAAAGTAGATTGGCATACCGGGCTGCCAACCGTGCATCCGTAAAAAGCGTGCCACGCTTGCAATCGCATCCGGACGGCTTTGCCGTAAATCAATTACACCATCGCCATCACCATCCTTTGCGAAATTGCGGATGCTCCCCGGCATAAATTGCGGCAGGCCAATTGCGCCGGCATAGGAGCTCGTCTGATTGAGGCAGCGGTCAAACGCATTGGCTTTGATTGAAGGGTTTTTAGTATTCCGCAGTGCATTGCCGCCGGCTTCCGCCCAACATAGCAGGATGAGTTGCTTGAGCTGATCTTGAAACAGGGCTTCACGACTAACGCGGTTCGGCGTATCGGGGTAATTAAATGCAAGGGTGGATAAAACATCCTTGACCTTGAAGCTACCCATGTTTCGCCCATAGATGGTCTCTACGCCAATGATTGAGGCGATAACCGTGCCGGGCACGCCGGTTTCACGCTCAACCTGATCCAGGTAGGAGCGATTTTGTTCAATAAAAGCCATCCCTGCTTTGATTCGAACGGGCTCGATGAAGCGTCCACGGTAGGCAATCCAGTTCTTTCTAAATCCAGGTGGTCCAGGCAGGACTAATTTTCGAACTTGGGCTAGATTTTTGCTATCCGCAAATGCAGCCTCTAGGGTGCCGACTGGGATGCCCTCAGCCTTACTAATCTGTGCCAGCATGGCTTGGAGGTTTTGGCTGAGTTGCCGCTCTGCCGCCTCCTCACTCAATTGGTTTACGATAGAAGTGTCGGGAACGGTATTGCTAGACTGAGTTGCTTCTGTTTTGGGTGGAGTTGAGGCGCACGCTGACAAGAGTGCAATTGCGATAGTGGTGAGCAGGAGGCAGACTCCCCTATTGCTAATGTAAAAGCCATTGCGGGGAATAATTAAAATAAGGTTCACCAATTGATTTTATAGATAAATTCGATAGGATGGACGATATAAAGAGGTGAGAAGAATGACAACAGCATACATAAGCCACAGTGATTTTTTAAGGCATGAAATGGGCAGCCATCACCCGGAGTGTCCGGAGCGCATTCAGGCAATTGAAGACCAGCTCATTTTGAGCCGCGTCGATGGTTTTCTAAAACGGATCGAGCCTCCGCTGGCCACAACCGAGCAAGTCGAGTTGGTTCATAGTGCCGATCACGTGGACTACGTCACTGGCCACTCACCTACGTCGGGTTACTTTATGCTCGACGGCGACACCATCATGAACCCAGCAACGCTGACCGTGTCATTGCGCGCCGCGGGCGCAGCGATTGCTGGCGTCGATGCGGTCATGAAAGGCGAAGTCGAAAACGCATTTTGTGCAATCCGCCCACCTGGCCATCATGCGGAGCCAACACGCTCGATGGGTTTCTGCGTTTTTAACAACATCGCAATTGCTGCGCGCTATGCAATCAGTGCATACGGTATTGAACGGGTGGCGATTATTGATTTTGATGTCCACCACGGCAATGGCACGGAGGCGGCTTTTTATGACGATCCTAAAATTCTGATGTGCAGCTTTTTTCAACACCCCTTCTATCCATACAGCGGCTTAGAACATTCCGATAACATGGTGAATATGCCGATGCCCGCCTCGACTAAAGGGGATGTGGTGCGCAAGATGATTACTGAAACCTGGTTGCCACGCTTAAGGGCCTTTCAGCCTGAATTAATCCTGATCTCTGCAGGCTTTGATGCCCACCGTGAGGATGATTTGGGCCAAATGGGCTTGGTAGAGGACGATTACGTTTGGATGACTCAGCGCCTCAAAGAGGTCGCTAAGGAATCGGCTGGTGGACGAATTGTGAGCTGCCTTGAGGGAGGCTATAACCTTTCTGCTTTAGGGCGTAGCGTGGTGGCCCACGTGAAAGCCTTGGCGGACCTGTAGGCGACTCAAGCCGAATGCCCCGCGGGCGAGTAAAATCAAGTGTATTGATCCCATAGAAGAGACGAAGCAAATACCATGAAAATTCTGGTTGCAGTGAAGCGCGTTGTCGATTACAACGTCAAAATTCGAGTCAAATCTGATCAGTCCGGCGTTGATACCGCGAATGTGAAGATGAGTATGAATCCCTTTGATGAAATTGCCGTTGAAGAGGCCATTCGTTTGAAAGAGGCTGGCGTTGCAAGCGAGATCGTGGTTTTTTCAGCAGGGAGTCCGCAGTGCCAGGAGACCCTACGAACCGCATTGGCGATTGGCGCCGATCGCGCTATTCTGGTGGAAACCGAAGTTGATTTGCAGCCTTTGGCAGTAGCCAAGTTATTGCAGGCAGTGTGCGCCAAAGAGCAGCCTGAGTTGATTATTTTAGGCAAGCAGGCGATTGATGACGACAGCAATCAAACCGGTCAAATGTTGGCGGCTTTGATGGATATTCCGCAAGCCACCTTCGCATCGAAAGTAGTTTTTGCAGATGGCACGCTTCGCGTGACACGCGAGGTTGATGGCGGCTTAGAAACGATTTCTATGGCGTTACCGGCGGTCATTACCACCGATTTGCGACTCAATGAACCCCGATACGTTACCCTGCCCAACATCATGAAGGCAAAGAAGAAAGTGCTGGACATCATGAATCCAGAAGCTCTAGGCGTTGATGTTACGCCCCATCTAAAAACCATCAAAGTAGAGGAGCCACCAAAACGGACTGCGGGTATTCTTGTCGCAGACGTTGCTGCGCTTGTGGATAAATTAAAAAATGAAGCGAAGGTAATTTAAATGGCCGCACTTGTATTAGCAGAGCACGATAATCAGATCCTGAAGGCGGCTACTTTAAATACGGTAACGGCGGCGCTGGCTTGTGGCCCCGAAGTGGATATTTTGGTTGCTGGCAGTAATGCGAATGGTGTTGCTGCCGCCGCAGCGGCGATTCCGGGTATTCGCAAGGTCATTTTGGTTGATGCTGCTGCATTGCTAGATCAACTCGCTGAGCCGGTCGCGGCACAAGTCTTGGCGCTGGCTAATGGCTATGAGCATCTCTTGGCAGCGGCTACTGCCCATGGCAAGAATGTGATGCCGCGGGTTGCCGCTAAATTGGATGTGGCTCAGGTATCTGATATCACGCATGTGATTAGTGCCGATACGTTTGCACGGCCCATATACGCTGGGAATGCCATCGCTACGGTGCAGTCGCTGGATGCGACTAAAGTGCTGACGGTACGCACCACTGGATTTGATGCGGCTAGCTCTAGCGGTGGAAACGCAGCCATTGAAAAGCGGGATGCTGCTCCTGTTGCTAGCAGTGCTACTTTTGTCGGTCGGGATTTAAGCAAGTCGGATCGCCCTGAATTAACTGCTGCAAAAATAATTGTTTCGGGTGGACGGGGTTTAGGCTCAGGCGAAAAATACCAAGAATTAATTGCACCTCTAGCAGATACCCTCGGAGCCGCTTTGGGCGCATCGCGTGCTGCGGTTGACGCTGGTTACGTTCCCAATGACTATCAAGTCGGTCAGACCGGTAAGATTGTGGCGCCCGACCTGTATGTCGCAGTCGGAATCTCGGGGGCCATTCAGCACTTGGCGGGTATGAAAGACTCGAAAGTGATTGTGGCGATCAACAAAGATGCTGAGGCACCCATTTTTGGTGTCGCTGATTATGGCTTGGTTGCCGATCTGTTTACCGCTGTACCGGAGTTAACCAAGGCATTGGAAAAGTAAAGCCGATTGCAGTGGGGCCTTGTAGTAGCCCCATTTTTATTGCGATAACTTGCGCGCTTCAATCAGTTGCGAGATAAAGAATTGCTCAAAAGCAATTGCAAAAAAGCTCATCATTATGGCGGCGCCAAACACGAGACAAAAAATCACTAGCAGAATAGTTGGCCAGCCCGTTTGCGTTGCCTGTTCTGGCGAAAGGCCAGGATTGAATTCAGCATCCCAACGCTCGCCACTGCGAAGGCCGTATACGATGGTGGTTAGAAAGCTGGCTTCAATCGAGATAAAGCCCAAGGTTAATAAAAACCAGCCGGCAAATGAGCTTAATTCATTTGTGCTTAAGATGATCCAGCCGCCGATCCCCCCGATGATGGCCGCGAATTGCAGCCAGCCCCAATAGGATTTCAAGCCCTGCAAATAAAGGCAATTGAAGCCTGCGCCGGGAAAAAAGAAACCCAATGCACAAAACATAAATTTAGACCGAATCATCGTGTTGCATCCTTATGCTTATTTCAATTTACCACTTTGCACAAAACGCAGTACATTCTGATCGCGTCCAATGAGAAGAAGGCGATCATCATCGCGCACTAAGCGTTGATAGTCATTGAGTTGATACAAAAAAGCACTCTCCAGTTCCATGCGATCCGCTGAGCACGCCATGCGCGTGCTCGCAATCTTATCAATGCTGATACCGCGTGGATCTTCTGTAATCTGTGCTGTAAAACGATTGCATCCAGAAAAACCGCTTACTGAATTAGTGCGGGCATCGAATTGAATTGCAATTGGCTGCACCCCACTTCCCGTCGGCAAAGAGCGGGGTCGAATTTCCCCTTTGGAATTTGGTGCCAAACTCCAGCGCTCTAGAATCCAAGTGCCGCTGAGTTCAATGGCTGGGGGACTGGTTTTGGCATTGCAGGGCGGCATTACATGGGCACAGCCAACCAGGAGGCAAAGGACCCAAAGCCCAGAAATGCGAGCCAGGAGAGAAAGATGTAAATTCCGTATTTGTGCCATTATTTTCATTTAACCCATTGTTTTTATTGATATTTTATGTGTATTGGCACTTTACCTGCTTGATTTCATCTGCCATGGGGTGGATCAAGGACTGCTTTTCGTCTAGAATATATGGTTTCCTGCTGATCATAGTGTCAGTAAGAGTTCACGATTTATCACCGATTTTAAGGAATAAGTATGGTCGTCATTCGACTGGCACGCGGCGGTTCAAAAAAACGCCCTTTTTACAGCATTGTTGCAACCGACAAGCGCAATCGTCGCGACTCGAATTTTATCGAGCGCATTGGTTATTTCAACCCATCTGCTGCTGAGTCTGAGCAGGCAATGCGTGTTGCGCAGGATCGCCTGACCTATTGGACTGGCGTAGGTGCGCAAGTTTCGCCAACCGTGAAACGCTTGATTAAAGATCATCCAGCTGCCTAAACTGCTGTCCACGTTGCGTTTGGGCAGTTTTACATAGCGTTGTTTTTTAAGGGAGGGTGTTGAGTGAGTTCAGCTCTCCCAGAAGACTTAGTCGAACTAGGTCTTATTCAGGATGCACAAGGCCTGCGGGGCCAGATCAAAGTAAGACCCTTTTCATCTGACCCGGTTGCGCTGCTATCAACTAAATCCATTTGGCTTTCCCTCCTTAGTCCACAGCTGAGCCATGGTGCTCGGACTCCTGAAGCGCCAAGGCTGTATGCGGTGAATGGCGCCAAAATCCACAGTGGGTTTGTTGTCATGGGGCTTGAAGGTATTGTTGACCGTGATCAGGCTTTGGCTGTCAAAGGAGCCCGGCTTCTACTGAGCCGTGCGTTATTTCCGCAGGCGGAGTCGAGTTCGTACTACTGGGTTGATTTAGTTGGCTGTCAGGTCATTGGCAACGAGCAAGCATCGCTTGGTCTTGTGACTGAAATGACTGAGAATGGCGCCCATGCCATCATGACCGTTCAGGGCGGTGATCGTACTCACCTCATTCCATTTGTCCCTGAGATCATTCAGGATGTGGATTTGACCAAAAAACAGATAAGCGTCCAGTGGGATGCCGATTGGTGATGGTTTTTTTTGGGGGCACGTGTGCGCTTTGACCTTGTAAGCCTTTTTCCGGAGATGTTCTCTGCTCTAACGGAGTGGGGGGTCACTGGCCGAGCCTATCAGCGGGGCCTTACTTCGCTGCGCCTTTGGAACCCACGCGACTATTCCCACGACCCCCGTAAAACCGTCGATGACCGAGCCTATGGCGGCGGACCTGGGATGGTGATGATGGCAAAGCCCCTGGAGGATACGGTGGAGGCCATTAAAGCCGATCACCAATCAAGTGGCATCCAATCTGGCCCGATTTGCCTGCTCGCGCCTCAAGGTGAGCGTTTTTCACAAAAGATAGCGAAAGATATACTCAGTTACGGCAATTTAACGTTTATTTGCGGTAGATACGAGGCAGTTGACCAACGATTTATTGATCGCCGGGTTGATTTACAGCTCTCCATCGGGGATTTTGTGGTTTCTGGCGGTGAATTACCGGCAATGACCATGATGGATGCGGTTATTCGGCTGATCCCAGGGGTACTGGGGGATGAGGATTCAGCAATCCAAGATAGCTTTATCAATGGCCTTTTGGACCACCCGCACTACACCCGCCCTGAAATATATGCAGAAATACCAGTGCCGGACGTGCTTTTGGGCGGACATCACGCTAAAATAATGGATTGGCGTCGGCAAGAGTCGTTAAAGCTGACATCAAGATTGCGCCCAGACCTCATTGAGGATGCGCGCAAGAATGGGTTGCTTAGTGAAGAAGATGAACGTTTTTTATTGCTGTTGAAATAAAAATTACTTCTGACCTAATCAAAATGAAATAACTGCATCCTCTGTCTGGTCCGATTGCCTTGGCAACGGGATTAACGCTGACATGATGTTTAAGGATAAAAAATGAATTTGATTGAAAAAATTGAGCAAGAAGAAATTGCTCGTCTCACCGCCAACAAGACTATTCCGAGTTTTGCTCCTGGCGATACCGTGATTGTTGGTGTCAACGTAGTTGAAGGCACTCGTAAGCGGACCCAGGCATTTGAAGGCGTAGTGATTGCCAAGCGCAATCGCGGACTGAACTCCAGTTTTATCGTGCGTAAGATTTCATCGGGTGAGGGCGTAGAGCGTACCTTCCAAACGTACTCACCATTAATTGCAAGCATTGAAGTGAAGCGCCGCGGTGATGTCCGCCGTGCCAAACTCTACTACTTGCGTGACCGTTCAGGCAAGTCAGCGCGCATTAAAGAAAAACTGCAAGCGCGCGTTAAGCCAAGCACTCAGGCGGCTGCAGAGTAAGCAATCATCTGCTTACAAGAAAAGGCGGCCTTGGCCGCCTTTTTTCTTAATCGCATCGCATCGCTAGATCACCTAAAATAAACCATGCCCTCCGCCATTGCATCTCCATCTCGCTTTGATCCTACGATTGTGCCGATTGAGCGCTGCTGTGATGTCGATCCGCGCATTGCGGAGCATGCTTTGTTGGCCGATGCTTTGCGCAGTCGTTTTTTGCAAACGCTGGATTGGTCTCCCGAGATTACCGATGAAAATCGCTACGCCTTGGCTGCCGATATTATTAGCGCGCGATCGGCCAAAGGCTTGATAACCGATGCGGCAGTATTGATACCGGTTTTAAAAAAGCCGGAGGGCTTATCCATTTTGCTAACTCAGCGCACTGATCATTTGCATGACCATGCTGGCCAAATTAGCTTTCCAGGTGGCCGCATGGATACCGGGGATATTGATTTACGGGCCACGGCGCTGCGCGAAAGCCAAGAAGAAATTGGCCTTGAGTCCGGGCGTGTGGAGGTCATTGGCACATTGCCCGAGTACCTGACGGTATCGGGGTACCGTGTTACGCCGGTGGTTGCTTTGGTTGATCCGCAGCCCCACTATCCAGTTGACGCCTTTGAGGTTGCTGACGTATTTGATGTCCCGCTCCGCTTTTTGATGGATCCGGCCAACCATCAAGTCCGGGTTTGGATGAGTGGCGAAGAACGTCGCCGTTTCTATGCCATGCCCTATCAAGACCGCTTTATTTGGGGCGCCACGGCTGGCATGCTCAGAAACCTATATCATTTCTTAAAATTATGAGTTTTTTCTCCATCCTTCTCGCCCTCATTGCCGAACAATATCGGCCAGTCACTGCCAGCCATTGGGTTCGGCGGATGAGCTCCGGCTGGCTCGATTGGGTTGCCAAGGAGTTTGGTGCAAAAAAAGAGCAGGGCGCATCTGCAGTAGGGGCACGCATGGCTTGCTTGATTGCCTTCATATTGCCCACATTAATCATTTTTGTATTGCATGTGGCATTCATGCTGACCTACCCAGTGCTGGCATTTTTCTTGAATGTCCTTGTTGTTTACCTTTTCTTTGGCTTTCGGCAATTTAGTCATTCGTTTACTGCCGTGCACATTGCGATTCAGAACCATGATTTACCAGCCGCGCGTGAGGCTTTGGCGCAGTGGTATGGGCCCGAGCTAGATGCTAGCCAGTTGAGCGAGGTTGAAGTGATCTCCTTGGCATTGGAAAAGGCCATTATTGGCGCGCATCGCCATGTTCTAGGGGTGCTCTTCTGGTTCCTGGTGCCCATCGGTCCGGCTGGAGTGGTGCTTTACCGCTTTGCAGATACCGCATCGCAGCGCTGGACGCAGTTAGGCGACTTTCATTTGAGCCAGGCGGCGCGCCATTTCTTTTATGTATTGGACTGGGTTCCTGCACGCATGACGGCGATGACCTTTGCCATCGTGGGTAATTTCGAGGGCGCCGTTTACTCCTGGCGTTATCTAACGCAAAAGTGGAGTGATTCCTTAACCGCAGTGATCCTCGCGGCCGGAAGTGGCGCATTGGGGGTGCGCTTGGGTGAGCCATTGAGCGAGCCAGACAGTGACGAAGCCCTGCGTATGGCTGAAGCTGGGGAGTCCGCAGTCTATGAAGTAGGGCTAGAGCCAAGTGAACGCACCATGCGTTCTGCCATTGGCCTCGTGTGGCGCACGGTTATTTTTTGCTTGGTTTTGTTGGCGATGTTGACCATCGCTCTTTGGCTTGGGTAATTCCCTGCAGCTGTTCATCTGCAGTCTTGGAATCCGAACGCAACTGACGAAATAAATTGAGGCGTTCAGCGGTAATCTGATTTTGATCGACCGCATCTCGAATCGCGCAGTCGGGCTCACTCAGGTGCGCGCAGTTATGAAAGCGGCATTGACCCAATACGCTTTTAAATTCACGGAAAGCATGCTGCAACTCACTCACCGATAGGTGGGCTAAACCAAACTCCTGAAAGCCCGGTGAGTCAATCAGCGCGCCTAATTGACCGTGCTGATCACGCCCCCAATCTGGTAAATCGTAGTAGCGGCATGCCGTGGTGGTGTGTTTTCCGGTATCGAGTCGAACCGAATACTCTTGCGTGACTGCGGCCGCATCCGGCACCCAAGCATTGAGCAAAGTGGACTTGCCCATACCGGACTGACCAACCAAAGCCGATACTTTTCCACACAAGGCGGACTCCAAGGATGCCATGGACACGGGATCAAACTTAGCCGAGACCTCGGTTACGGGATATCCCATGCGCGCATAGGGCGCAACCAGCTTGCGTGCTATGGGCAAGCTATCCTGCAGATCGCATTTATTCAGAATGATGTGTAGCCCAATATCGTGGGCCTCGGCAGCAACCACCGCACGACCAAGTAGGTCTGGCGAAAATGCAGGCTGGGTGGCCAGTACGACTAAGATTTGATCGACGTTGGATGCAATCAATTTGCTTTTGAAGGCATCTGAGCGGTAAAGCAGATTCCGCCGATCTTCAATGTGAATGATGCGCGCCTGATCGGGCGAGGTGCTTTCTAAAAGCAGACGGTCACCGACCGCGCCAACGTGCTGCTTGGCTGGGGTGCTGACCTGAATGAAGGGCCCGCCATGCGAGCCATCGGGCGCTATTCTTTCGGCGAGGTAATGCCGACCATAGGAAGCGATGAGAAGGGCCCGAAATTGCTCCATGCAATCCGTTTAGACCTGGCTTAAGCGCTGCAGGTTCGCGATGCGCAGCGGTGCCGGCGGATGGGAGCTATAGAACGCGGTATAAATCGGATCGGGGGTTAGGGTTGACGCATTATCTTGGTAGAGTTTTACGAGAGCCGAAATTAAATCGCGCGCCGATGCTTTCTCTGCAGCAAAACCATCGGCTTCGTATTCATGCTTGCGTGAGGCAAGACTGCTAAGGGGGGTAAAGAAAAACCCAAATACAGGCGAGACCAGCATAAAGAGTGCCAGTGCTAAGCCACCGTTATAACCCTCTAGGCTTGGCGTGACACCCAGGTCAATGTAAAACCAAGATTGCGTACTGACCCAGCCGAGCAGCGCGAGCATGACAAAGCTCATCGCAAACGAAACCAATAAACGCTTGCGAATGTGATTGCGTTTGTAGTGCCCCAGTTCGTGCGCAAGTACTGCCTCTACTTCGCCTGGATTCAGCTTCTCAATCAAGGTATCAAAAAAGACAATGCGTTTGGCTTTGCCGATACCAGTGAAGTAGGCATTACCATGGGCGCTGCGTTTACTGCCATCCATAACAAACAAGCCTTGGCTAGCAAAATCACAGCGCTTGAGCAGGCCCTCGATTTGGGTTTTTAGTGGACCCTCTTCCAGGGCTTTAAATTTATTAAATAAGGGCGCAATAAACGTAGGAAAGAGCCAAAGCAGAAGGGCATTAAACACCGTCCATACCGCCCAAGCCCAGAGCCACCAAAGGTTACCAGCTTCTGCCATTAGGCTCAAGATAACCCACAGCAAGGGCAAGCCTAAGACCGATCCAAGCGCTACGCCTTTGACCATATCCAAAACAAAAAGGGTGGGGGTCATGCGATTAAATCCATACGCCGCCTCAATCCCAAACTGCTTATGCCAGGTGAAGGGTAAATCCAAAATCCCAGAAATCAAAAAGATCGAGCAAAGCAATGCCATTTGTTGACCGATGCCATTACCTAGCAGATCGGTTAGGGCTTGATTGAGGTATTCCAGGCCGCCCAATAGGGTAAAGCCGATAAGCACAACCGCACTGAATGCATTTTCCAGCAAACCCAACTTTAACTTGGCGATGGTGTAGTCGGCAGCCCTTTGATGTTCATCCAAAGTAATGCTTTGAGCAAACTCTGCCGGAACCGTTTCACGATGGGCGGCAACGTGGCGAATTTGCCGCTGGGCAAGCCAGTGACGCACGCCAAAACTCAGAATAAAAAACAATACGAAAGTGGTTGTAAATAGCATGATTCGATTGTAATTTATATAAAACTCAGTCGTGAGTTTGAGCTAAACTCAGACCTTAAAGCCCATAGAGGCATGCAATACAGCCGTATTTTGACTATATGAATGGAGACCATGAAAAATACAATCGACATTAAGTTCTTGGAAAACTTTTCAGCCGCATGGAATGCGCATGATATTGACGCATTGATGTCATTTATGACGGACGACTGTATTTTTGAAACGGCTGCAGGAAGTCACGTTTACGGAAATCGCTTTACGGGCCATGAGCAGGTAAGAAAAGCCTTTGAATCTGCCTGGATTCAGTTTCCAGATGCGCAATGGCTTGACGCAAGCCATTATGTCTTCGGAGAGAATGGTATATCGGAATGGCGTTTTTGCGGCACTGATCTCAAGGGGGTCAAAGTTGAGGCAAATGGCGTCGATGTATTTACGTTCAAAGATGGCAAAATTTTCAAAAAGAATGTCTTTCGTAAGCAAGTAGTTTCGTAACTGATTTAGCCATGCACAAACACGTCAGCCCCCAAAAAAGAAAATACGATCCGAGGTATGACCCGCTTACCGGCGAGTCTATTGGAACGAATACAGCATATTCGCCGACTTACTGGGTGGCTACAGCAGGTGAGCCGCCCGAAGATGATGGACCTGTTTCGGCTGATATGGAAGTCGATGTCGTCATTGTTGGTTCAGGGGCGACCGGATTGTCGACTGCGCTTTATTTGGCAAAAGAACATGGCATTAAGGCAGTGATCTTAGAGGCGAATCAAGTGGCTTGGGGCTGCTCTAGTCGCAACGGCGGGCAGGGCCAAAATGCGAGCGGTCGTTTAAGTCGCTCGCAGTGGATTGAGCGCTGGGGTATGGATACCGCTAAGCGGCTGGATGCCGAGATTCGGCTTGGCTTTGAAAATTTCAAAGAATTAACGCGTGAGTTTGATTGTGAAGCAACCGATACGGGACACCTTTATGTGGCCCATCGCCCCGAAAAAATGGATTACTTGAGGCGCGAAGCCGAAGTTCGTCGCACTATTTTTGGATACGACACACAGATCCTATCCCGCGAAGAAATCAAAGCGCGTTATTGCGACGATCATGATGCTCATGGCGCTTTGCTTGAGAGTGAGGGCGTTGGCATTCACCCCCTTAAGTTTAATTTTGGTTTAATGCGCAAAACGCGCGCCATGGGTGTGCGTATCCATACCTCTTCTCCGGTATTGCGCTCGGAGACTCAAAATGGAATGAATATCCTGCATACCCCTGGGGGCATAGTACGTGCAAAGCGTGTGGCTTTTTGTACGGGGGGATATATTGAGCAAAAAGTGGAGCGCACTCTCAAAAACAAAATTCTCCCCATTTTGTCTAACTCCGTGGTGACAAGGCCGCTTAGCCCAGAAGAAATTGAAGCCACTGGCTTTAAGTCCAATATTTTTATTACCGACACGCGCACCTTGCGTTTCTATTACCGCTTGTTAAAAGATAATCGCCTCCAAATTGGAAGTCGGAGTGCTGTGAGCGGGCGCGATGCAGAGGGTCCAGCCCACCTTAAGTTGCTAACGGACGGCATTGCTCGAAAATTTCCTGCCATTGCCAATATTCCGATTGAGTATTCGTGGTGGGGGTGGGTGGATGTCAGTCACGATATGATGCCCAGAATTGTGCGGCCCGATCCGGATCGCGCGGTATGGTACGCCCTCGGATACGGCGGTAATGGAGTGTCTTTTTCAACCTGGGCTGGCAAAAGATTAGCTGAGCGGATTGCTGGCAAGGATGCCGATAACCCCGTATTTAATTTGCCCATTTATGCTACCCCACTGGAGTACCCCAATTTATTTGGTGTTATTAGATCTGCTTTGTTGGCGCCGTTTAGACGCTTAGGCCAGCATATTTTGTATAAGTGGTATTGGTTGCGCGATGAAAAAATCTAATTGCATGCCCATGCGGTTTAGCGCCCTTTTTTAATTCAATAGAAAGAACATTATTTCTACGGGCGAACATTTAATTTGGTTGGATATGGAGATGTCTGGATTAAAACCAGACAGTGATCGTATTTTAGAGATTGCGATGATTGTGACCGATGCCAATCTCAATGCCATTGCCACTGCCCCAGTTTGGGTGGTTCATCAAGACGATGCCGTTCTCGATGGTATGGATGCTTGGAACAAGGGCACGCATGGCAAATCAGGCTTGATTGATCGTGTAAAGGCCTCGACGCTAAATGAAGATGCGGTAGAAGAGGCTTGCATTGCTTTTTTAAAGCAGTACGTTAAGGCAGGCATTTCACCGATGTGCGGCAATTCCATTTGCCAGGACCGCCGCTTTATGGCGCGCTATATGCCGAAGTTAGAAGCATATTTTCATTACCGCAATGTGGATGTATCGACCATTAAGGAGCTGGCTCGCCGCTGGCAGCCTGAGATCATGAAGGGCTTTGTCAAAAAGCAGGCGCATACCGCCTTAGCCGATATCGAAGAGTCGATTGAAGAGCTACGCTATTACCGCAATACCTTTTTTATTCCCGGCGTAGCTGCAGTGCCAACAGCGACTGATGCAGACTAAGGACGCGGCTTGATCGCACTTTTCGGCCTAAAGACCGAGATGATGTCGGGGTTGGCCTCAATGTAGGGGCCGCCAATCAAATCAATGCAGTAGGGCACGGAAGCAAAGATGCCGGAGGTGATCACTTTCCCGTCCGCATCTTTAAGGCCTTCCAGAATTTCTCGGATCGATTTTGGCTGCCCGGGCAGATTGATAATTAATGCGGCATGCCCCTCAATTTCACGCAGTACAGCCACTTGCCTAGACAAAATGGCAGTCGGTACAAAACGCAGGCTAATTTGACGCATCTGCTCCCCAAAGCCAGGCATTTCTCGGGTTCCTGCCTCTAAGGTTGCCTCTGGAGTGACATCCCGTCGTCCGGGACCAGTTCCGCCGGTGGTCAGGACTAAGTCGCAGCCCAGCTCATCTACGAGCTCAATCAGGGTCTCTGTAATGGTCTCAGCATCATCCGGGATTAACCGTTCATGGGTGCTGAGGGGGGAGGTGATTGCCAGTCCGAGCCAGTTTTTTAGGGCTGGTATGCCTTCATCTTGGTAGGTGCCCGCACTGGCTCGATCGGAGATGGAAACCAGGCCAATTCGCACTTCATCGGGATTACTGCGTTCGGGAATTTCTGTATGCTTCATGGCTCTATTCTAGCTATCATTAAGGCATGTTTACATATACCCCCAATCAATTCAAAGTCATTGTCGAATTTATGCTCTCCGAGGCCCGCAAATTAGGCGCCTCAGACGCTGCAGTTGAGGTTTCTGAGGGTCAAGGCCTCTCGGTGACGGTTCGCAAGGGGGCGGTAGAAACGATCGAGCAAAGTCTGGACAAGCAAATTGGCCTCAGCGTATACCTTGGCCAGCGCCGCGGCAATGCCAGTACCAGTGATTTTTCACCGGATTCCTTGCGTAAAACCGTCGAGGCTGCATTTCACATTGCGCGCCATACCGCCGAAGATGATTGTGCTGGCCTGCCCGATCCAGACCTCTTGGAAAAAAAGCCCAAAAATTTAGACCTCTTTCATCCCTGGATGATTGAATCCGAGGAGGCAATTGCTTTGGCTCAGCGTGCCGAGGCTGCTGCATTTGCGGTCAGTTCGCAAATCAGCAACAGCGATGGTGCCTCGGTATCAGCGCACCACGCGCATTTCATGATGGGCACCAGCAACGGCTTTATGGGCGGCTATCCATACTCGCGGCATTTTATTTCCTGCGCACCGATTGCGAGTGGTGGCAGAAAAAAATCCGCCATGCAGCGCGACGATTGGTATTCCAGTTCACGCATGGCGCAAGACTTAGCAAAGCCAGCGGATATTGGCCGTTATGCGGCCCAGCGCGCCTTATCTCGCCTGAATGCCAAATCACTCAGCACGCGCCGCTGCCCTGTCATTTTTGAGGCTCCACTGGCCGCGGGCTTGCTAGGCTCCTTGGTGCAAGCCGTTTCTGGAGGCGCCCTATACCGCCGCTCGAGTTTCTTGCTGGATAGCCTCGGTAAGCCAGTATTACCAGCCCACATCAATTTGATCGAGAACCCGCACCTCAAGGGATTAACCGGCAGTTCGCCATTCGACGAAGAGGGCGTCAAGACCCGCGCCCGCAGCGTGGTCTCAAAGGGAATTTTAGAGGGCTACTTCCTATC
>JBIJAM010000040.1:0-14155 GCA_044345755.1 Polynucleobacter sp. | reverse complement strand
CTACTTTTAAAGCAGTAATTCCAGCCTGAGCATGCCATTCAAGATCAGTTTGTTGAGCCTCGAGGCTCTTCTTTGGAAACGCACGGGTCTCAAAATAGATTTGATACAAGGTTTCTGGGAGATGGCGCTCGGCAGCCAGATTTTTTAGGACTTCCGCAGTAGAAGTAATGCGCAGCCGCTCAGCCATGAGGTCCAATTTCATATTGGCAATTTTTTGATTGATGACTTCTTCCAGTTGGTGGGTTTTTTGCAAACTCGCCACCATCACCGGCTCCACCGGTTTTGCCTCGAGGGTTTTGCCCTTCGCACTCTCAAGCACCTTGCCGTAAAAGTCTCGGATAAAAAAATACAGGAGCGCAATGAACATCAGCACGCTGATGATCATGATGAGCTTACCGGTAGTTAAG
Organism: Polynucleobacter sp.; assembly: GCA_044345755.1. Lineage (GTDB taxonomy): Bacteria > Pseudomonadota > Gammaproteobacteria > Burkholderiales > Burkholderiaceae > Polynucleobacter. The sequence goes on along the minus strand of JBIJAM010000040.1, from coordinate 13,748 downwards.
TTGGCAAAAAAATTCATTATCAATTCATTTAAAAATCAAGGCGCTGCGTCAACGCAAACTTAGACATACCACGATGCCCCCAGATGCCATCGATTGAGGCGGCCTTGTACTCTGGCGTTTTCAATTGCGCTGCGGGTACTCTCGAATTCTTTCAATGCTAATTTGGTGGGCTCATACAACTCACACCCTGCGCGAATGCGATCCATCGCTGCGCCAGGCCGTACATTTTTAATCAGCAAATCGATGGTCGTCGAGCGCGACTTCAGTCGCTCAAAATAACCAGAGTGCCAATACCGACCAACCTCTACTTCGGTTGCGCCCAAGCGAATGTCCAGCAGTATCCCGTGATCTGAAATATCGATTACTTTTGTCAATAACTCCTGACCAGCGCCCAAGCAAAGTACAAAACTCAAGTCCTCATCCGCAGGGCCTGGTGTACGAAACTCTTTTCTACGCTGGATCAAGATCAAATCCGTTGGTACAGGACAGGTGATGTTTCCATCTTCCGTTAATTTCAAATCAAGGGCTAAAAATTGCATTTTTCCCGATTCACCACACAGCACCACCACCCGCTGCCCACCAACGATGCTGGTCAGGCCACCTTCGGGCTTGATTTCTGGCTTCATCACGACTACACCTTGTTTGATGTCCAATAATGAAACCGGCAATTCCCTTCCCGAGCCATCTAGGGTGAATAACCCAGCAAGGGGTTTTTTAAATAATTCGCGCTCGATCGTTTTTGCGATAGCGCGTGGCTCCACATGAAACTTCGGCTCCACGTTTTTTAATGCCTCGGGGGGGTGTATATTAAATTTCATAGGATTAAATTAAGACATGCAAACTTGACTTTGCACAATAGCTAAAGGACTTCCTTCCGGCACTGGGTCATCATTTAAGTTGAAACCGGTATCGGTTTGCAGTACCGGTTTTCCGGTCGCATTGGGTTCCGCATAATTGATGGACGCCAAAGTGGAGTAGGTATTGCGCACGCAATTAAAAAGGATGTTTCGGCGCACCGATACGACGCGCGACTGAGCTTGCCCTTGATCCGTTTTCCGATTGGTGATGATCCATACTTTTTTCCAATCGGGAGGCAAGGATTTAATGGAGCTTTTGTAATAGGCAATGGAATATTGTTTGCCATCGAGAACCATAACCAAATCATCTTTTGCCTGAGAATAGGCAAAACCAGCCCCAAGAAAGCTAGAAAGGGCTACAAAAATGAAATTAGTGAAAAAAGGGTTGCCCATGGTCAAAACCATATAAATTGGCAATTATACGGACATCTAGGGGGTAAAAGTAGCCCTCAAATGGGTAAATGCATTGTGGGCATCGCAGCGCCTCACACTATGCTGCCGCCAAATGGGGTATAGCCTTCGGAGATCGAAATCGCACCCGCTTTAAAACCCCAATTTAGGGGGTAGGCGCATCCTCAGCGCCACCATCCACCGGCGCAGGAATTGATTCACCATTGATGACGTGCTTGACCCAATAGCGCGCTGCAGCAATATTCGTTGTGTAAAAAGCAATTTTGCTGCTCTTTTCGATGGTGTAGAAGCGCTCGCCTCGTATGCGGTGCTCGGTAATGACTGGATTTTCCATAATATGAAATGCCTATTTATTCTGTCGTCCTCTTAATACGGCCATACCTGCTCATTCGATTAGGTGATTATTGCAGCAGAATTGATCTACCCCCTTGTAAAACTCCTTAAGCCTATAATTTATAAAGCAATTTATCCAGTACTTCTGGTTAGAATGGGGATATGTTTTTCGAACTGCACTTTCTAAACTGGATGTTGGATAAAACAATACCCGATGGGCCGGACTCCAGGACCCTAGCCGTTAGTCGCCCCTAGATCCCGTCATGGCTATATCGCTCAACACTAGACTTAGCCCACAGGTTAGCCTCACACCGCAACTGCAGCAGGCCATTAAGCTTTTGCAACTATCCAATAATGAGCTAGAGCAGGAATTAGCAAAAGCAGCGGAAGAAAACCCACTCTTGGAATTCGAGCCCAACCCAGAAATCGAGTCTAATCTCAGCCAATCCGATGAACGCATCGAAGTAGCCCAAAACAATTGGTCCAACAGTAATCCGGTAAGCCAAGATGATGAGGACTGGGTAGAGCGACATGAGCGCGTGGCACACAAGCAAACCCTGCTGGAGTACCTAGAAGAGCAAATTCAGTTGCTAAATATTCCCAGCCAAGAACAATCCCTGCTTGCCTATTTAGCCGGATGCCTTGATGACAGAGGCTACTTAGTGGATGACCTGGAATCCATTCATGGCGAAATTGGTGCTCAATTGATGGACAGCGCCCTAAGCGCAATGGAGCGCATCGAATCGGGCTTAGTAACACTGCAAGCGCTCGACCCCCCGGGAGTTGGCGCGCGCAACCTCGCCGAGTGCCTCTCACTGCAAATTGATCGCATCCTCCATGAACAGAAACACAATGCCGATGAATGGGTTCTTGCAAAACGCATTGTGAATACACACTTAAATCAAGTGGGCTCCAAAGATTGGCTCAAAATAAAACAAGCCTGCGGCAAATCACAGGCCGAAGTGATGAAGGCGGTTGAATGCATACGACGACTGCAACACAATCCTGGCGGTCAATTTGAACGCGAGCATGATCAATGGGTCTTGCCAGACGTGGTCGTCAAACCAATCCGTGGAAAGTGGGTCGTGGAGTCAAATCCAAGCGCCAAACCCCGCATTTCTCTAAACACTGAATACGCCAGAATCCTCAATGAAAATGGGGGCAAGAAAGCGGATGGCGCATTAAAACAAAAAATGTTGGAAGCGAGCTGGATCGTAAAAAACATTGCGCAGCGAGAAGAAACCATTCTGAAGGTAGCGCAAGAAATCGTGGCTCGCCAGCAGACCTTTTTCTCTATGGGCGCGGTTGGCATGCGGCCCCTTGTACTGCGAGAAATTGCCGAAAGTGTGAATATGCACGAATCAACGATTTCACGCGTGACAACCCAAAAATACTTATCGTGTCCGCTCGGCATTTATGAATTCAAATACTTCTTTAGCAGTCAGCTGAGTTCGGAGAAAGGTGGTGCTATTTCTTCAACGGCAGTTCAAGCGCTGATTAAGCAAATTGTAGAGGGTGAATCAAGCGCAAAGCCCATCTCGGATACCCATATTGCAAAGTTATTGAATGATCAAGGCTATGTGATTGCCAGACGAACCGTAGCAAAATACCGAGAGTCAATGCGCATCCCAGCAGTGCACCTGCGCAAAGAGTAAGGCTCACGGAAAAATATGAATGCTATTTGTTCCCGATTTTTTTGCTTGGTACATGGCTTGATCGGCTTGATCAATTAAATCACTAATTGATGTTGTTCCATCAGCTCCGATTGCAATACCAATGCTGGCACCCAATGTGACCTCAATCGATTGCTCGGAGCTCAAATGCAAGGGTGCGGTGATGATTCTGAGCAAGCGAGCGGCAAGCTGAATTACCACGTCCGGCTCATGCACACCCTCGAACACCACAATAAATTCATCGCCTCCCCAGCGCACCGCCATATCAGCAGGTCTAATCGCGCCCTGAATGCGTGCGCCGACTGCAGTCAAAACCCGGTCACCGATTGCATGCCCGTGCTGATCGTTAATGCGTTTAAACCCGTCCAAATCAATAAAGTACAGGGTTAAGGCAGTTTTCTTAGTGTGTCCTGAAAGGTTCTTTTGAGAAAAGCGCTCCAGCAGACTAGATCGCGTCAACATTCCGGTTAATTCATCGCGATTAGCGGGTCCGGTCTTATGCGCCCCATCCAGAAATTCCATCAGCATGCGGCGCTGAAATGGCGTGGCGCTCGGATCCTGAGTTAAACACTCAATCATGGCTTGACGATTTGCCCCTTGCAGAATCTCCTGCAAATACGCCAGATGGCTTTTAAATTGCGCTGCAGCTAGCACTGGATCAGGATCGACAGGATTACCAGCCAAGGGTACGGTGGTGGTTTTGCTGAGTGCCATAGCTGACTTCAGCGCTCGATCAATTATTTACAAATGGTGTTTTTAACATCGCCTTCGATGCTGCCAGAATCAATCGGCATTGACTTGGATTTATTTTTCTCAAAATAGACTTCATTGAGCGACCCCGTCTTCGCATCAAAAAACAGGTAGGATGTTCGATAATAAAAAAAGGAGTTTTCTTTGCAATCCATGGCGCCACTGGCGCTAAACAAATTGAATGGCTTACCCTCGGGGGCGATTTGGTCTTTGTTAAAGTGGGCCGAGACGGTATACCACGTTGTGGAGCCCTCGGCCTTGCCCCAACCTGCAAGCAAATACAAGGTAGTTTGGGCATTTTTGCTCAGCACGATATCGCTATCGTTACTCGCTTTTTTTGTCCCTCTAGGATCTGCAGCTTTGCTCATGCCCGATTCTTGAGGGGGCTTTGCATCTGCGCCGCAGGCGAGGGTCAATAAAACGCAGGCGGCACTCAAACGAAAGATTATTTTGCATTTGCTAAAGCAGGAGCTCATTTTGAGTCTCCCGCAATCTGTTTCGTGGCCCAACTTTCAAACGCTGGCGGGATTGCTTCACCTTCTGTAAAACCAAAATACCGCGTTTTGCCATTTTCGATCATAGCGGCATAAACACGTCCCTTGCTGGGATCTATTATGTAAGCAGCCCGCGATAGAGTGCACCCCAATTTTTGGCATCCCGCCCCAAAAATAGATGGTCCTACGTAAACTAAAGCTACGCTGTCTTCCATAGCAGTAATAAAGGTTTGGTAACTGCTGCCCAGCAGATATTGAAATAGAGGCTCATTTATTGCGCGCTTAACAAACTGGAGCGAGGAGCCGCCGACGACCAATGGTGAATACGTGGCAATCTGTTTACTTAAATTTGTAAACTGTTCACTTTGCTCACCCTGCACTACTTTCGTTGCCTGTTGCTGACTTGATTCAGCGGTGTATTCCCAAGCTTTAAAAGCAAGATAAACCAATACCAAAGCAGCTAACGCATACAGCAAACCCTTAGCAATTTTTTTTGCTAAGGACACTACCCGACCTACGATTGTTTGGGGTTTGCTATCCATGCTACGAGTTATCTTTAAGAGGGAATCATTAAGGTTTAACCATTCACACTGGTTCATGGTTACTATAAAGCATAATCTTTAGGTTTCCAGCAATTCGTAGGCGAGTTGCCAGATTTGCAATAATCTAGAATATTCGTCAATGTCGACGTGCTTACGCCTCAAACCATTCGCACAAACACTATTTTGGGATAAATATGGGTAATTTGGATGACGCAATCAAGGAACTAAAAGAAATAAATGCGCACATGGCGGAGATTAGCTCTAACCTTGCACAAAGGGACCGTAAATCCGATGAAAGCCTGAACGTGATTCGAAAGGACCTCTGGAATATTAAGAATATTGTGGCGGACGAGGGTATACAAAATAGAATCGTTCAAAAAGGGGTTGAACGCGCGCTTGCAAAAGGCTTTGGATACCTTTTAATCTCTGGACTCATGTTGTACGTTGTTGGTAAATTTTTGATCTAAATCTCCATATACTTTTGTGAGTAGACCCATGACGACCCCTGAATTCAACGAGCGCCAAAAACGCTACATGCACATTGCTAAGTCCCTAGAGTCTGCGAGTAAGGAATATGAGAGCGCCGCTCTCGGACTTCAACAAGGAATGAGCGAAGAGCGCGTTCATCGTCATGTTAAAAATGCGAACGCCAGTGTTGAGTCTGCATTTCCAGAACTATTTGCCCCACCAAAGCAGTCCGCTCCGCCTAAGCTTGCTCCAACTGCGCGTGACTATACCAATCTGAAAGTGTTATTGATTGCATCGCTGGTTTTGGGATTACTTTATGCCTTCGTTGCATTTGGTCCCACTGGCGACTTAACCAAGACGTGGATGCTGCAAGATTTGCAAAAGAACGTCGCCTACCCCAAGTAGGCTTATTTCCGTAGTAGCTTAATGGCTTTTATGCCGCAAAGAATTCAGTAGAAAGCAGGCGCTAAGAATCCTTCATTTGTACCTGCAGTATTTACTAGCCCTCCGCCTTTTTTATCGGCAGCACATTGTTTAAGCCTGCATCCGACTGTTCGCCAGCCAAATGCGCCGTTGAATCTGAAAGCAAGCACTTCAAATTACCATTCACTTTGGCATCCGGATGCACGTTAATCTGTGAATACGTCATATCACCATTCACAATGGCGCCAGGATAAATTTCAACACGGCCCTTGGCATAAACCGAACCTTCGATGCGGCCAATAATGATGGCATGGGAGCTATAAATATTGCCCTCAAGAAATCCTGCTTTACCAACGACAGCAGTGTGGCCATCAGGCGATCCAGCAGAATCCTCCTCTTGATGCATGTCCCCTATCAGGTGGCCGGATAACAGCACATTGCCACGGTGCGTGAAGTTGCCCTTAATCGTGGAGCCAGCTCCAATCGTGCTTGCATAACTCAGTTGCGTGTCGGCCATTGGGCCTTTTTTAGAAAATTCGAACATGTTGATACCTCAGAAAATTAGCGCACACGATAGCGCGCTATCAATTAACCTCGACTAACTTCACTTGCTTCGATCCTGCGTTTGGTAGCCGTACTCGCCAACCCTGAAAAAACATCTCTACATTGTCTAAATCTTGACCAAGAACCGTAAAAGGCGATACGCCCTTAAAGGCATGGGCAGTGTTCGCCTCTAATGCAATGACAAGCTGTTTACCGCTGCCATCGATAAAGCAGAGCGTCTGCTTGATTAATGTTTTTATATTAACAGTGTCACCAGCCTTGCTTGGGGTCGGCGTTTGATAACTAAGCAATTGCCCATCCAGCTTGAAGGGGCACTGGCCCGCCGCTGCAGCGACCTCTGGCGGCTTGCTTTCTTGACTTGCCTCGGCAGGCGGATTTTGAACCTCGGCCTTTGCCTCATCGCTAGCAGCCTTTGGTGGCTCAGCAGGAAGAATTTCGTGTGGCTTTGCTTCTCGCTCTAGCAGTAAAGCAACCTGATGCGCAATATCGTATTTTGAGTGCAAGCCGTACACGACTCCTGCAATCACAATGCCAAGGGAAAGGTATGCGATTGACTTCGCCGGAAACCGAAATCCACCCCGAGCATTTGCCTCGGCTAAATCTCCCCCCACTTTTTCTGTCAACAGCTCTTGCCACTCCAATCGTTCCGTTATCGCAGAATCAACTGAGGCAGCCGAGAGCCCATCTCGCACAGGCGGAGATGCCTTGACAGCGGGAGTAGTCTCGTTCGCCTCATTTTTAACTTCCCCCTTTAAGACCCCTTCTTCATCGCCTTCTGGGTTCTCAATAGCTGCACGTGGGTAATTGAGGTAATCCGATTCCGAAAGGTTAAGCAGGTTACCAACCCGTTTGGCGGCATTGATTTTTAGCGGGTAGCTGTAGAAGGAGCTCATGCCCCCCTCTTCCAACTCTAAAATCATTTTGGAGGATAAACAGCATAAGCCTGCTAACTCACTACGCTCATACCGGCGAGCCTCCCTAGCCGCCTTTAGTGCGGATCCAAGAATATCTGGCATTGGGGAGTTTTTTACTGGCGACATGCCTAATATCCTGTTATTTATTGCACCGCAATAAAATCGGCGCAAGAAATCATATTTTTGTCTCTAATAATTATTATGTGAATCTTAGCAAATTAGCCCGCCTTGCAGGAACTTTATTCAGCATCGGTGCCGCTGAAAAAAAATCAATCCCAACTGGTAAAATAAGCCCATTCGGGCAACAACCCTTTTCTAAAAAGGATAAATAGCAAAATGCAGCTTATTTGGATTTCAGGATCCACTTCGACCATGAAGCAAATCAAAATAACGGGTAGAACCCTTATCAAGATTGCTTTTTTGTCTATTAGTGCATTTTTGATATTCGGGATTGGTATCCACTTTCTTGGTTTTCGGGTGGCCATTCGATTTAGCCCCGAAATGACGAAAGAAATGGGGGGGGTGATTACCCGTAAGGAAATGGAAGAGATTGAGGCCCATTACCGAGAGAATCTTGAGGCCCTTCAGAAGCAAATTCCGCTCATCGAAAGCAAGATTGGCGAACTGACAAACCTCAAAGATCAGTTCTCAGAGCTGTCGACCCCCACTACAACGAAAAAATGATGCCCCAATTTAGGGCAATGGGTGTAGACCCCCTTTTTATCGTCTGGCCATATTGTTATAGTATGGATTTACATTGATTACTTCAGGAAATTGAATATGACGGATAACAATCCAAAAGGGTCTCTTTTTGTTGGTGAAGGCGTCATTGTTAAAGGCACATTTGAAGTGCCAGAAATGGCTGTCGTTGCTGGGTTAGTAGAGGGTGAACTCAATACAAAAGAGGTTTTAGTGGACACCACGGGCATTGTGAATGGGCGAATCAATGCTGAAGTAGTAGAAATTCGCGGTGAAGTAACCCAAGGTCTTCACGTAACCAACCACCTGAATGTTCGCTCCAGCGCTAAGATTACTGGCCTCACCCAATACGCTGAAATGAGCGTTGAAAAAGGTGCGAAGCTGAGTGGTGAGCTCAGGGTGATCGACTCGGTTCAGTCATCCACAAGTTACTCATCATCCAGCGCCCAAAACTATCAGAATACGGACTCGAGCGACAGCGAGTAAGTGGTTTAAAGCGTTTATCAAAATGCCCCTGTATTGGGGCATTTTTTATTTATGAACCGCTATCGGATTGAACCGCTATCGCCTTCATCATCGATAGCATTTGGAAGTACGGCGGCGGCGGGTCATTAAATTCAGAATTATCAAATGCGGTGATTCGCGTCTTATCGATCGCTTTAAAAATTTCCAAGTCAAATTGAATGCCCCTAGGAGCTTCATCCAAACTATAGGAATCGGCATCCACCTTGGAGACCATTTTCACCACCTCAGCCCTGCCCCCTTCAATCCGCACAATCCAAATATCGGTATAGCCAGTGGTATCTCTAAAAAGAGTCCAGCGCCCCCAACTCACATCGTCATCCTGCATATAGGAATCTTGCTCCAGCACCCTGAGTACGCTACCGCTGTACTTAAATGGAGCAGACAAATTTTCATTGATGTCGTTCATAAAATAATGCATTTTTATTACGTCATCAAATGCGGGCAAGCCAAGTTCTGCAAGGCCTTGCTCGTATTTTTTAAAGGACGCATTGCAGCCATCAACCCGCAACTCTGGGTTTGGCTCCACTTGCGCTGCTGGCTCTAATGCAATCGATTCTTCATACGCTTGACGTGCCTGCGCGCTAATATTCAAAAAAAGAGTATGTGATTCAGGGCTGATTCCATAGGTATTAAACCAATGCTTTTCGATATCTAAGCATACCTGCGCTAACTGAGCATGCAAAAAGTCATCTTTAGGAAATTCAACCTCACAAGCGTAGAGTTGATCAACTAAACGCGCCTCTCCTCCATCCGCTTTTGGGGTAGTTGCATGCCAAAAGTGTTGGAAGCTGTCGTATCTAAATCGCTCGCCATAGAATTGGAAAACGCACATATCAAATTGCAATTGACCCATGAACGAGGGCCTGCTTTTTACTAAATCAAATAATCCCATGGCTACCCGTTCTTAATATGGCGTAAATAAAGTAATCGCGCATGCAGCAACACACTTTATTTACTTTTTATTTTGCTCCAATTTGCTTGAAAGATCGCCGCGGAGTCAGCGGATCCCTGTGGATCTTCGCCGCTTGTGGATATCATCAGGCCATTTAACTTAGCGCCGTGTTCAATTCCCAGCTGGCCGTAGGTAATATCGCCCCGCACTTCTGCGCCCTCATGCAATTCGACGCGCTCGGTAGCATAAATATTGCCCTCCACTCGTCCTGCAACCAGAACTCGAAAAGCAAAAATATCACCCTGGACCGAGCCCGTTTTACCCAGCGCAATACTCACGCTTTTACCCTGACGCGCTTCAATATTGCCAATGACGCGCCCGTCAATTCGCAGGCTCTCATTAGCAACTAATCTTCCATGCACCTCGGTTGCTGGTCCTATGATTGTTTCAAAGGACTCCATAGTAGGCTGCAAGAACTTAATCGATTGGGATTTTTTGAAGATTTTCATTCATTCTCCTTTGGGCGCCATGCCTTTTTTGGCAGGGCTCTCATTCTAGCTTCATTTGGCGATGCCAATGTGCGTTCCGCTTTGGCAGAAATAGTACATTAAGTTAGTAATTACAAACTTAATAATTCAGCAATCTAGGGGCTAGAGTTAGCCGAAACAGCGTTGCTCCCCATGAAAAGGATAGTGCCCACACTGCTTATTCGATGGACTGTGCCAGCAGTGTCATTTCATGGGGACCAATCCAGCGCCATTGGCCCTCTTTCAGATCGTCTGGCATGACGTAATTTCCGATCGAGGATCGGTGCAATAGAGCGACGTGATTGCCTACTGCAGCGAGCATGCGCTTCACCTGGTGGTAGCGCCCTTCCACGATCGTCATTGCCAAACGACACTCATCCAGTAGGGTACATGCTTTAGCAAAACAGGGGCTGGGATCATCGTCCAAGACAACGCCACCCAGCAAATGGTCGATTTGCTTTTGGGTAATCGGCTCGGCTGCAGTGATCTCATAGACCTTGCCAATGTTTTTCTTGGGCGTGGTCATCCGGTGAATAAATTGCCCATCGTCCGAGAGCAGCAATAAACCGGTGGTGTCTTGATCAAGACGCCCTACGCACTGCACTGCTCGCTCAATCAGAGGTCTTGGCAAGAGGCTATAGACGCTCGGGTGATGCTTGGTCTTATGGGAGCATTCGTAATTGGCGGGCTTATTAAAAGCGATGTAGGCTTTTTCGTGATAAACCCATTCGACGCCTTCAACCCGTAATACCAGGCCTTCTGGGTCCATTTTGATTTCAGGATCATCTGCAAGGGTGCCGTTGACCTCGACTAAATCGGCATACACCAAATCGCTGCAATAACGGCGAGTGCCAAAGCCTTGGCTAAAGAGTATTTTTTCGAGCGTAAGGGGCTTGGCCATTCGGTTGGGATGTATTCAGAGCTATTTGCATAGCAGAATACACCGACCAACCGAACACCTGCGAAGCGCGTCTCTACTTTTTATGTTGCTCGACGTGAAAGGTCGCTTTTTCTAAGGCGTCTACCGCATCAATGCCCACCATATCAGCACCCAAATCGTCAATCAGCTTGGGGTTTTGATTAAAGACGGGGCTACCAATCATGATGCCAACGTGAGGATTCAAGGATACCGCTCGAACTTCGCTAATCATGCGCTTGAGATCCGGAAATTGCTCTTGCAAACTTGCGGATAAGCCGACCACATCAAACCATTGGGTTTTGGCCATGCGCAAAATGTCCGCCTCAGTTGCGGCAAGCTCGCCCCACACACGCCAACCGGCACGGGCAAAGAACTCCGACACCATAAATAGGCCCAAGGTATGTTGCGAACCAGGCAAGGGAACCAGCATCACGCTTTTGCCTTGCTGCTTGTACTCGGCATACTCTTGAAAGATGGGGCTTAAGTCATACATCAACTGTTTGATGCGCCACAGCGCTACGGTAACTTGCGTAAAGTCTGCATCGTCGTTATCCCACATTTCTCCAAGATTGCGAGCCACGGGGGTAAGGAGGTTGAGGTAAAGCTCTTCGAGCTCAACACCTTGAGCAAATAATTCTTTCACGTAGTTTGCCGATGGACCGGCATCGTCCTGCAAAAGCAAGTTCATGAGCGCATCAATATGGGCTTCACTGACGCTTGGATGTGCCGGAACATTCAGTTGGCCATTTGCCAATCGATTGCTCTGCAAATGGTGCTCGACGATGTGCGGCAAAATACTGCCTTCTATCGTCTTTACCAGGGAACTTAAATACTCTTCCGGGGTACAGGCCTTGGATAAGGGATGGGTTTCAATTGGGCTATTTGCGCCCGCATCGATCGGCGCATCATTTGTTAAGCAATCGGCCCAAGCATTGCGCTGCACATTATTGATTGAGTCAGGCGCGCCAGGGATAGGCTTGGTATTAACAGCTAATTTCTCGAGCGCTAAGTCAACTAAGCTAGAAAGCTTCATGGTATTCGGTTAAATGGCCCCACCAGATCATTTGTACGCAGAAAGAATTAATTTACGTTAATGGTTGAGAGCAGTTAAGAGGTCCAAGTAAGTGAAAGAACTTACGTTATAAAGGGTTTTTTTCTTTCACGCACGGTCTCCAATACCACTAAGGGATTACCTGTAGGTCGGCTTTCACATTACAAAAAAATACCATCAACCATCTAAGCTGCTTTGCCCCTACTTATCTGCAATGCATTACTTTATTTTTTCATTCGATTCAGGGCTTAGCCCATACTTATCTGTAATTGTCCAAACGTGATTGGGGACCATGTTCTTGATTTTGTGCGGCGCCATTTGCCGCAAGTGCAAAATTGACTCTATACCCTTCATCTCAACGCGGGCTTTAGCAAATTCCAGACCACGCGGCCCAAATCGGGGCATTACCCAGGCCATGATCGGACGCAAGAAACGGGGCATGCGATTCACAGGCAGTCCCCCTGCAGCTAATTTGACGTTCTTCATGAAGCCTTCGACGGCCGAGATGCGTTTTCCAGCGGTACTCACTGGCTCCAGGATTAACTCAGGGGCAATCAAATCGAGTATTGCTTGGCCGCGTGAATTGCGCACGATGACCCACTGCGCTCCAGTGCCCGCCATATAGCCCACCGTGATATCGGATAGAGCATTGACGTAATCCACGCAGGTTTTGCAGGTCAGTGGAAAAAAATCGTTTGGTAAATCGGACAGAGGTAAATTCAGAAACGGAATTTCTTGCTTTGTGCCATTCTTAAAACGTAACTCGACTTTGTAATCTGCCCGAAACTCCAAGTAGGTAATGCTGTCCGGATCCTCACTCAACAAACTCAGAAAATGATGAAAGTGTTCGGTCGTCGTATTGTCTGAACAGGGCGAGCCCACAATCAGGAGTTGTTCAAAATTCAGTTCCCGCTCTAAGGCGCGCGCCGCATACACCTGGCATGGAATGCCAATCATTGCTACTTTTTTATGGCCGGCTTGCTTGGCTTTTTCTAAATACTGCACTACTGGGGCGTAGCCCATTCGCATGCCACGGCACTGCGCCATATCGGCTGCCTTGGTCACAATAATCGGTACTGGTTTCCAGCGGTCTTCTGGATCGCCCGTTACCGTAACCACCGCATCGACAATGCCTTTTTCTAAAAGCAATTCACCAATGCGCGTCATGATGCCAGTCCACTGGGCCCCTTCTAAAGGAGCCTTCATCTGCGCTCGCGCCATGCTGAGGTAAGGACCAAAAAATACTTCATCGGATTCAATTAGATTGCGTGGTCGGCCGTGCACAACCGTTTCAAAGCCAGGGTAGTCCGGCTGAATAAACTGGCATGCGGTTCCGCAACGCTTGGGATCACTGCTGCGCGATACCCCGCAGTCAGTGCACAAATCCCGATAGGGTGCAGCGACTTGATTTACCGCGCTGTCGTGCATGCCTCAATCGCGAAACGAGAACGTACCCGCGCTTCAATCTGTTTGGCTGATATGCCATACAACTCCATCAACGACGGAATATCACCGTGCTCGGTAAATTGATCGGGCAAGCCAATCTGCAACGCAGATACTTGAATATCCTGCTCTGCTAAATACTCGAGGCAGGCACTACCGGCACCACCCATCACACAGCTGTCTTCGACAAACACGATGCCATCGTGCGTTGTCGCAATCGATTTCAGCAAGGCCTCATCCAGTGGCTTCACAAAGCGCATATT
>JBIJAM010000010.1:0-47302 GCA_044345755.1 Polynucleobacter sp. | reverse complement strand
CTGCCACTTGAAAAAGAATTTTCTACCATCGATGGCATCAAGCTCATTAGCTCGGTAAATTCCCTCGGCAGCACCAGCATATCTCTGGAATTTAATAATGATCGGGATATTGATAAGGCTGCAGTCGATGTGCAGGCCGCATTGCTGCGAGCGCAGCGACGTTTGCCGATTGAGATGACCATTCAGCCGTCGTATCGGAAGGTCAATCCCGCCGACGCGCCGGTCTTAATTATCGGCATGACCTCGCCTTCACTCGATCTTTCTGATTTAAATAATTACGCGGAGAATTTAATTTCACCCACCCTATCAACGATCGATGGTGTGGCACAGATTCAGATTTATGGCGCAAAGCGCTACGCCATTCGCGTTAAAGCAAGGCCAGATGCCTTGGCTATTAATAACCTGACGATGGAAGACATTGCGCTTGCCTTAAATAAAGCAAACAGCAATACCCCCGTTGGTGTTTTAGATGGCCCCCGTCAAGCCATGACCATTTATGCCAACGAACAGTTGGTTACGGCCAAGGACTTTAGCGACTTAATCATTGCTCAGCGTAATGGTCTACCCATTTACCTCGGCAACGTGGCTGATGTGGTCGAGAGCTATGAAAACGTCCGCTGGCTCTCTACCACCAATGGTGAGCGCTCAATTGCGATTGCCGTATTACGGCAACCCAATGCCAATACGGTGAAGGTGGTCGATTCCATTCGAGCCTTGCTGCCCGAGTTTGAAAAACAGTTACCTGCCTCCATCAAGTTAATTCCGGTCAACGATCGCTCCATCTCGATTCGTGAAGCGATTCACGATGTCAATATCACCTTGATGCTCACGATTGCGTTGGTCATCTTGGTTATATTCCTTTTCTTAAAGCACGCCTCAGCCACCATCATTCCTTCGCTGAGTTTGCCGATCTCCCTGATTGGCGCCTTCTCTTTGCTCTACTTCATGGGCTACAGCCTGGATAATATTTCCTTGCTGGGCATCACCTTAGCGGTTGGACTCGTGGTCGATGATTCGATTGTGGTGCTGGAGAATATTGTGCGCTACACCGAACAAGGGATGTCGCCATTAAAAGCAGCCCTCAAGGGTAGCAAGGAAGTTGGTTTTACGATTGTGTCTATCTCCCTGTCTTTGGTAGCGGTTTTCATCCCCCTCTTTTTTATGCAAGGCCCGACCGGATTACTGTTTAGGGAGTTTGCAGTAGTAGTCTCCTTGGCGGTCTTGGTATCGGCGGTAGTCTCCCTCACGCTAGTCCCTATGCTGTGCAGCCGCTTTTTACCAAAGCCTGGCGTGCCCGCAAAAGAATTTGCTATCAATCGCCGCTTTGATCAGCTCTTTTCTTGGACTACCGAGCGCTATATTCACTACCTCGACAAGGCTTTAATTTACCGCAAGCCCGTCTTAGTCGGTTCGGTTGCTACGATCATTCTGACGATCGTGATGTTTATTTACAGTCCAAAAGGGTTTTTTCCAGAGGAAGATATCGGGCAGATCATTGCAACATTGGAAGCTTCCGAAGATATGGCATTTCCATCCATGCTGGAAATGCAAGACAAGGCTGCGCAAATCGTCATGAATAATCCCAATGTGGCCAATTCGGTATCCATCTTGGGGGGCGGTCTTAGCTCGGGCTCGAACACCGGCCGAATTTTTATTGTGCTCAAGCCTAAAGGTGAACGCGAGAATATGAAGGCAGTACTCGAGTCCCTCCGTAGAGACTTTAGGGAGCTGCCTGGCATCTCTGTTTTTATGCGCCCGATTCAAAACTTGCAACTGGGTGGGCGCTCGAGCAAAAGCCGCTATCAATTTACCCTGCAAAGCGTGGGCTTTGATGGCATTAATGAATGGTCCACCAAGATTCTAGAAAAGATGCGTGCCGACCCGATCTTTCGGGACGTGAATACCGACTCGCAATTACGCGGCCTCAACGTCAAAATTGACATTGACCGAGAAAAAGCCGCCACTGCGGGCGTCACGGTGGCTGATATCCGTCAAGCGCTCTACAACTCGTTTGGCGAACGCCAAGTGTCATCAATCTATACCAACGTCAATACCTACTCGGTTATTTTGCAAGCAGCCGATGATCAGCGCCAGTTTGAAACTGATTTAGGCAAGGTATTTGTCAGGGGGCGCGCTACTGACCGCCTCATCCCACTCTCGGGACTTGCGACCTTTAAGCGCGAAGTGGGTCCGACCTCAGTCAATCACCAAGGTCAAATTCCTGCGATCACTATTTCCTTTAATTTAGCGCCTGATGTTCCTTTGGGGGATGCAACCAAAGCAATCGATGGCTTCGTGAAAGAGCTTCAACTGCCAAGCTCGATCATTACCAGTTATGGTGGCGACGCCAAGGTCTTCAAAGAAAATCAATCGGGGCAGATTATTTTAATTTTGGCGGCACTGGGCGTGATTTATGTCTTACTCGGCGTTTTGTATGAGAGCTATATCCATCCACTGACCATTTTGGCCGGACTGCCGTCTGCAGCCATTGGGGCCCTCCTCTTCTTGTGGATGTTTAACTTAGAGCTTTCCATCATTGCCATCATCGGCATTTTGCTGCTGATTGGTATCGTTAAGAAGAATGCCATCTTGATGATTGACTTTGCCCTCGATGCGCAGCGTAACCAAGGCATGAGTCCGGAAGAAGCGATTCGGACCGCCTGTATTTTGCGTTTTAGGCCAATCATGATGACCACCTTTGCGGCGCTCATGGGCGCCCTGCCCATCGCACTCGGTTTGGGTGCGGGGGCTGAACTGCGCCAGCCTCTAGGCATCTCCGTTGCTGGCGGTTTAATTGTGTCGCAATTTGTGACGCTCTTTATTACCCCAGTCATCTACCTCTACCTGGATAAATATGCCGGTAATGGCCCATTGCAGATTAGTGCCGCAGACCTAGAAGGAACCGCTTAATGCGCCAAGTCATACTCGATACCGAAACCACCGGCCTTAATCCAGCTACGGGCGATCGTGTGATTGAAATTGGCTGTGTTGAGCTCGTGAACCGCAGACTAACTGAGCGGACATTTCACCATTACATCAATCCAGAGCGCGACATCGATGCGGGCGCGTATGCGGTTCATGGCCTCTCGCGGGCATTCTTATCCGATAAACCGGTCTTTGCACAGATCGTAGAAGATCTGATTGAGTTTGTTGCCGATGCCGAATTGATTATTCATAATGCGCCGTTTGATTTGGGATTTTTGGATAGCGAATTTGCCCTTCTCAAACGAACGCCATTTCGCGCCCATGCCAGTAATGTGATCGATACACTCGTCAATGCACGCCAGATGTTCCCCGGTAAACGCAACTCATTGGATGCCTTGTGTGAGCGGTTTTCAATTAGCAATACCCACCGCACATTGCACGGCGCCCTTTTGGATGCGCAACTCTTAGCCGAGGTCTATGTTGCAATGACGCGGGGTCAGGAAGACCTCACCATTGATTTAATTGACTACTCAGCCAACCTCGATGCATCGGGGCAAACCAAGCCACTGCCGAGTAATTTGATGGTATTGGCTGCAAGCGCAGATGATTGCTCCTTGCATGAACAAATCCTGGCTGAAATTGCCAAGGCAAGTAAAAAAGATCCGGTGTGGGATCGCGCCGTCAATACAGCGCAATAAATATATCTGTTTGCAGGAATGCCTAAATGCAATAAAGGGGGATCAATTCCCCTTTATTGCATTTCAATGATTGTGTTTAAGGTGCGGGATTAGCGCTCGATAGCAGCGGCAATGGCTTTGCCCAGATCATCTGTCTTAGCAGTACCGCCCACATCCGGTGTCAGTGGTGCATGCCCAGGGCCTGCGGAGAGTACATCTTCAATTGCTGTAAAGATGCGCTTGCCCGCCTCAGGGTAGCCCAAGTGATCCATCATCATGGATGCGCTCCAAATTTGGCCGATCGGGTTAGCAATCTTCTTGCCAAAAATATCGGGTGCAGATCCATGCACAGGCTCAAACAGCGATGGAAATAATCCTTCGGGATTAATGCTGCCGGATGGCGCGACTGCAATCGTGCCGGTGCATGCGGGGCCTAAATCCGACAGAATATCGCCAAATAAATTACTCGCTACGACGACATCGAAGCGGTCTGGGTTCATCACAAACTGCGCGGTCAAGATGTCAATGTGGTACTTATCGCTTTTGACATTCGGATATTTTTTGGCCATTGCCTCAACCCGCTCATCCCAATACGGCATCGTGATCGCAATGCCATTGGACTTGGTTGCCGACGTCAGGTGTTTTTTATCGCGGCTCTGGGCTAAGTCATAGGCAAACTTCAGAATGCGATCGACGCCATGACGTGTGAAAACGGATTCTTGCAAGACAAATTCCCGATCGGTATCGGGGAACATTTTGCCGCCCACGCTCGAGTATTCGCCTTCGGTATTTTCGCGTACGACAAAGAAATCAATGTCACCGGGTTTGCGATTGGCGAGTGGGCAAGGTACGCCCGGCAGTAAGCGGACAGGGCGTAAATTGACGTACTGATCAAAACCGCGGCGGAACTGAATCAAACTTCCCCACAGCGATACATGATCCGGAAGCACATCGGGCATACCAACCGCGCCAAAGAAAATCGCATCGTATTGCATTAAGGTATCAAACCAATCGTCTGGCATCATCTTGCCGTGCTTGAGGTAGTAATCGCAGCTGGCGAAGTCAAAGTGATCAAACTGCATCGGAATACCTAATTTCCTGCTGACTGCCTCTAAGGCGCGCACGCCCTCAGGCATCACTTCTTTGCCAATACCATCGCCTGGAATAACGGCAATTTTGGGGTTCTGAATTATTTTCTGTGCTTTCATGGCGGGCTTCGTGAGGGTGGTTTAGAGGGCGTGCCAAGCAGCACACTGATGGGGTTTATTTTACAAGCCTTGCGGTGGGAGAATAGGGTCCCGCCACTAGCTGATGGCGCGCCGAATCGTATCCCGCCCCGGCTTACCCTCAGCAATCGAGTCTGAATCCGCATTGGGGGTGTTTTCAATGGTTTCGGGCACAGCCTCCTGCATGCGGATATTGTCCTTAGGGCAGATCGGCGCGCCATAGCTGGCCCAACGCTTCAGTAAAGTCACCTCGTAACCGCACTGCCCGCACTTGGCTTTGCTGCGACTGGCATTGCTGGGCCGTGGGGGCGGAAAGGCAATCGCCTGATGGGGGTATGGCCCCAACTCCTGACCAATCATCATCAAACGCACTACCAAGGCTTCGCTAGCGTGGGCCATACGCGCAGGCCCTTCTAGACCCAATGCCTGCGCTATCTCCTTGAAATCCTCACCATGGCCACTAAAACAGTCGTCCACTGCATGGCAGAGCTCATGAACCAAAGTGTCTAGCAATTGAACTGGTTCGTCTAACTTGGGTGAAATAAAAATCTCATTCACCCCATCGCCTGATCGCTCGCGGGGCCAGCACTGACCCAAGGTGGTTCGTGGACTACTTGAAGCCGGAAAGCCGCAGGACACGCGTACTGGCGGAATCGCATACCCCGCTTTTGAAAAAATCGGCTCCAAGCGTCGAACTGCCTCTTGTAACCAGGCTTCGCGGTTGATGGTGTGAGGAATGGCCATAAAAGTGAAAAAGGGGTGATAAAAAACAAGGATGAACTCGGCAGAATTGCGATCATACGCCAGCGCCACTAGAATAGGTCCATGAACGATCTAGAAAGCCTCAGCGCATCCGATGCAGCCCTCGCACTTGCCCAAGGAAAGATTAAGGCAGAGCATTTAGTCTTGGCGTGTTTAGACCGCATTGGGCAGCGCGAACGCACCATCAAGGCGTGGGTAAGCCTTGGTAAAGAAAATGCCATCGTGCGCGCACGCCAACTCGATCGCGGCGCATCGACTGGCCTTTTGCATGGACTACCCATTGGCGTCAAAGACCTCTTTGATACCTATGACCTACCAACGACCTATGGCTCGCCCATCTACAACAAGCATCAACCGACGACGGATGCCGTCTCGATTGCCTTGATGCGCAAAGCCGGCGGCATTATTTTGGGCAAAACCGTGACAACCGAATTTGCGACCTTTAAAAGCGGCCCCACTGCCAATCCCCACAATACGGCACATACTCCCGGCGGCTCGTCTAGCGGCTCTGCTGCTGCGGTAGCCGACTATATGGTTCCCTTGGCTACGGGCACCCAAACTGCGGCATCGATCATTCGCCCTGCCAGCTTTTGTGGTGTAGTTGGCTATAAGCCAAGCTATGGCAAGGTCAGTATTGCGGGCGTTAAGAGCCTCTCAATTTCCATGGATACCTTGGGCTGTTTTGGTAGAACTGTGAGCGATGTTGCCTTAGGCGTAGCAGCAATGAGTGGTGATCACAGTTTGGCTAGCATCGATACCTTGCACCACAAACCACGCATTGCACTTGCGAATACCGTGCATTGGCACTTGGCGCAAAAAGAAACCGGTACGGCAATGGCCATGGCGCGCTTTGCAGCCAATACCATCAGCCACCGTGGCGTTACCGAAGCAAGCTTGCCCGCCGTATTTGATGGTTTAGCCGATGCACAAAGCCGCATCATGACCTCCGAAATGTCCCGCAGTTTGCTGTTTGAGCGGGTGCATTACCCCAAGCTCTTAGGGACCAAGATAGCGGCCCAACTCAAAGACGGTGCAGCGATACCGTACGAAACCTATACCGCCGATTTAATTTACGTTGCGCAAGCGCGGCAAGCGATGGATCAGTTTTTTTCAGACCACGCTGATGTCATCATTACCCCCAGCGCCATCGGCGAAGCTCCTGCTACCAAGTCGCACACCGGCGATCCCATCTTTTGCCGCTCGTGGTCGGTACTGGGATACCCCTGCATCAACATCAATGTCAGCACAGGGCCAAATCACATGCCCGTGGGAGTGCAACTGGTTGCCGGACTCGGACGCGACCGCTTATTACTCAGCACCGCAAAGGCATTTGTGCGGGCCCTGGCTGATCCTACTTCGCGCGCTCAAGCCTAACGCTGACCAATACGTACGGCGCCGAATACCGCCTGTGCTTCAGCAGGTAAACACCGCCAGTACTGCTCGCTGGCATGCACTTCGCCCTTAAGCGCCGCTGCTGCTTCCCAGGCCCAGCGCGGCTTATACAAAAAGGCCCTAGCGAGGGCAATCAGATCAGCATCACCCCGCTCTAAAATGGCCTCGGCTTGCTGCGGACTGGTAATGAGTCCCACGGCAATGGTAGGCAAGCCAGCATGCGCTTTAATCGCTTTCGCAAAAGGCACTTGGTAGTCTGGTCCAATGGCAATTTGTTGCTGCCGTGAAATCCCGCCCGACGAAACATGAATAAAGTTAGCCCCTGCCGCCTTTAAGCGAGCGGCAAACTCGGTTGACTCTTCGACAGTCCAGCCACCATCGATCCAATCCGATGCTGAAAGACGCAAGCCCAGCACGCCGGAGTACGCTGCGCGAACGGCTTTAAATAGCTCCAGCGGAAAGCGAATGCGGTTCTCAAATGATCCGCCGTATTCATCGCTGCGTTGGTTTGCAATTGGCGATAAAAATTGATGCAGCAAATACCCGTGTGCGGAGTGCAATTCCACCCCGTCGATGCCAATACGATCAGCACGCTTAGCCGCAGTCACAAATGCATCGATCATCGCCTGCAGCTCAGTTGCACTCATGGAATGCGGGGTCCGCTCATTGGGCAACTGCGGAATATCCGATGGGCCACAGATGGCCCAGCCGCCCTGATCTTCTGCCAGCAACTGGCCGCCTTTCCAAGGGGTTGCACTCGATGCCTTACGGCCAGCGTGCGAGAGCTGGATAAAAACGGGTAAGGCTGGCGCCAAAGCACGCGCTCGATTTAGTTTGTCCTTTAAGGCTGCCTCCGTCGCGTCATCCCATAAGCCCAAGCAGGCTGGAGTGATTCGCCCTTGGGCTGTCACGGCAGTTGCCTCAATCATGAATAACCCTGCGCCACTATTGAGTAGATTGCCCCAATGCATCAGGTGCCAATCCATAGCGCGACCATCCACTGCGGAATACTGGCACATTGGCGCCACCACGATGCGGTTCGCTAGGGTCAAATCACCCTGCGGGGATGCCAGGGTATAGGGAGAAAAGAGCAGACTCATTGAAAAAACCTTTTAGTAGCAAATAGTGAGGAATACAGCTGAAAATAGACGATAGCGATAGAATAATGGGATTCTAGGTTCAGTTCGGCACTTCGTGGGACTAAACACCTGATTTACCGCATAAACCACTGTATTTGCCTTAAGTAAACTATCAAATCACATTTAGCTCCAGTCCAACAGCAGAAAGCCCTATGACAAGCAATAAAACCCCCCCATTTAATTCCAAAGACGATATTGCCCACTTCATTGGCGGCGCCCTGCACCTCCCCAGCAATAGCCGCTTTGGCGACGTTTACCATCCTGCCAGCGGCCAAGTTGCCAGGCGCGTTGCGCTTGCCAGCAAACATGATGTAAACGAGGCGGTTGCCTCCGCTAAAGCAGCCTTTCCGGCCTGGGCGGATACCCCACCCCTGCGCCGTGCGCGCATTCTATTTAAGTATTTAGAGCTCCTAAACCAACACCGCGATGAATTGGCAGCCATCATTACTGCCGAACATGGCAAAGTATTTACCGATGCGCAAGGCGAAGTAACGCGCGGCATTGAGATTGTGGAATTTGCGACTGGCATTCCAGAGCTGCTCAAGGGCGATTACAGCGAGCAGGTCTCTACCGACATTGATAACTGGATCATGCGGCAGCCCTTAGGCGTGGTGGCTGGCATTACGCCATTTAATTTCCCGGTGATGGTGCCGATGTGGATGTTCCCAGTTGCCATTGCGTGCGGCAATACCTTCATTTTAAAACCCAGCCCAACCGATCCATCCGCTTCACTCTTGATGGCTAAATTGCTGACCGAGGCTGGCTTACCCAAAGGCGTTTTTAACGTTGTTCAGGGTGACAAAGAAGCGGTTGATGCCTTAATTGAAAATCCAGACGTCAAGGCGATTAGCTTTGTTGGTTCGACCCCAATTGCGAACTACATCTACGAGCGCGGCGCGCACTTTGGTAAGCGCGTGCAAGCCCTTGGTGGCGCAAAGAATCACATGGTAGTAATGCCCGATGCCGACATTGATAAAGCCGTTGATGCCCTCGTTGGCGCAGCCTACGGCTCTGCCGGTGAGCGCTGCATGGCGATCTCGGTGGCTGTTTTAGTCGGCGATGCTGCCGAAAAGGTCATGCCTAAACTGATTGAACGTGCCCGTACCTTGAAGATTAAAAATGGTATGGAGCTCGATGCAGAAATGGGTCCTATTGTGACCAAGGCTGCCCTCGATCGAATTAGTGGCTACATTGATAAAGGCGTTGCAGCTGGCGCCAAGCTGCTCGTAGACGGACGCAATTTTTCAGTTCCTGGATCAGAGAAGGGATTTTGGTTGGGCGGCACGCTGTTTGATGGCGTTACTCCTGATATGCAAATTTACCTCGAAGAGATTTTTGGACCCGTACTCTCCTGCGTACGCGTCGCCAACTTTGGCGAGGCACTGGACTTAGTCAACGCCCATGAATTTGGTAACGGCGTTGCCTGCTTTACCAGCGATGGCAATATTGCCCGTGAATTTGCTCGTCGCGTCCAAGTGGGCATGGTGGGCATTAATGTACCGATTCCGGTGCCGATGGCATGGCATGGCTTTGGTGGCTGGAAGCGCTCGCTCTTTGGCGATATGAATGCCTACGGTAAAGAAGGTGTACGTTTCTATACCAAACAAAAGAGTGTGATGCAGCGCTGGCCAGAGAGTATTGCGAAGGGCGCAGAGTTTGTGATGCCTACATCCAAGTAATTCTTAGGCGGGTCTCAATTAAAAATAGCAACCCTCGGGTTGCTATTTTCTTTACTGCAGGGTATTTTTTAGAAGCGGTATCGCTGGCAAGGACAGGACTTCAATTCCCTCTTCCCGCAATGACTCTGCCTCATCCGCAGTAGTCTGCCCCCAAATGCTGCGCTCAGGCGACTCTTTGTAATGAATCTTCCGAGCCTCCTCTGCAAATCCAGAACCTACGTCCTCGGAACGGTTCATGAGTTCACGCATTCCGTTTAAAAAGGCGGCCTGTACCTGGGCTTCCAATTGGCTATGGTCTGTGCGCGTCACTACGGCGACTTCATTTTGGCTGGGCTGATTTTCGACAGGGGCTACCTTGGCAAGTGCCGAGGTCTCGCTACGCTGCCCTGCGGGCTCTTTATCCACTTTGGCGTGTGACTTGGCAATGTGCGGTGCCGATGGCATCCGCGTAATCGCTGTGCTATTGCATAAAGGACAGGCAAGCATGCCACTGGCCTGCTGGGTGAGGCAGTCTTCCTCGGAAGAGAACCACCCCTCAAAGCGGTGATCAAAGGAACAGGATAGGTTATAGACTTTCATACCTTGCAGATGGGGGCAAAACTGCTAAATTCAATAAGACTTATTTTAATGGTGTTTTTTCATCGGCAACGGCGATCGCTTGCGGCTTTACCAAGCCACGGCGGTAGCGGTCCAACCAATAGGCTGAAATCGTGGTCTTGACGTCCGTAATAACACCCTCTTCCACCCAGCCCACTAACTCATCCAAAGATGCAGCGAATACATCTAAAAATTCCTCATCGTCGAGTTGGCGTTGGCCTTTGCTTAACCCTTCTGCCAAATAGATATCAATAAATTCAGTCGAATAGGAAATCACTGGATGAATGCGCCGAATGTAACTCCACTTGGTGGCGCTATACCCGGTCTCTTCTTGCAGTTCGCGCTGGGCGCACTTGAGGGGATCCTCACCTAAATCCAATTTACCCGCCGGAATTTCCATGCATACACGAGCAACGGGATAGCGGTACTGACGCTCGAGCAAAATACGTCCATCATCCAATATTGCAACAATCGCCACCGCACCCGGATGCGTAAGGTACTCACGTACTGCTTCGCCACCATCAGGCAAGCGAACGGTATCGCGTTTCATCTCTAAAAAAATACCGCTGTACAGATCACGGCTTGCAACGCACTCTTCTTTCAGGTGCGCGTCGCCTTGCGGTAAATCGTGCAGTGATTTTTCAGTCATTAAAGGTATCCATAAAAAAACCCAGCTAATGAGCTGGGTTGGTGGTGTTAGCCGCCGAGTAAGGTGTTTCGCATCACATCCAAACACAAGGCCATTAAAGCGCCTGGAAAGATGCCCAAGACCAGAATAGCAATGCTATTGACACCCAATATGCCACGCGAGATACTAGAGCCGGTAATCTCATGTTCGCGCAGTGGTACATCAAAATACATCACCTTCACCACCCGCAAGTAATAAAAAGCGCCGACCAAAGAGGCCATCACAGCAATGATTGCTAGTGCCGTGTACTCTGCATCAACCAAGGCCTCGAGCACCGATAATTTAGCGGCAAAGCCAACTGTGGGTGGTATACCGGCCAAGGAGAACATCATCACCAGGCCTATAAATGCAAACCACGGGTGCTTTTTATTCAAACCCTTTAGGCTATCGAGGGTCTCGCAGTCGTAGCCTTTTTTCGACAACAGCATTAAGAATCCAAAGCTGGCCAAGGTAGTCAAGGTATAGGTCACTGCATAAAACAGTGCCGCACTATAAGCATGGTCATCGAATACCGACAACATACCAAGCAACACAAATCCCATTTGGGCAATCGCTGAATACGCCAACATGCGCTTGATGTTGGTTTGCGCAATTGCCGTCACATTACCAATCACCATCGACAATACCGCCAGCATGATGAGCATTGGCTGCCAATCGCTAAAAAGCGGCAATAAGGTATTGACCAGCAAACGGAAGAGCAAAGCAAATGCCGCTAATTTAGGAGCGGCTGCAATTAATAAGGTAACCGCAGTTGGGGCGCCTTGATAGACATCCGGCACCCACATGTGAAAAGGCACAACGCCCAATTTAAAGGCTAGGCCCGCCATAATGAAGACGAGACCAAAGGCCATGATTAGGTGATTAATTCGGGGGTCTGCTACGGCTTTAAAAATCTCAATCAGATCCAGTGAGCCGGTAACGCCATAGAGCATCGACATACCGTAGAGCAAAAAGCCGGATGCCAAGGCGCCCAAAATAAAGTATTTCATTGCTGCTTCGGTGCTTTGGGCATTGTCCTGCCGCATCGCTACCAATCCATAGGTTGAGAGCGCCATCAGCTCAAGGCCAAGATACAGGGTGAGCAAGTTTGCGCCTGAAATGAGGACACACTGCCCTAACAAAGCAAACAAGGCCAAGACCATGAAATCAGGTCTAAACATGCCGCGGTCCACTAAATACTGGCGGGAATAGATCAAGCTAATGAGCAGCGCAAAACACGAAGCAGACTTCAACAGGTTTGCCAGCGGATCTGCTTGGAATAAACCCATCATGGCGTAGATTGGCAAATCAGGGATGCGCAAAGCGAATACCGTTCCAATCACCAGCAAAAGCAGTAGTGCGCCGTTATAAACAAAGTTGGCGCCGCGCGGCGTATCAAATACCTCGCGTGCCACACCATCGGCTGCAAGGGGTGTTTCTTTTACAAATACACTTAAGACGAGCAACATGCAGGCCGACAGCAGTATTACGAGCTCGGGTAAAAGAACAATGAGGTCAAGGAGTTCCATATTCTTATCTCGGCTTTACAGTTTGCTAATCGCAACGTGTTCCAGCAAATGAATGACCGCTGGGTGAATGATGTCGGTAAATGGTTTTGGATAAATGCCCATCCACAAGACGCAAATGGAGAGCACTGCCATCATCAGAAACTCACGGCCACTGATGTCGGTTAAAGCGTCGACTTCTTTGTTGGCAATCGCCCCAAACAAGACGCGCTTCACCATCCACAAGGAATAAGCCGCGCCAAGCATTAGCGCAGTAGCCGCCAGCAAGCCAATCCAAAAGTCATAATCCACCGCCGCAAGAATTACCATGAATTCCCCAACGAAGCCGGAGGTGGCAGGTAAACCGCAGTTGGCCATCGCCATAAAGACCATGAAAACAGAGAACTTGGGCATGCGGTGGATAACCCCACCAAAATCAGCAATTTGACGGGTATGCATGCGATCGTAGAGAACCCCAATCGCCAAGAACATTGCCCCGGAAATAAAGCCATGGGAAATCATTTGAATAATGCCGCCCTCAATGCCAAGCGGGCTAAAGAGGAAAAAGCCGAGGGTAACAAATCCCATGTGCGCTACAGACGAATACGCCACCAGTTTTTTCATGTCCTTTTGGACTAAGGCAACTAGACCGACATAGATTACGGCAACCAGCGATAGGAAAATCACAAAGGGGCCGAGGTACATGCTGGCATCCGGCGCAATCGGCAAAGAGAAACGCAAGAAGCCATACGCACCGAGTTTCAACATAATTGCCGCCAGCACAACCGATCCACCGGTTGGCGCTTCAACGTGCACATCGGGCAGCCAAGTATGCAAAGGCCACATTGGTACTTTGACTGCAAAGGCCATAAAGAAGGCAAAGAAAATGAGGATTTGTTCAACAATATCCAGAGGGGCATGATGCCAAGTCTGAATATCAAAGGTATTGGTGGCGTTATACAGATAGAGCATCGCGATCAAGGTAAGGAGCGAGCCCAGCAAGGTATAGAGGAAGAACTTAAACGCCGCATAAATGCGATTCTTGCCACCCCATACGCCGATGATGATGTACATCGGTATTAAAGTCGCCTCAAAGAAGACATAAAACAGCATGCCGTCGAGCGCCGAGAACACGCCAATCATTAAGCCCGACAAAATCATAAAGGACGCTAAGTACTGCGATACTTTTTCAGTAATGACTTCCCATGCAGCAACCACTACAAAGATATTAATGAACGCTGTCAGAACGACAAACCAAACTGAAATGCCGTCAACGCCCAGATGGTAGTTAATGTCGTAGCGCTCAATCCAGCTAAATTTCTCAACAAACTGCATCCCTGCCGTTGTTTCATCAAACCGTAAAACCAGAGGGAGGGTTGCAATAAAACCCAGCACCGATCCGAACAGGGCCATGTAGCGCACTCCAGACGATGGGCGCTCCGATCCATAAATCAAGATGATCAGACCAAAAACGATCGGGATCCAGATGGCGTAAGAAAGAATCATGAGGAACGCTTCAACTTAATAGGCAATATAAAGGTAGGTGTACAAGACCCAGCTCAGCAAGGCAATCAAGCCTAGGATCATGGCAAATGCATAGTGGTAGAGGTAGCCAGACTGCAGACGCCGCACAATCCCCGAAAAACGACCGACCAGGTGGGCACTGCCATTAACAAAAAAGCCGTCAATGATCTTTTCGTCACCGCGGTGCCAAAAAATTCCGCCAAACCACAACATGCCTTTTGCAAAAACGGTCTGATTCAGTTCATCGAGGTAGTACTTGTGATCGAGCAATTTCTTGATCGGGGCCAATGCTTCCGATACCTTCGCCGGCAAGCTAGGTACCCACAAATAGCCAATCGCCGCGGTCAGCACACCCAAGACGACGAGCAACAATACCGGCGTACTGAATGCATGGATCGCCATTGCAACCGGCCCATGGAATGCTTGCGCTAAATCTTTCATAACGGGATGCTTAGCGATATCAATGAAGATCGAATCGCCAAAGAAGCTACCAAAGAGCAAAGGATCAATGGTGTAAAAACCAATGATGACCGAGGGTATTGCCAACAGAATGAGTGGAATGGTCACTACCAAGGGAGACTCATGGGGCTTTTCACCTGGTGCTAAACCATGGTGAGCATGATCATCATGACCGTGATCGTCGTGTGCATGGTGGCCATGGTCTGCATGCCCGAAACGCTCTTTGCCATGGAAGACATAAAAATACAGGCGGAAGGAATACAAGGCAGTTACAAAGACACTGGCCATCACTGCAAACAGAGCAAAGCCAGAACCCGGAATGGTGCTAGCAGCTACCGCCTCAATAATCGAATCTTTAGAGTAAAAGCCAGAAAAGAATGGCGTACCGATCAAGGCCAAGCTGCCCAAGAGCATCATCAAGCAAGTTACTGGCATGTATTTCCACAGCCCACCCATCTTGCGCATGTCTTGTTCATGGTGCATGCCCAAAATCACACTACCCGCCCCCAAGAACAAGAGAGCCTTAAAGAAGGCATGGGTCATTAAATGGAAGATGGCAATTGGATATGCCGACACGCCCAAGGCGATTGTCATGAAACCCAATTGCGACAAGGTGGAATACGCAACCACCCGCTTGATGTCGGTTTGCACGATACCCAAGAAGCCCATGAATAAGGCGGTAATCGAGCCAATCACCAAGATAAAACTGAGGGCCACGTCTGACAGCTCAAACAGGGGCGACATGCGACTGACCATAAAAATACCAGCAGTCACCATCGTTGCAGCATGGATCAAGGCAGAAATGGGGGTTGGGCCTTCCATCGAATCGGGCAGCCACACATGCAAGGGAAACTGCGCTGATTTACCCATAGCGCCAATAAAGAGGCAAATGCAGGCTACCGTAACCAGATTCCAATCGGTACCTGGCAAGGTTTGTGCAGCAAGGACAGTATTTTGAGCAAAAATCGCATCGTAGTTCATCGAGCCAGTGCCAGCCAAGAGGAGGCCAATGCCCAAAATGAAACCAAAATCACCGACGCGGTTCACCAAGAAGGCTTTCATATTGGCAAACACAGCGCTTTGGCGCTCGTAGTAAAAGCCAATCAATAAATAGGAAACAACACCGACTGCCTCCCAGCCAAAAAAGAGCTGTAGCAGGTTATTGCTCATCACCAGCATCAGCATGGCAAAGGTAAACAAGGAGATATAAGAGAAGAAACGGTTGTAACCCTCCTCCTCAGCCATATAACCAATGGTGTAAATGTGCACCATCAAGGACACAAAGGTGACTACCACCATCATGATGGCGCTCAGAGGGTCAATTAAAAAGCCGATATCAAAGCTGAGTTCACCGAGCTGCATCCAGCGGTAAACGGAGCCATTGAAGTAAAAACCATCCATCACCTGCATCAGTACGTTGCAAGACAGAATAAAAGCAATCATCACACCCAAAATAGCAATGGTCTGGCAGGCACCGCGGCTCAGTTGTTTACCTAAAAAGCCCGTGCCAAAAAATCCCACTAGCATGCTGCCAACTAATGGCGCAAGGGGTATGGCACAGAGTACGGGAATAGTGAGGGTCAGTTCCATTACGGGGTCTTTTTAAACTAGCCTTTGAGGTGATCAAGCTCTTCAGCATTGATCGAATCGAATTTACGGAACAAGGCAACCAAAATCGCCAGACCAATTGCGGCCTCGGCAGCGGCCACGGTCAAAATGAAGAACACAAACACTTGACCGGCCATATCCCCTAGGTAATAGGAGAAGGCAATGAAGTTCATGTTGACGGACAGGAGCATGAGCTCAATCGCCATCAACAAAATAATGATGTTGCGGCGGTTTAAGAAAATACCAACCACGCTAATTGCAAACAGGATAGCGCTCAAGACTAAGAAATGGGCAAGGGTTACGGTCATTTTGGATCTCCGCCCGTTTTGCCCCGTTGATCCTGCTTCGCATCCATCTCAGAATCCATCTTCACCATGCGCATCCGGTCAGCTGGGTTCACTGCAACCTGATCGGCAATGATTTGGGATTTAGAATCTTTGCGGCGGCGCAGCGTCAGTGCAACGGCTGCAATGATGGCAACCAAGAGAATCAGTCCGGCAATTTCAAAAGCATAGACATAATCCACAAATACCAGGCGTCCAAGCGCTTGGGTATTGGAAACGCCGCCCATCTCTTCCATCATCGGCTGTAACGGGGTCGTCGTGCCAATAAAGCCGCGAATCAACACAATCGATAGCTCCATCACAATCACCGCGCCAATTAAAAAGGCAACGGGTAGGTATTTCTTAAAATCCCGACGCAGGTGAGCTAAATCCAAATCCAGCATCATCACCACAAACAAGAATAAGACCATCACAGCGCCCACGTACACCAAAATGAGCACGAGGCTTAAAAACTCGGCACGCATTAACATCCACAATCCCGATGCGCAAAAGAAGGACAGCATTAAAAATAAAGCCGAGTTGACTGGATTGCGCGAGGTAATAACCTGTAGCGCAGCCACTACTAATATGCCAGCAAAGGCATAAAAGAAAATAGCGAAGAGGGTTGCGGGTTCGAATGTCATAGCAATTTCTTAGCGATAAGGTGCATCGGCAGCACGGTTAGCGGCAATGTCTTTTTCATACTGGTCGCCGACTGCTAGCAACATGTCTTTGGTGAAATACAAATCGCCCCGTTTGTCGCCAAAGTACTCAAAAATATTGGTTTCTACAATTGCGTCAACTGGGCAAGCCTCTTCACAGAAGCCGCAGAAAATACATTTGGTTAAATCGATGTCGTAGCGCGTAGTGCGGCGTGTGCCGTCCTCGCGTTGATCCGATTCAATCGAGATCGCCATGGCCGGGCAAACGGCCTCGCATAATTTACAAGCGATGCAACGCTCTTCCCCGTTCGGATAACGGCGTAATGCATGCAAGCCACGAAAGCGCGGCGACTGTGGCGTCTTTTCTTCGGGATATTGCACCGTAAACTTGGGCTTGAAAAGGTATTTGCCGGTAATCGCCATGCCGGTCAAAATGTCTTTCAACATTAAGCTACTTAAGAACTGATTAATCCGTTTCAACATAATCGCGACCTAGTTCCAAATATTCCATGGGGAGACAACCCAAGCGCCCACCAACACCACCCAGAAAACAGCCAAGGGAATAAAAATCTTCCAGCCCAGGCGCATGATTTGGTCATAGCGATACCGAGGTAAGGTCGCGCGCAGCCAAATGAAGCAGGACAAAATAAAGAATGTTTTAGCAAACAGCCAAAAGAATCCGGGGATATCGCGCAGAATGGGCAAATCCACAATGGGCAACCAGCCGCCCAAAAATAGAATAGAGGTCAGCGCGGCAATCATGATCATATTGGCGTATTCCGCCAAGAAGAACATCGCATACGCCATACCCGAATACTCGACCATGTGGCCAGCCACAATCTCAGACTCCCCTTCCACCACGTCAAACGGATGGCGATTGGTTTCGGCTACGCCAGAAATAAAGTAAATCAAGAACATGGGTAATAAAGGCAACCAGTTCCACGATAGGAAGTTAAGCCCCATGTCAGCAAAAATACCGGTATCTTGCAGCAGCACGATTTTGCTCAGGTTCAGTGAGCCTGAGATGATGAGCACCGTAACGAGCGCAAATCCCATGGCGATTTCGTAGGAAATCATTTGTGCCGAAGCGCGCATTGCCGCTAAAAACGGATACTTGGAGTTAGATGCCCAACCCGCCAAGATCACGCCATATACTCCAATCGACGAAATCGCAATGATGTACAAGAGTCCAGCATTGACATCGGCCAGTACTAAATCAGCCTGAAATGGAATCACTGCCCAGGATGCAAATGCGGGCATGATGACCATCACTGGCGCAACAATAAACAGGACCTTATTCGAACGGGTCGGTGAAACAATCTCTTTGAGCAGCAACTTAATCGCATCTGCGATGGGCTGCAATAAACCCAAGGGGCCGGTTCGATTAGGACCAAGGCGAATGTGCATCCAGCCAATCAGCTTGCGCTCCCACAAGGTCATATAGGCAACCGCAGCAAACATCGGCAAGACAATTGCGACGATCTTTAATAATGTCCACACCAGCGGCCAAAAGGATCCGAGTAATTCAGATCCAAAGGCGTTCACGGTATTAAGTAGCTCTGTCATCGCGATTCCTAAACTCGGCTCACCGTAACGGCGCCAAACATCGTACTAAGCACAGCGCTAGCAGGCGTGGTTGCTGACATTCGAACGCACCCGGCAGCCAACTGACTTTCTAGCATGGCCGGCATCTGTACTGTATTGGCGCCCTGGGTAATGGCTACCAAATCGCCCTCTTTCAAATTCAGTTCAGCGAAGGTCTTGGCATTTAAACCTAAGCGATGCGCGTTTTTTGCATCGCGGGTGAGTTGCAATGCGGGAGCGCGGCGCACGATGGCATCTACACCATAAATCGGCAAATCCGTTACGCGCTCAAGTCCGTTCATTCCCTGCTCTGGTGTGAGGCTGAGGGCTGCAGTAAATCGGTTATTCAGGCGCTCGGCAATCGGTTTTGCTAAAGCCTCACCGCAAACCTCTTCCGGTGTATTAAGCAAGAAGCCATTCAGACCCAATAAACTTCCCAAGGCGCGCAATACTTTCCATGCTGGTCTTGCATCGGCCAAGGGACGTACCGATGGCTGTATGGTCTGCACTGTTCCGGCAGCATTAATAAAGCTACCGACTGACTCTGTGAATGGCGTAATGGGCAGGAGCACATCGGCCAATTCCAATAGTTCGCTGCTTGCAAATGCAGTCAGCGCAATAACGGTATCAGCCTTCGTGAGGGCTGCACGGCTTTGCTGTGGATTTGGTAAATCCGAGAGTGGCTCGACATTGAGCAAAAGGACTGCCCGAGCGCTGCCATCCAAAATCGACTCGATACCGGTATTTGCTTTTTGCTGAACCGCCTGTAGCAAGGGAGCGGCAACGGCATTACCGCCGACCGGCAAAAATCCAAACGTAGCGCCAGTTTGCTCGGCAATAAATTGGGCCATTACATGCAGATTCGAAGCATGGGGGTGAGCAATAGCAGCTGAGCCTAATAGAACTGCTTTACTCGATCCAGATAACAAGCTATCTGCAATGGCTTGCGCTTCTGAGGTAACCGCCCCACCCTGAATGCCTCCTGGCAACTGACTCGATTTTGCTTTTGCAATCGCACTGGCCACTTCAGAGAGAACCGCCGTCCAGCGACTAGGCGCCGCAGCAATACCAAGGGAAGGCATCAACCAGTCATCCCCACCCGCATCAATGCGAGAAACCTGGAGGCCACGCTTAGTAGCAGTACGCAAGCGTGCGGCAATTAGCGGCTGCTCTTTGCGTAAAAAACTACCAATAACGAGAGCGCGATCCAGTTGGCTTACATTGGCAATCGGCATGCCAAGCCATGGGGCAGTTGCAGCGCCGCGCATATCGGTTTGGCGTAAGCGTGTTTCTACGCGGTCTGAACCCATTGCGCGCACGACTTTTTGCAGGAGGTGCAACTCTTCCACACTCGAGATGGGGTGGGCTATGGCTGCCAGTGCATCAGCTCCATGGTCAGTCGTAATGGTTCTCAAAGAGCGACTGACGTACTCTAAAGCAGACTCCCAGTCTGTCTCCAGCCACTTACCTTCTTGCTTGACCATTGGTACAGTGAGGCGCTCTGCACTGTTTACACCCTCATAGGCAAAGCGGTCGCGATCACTGATCCAGCATTCATTAATGGCTTCATTTTCTAAAGCAACGACCCGCATCACGCGGTTGGCTTTAGTTTGAACTGTAGTGTTGGTGCCCAAGCTATCGTGCGGGCTCAATGAACGCTTACGGCCCAGCTCCCAGGTGCGTGCAGCGTAACGGAATGGCTTGCTCGTCAAGGCCCCAACTGGGCAAATATCAATCATGTTGCCCGATAACTCGGAATCAATCGTTTGACCGGCAAATGTCGTGATCTCAGAGTGCTCGCCGCGATTCACCATGCCGAGCTCCATGATTCCCGAAACCTCTTGACCGAAGCGAACGCAGCGGGTGCAATGAATGCAACGCGTCATCTCTTCCATCGAGATGAGTGGCCCTGCATTCTTATGAAATACCACACGCTTATCTTCACTGTAACGCGATGTGGATTTGCCGTAACCAACGGACAGATCTTGCAATTGGCACTCGCCACCTTGATCGCAAATTGGGCAATCAAGCGGATGATTGATCAGCAAAAACTCCATGACCGAACGCTGTGCTTCAACTGCTTTTGCAGAATGCGTAAAGACCTTCATGCCTTGGGTTACTGGCGTTGCGCAGGCAGGCAATGGCTTCGGTGCTTTTTCTACCTCAACCAAACACATGCGGCAATTGGCCGCAATCGATAATTTCTTGTGATAGCAGAAGTGAGGAATATAGGTTCCCAACTTATTTGCGGCGTGCATTACCATCGAACCTTGCGGAACTTCGACTGCCTTACCGTCCAATTCGATTTCAACCATGCTCACGTCAACAAATCCTTCTCTTTTCTAGTAGCGATTAAACGTATTCAGGCACGATGCAACGCTTGTGCTCAACGTGGTACACAAATTCATCCATGTAGTGCTTGAGCATGCCGCGCACTGGCATTGCTGCTGCGTCGCCTAAAGCACAAATGGTTCTGCCTTGAATGTTCGCCGCAACGTCATTCAGTAAATCCAAATCTTCTGGGCGCCCTTGTCCATGCTCAATGCGATTGACGATGCGCCACAACCAGCCAGTGCCCTCACGGCATGGAGTGCACTGTCCGCACGACTCTTCATGATAAAAATACGATAGGCGCAACAGCGACTTCACCATACAACGGGTGTCATTCATTACAATCACCGCGCCGGAACCCAGCATCGAACCTGCTTTAGCTATGGCGTCATAGTCCATCGTCAGATCCATCATCATGGCACCGGGAATAACCGGCGCTGAAGATCCTCCCGGTATGACCGCTTTTAGGGCTTTCCCTTCGCGCATACCGCCAGCCAGCTGCAAGAGCTCTGAGAACGGTGTACCGAGTGGAACTTCGTAGTTACCTGGGTGAACAACGTCGCCAGATACAGAGAAAATCTTCGTGCCGCCATTATTAGGCTTGCCGAGTTGCAAATACGCCTCACCACCAATGGCCAATATGAATGGCACAGCAGCGAAGGTTTCGGTGTTGTTAATGGTGGTGGGTTTGCCATACAAACCAAAGCTCGCAGGGAACGGTGGCTTGAAACGGGGCTGACCCTTTTTGCCCTCAAGGGATTCCAGCAAAGCGGTTTCTTCACCGCAAATGTAGGCGCCCCAACCTGGAGATGCATGCAGCTGGAAATTAAACTCCGTACCGAGGATGGAATCGCCCAAGTAACCTGCAGCACGGGCCTCTTCTAATGCCTCTTCAAAGCGGGTATAGACTTCCCAGATTTCACCGTGGATGTAGTTATAGCCAACGCTAATGCCCATGGTGTAGGCACCGATGATCATGCCTTCGATCAGTGCATGCGGGTTATAGCGCATGATGTCACGGTCTTTAAAGGTGCCAGGCTCGCCCTCATCGCTATTGCAAACTAAGTATTTCTGGCCGGGGAACTGGCGGGGCATAAAGCTCCACTTCAGTCCAGTCGGAAAGCCTGCGCCCCCACGACCGCGCAGTGACGATGCTTTTAACTCTGCAATCAATGCGTCTGGTGCGACCTTATCCTTCAGAATGCGGCGCAGCTGCTGATAACCGCCGCGGCTTTCATAATCCTTGATGCCCCAATTATCACCAGTGAGGCCAGCCAAAATTAAAGGCTTGATGTGACGGCTATGGAGACTCGTCATGCTGATAGTCCTTTTGCCGAAGTGCGCAACTCATTTAAGAGCGCATCAATTTTTTCATTGCTCATAAAACTGCACATGGTTTTATTGTTCACGAGCATCACCGGCGAGTCGCCGCAGGCGCCCATACACTCACCCTCTTTTAAGGTAAATGTGCCGCAGGCTGTCGTTTCATTAAAACCAATCCCCAATTGCTGCTTTAAATGGTTGGCAGCGCGCTCGCCATTGCTGAGTTGGCATGGCAAATTGGTACACACCACAATTTTGTGCCGCCCAATTGGCTTGGTGTCATACATGTTGTAAAAAGTAGCGACTTCGTCAACTGCAATGGTAGTCATTCCCAACAGCGACGCCACTTCGGAAATCACTTCAGGCGATACCCAACCCACTTCGGTTTGTGCCGCAATTAAGCATGCCATCACCGCAGATTGCTTTTGGTCAGCAGGGTACTTGGCAATATTGCGCTCCATATCGGCGCGGGTCTTGGCAGATAGTTGCATGGTTGGAGTGTGTGTCATTGATTAGTCCTGGGTACTTATGCGATTAGCGATCAATCTCGCCGAACACAATGTCTTGTGTACCAATAATCGTTACCGCATCGGCAATCATGTGGCCACGGGCCATTTCATCAAGCGCTGCCAGATGCACAAAACCAGGGGCACGGATTTTCAAGCGGTATGGCTTATTAGCGCCATCCGATACGGCATAGATACCAAACTCACCCTTGGGGTGCTCCACTGCTGCGTAAGCCTCTCCAGCAGGAACATGAATGCCTTCGGTAAAGAGCTTGAAGTGGTGAATCAACTCTTCCATATTGGTTTTCATATCCACACGTGCTGGTGGCGATACCTTGTGGTTATCGCTCATCACTGGACCAGGATTTGCACGTAGCCACGCAATACACTGCTGCACAATGCGATTGGATTGGCGCATCTCTTCCATGCGGATCAAGTAACGGTCGTAGGAATCACCATTGACGCCAACCGGAATCTCAAAGTTCAATCGGTCGTAGACTTCATAGGGTTGCTTCTTACGCAAATCCCATTCCACACCAGAACCACGCAACATTGGCCCGGTAAAGCCGAGTTGCAAGGCGCGCTCAGGCGACACAACACCAATACCCACCAGGCGCTGCTTCCAAATGCGGTTATCCGTTAACAAATTGCAGTACTCATCGACGTTTCCGGGGAAGCGCTGGGTAAATGCCTCAATGAAATCAAGCAAGGAACCGCTGCGGTCTTCGTTCAAGCGCTTGAGCGCACTGCTACTGCGGGTCTTCGACTCCGCAAACTGCGGCATGCGCTCAGGCAAGTCACGATAGACACCACCCGGACGGTAGTAGGCTGCATGCATACGTGCACCCGAAACGGCTTCGTACATATCAAAAATATCTTCACGATCGCGGAAGGCGTACAAGAAAACGGCCATCGCACCCACGTCCAAACCATGGCAACCAATCCACAATAAGTGGTTGAGTAGGCGGGTTAACTCGTCGTACATCACGCGGATGTATTGCGCGCGCAGCGGTACCTCGACGTTGAGTAACTTCTCGATTGCCATCACATAGGCATGCTCGTTCACCATCATCGAGACATAATCGAGGCGATCCATGTAGGGCACGCTCTGAATCCAGGTACGTGTCTCAGCAAGTTTTTCAGTCGCGCGGTGCAATAAGCCAATGTGCGGATCAGCGCGCTGAATAACTTCGCCGTCGAGCTCGAGCACTAAGCGCAATACGCCGTGCGCAGCCGGATGTTGCGGGCCGAAGTTCAGTGTGTAGTTTTTAATCTCGGCCATGCTTAAACCGGGCCTCCGTATTGCTCTTCCCGCACCACACGCGGCGTAACCTCACGAGTCTCAATCGTGACCGGCTGGTATACAACCCGCTGCAACTCGGGGTCGTAGCGCATTTCAACATTGCCTGAAATCGGAAAGTCTTTGCGGAAGGGATGACCAATAAATCCATAGTCGGTCAAGATGCGACGCAGATCAGCATGGCCATCAAATAAAATGCCAAAGAGGTCAAATGCTTCGCGCTCAAACCAATTCGCTGAATTCCACACGGAAGTGAGTGAGGAAACCAAAGGATAGCTATCGTCCGGTGCAAAGACCCGCAGGCGCAAACGCAGATTGTGCTTCACCGACAACAAATGGGTCACCACCGCAAAACGGGGGCCGCTATAGCTGCCATCCAGGTAGTCTTGGTAATCAATACCGCATAAATCAATCAGCTGCTCAAAGCCCAGTGCGGGGTCGTCACGCAAAATCAAGGCAGACTCTAAATAGGTATCTGCTCGCAATACCACCGTTAATTCATTCAAGGCTAATGTGATCGACTGCACCCGTCCGCCCAAAGCACGCTCGACGTGGGACTGCAGTTGAAGGAGGCGATCAGACATTCCTATGCCTTCCGCGCAATGGTGCTGGTGCGGCCAATTTTGGCTTGCAATTGAATAATGCCGTAGATGAGGGCTTCCGCAGTCGGTGGGCAACCCGGTACATAAATATCGACCGGTACGATACGGTCACAACCGCGCACCACCGAATACGAGTAATGGTAGTAGCCGCCGCCATTGGCGCACGAGCCCATGGAAATAACCCAGCGGGGCTCAGGCATTTGATCGTAAACCTTACGCAAGGCTGGGGCCATCTTGTTGCACAGCGTTCCAGCCACAATCATCAGGTCGGATTGCCGTGGCGAAGGACGGAAGACCACGCCGAAGCGATCCAAGTCATAGCGTGCAGCGCCCGCATGCATCATCTCTACTGCGCAGCAGGCCAAGCCAAAGGTCATTGGCCACAGCGAACCTGTGCGGGTCCAGTTAATCAACTGATCCGCTGAGGTGGTAATAAATCCTTCTTTGAGAACGCCTTCTAGTGCCATAACGATCACTCCCAGTCGAGAGCGCCCTTTTTCCAGATGTAGACGAATCCCACGATGAACACAAATAGGAATACCACCATGGATGCGTAGCCTTCCCAACCGATGTCACGCAATGCAACACCCCATGGGAATAAAAAGGCCGTTTCCAGGTCAAACAAAATAAAGAGGATGGCAACCAAGTAATAGCGCACATCGAATTTCATGCGGGCATCTTCAAATGCCTCAAAGCCGCACTCGTAGGAGGAGAGTTTTTCTGCATCGGGACGGGATGGCGCCAAGACCTTGCCCAAAAACATCGGCACTATTCCGACGGCAATGCCGACGAGAATGAAAAGCAAGATGGGGAAGTAAGTAGCGAGGTCCAAAGCAATCCTGATCTGAAGGCAGTTTTAAGTCCTAAATTAACTCTAAAAATATCCCAATAAACACGTTTGATTATGGACTAAAAGCCAAATATAAAAATTGACTTAGAGCAAATCAGTTACGAACTGGTGCCGACGGCGAGACTCGAACTCGCACAGCCTAAGCCACTACCCCCTCAAGATAGCGTGTCTACCAATTTCACCACGTCGGCATTCGTAAAACCCATCAATTCTACTGCAAGAGGACTACTGGTACTGCGCTTAATTCCTACAAAAAATGATGTCATTTCACCCATTTTTTTGGCTGTATTTTTTATTTTGGTACTGCAGGTTTCGATGGGTCTTGCACCGGGGCTGCAGGCGGATTTGCTCCGGCTGCCGCAGGTGCAGTAGTACCCGACAAAACGCCTGCATCGGCAGGCTTTTTATTTCCAATCCACGTAATCGCAATCGTCGCCGCAAAGAAAACAAAGGCCAGTACAGCGGTAGCGCGGGATAAGAAATTAGCCGAGCCGCTGGCACCAAAGACGCTTCCAGAGGCGCCTGCGCCGAAGGCAGCGCCCATATCGGCACCCTTACCTTGCTGCAATAGAACCAATAAGATGATTGCCAGGGCAGAACACACTTGCACCACCATCAACGCTGTTTTTAACCATTCCATGGTTTATCTCCAATAAAAAATTTATGCTCGGCAAATGGCCAAGAATTCCTGCGGATCTAAGGAAGCACCACCAATTAACCCGCCATCAATGTCTGGCATACCAAATAGCTCGACTGCATTGTCATACTTCACACTACCGCCATACAAAATGCCAATATGCGACGCAACGTCGGCATTGAATTCAGCCAGCTGCAAGCGAATCTCGCGGTGCATGTCTTGAGCAACTTGAGCACTTGCCACCTTACCGGTTCCAATTGCCCAAACGGGCTCGTAGGCGAGCAAGGAATCCACCAAACGGTCCTGCAAAATCGCAATTTGCCGGGCAACCTGAGAGCGCACTACTTCAACGGCCCTGCCGGAGTTGCGCTCATCGGCGGTTTCGCCTACGCAGATCACTGGGGTTAAGCCCTGATCCAATGCTTGGAGGGCTTTCTCCGCAATTAATCGATCGGACTCATTAAAACGGTCGCGACGCTCAGAATGCCCTACTAAAACGTATTTACAACCAAATTCGTGGAGCATCGCCGCGCTCACCTCACCCGTAAAGGCGCCACCTATTTCAGCAGAGACATCTTGAGCGCCAAGCGCAAGTGTCGCGGAGGAGCATGCGGCAATTTGTTGGCTGCACTCGGACAAATAGGGATACGGCGGGCATAAACCAAAACGGCGACCTGCTGGCATGCCTTTTTCCATTTCCGCACAGACTGTTTCAATCCAGTGGCGGCAGGCGGCTTTACTGCCGTGCATTTTCCAGTTACCAATTACCGTTATCGGACGCATGCTTTAGCTAAGCCTATGTCAAACCGTTAAAACAATCTTGCCAACGTGCTCGCTTGATTCCATCAAGCGATGCGCTTCAAAAGCCTGATCGAGGCCGTAGGTTTTATAAATCACCGGTTTCAAAGCCCCTTGATTCATGATCGGCCAAACCCGCTCAAACAGCTGTCTCGCAATTTCACGCTTAAAGGCAACGGGTCTTGGGCGCAGTGTCGAGCCTGTAATCGTTAAACGCCGGCGTAAGATTTGCCCGGTATTTACCTCGGATTTAGAGCCGCCCATGATGGCGATGATCACAATGCGGCCATCATCGGCCAAGCAGTCAATCTCACGCTGCAAATACGTACCGGTAACCATATCCAATATGACGTTTACACCTTTACCGTCAGTAGCTTTCTTGATTTCTTCCACAAAGTCGTGGGTTTTGTAATTGATGGCCAGATCTGCGCCCAGCTGAACACAGGCTGCGCATTTTTCATCAGTACCCGCGGTAACAAAAACACGGTGGCCTAAGGCTTTCGCAATCAAGATTGCAGTCACGCCAATGCCACTCGAGCCGCCCTGGACCAACAATGTTTCTCCTGCAGCAAGCTCGCCCCGCATGAAGACGTTGCTCCACACCGTAAAAAATGTTTCCGGCAAAGAAGCTGCTTCTAAATCAGTAAAACCCTTTGGATAGGGCAAGCATTGTGCCACTGGCGCAAGGCAGAGTTCGGCATAGCCGCCGCCCTGCACAAGCGCGCAGACTTTATCACCCACCTTGAGTCCAAATTGATTATCGGCATGCGCTAAATCGCCGCCAATGATTTCGCCGGCAACTTCAAGCCCAGGAATGTCCGATGCGCCAGCGGGAACCGGGTAATGCCCTTTGCGTTGCAATACATCGGGGCGATTAATTCCGGCCGCTAGGACTTTAATCAAAATTTCACCCGATCCTGCGCTGGGTAGAGCAGGATCGGGTCGAGTCGTAGGAATCAATACCTCGGGGGTACCAAATTCACGAATTTCAACAACGCGCATCGCAGAGTTCCTATTTAAAAAGCGCCAATAAAGGCTTAGGCCTGTTCTTCAGTGGATGACTGCGCTGCGCCAGCTAAAGGAGCAATCGTGCCGCCCTCTTCTGCCATCGCTGCTTTGAGCGAGAGACGTAAACGGCCGCGCTCATCTGCAGCCAATAACTTCACGCGCACCACTTGACCCTCTTGCAGGAAGTCTTTGACTTCTTTTACGCGCTCATTGGAAATCTCAGAGATGTGCAATAAGCCATCTTTACCTGGAAGAATATTAACCAAGGCACCGAACTCTAGTAGCTTGACTACAGGGCCTTCGTAAATCTTGCCCACTTCAGCTTCAGCAGTAATGCCTTCGATGCGGGCCTTGGCTTCTGCCATGCCTTCAGCGCTAGTGGATGCAATCGTTACTGTGCCGTCATCTTTAATGTCGATGCTGCAACCGGTTTCTTTCGTCAAGGCCTGGATAGTTGCACCACCCTTGCCAATCACTTCACGAATCTTATCGGGATGAATCTTGAATGAGACCATACGCGGTGCATGCTCGGACAGTTCAGTGCGGATCGTGCCCATGGCCGATTGCATTTCACTCAGAATGTGTAAGCGACCTTCTTTGGCTTGTGCCAAAGCCACTTGCATAATTTCTTTGGTGATGCCCTGTACTTTAATGTCCATCTGCAACGCAGTAATGCCGCTCGCCGTTCCGGCTACCTTAAAGTCCATATCGCCGAGGTGATCTTCGTCACCCAAGATGTCGGTTAATACCGCAAAGCGATTGCCATCCAAAATCAGACCCATCGCTACGCCGGCAACGTGTGCCTTCACGGGTACGCCAGCATCCATCAGCGCTAAGCAGCCGCCGCAAACCGAGGCCATCGATGAAGAGCCGTTGGACTCGGTAATCTCCGACACAACCCGAATGCTGTACGCAAAATCTTCTGGGCTTGGCAGCACTGGAATCAAGGCACGCTTGGCTAAACGACCATGGCCGATTTCACGGCGCTTAGGCGTACCAACACGACCCGTTTCGCCTGTGGCAAACGGAGGCATGTTGTAGTGGAACATAAAGCGATCGCGGTACTCGCCTTCCAGCGCATCAATGATTTGCTCGTCGCGGGCAGTACCCAAGGTAGCAATCACCAAAGCCTGAGTCTCGCCGCGGGTAAACAAGGCAGAGCCGTGGGTCCGTGGCAATACGCCATTGCGAATTTCAATCGGACGTACGGTGCGCGTATCGCGGCCATCAATCCGTGGCTCACCATTCAAAATTTGGCTACGCACAATCTTGGCTTCGATATCAAACAAAATATTGCCAACCGCAACTTCATCGACTGCGCCATCGGCAGCCAGTTTTGCCATCACATCTTTCGTAATGGCTTTTAACTTGTCCGAGCGCGCTTGTTTTTGGCGCAGTTGATACGCTTCGCGCAATGGTGCATCGGCCAATGCCGTTACCTTCGCAATCAAAGGCTCATCTTTTGCT
The DNA here is from genome assembly GCA_044345755.1 of Polynucleobacter sp. GTDB lineage: Bacteria > Pseudomonadota > Gammaproteobacteria > Burkholderiales > Burkholderiaceae > Polynucleobacter. The sequence continues at coordinate 17,751 of JBIJAM010000010.1, read as the reverse complement.
GCAGCAGTCCAGTCCCACTCAGGTTTACCGGCATCGCGCACCAAATCTTGAATCGCGTTGATCGCGGTCTGCATTTGCTCGTGGCCATAGACAACTGCGCCCAGCATGATGTCTTCTGGTAATTGCTGCGCCTCTGATTCCACCATCAACACGGCAGCCTGAGTACCGGCAACAATTAAATCCAACTGGCTGGTTAACTGCTCAGAACGGGTTGGGTTCAACAAGTACTGGCCATCACGGTAACCCACGCGAGCGGCGCCAACTGGGCCGTTAAAGGGGATGCCGGATACAGCTAAAGCAGCCGATGCTGCAATCAATGCTGGAATGTCAGCAGGCACATCGGGATTAATCGACAGCACATGCACTACCACCTGAACTTCGTTGAGAAAGCCTTCTGGAAACAAAGGACGCAGTGGGCGGTCAATTAAGCGGGACGTTAAGGTCTCACCTTCGGATGGACGGCCTTCGCGGCGAAAGAAACCACCAGGGATCTTGCCAGCAGCATAGGTCTTCTCAATGTAATCCACTGTTAATGGGAAGAAGTTTTGCCCTGCTTTAGCGGAGCGTGCTGCAACTACGGTACCCATTACAACGGTGTCGTCGACGTTCACAATCACAGCGCCGCCGGATTGACGGGCGATTTCGCCGGTTTCCATCGTTACCTGATGATTGCCCCATTGAAAACTTTTTACTACTTTTTTAAACATGGTCATTTTGATCTTTTCCAATTTAGTTCACACCGCATTCACATGAATGCCAGGTGCGCTTACTACTTGCGTCGCAGATAAATCAGCGCTACGACACCACTGGAGCGATTGCAGATTACAAGGGATGCCATTCCAGGGAGGCACTGAGCACGTGAGCCCAGAAACTCATTGGAATGACACGATCCCCTAAACGGATAATCTAAAAACGCTCAAAAAAATATGCCACCGTCCTAAGACTGAATCAGTAATGAGTCATTCTTAAGACACGATGGCATGGCGATACAGATACGATTTACTTACGGAGACCTAATTTCTCAATCAATGTGCGATAGCGAGCCAAATCCTTGCCTTTGAGGTAATCCAAAAGGCGGCGGCGGCGTGAAACCATCTTCAACAAGCCACGACGGCTGTGATGGTCTTTGGCGTTAGCCTTGAAATGGGGGGTTAATTCATTGATGCGGGCGGTCAGCAATGCAACCTGTACTTCAGGACTACCCGTGTCGTTTGCGCTACGCGCGTTGTCTTTGACGATTTCCGCCGTTTTGATATCAGCAACTGCCATTTTCTACTCCTAACTTGCGAACACAAGAGCTTTCACCCTAAATTGTGTCGTGCGATTAAACATAAAAACAAAAAAGCTTTATAAATCAAAGCCCTCGAATTGTAGCAGAGATCCGAGGGCTAAAGTGGCAATGTTCATTTCCCTAAGCTCAGGACGCCTAAAATAAATCTAATAAAAACAATAACTTAGCTATATTCTAGGGCCGATATCATCACTCAGGGCGCCATTTGGGCGTTTAACTTCACCTGCCGCGGATCGTGCAGCTTGTTTAGGGCGGATAAATAGGCCTTGGCCGAAGCAGCAATGATGTCGGGGTCAGTGCCAACGCCGTTCACAATCCGCCCTCCTTTGGCTAAGCGTACCGTGACCTCGCCTTGTGACTGGGTGCCGGAGGTAATGGCATTGACGGAGTACAGCAGCTGCTCCGCCCCGCTTTTGGCCATGGCTTCAATGGCATTCAAACTGGCATCCACCGGGCCATTGCCTTCGGCCTCAGACGTAATCTTCTCACCGCCCATGTGAAAGACCACCTGGGAGCTTGGGCGCTTGCCAGTCTCCGAGTGCTGACTCAAGGAAACAAAGCGATAAAACTCGCTCTCTTCGGCCGAGGCAGAACCGCTTGTAATGGAAATGATGTCTTCATCAAAGATTTCCGACTTTTGGTCTGCCAAGGCCTTGAAACGAGAAAAGGCATCGTTGAGTTCCGTCTCGGTCTCGACCGTAATGCCCAGTTCCTGCAAGCGTTGCTTAAAGGCATTACGACCCGACAACTTGCCCAGCACGATTTTGTTCGCTGACCAGCCTACGTCCTCGGCGCGCATGATTTCATAGGTGTCACGGGCTTTCAACACTCCGTCTTGATGAATGCCAGATGCATGCGCAAAGGCATTGGCGCCCACCACTGCTTTATTGGGCTGCACCACAAAGCCGGTAATTTGCGAAACCAACTTCGATGCAGGCACAATTTGCGTCGCATCAATACCCACGCTTAAATCAAAATAATCCTTACGGGTACGCAGCGCCATCACAATCTCTTCAAGAGCCGTATTACCAGCACGCTCACCCAAGCCATTGATGGTGCACTCCACTTGCCGCGCGCCACCGATCTTGACGCCCGCCAAAGAGTTGGCAACGCCCATGCCCAAATCGTTGTGGCAATGGACCGACCAAATGGCTTTATCGGAATTGGGGATGCGGGTACGCAAGGTATGGATGAACTCGCCGTACAACTCAGGAACAGCATAGCCAACGGTATCCGGTACGTTGATGGTGGTTGCACCCTCGGCGATGACGGCTTCGAGCACGCGGCATAAAAAGTCCACTTCGGAGCGGTAACCATCTTCGGGTGAAAACTCAATGTCGGCTGCTAAATTACGGGCAAAGCGAATGGATTTTTTGGCCTGCTCAAACACTTGATCCGGCGTCATGCGTAACTTCTTTTCCATATGCAATGGACTGGTTGCCAAAAACACATGGATGCGTTTTGCATTGGCAGCCTTTAAGGCATCGGACGCACGGGTAATGTCGTTTTCATTGGCGCGGGCCAAGGAACACACTATCGAATCCTTCACTGCAGCCGCTACCGCTGAAATGGCATCAAAGTCACCTTCGGAGCTGGCGGCGAAGCCTGCCTCAATCACATCGACCTTCAGGCGTTCGAGTTGACGAGCAATGCGGACCTTTTCATCCTTGGTCATGGACGCGCCTGGCGACTGTTCGCCATCGCGCAAGGTGGTATCAAAAATAATTAATTTATCGGTCATCACTGCTCTCCAATCCACTGCCATCATTTAAAAAAGGTACTGCGCAATCCAAAAAACAAAAACCCCAGCAAATTTGCTGGGGCCGGTAAGTCTGCTTGATGATTTAATGCACTTGCATCACCTAAGCGTTACCCGCCCCGAGCCGAAGGCTCAGTGCTAGAAGAAGTAGCTTAATTGCGTGCGGTTTATTCATTGCCATAAATCTAATATACCTTAAATACCCGTTTAGGTCAGCTTACGACCGCTAAACCGTTCCCAGCCCCAAATCACGTAACCTGAAATGGCATAAATCACGAAGATCCCGAACAAGGTTAAGGGCGGATTGGACGAAATCAGCACAAAGGTCAAAATCATCAAGACCATGACGCCAAAGGGAACGCGGTAACGGATATCGAGGGCCTTGCCACTGTAAAAACGGGCATTGGAGACCATGGTTAAGCCCGCATAGATGGTGATGAAAAAGGTAACCCAGGGAATGGCGCTATCGCGCACAGGTAACTTATTGTCGGCAGCAAGCCAAATAAATCCAGCGATTAATGCACCTGCCGCTGGGCTGGGCAAGCCTTGGAAAAACTTTTTATCGACGACGCCAGTATTGATGTTGAAACGCGCCAAGCGCAAGGCCGCGCCTGCACAGTAAGTAAAAGCAGCCAACCAGCCCCACTTACCAAAATCTTTAAGGACCCACTCGTAAGCTACCAATGCTGGAGCAACGCCAAAGGACACCATGTCGGCCAAGGAATCGTATTGCTCGCCAAAAGCGCTTTGCGTATTGGTCATCCGCGCAATGCGGCCATCCATGCCATCCAATACCAGGGATGCAAAGATAGCGATTGCCGCTGCCTCAAACTGATGATTCATGGCCTGAACGATGGCAAAGAAGCCGCAAAACAGAGCCGCCGTTGTAAACGCATTGGGTAATAAATAAATGCCCTTATTGCGGGCACGGGGCTTATCTACTTCAAATTCCTCGACCTCAAAATCAACGGAGTCATCAAGCTGGTCTTGTGCATCGGCACGATTACGCCCACGTGCAATGCGCGAACGATCAAGGCGATTACGACGACGAAATGGAGTCAATGCGCTTCCTATTTACTGAAATAAATCAGGTGAATCAATCAAGACCTGGTAGACGAGCCAAAGCCGTTCTGGTTGCAGAGACCTTTTCACCAACGCTGACCAAAGGCTCAGCCGTTAAAGGCAAATATACATCGACTCGCGAACCAAAGCGAATGAAGCCATAACGGGATCCGCGTTTAACGTGCTCACCCACATGGATGTAGCACAAAATACGCCGTGCAATTAAGCCTGCCACCTGAACCAAGGTAACCGTTTGGCCATTGGCCTCAATCACCACCGCATTACGTTCATTTTCAACCGAGGCCTTATCCAGCGCTGCATTGACAAACTGCCCCGGGAAATACTGAACCTCTTTGACAAGGCCATTGACTGAGCAACGATTGGAGTGGACGTTGAAGACGTTCATGAACACGCTGATCTTGATCGCCTCACGATTAGCATATGGATCCTGGGTCTTTTCAACCACAACAATTCGGCCATCTGCTGGGGATAGAACCAAATCACGACCCAGTGGCGCAATGCGCTGGGGGTCACGAAAAAACTGCAGGACAAAAAAGAAAATGATCCACAGGGGCAATGCCCATGCAAATCCAGCGTACTCCTGGACTAGCAAGGTTGCCACCCCAACGACTGCCAAATATGGCCAGCCTTCTTTCGCAATAATGGGGTGGGGATACATCATGGGTGCTTTGCGCCTTTTCGAATGGTTGTTTTTAGTTCTTCGATTGATCGACTAATTTGTTCTTTGCAATCCAAGGCATCATCGCGCGCAATTTCTCGCCCACGATTTCAATTTGGTGCTCCGAATTCAAGCGGCGACGCGAGATTAAGGTTGGCGCGCCAGCCTTGTTCTCGAGGATGAAGCTCTTGGCGTACTCGCCAGTCTGAATGTCTTTCAAGCACTGACGCATTGCATTCTTGGTATCTTCCGTCACGATGCGTGGACCGGTAACGTACTCGCCGTACTCCGCATTGTTGGAGATGGAGTAGTTCATGTTGGCGATGCCACCTTCGTAGATCAAATCCACAATTAACTTGAGCTCATGCAAGCACTCAAAGTAAGCCATCTCTGGCGCGTAACCTGCTTCAACCAAGGTCTCGTAACCCGCTTTGATGAGTTCTACAGTACCGCCACACAGAACAGCCTGTTCACCGAATAAATCGGTTTCGGTTTCTTCGCGGAAATTGGTTTCGATGATGCCGGCACGACCGCCGCCATTGGCGGTCGCATACGATAAGGCGAGATCACGCGCCGAACCGGATTTGTCTTGGTATACCGCGATCAAGTGGGGAACGCCGCCACCTTGACTATAGGTACCACGAACCGTATGACCTGGTGCTTTTGGCGCAATCATGATCACGTCTAAATCAGCGCGGGGCTGAACTTGACCATAATGCACATTAAAGCCATGGGCAAACGCTAATGCCGCGCCCTGCTTAATATTGCCGTGCACTTCATTCTTATAAACCTCTGCAATTTGCTCATCGGGCAAAAGCATCATGACAATGTCAGCATCCTTCACTGCCTCGGCTACTTCCTTCACGGTCAAGCCAGCATTGGCTGCTTTTTTCCATGATGCGCCATCTTTGCGCAAACCGACAGTAACTTTGACGCCTGAATCGTTTAAGTTCAATGCATGCGCGTGGCCCTGTGAACCATAACCAATGATGGTGACTTTTTTGCCTTTAACCAGGGATAAATCCGCGTCTTTATCGTAAAAAACTTTCATGCTATTTCCTTGTCTTTAAATCGTAGTAAGTGGGTTAAACAAATGGGGGTTATGAGTACATTCCGAGTGAAGCTAATTAGACCTTCAAAATCCGTTCACCGCGGCCGATGCCCGAGCCGCCAGAACGTACTGTTTCTAAAATGGAGGCGCGGTCGATCGAATCAATGAAGGCGTCGAGCTTGGAGCCATCGCCGGTAAGCTCAATGGTGTAGCTCTTATCGGTAACGTCAATGATGCGGCCGCGGAAGATGTCGGTAGTGCGCTTAAGCTCCTCACGCTCTTTACCTACTGCGCGAACTTTGATCAACATCAGTTCGCGCTCAATGTGCGAGCCTTCGGTTAAATCAAATACTTTCACGACTTCAACTAAACGATTGAGGTGCTTAGTGATTTGCTCTATTACATCTTCAGAGCCAATCGTGACGATCGTCATGCGCGACAGGGATGGATCTTCCGTCGGTGCAACGCTGAGTGTTTCAATGTTGTAACCCCGCGCCGAGAATAGGCCGACAACACGGGACAACGCGCCCGGCTCATTCTCCAGTAATACAGAAATAATGTGGCGCATTACAGATCCTCACTACCTAAGAGCATTTCAGTAATGCCCTTACCAGCTTGTACCATTGGCCAGACGTTCTCTTCCGGATCGGTTTGGAAATCCATGAATACCGTGCGATCTTTCAAACGAATGGCTTCCTTAAGGGCTGGCTCAACATCCGCTTTGGTTTCAATCCGCATGCCAACGTGACCAAAGGCTTCCGCCAATTTCACAAAGTCAGGCAAGGAATCCATGTACGAGCTGGAATAGCGGCGGTTATAGGTCAACTCCTGCCACTGACGCACCATTCCTAAATACCGGTTGTTGAGCGACACAATTTTGACGGGAGTGTTGTACTGCTTACAGGTCGACAGTTCTTGAATGCACATCTGAATCGACCCTTCACCAGTAATGGTGAATACATCTTCGTCTGGGAAGGCTTTTTTAATACCCATGGCATATGGCAGACCAACACCCATGGTGCCAAGCCCTCCTGAGTTAATCCAGCGACGGGGCTTATTGAACTTGTAAAACTGCGCTGCCCACATTTGATGCTGACCAACGTCAGAACAAATAAAGGCATCACCGCCCGTAAGTTCCCATAACTTTTCAACCACGTATTGGGGTTTCACAATTTGCGAATCACGGTCGTATTTCAGGCAGTCTTTCTTACGCCACTCGTTGATCTGCTCCCACCACTTTGCAAGGTGAGCATTGTTTTTGAGGGGGCCGGCCGCTTTAATTTGGCTGGTCATCTCCACTAAGACTTCTTTGAGATTGCCAACGATCGGCACATCCACCTTAACGCGCTTGGCAATCACCGACGGATCAATATCAATGTGAATGATCTTGCGTGGGTGACTCGCAAAGTGCTGCGTATTGCCAATCACGCGGTCATCAAAACGCGCGCCAATCGCAATCAATACATCGGAGTGCTGCATAGCCATATTGGCTTCATAGGTGCCGTGCATACCCAGCATGCCCACAAACTGGGGGCTGCTGCCTGGGAAACCGCCAAGGCCCATTAAGGTATTGGTGACTGGGTAACCTAGGGCATCGGCAAAGGCTTTGAGCTCAGGCGCAGCATCCGACAAAATGACACCGCCACCGGTGTAAATGAATGGACGCTCAGCTTCCAGTAATAAAGAAACCGCTTTGCGAATCTGACCACTATGGCCGCGCAAAACTGGGTTGTAGGAACGCATCGTCAACTCTTCGGGATAAATGAACTGACCCTTGGTTGCTGAAATGTCCTTCGGAATATCGACCAGCACGGGGCCCGGCCTTCCAGTCTGCGCAATGTGAAAGGCTTTCTTTAGCGTCAGCGCTAAATCATTAATGTCTTTCACCAAAAAATTGTGCTTGACGATGGGTCGGGTAATGCCGACTGTATCCGCTTCTTGGAATGCATCTTCACCAATCGCATAGGTCGGTACGTTACCCGTGATGATGACCATCGGAATGGAGTCGGTGTAGGCGGTAGCAATTCCAGTGACGGCATTGGTAACACCAGGACCAGAGGTCACTAATGCAACCCCTACTTTGCCTGTAGCACGGGCATAGCCATCGGCAGCGTGCACAGCCGCTTGCTCATGGCGCACCAAAATGTGCTCAAACTTGTCTTGTTTATAGATTTCATCGTAGATGAAGAGGACTGCTCCACCGGGATAGCCCCAAACAAACTCGACGCCTTCTGCATGCAGGGCATGGACGAGCATCTCGGCACCAATCATTTCAGGTCCGGTTTTGGTAGGAATTGGGGTGGAATCGGCCTTAGAGGCTAAAAATTCGGCGCTGCTGGTATTCATTGGTAAGTTCCTTTGCAATTTTCGGCAAAAAATTGTTTAGGCTGCTCTGTCCCGTGCTTATGGCCCGAGTTCGAACGGCGCTTGAACTGAATAAAAAACCGCTTCTTGGACGGCCCTCTAATCGGTGAACCTTTAATTGTAAAGCAATACCCTAAAATAGAGGCATTCTTCTTATACAAGGCCTTCCCGTTTTTGCATGGCATCTGCCCCCGAACTCGCTGATTTTCTCAGTAGCGTTGAAAAACGCGCATTCAAACAGGCTGTTTACGCTGTGCGGGATGAGGACGCGGCATTGGACATCGTTCAGGACGCCATGATCAAACTGGCTGAAAAATACGGGGATAAACCCAGCGCAGAACTCCCCCTGCTCTTTACCCGCATTCTTCAAAACCGCATCCACGACTGGTTTCGGCGCCAAAAGGTGCGTAATGCCTGGGTTACCCTATTCTCGAATATGGGTAAGAAATCGGATGAATCCGATGATTACGACCCCTTAGAGCACCTCCAAGCTGCTGACGACAGCCAAATTCACCAAGATGGTGCTCAAAAACTGGAGCAAAGCCAGCTTTTGCGTAGTCTAGAGGCTGAAATAGCAAAATTACCAGCACGTCAACGAGAAGCCTTCCTGATGCGTTATTGGGATGAGCTAAGTATTGCGGAAACTGCCCAGATCATGGGCTGTAGCGAAGGAAGTGTCAAAACCCATTGCTCCAGAGCAACTCAAACTTTAGCTAATGCATTGAAAATAAAGGGAATTTCATTATGAACCGCGACCAATACCCCCAATTTGAGCAAGATCGAATTGGCAGCGCAGTGCGCGAATGCCTCGACGGCTCAACCGCACAATTGCCCAGCCGCGTGACGGATCGCCTATACCTCGCACGCCTAGCGGCAATGGCAGCGCGCAAGCCTGAGTTCGTACCGCAATTGCAGCAGCTATTGCGCCCACAACTGGCCTTGAATCAAGGTGGGAACAGCAGCCAGCCCTCCTCCAATTGGAGTCGATTAAGTTGGTTTGCGCCTTTTATTGTCTTGGCCATGGGCTTATTGGCAATCGCGGAATGGCAGCAAGATGCGCGCATCAACGATATTGCCGCGGTCGACATTGCCCTGCTATCGGATGACGTTCCGCCAGACGCGTATATGGATAGCGGTTTTCTGGCATTCTTAAAACTCAGTAGCACCGCGAAGCGGGAGCTCGAGACCGGCAATTCCGAAAAGGCTGACGTTGCAGTCGACCCATCCTAACTGAGGACCGAAATACTTAACCATGCTGTCCAAACACCTCCCGCACACACAATCTGCACTCGCTGCAAAGCAAGGTGCATGGAGTGCGAGCATGGGCGCGCTTCTTCTTGTCTTTAGCCTGCTGGCGATTAGCCCCGCAAATGAAGTAGCAGCGCAAACTAAACAGCCATCCGCAACCAGTACCCCAAAACACAGTGGCAATTGGGACGACTTAAGCGCAGTACAACAAAAGATCTTGGCTCCGCTCGAAGAAGATTGGAGCTACCTCTCTAAAGAGCGCCGGCAAAAGTGGATACAGGTTGCCAATCTTTACCCCAAGATGAAGCGGGCCGATCAGGAACGCTTGCAGTCGCGCATGAACGAGTGGTCCAAACTTTCGCAAAAAGATCGTCGCATCGCCCGCGACAATTACCTCAGCAGCTTGCGCTTCCCCGCGGAAGAAAAAGCCTCTGCATGGCAGGCTTATCAGCAACTCAGTCCAGAAGATAAGAAAAAATTAGCAGCCAAGGAAGACAATAAGAAAAAGCCAACTGCTGCTAGCTCACCCACGCTGCAAAATCGCCCTAATCCAGCACCTACCGTAACGCCGGCTGCTGCGCCCAACAAAGACGATGATGCATGAGCCAAACCCCTTTGGACAACCCCAGCAGTTCCGTTGAGACCCCGCTGACTGCATTACCTTCGCCTGGCTTTTGGAAACGGGTCTTTTGCATTCTCTATGAGCAACTGATTTTGTTGGGCGTAATCGCCCTTCTCTTCTTATTACCGAATCTCGTACTGGGTATTCTTTTTGGAATCTCGCTTCCCAGCTGGTTAACGTTTTTCTATTTATACGCCGTGCTGGCGCTTTACTTTGTTTGGTACTGGACGCATACGGGCCAAACCTTGGCGATGCAAACCTGGCGCGTGAAACTGGTGAGCGTCTCTGGTGCCCGCCTCACCCGTAGGCAAGCCCTGTGGCGCTACGTCTATGGCTCGCTGTGGCTAGTGCCCTGCATCCTGATTCAAGCCAGTGCTGATCTGCAAAAATGGGGAATCATTGGCCTGCTCTTTGCAGTCTCCCTATTTCTCTGGCCACTGTCGATTTACTTAGATCCGCGTCACCGCCAAAGTATTCCCGATCGGCTGGGCAAAACAAAGTTAATTTCCTTGCCTAAGATGGAGAAGCGCAAGTAAAGCCGCTTCGCGCGATTCTTTACAAGTAGGCCTACGCTTCGCGTAAACAGTCAATTGCGGTAGCCCGCTGGATCTTGCGTTGAAATTGGTAGCCCGCAATTGCACACGCGACGAGTCCAAATGCTACTCCCATCGCAATCGACGATGCAAAGGAGTTGAATTCAATTTCAAGTACAAAATGCCCCAGCGCCCATGCCGCCATCGCAGCAGCAAAGCCGCCCAAGAGGCCGGCTAAGCCACCCACAATTGCTAATTCAATACTGGCGATCGCAGCCAGCGTGGGGCTCGAAGCTCCGACTGCCTTGAGGAGTGCCGCATCCCGAAAGCGCTCGTCTTGCGTTGCTGAAATCGCCGCAAACAAAACCAAGATCGCTGCCGCAATCGTGAAGGTAAACAAGAGACCCAAGGCGGCGCCCAAGCGATTGAGTACATCTTGGATTTGCTGCAAGGAATTGGCCACATCCACTACGGTGATGTTGGGATAACGCTGGGTTAAGCGGAAGTCGAGCACTTCGATGTTCGGCGGCTGGTAATACGCGGTAATCCAGGATTGCGGTAAATCTTGCAAGAGCACTGGCGGCATGATCACAAAGAAGTTGACTCGCATCGAGCCCCACTCGAGTGTACGTAAGGAGGTAATTTCAGCACTCACAGTCTCGCCGGCAATCTCAAATGCCAGTCGATCCCCTAGTTTTAATCCGAGGGTTTTAGCAATACCCGTCTCAACGGAGATTTGGGGCTTGTCTTGTTTAAACCAGTTACCTGCAACCACTTGATTACCGCCCGGCAAATCCATGGTATACGACAGATTAAATTCACGATCTACTAAACGGCGGGCATTGTCTTTGCTGTAATCACTTGGCATTACCGGCCGATTATTGATCTCAATTAATCGACCGCGTACCATCGGATACAAATCCGGCTTACCGAGACCAGCGGATGCAAGGTCCTGTGTCAAGGCATCGCGTTGATCATTCTGAATATTGATCACAAAGCGGTTGGGTGCATCGACTGGTACATTGCCTTGCCAGGTTTTGAGTAAATCTTGTCGCAAGAGCAGGATGATGAGGAGTGCCATCAAGGCAATTGCGAGCGCCGTGATTTGCATCACCGCAAAGGCGGGGCTACGCGCTTGCGCACGCAATGCAAAACGACCTGCAAATCCAAGTCGGCTTAATGCCCCACTCACGGAAGAGCGTGCCAATAACTTGAGTGAAACCCATGACAGCATTGCAAACACAGTAATCGCACCACCAAAACTCAAACCAACCCAACTAGCGAGCTTCCAGTCACGCGCTGCCCACAGCAGCAAGACAGCAAAACTGAAGAGTCCCAATAAGGCAACCCAGCGCGCTGCAACCGGCACTCCGCTCAGTTCACGGCGGACCAAACGTACCGGTGATATCTGCACCAAGGTGAGTAGCGGAGGGCCCGCAAAACCCAGTAACAAAAACCAGGAAAGCAGCGCGCTCCATAGAACTGGCCACAACGATGGCGGCGGTAAATCAGCCAACAATAAATTACCCAAGAACCACATCAGTCCATACTGAATTAGCCAACCCACTGCAATTCCAAATAGAGCAGCTACTAAACCCAATAAGGCCAGTGTTTTTAGTTGCTGGCGCAGGATCGTACCTTGAGTGGCGCCAAGGCATTTCATGACCGCACACACATTAGCCTGTCGCACCACATAACGGCGCGCAGCCAACGCAATCGCAACCGCAGAGACCATCGCAGTTAAGAGTGCAATTAGCGATAAAAACCGTTCAGCTCGATCGAGTGTTTTGCGCATCACTGGCTGACCCGTCTCGAGGGTTTCAATGCGCATGCCGCGCAGCTGATCTGATTCGATCGCATTTACTACCCAATTTTGATAATCGGCAACGGCTGCATTGGATCCGGCTATCAGCAAGCGGTAAGTCACACGACTCCCCAAGCCAAGCAAGTCCGTCTTGGGCAAGTCTTCTAAAGCGATCATGACCCGCGGGGCAAAGTTCATAAACGCAGCGCCGCGATCGAGTTCACGCAGCAAGACGGCATCGATACGCAGGCGTGCCTGCCCTAATGCAAGGGTATCGCCAATCTTCGCTTGTAAGACTTCGAGTAAAGCCGGATCAACCCAGGCATTACCGGGCGATGGGCCATTGCTGCTATTGACTTTCTCTTTGTCCTGAAGATTGGCGCTGCGACTGATTTGCAGCTCCCCGCGCAAGGGGTAGTCGCTACTTACGGATTTGAGTGAGGATAACTTCCCCCGCTCACCTACCGTTGCCATGCTCGGGAATACCACCGTTTGTGCAATCGACAGCTTGCGGTCTTTAGCTGCTTCTATAAATCGCGCTGGAATAGGCTGATCGGCAGCAATCAATAAATCAGCTGCAAGCAACTGACGTGCATCAAACTCAAACGCCCGTTGCATGCGGTCGGCTAAAAAGCCGACGCTGGAAAGCGCTGCAACCGATAGGCTGAGTGCAATTCCCAGCCATAGCAATTCGGGCGACTGCAGGTCTCGCCTAAACCACCTCCATGCCTGCTGGATCACGACTCGCTCAAATCCCCTGAATCTGTCCGCCATCCACGCGAATGACAGAGCCAGTAATGTAAGAGGAATTGGCGCTAGCCAAGAATGCAGCGGTATCGCCATATTCTTTTGGATCGCCATAGCGTCCAGCCGGTATCAATTTGATGCTCGCAGCTACTACCGCATCGTATGGCACATTCTCCCGCTTCGCCCGCGCTTCATCGAGTTGCCGTAAGCGATCCGTTGCAACTCGGCCGGGCATGATGACATTGACCGTCACACCCTCGCTCGCAACTTCAGCAGCCAAGGTCTTAGACCAGGCTAGTAAGGATGCGCGCAGGGTATTGGAGATCGCTAAGTTTTTAATCGGGGCAATCGCGCCCGATGTCGTGCTCGTAATAATGCGCCCCCACTTGCGCTGACGCATGCCGGGCAATACGCGATCGGTGATGGCAATGAGTGAAAGCACCATGTCATTAAAACTTTTTGCCCATAAAAGTGGGTCTTGACCTGCAGCTGGAGTGGGTGCAGGACCGCCCGTATTGTTGACCAGAATATCAATCGGACCAAAAGCCGCTTCTACTTTAGAAACGTGCGCATCGATGACCGACAGATCAGATAGATCCCAATTTAGCGCCATTGCTTTGCCACCAGCAGCTTCGATCATGGCTACAGTTTGTGCCAAGCCTTCTGGATTGCGGCCTGTCACTGCAACGTTTACACCTTCACGGGCAAGTGCAACAGCCATCGCCTGACCTAATCCGCGGCTCGATGCTAAGACCAGCGCAGTCTTTCCTTGAATACCTAAGTCCATTTTTTCTTCCTTAAACGCAATATCAATCTGTACACAGCACTGTAGCCTAAAAGTACTTAACCTACCTTGATAACGGCCAAAGCACCTTATCGACGAATAATTGGCTTGGGTAAATTGGCCGATGCAGCAAAGAGATCGGCCTCCAACTGCAGCAGAATCGCCGCGAGAGCCTGTTGCTGACCCAATACCAAGGTTTGCGGCAGGTTATTTGCCAATGCTACGCGCTGCGTGTAGCGCTTTGCCGTAATTAATGGCGTGGGTATATTGGGGTTGGTCACCGTCAAAAAGAATTGGACTGAGACTACCGCCTCTGGCTTTCCGCGGTAATCGCCATAGAGCTCATCAATCGTTGCCTGCAGTGTGTAAAACGGGAAGAAACTGGTGCCCTGGGCTACCGTAAGCCGAAAGATCCCCGATTGATCAAGCCACTGGCGTGTTGCATTGGAAAACATACTGCTAGGCGTAGCAATATAAGCGTTGTAAAAGTCTTTTTCATATTGCTGATCGCCTAGGCGGTACACCAAGGACTTGCTATCAAATGGTGTTGTTACATTAAATGATCCCATCTTTAGCCACAGTGGCGATTGCATCGTGCGCGTAGCACCAGTGCGCTCTGGCGCCACTAGCCAATTCGCAGTCTCGATTGCAGGCCGCGTGGGGGCACATGCCAACAAGGAAAAACCAAGCAAGATTAGCAACAATATGCCAGCAATGCGCGGCAGAAATGGATGTGTCTGGCTAGTCGAGGGATCTAAGGTCAGTAAACTCATTTTTGAACTCCGGTCACAGCAGTATTGGCTGGCAATTGAATGCGGGCTGGTGGCTCGCCCCAAATTAAAGAAGATGGCGAGCGACTGGCAGTCCGCATTAAATCATTGAGCTGTTCGCTGGCTTGCTTCAGATTTTCAATAGTGGTTGCAGTGTCGCCCTGGGCGCTGCTCAGCATTTGCCGCAATACCACTGAGCTAGCTACCAGTTCTTGTGTCAGTAACTCGAGTTCGGCATTACTCGTCACGCCATTCATTTTGGCAAGCAGGGTGTTCAGTTCCTGCACCGACTGGGCAATCCCTTGATTGCCTTTGCCGCTTCCTGCTAATACGGTATTGAGATTGCTCACCAGTGAATCAAATTTTTGCTGGGTTTCTACCAAATTTAATGCGCTTAAATTGGTCACTACTTTTTGTAAGCCCGTAAAGATCTCATCCGCAGGGCTGGGCAAGGATGGAATGACGGGGTATTCTGGCTTCCACGTATAAGTGAGTGTGGGGTAATCTGTATTCCGCGCCTCAAAATCAAGTTCGATGTAATTGACACCAGTTATACCCATGGTTTTTACTTTGGCACGTAAGTTAGCAGAGACAAAACTATCCATTTCGCCCAACAGTAGTTTCGGATCGCCATTAATTAGCATGCGAACGATTACATATTCTTTGCGCTGCGCCAGTGGAATATTTTTTTCATAGATTTCTCCTGTCAAGCCGACAGAGATAACCTGCCCTACTTTCACACCCCTAAACCGAACCGAAGCACCATTATCCAAACCGGTAACCGATTGCTTAATATAGGTTTCGACTTCAAACGTCTTCTGAAAGATTTGCCCTGATCCAAAAACCAGAATAAGAGCGATCAGTGCACCAATAGCAGCCAATACAAAGAGGCCAAGACGAAAATAATTGGGGTTGGAGTTACTCATGCTGCTTCCTTACTCATAATGCGATTAAAGAATTGATGCACACGTGGATCGGCGCTCTGATCGCGTAACACTTTTGGATCGCCTTCTGCAATGATGCCTTTGCTTTCCTTATCCAACATAATCACCCGATTCGCAATCGAGTAAATGCTGGCCAGCTCATGTGACACGATAACAAAGGTAATGCCTAAGTTTTGGGATAAATCGAGGATGGTGCGATCCAGGTCTGCTGAAGTGATCGGATCCAGGCCGGCAGACGGCTCATCCAAAAAAAGAATCTTCGGATCCAATGCCATCGCCCGTGCAATCGCAGCGCGCTTTTGCATGCCACCACTGATCTCGCTGGGCATGTACTGCTCGTAGGGTAAGAGGCCGACCAAGTCCAATTTGCAGCGTGCCAATAAATTCATTTGCTCGCGCTCTAGAGTGGTGTACTCCTCCATAAACAGAGTCACATTCTCCAGTAGGCTCATGGAACCAAATAAAGCCCCCTGCTGGTACATCACCCCAAAATGCGTCATGATCTTTTGGCGATCTTCGCCATGGGCATCGGTTATATCCTGGCCTTCAATTAGCACGCTGCCCGCAAGCGGTTCATATAAGCCAAACAGATTTTTTAACAAGCTGGACTTACCGCAGCCTGAGCCGCCTAGAATCACAAAGATCTCGCCTTCGTTCACCGAGAAGGTGAGGTTTTGCAGCAGCACATTCTGACCATACCCAACCGAAAGGTTACGAACGTCGATAGCAGCCATCAGAAATCCGTCTTGTAAGAAATGTAGGCAAACACGCCGTCTACCAAGACGATCATGACAATGCTACTGACAACAGCCCGCGTTGCTGAAATACCCACTGCTGCAGCACCCGTTCCGGTTTGCATGCCGCGCATACAACCTACTGCCGCAATTACGATGCCAAACAACACGGACTTCGTTAAACCGGAGAATACATCCTCAAGGTCTACGGTATTCAAGACGCCATCGTAAAAACTGGCCAATGGAACGCCATAAGCCACCATGGTGAGTGAAGAAGCAAAGACGCTGACGATGTCGGCATACAGGGTCAAGATCGGCGCCACTAAAATGCCAGCTAGCACCCGTGGCACCACCAAGAAGCGCACTGGGCTGAGGCCGCCAGTAACTAAAGCATCGACTTCGCTATTGACGGTCATGGTGCCAATTTCAGCAGCAAATGCGGCAGAAGATCGGCCTGCCAACAAAATGGCGGTGATGAGTGGCCCGAGCTCCCGGAAAATCCCCAAGGCAACAATCGGACCGACAAATGAAATCGCACCAAACTTTTGCATCCCAATGGCAGACTGAAATGACAGAATCACACCAATCAGAAACGCAACGAGGCCGACGATTGGTAAGGCGGCGACACCCGCCTGAAAGGCAGCATTAACAAAATCACCCCAGCGCACTTGGCGGGGATGCAATAAAGCCCACACTAAATCGGCAGTCACATGGCCAGCAAAGGTAATGATGGAGGCAACATCTTGCAAGAAGATGCTGCTCGCACGACCCACTGCGACTACAAAGCCGTCTTTTGGTTTGGGTGTCGCTACAGGGAACAGTTTACCGATGGGATCAAACTGCTGCAGCAAGGGCAAATAGCGCTTGTCCAAACCGGTCAAGGTAAATGCTCCCCCCTGCTTCTCTTGGGCTCTATGCAAGTCAATCAAAAATGCGACGCCCGCGCCATCCAGGTATTCCACTTGGGATGCATCGACACTCAGGGTCTTTTTGCTAGACAACTGCTCCAGCCAGCCATCCTGACTCAGACGAACGGTCGTCCAGTTGCCGCCCAAGGCATAGACATCAATTTTGCCCTGCAGCACTAATTGCGCATGATTGCCGTCCACGACATTCCAGTCAAATGGAGCTTGCAGTGGCTTAGCGATTGTCATTCAGAGACTATAAGGGATTTACGTGAAAGAATAAAAAAGGCCTAGCGGGTAGCTAGGCCTTAGTAAATATACTGGTGCGGCTGGCAGGAATTGAACCCACGACCCCTTGGTTCGTAGCCAAGTACTCTATCCAACTGAGCTACAGCCGCAACAGCCATAATTATGCCATGGAAGAAAAGAACTACATCACGCCGGCCGGTCACGA
>JBIJAM010000009.1:0-48498 GCA_044345755.1 Polynucleobacter sp. | reverse complement strand
GAAACGGCTCCCCGACAATCCGACAACAAGCAACTCCACAATTAACGCCAATAAAGCACCCTTATCTCCGCCCATCGGAACCATCAAGCCTTTGAGACCCTCATTGGGATTGGTAGTCGGCTTACCATCTATGGTTAAAGCCCATCCCTCCGGAATGGACTCGCCTTTTTTTGCAGCTACGAGTAACTTGCCGCGCGCTACAGCAGACAAGGACATATCAATCACAAGGGGGTTTGCTTTAGCAACTGGAAATGCGGCCGCCAAGGGATTGGTTCCAAAGATGGCTTTACTGCCACCCGCCATCGGCATGGCTGCAGGAGTATTGCCAAAGAGCAAGGAAACATATCCGGCACGCGCAGCCGCTTCGGTGTAATGACCTGCTACACCAAAATGATGGCTATTCGTAACGGCCACAAGCCCTACGCCATTTTTAGAGGCTAAATGAACCGACAAATCAGTTGCCAGTTTTAACGCCGGAAACGCAAGGCCATCGCATGCATCCACTAAGGCAGCTGCCGTTTTAAATCGTTTTACCCTTGGCTTCGCTTTTAACTCAATGCGGCCATTCATGGCATGTCCGGCGTATTGCCCAACTCGAGCTAAGCCATGGGACGCCAAACCATCAGCCTCAGCTAAAGCCAAAAATTCCGCAGTCTCCATTGCTGCTTTACGATCAATGCCGCTCGCTCGTAAACCAGACGATGCCAACTCAACAATCTGCTCGAACGTCATCTTCATTTACTGCTCTCCAAAAACAGAATGACCTCATCTGCAATCATCTGACTAACGCGGTCATTGCTCTCACTTGTAACCCCAGCAATATGTGGCGTTGCAATGAGGTTGCTTAATCCAGCAAAGTGGGAAAGGTCCGTCGCAGGCTCTTTTTCAAAAACGTCCAAGGCTGCGCCACCCAAGCGGCCAGAGCGCAAACGCTCGGCTAAGGCTTTTTCGTCCACAATGCCGCCGCGCGCAGTATTAATTAAGCAGGCACCGTGCTTCATTTTGTCTAAGGTTGCCGCAGAAAATAGACCGCGGGTTTCTGGCAAGAGGGGTAAGTGCAAGGTAACGGCATCACTGGATGCCAATAAGGTATCGAGCGTTATAAGCGGGACGGCAGTGCCGCCAACATCGATCGATTTACCGGGCAGCATAGGATCATAAGCCAGGCACTTCAAACCAAAGGCAAGTGCCTTCTGCGCCGTTACACGGCCAATGCTGCCAAAACCAACTACGCCTAAGGTCTTACCAGCGAACTCATGGTATCCAGAAAAATGCGGGCGTGGCCATTTACCATCTAAGGTTTGTACTGTTGCCGGCAAAAAACCACGCGTCAATGCTAGGGCTGTACCAATGACATACTCTGCAACCGACTCTGCATTCGCACCCGTTGCGGGAATAACCTTTATATTGCGCTGCGCACACGCGGGCAATTCGATATTTTCTAGGCCGACTCCAAGGCGACCCACCACTTTTAGGTTGGGTGCACCATTTAAGAGCTCTTGATTGACCTGGGTCAAGTTACGAACAATAAGAGCATCACAATGCTGCAATGCGGAAATTAATTCTGCACGCTGCTTGTAGCTTTCTGGCGCATAAGTGACATCATGCTTAGATCGCAGGGTTTCTAGGGCTTGACTTGTAATGAATTCGGAGATGAAAATAGATGACATATCTACATCATATAGATGATTTAGATGTCTTGCAATACCCAGGTATATTTTTAGTTTTCCCTGTATCGTTAATCTATTAATAAAAAGTAAAAAAGAAGCACTAATAATTACAAAGATGTTTTGGAATTTAAATCAACAGGAGAGATGCATGTTTACGAAGCAGATTAGTTCTTTTAAGAGAAATGCCATCAAGCTGTTTGGTTTGATGCTAATTGCGGGGGTTAGTACACTGGCTCAAGCCGATAGCTGGCCAAATAAGCCAATCAAATTAATCATACCGTTTGCCGCAGGTGGCACAACCGATATTTTGGGGCGCATTCTAGCCCAGCAAATGACTACGGTACTGGGTCAAAATGTGATTGTTGAAAATCGCGGCGGTGCCGGCGGTAATATCGGAGCTGAGGCAGTAGCAAGAGCCCCGGCAGATGGCTACACACTGTTATTGGCCTCTGGCAGCATGCTTACCGTAAATCCATACATGTACAAAAAGATGAATGTAAATTATGGGGCCGACTTTTCACCTATTACTACTCTTGCTAGCGGCCCGATGATTATTTCTGTTAATCCTAAGTTAGGAGTAAAAAACTTAAATGATCTGATTGCTTTAGCTAAAACACGCAATCTCAATTTTGGTTCTGCTGGTATAGGTAGTCAGGTTCATTTGGCTGGAGAAAATTTCATTACAGCTGCAGGAATCAATGCCACCCATATTCCTTACAAAGGTGAGGCAGCAGCGCTAACCGATTTAATCGCTGGGCAAATTGATTTTTGTGCCTGTAACGTACCAGCATCAACCGGCTTCATTCGAAACGGCCAAATACAAGCACTTGCAGTTACAAGCGCCAAACGCCTAGCCCAACTTCCAAACATACCTACTGTTTCAGAGGCATCCTTGCCAGGATTTGAAAATGTCGGTTGGTTTGCTTTAATGGCCCCATCCAACACACCAAAAATCATCAGAGACAAGATTTATGAAGCGGCGGTTAAAGCCGTTAAAACAGAGGCGATGCAGAAGAGCTTAGAAATTAATAGCCTGACGCCAGTTCTTAACACCACCAAAGAACTAGAGTCGCAGATTGCTTCTGAATCGACAAAATGGGAAAAAGTAATTAAGGCACGTAACTTAACTGCCAATTAACCTTTTAGAGTTACTTATAAAGCCACGATAAATATCGTGGCTTTTTTATTCAAACAAGAAAATTAGCTATTAAGTTTTTTAAGAGAGTAAAAAAATGTCTACCAGAATGAAACGTGGCGCTGATGCATTGGTTGAATCGATACTGACTGCCGGAATAAGCAATATATTTACCTTATCTGGCAACCACATCATGCCCATATTTGATGCCGTGTACGATCAGAAAATTAAACTGATTCATACCCGACATGAGGCTGCAGCTGTCCATATGGCGGACTCATGGGCAAGGCTCACGGGAGAAGTTGGCATTGCGATGGTAACAGGTGGCCCCGGTCATGCCAATGCAGTATCTGCGCTCTACACTGCAGGAATGGCTGAGTCACCGGTTGTACTGTTATCAGGACATGCGCCCATCAACCAATTGGGCATGGGGGCATTTCAAGAGATGGCGCAAGCTGATATTGCCGCCCCGCTAACAAAGGCATCGTGGGTTTGTAAAAGCGTATCTGAACTACCGGGTGATTTTGCAAAAGCCGTTTCCATTGCAAAGTCTGGTAGGCCGGGTCCAGTACACATCAGCCTCCCGTCAGATGTTTTAGATAATGCCTTTGACGGTAGCGAATCAATGCCTAACGTAACTGATTTTGAACCCATTCCGATCAAGGCAGATAAGCAAGTCATCAAGGAAATGATTGCTGCATTACTCAAAGCAAAGAAGCCCTTGATACTAACTGGGCCCATGATGCAATCGCAGACAGGTCGTACAATTTTAGATGGCCTAGAGACCGCATTGGGTATCCCAGTCATTGGAATGGAAAGCCCAAGGGGGATTGGCGATCCTAGCTTAGGCGCCTTTTCTGAGGTACTTGCTCAATCCGATTGCGTCTTGCTGCTGGGTAAAAAATTAGACTTCACACTGAAATTTGGGAAAGCGCCAAACTTTCATAAAGACTGTGTATTTTTTCAAATTGATCCGGAAACAAGTGAGATTGAGCGATCCCAAAAGGCAGTTGGCTCGAAACTTCTGCTAACAACGCGCGCGGATGTTCATAGCGCCATCAACGCCATCATCGAATTATGTGGGCCCCCAATAACCGTAGGTCGTGAATGGCTCAAAGAAGTACATGAAGCAATCGCCTATCGTCCGGCAGACTGGGGCAGCGCTCCTTCCAGCGCAAATAAGTTGCATCCAGCGCAAGCATTTGCACCATTGCAGGCAATATTAGATAGCCATCCCGAATCCGTTTTAGTTAGCGACGGGGGCGAGATTGGTCAGTGGGCTCAAGCATGTTTACATGCGCCGAATCGTGTAATTAATGGCGTTGCTGGGTCGATTGGTGCGGGCTTGCCATTTGCTACGGCTGCAAGTTTAGCCAAGCCTGGGGCTCCTGTTGTTGCGGTTGTGGGTGATGGCACATTTGGTTTTCATAGCGCTGAAATCGATACAGCGGTTCGTTATCAACTTCCTTTTTTACTCATAGTGGGCAACGATGCCTGCTGGAATGCGGAACATCAAATTCAAATCAGGGAGTATGGTCAAGCCCGTGTGATTGGCTGTGAATTACTACCAACCCATTATGAAAAGGTCTGTGTTGCTTTTGGGGGGTTTGGCGAATTGGTCACCGCAAAAGAGCAGGTTTTACCGGCTGCCCATCGGGCCATCGCCAGTCAGTTGCCATCGTGCTTAAACATTATGATCGATGGGGTACCCGCTCCAAACATTCGAAGAGCTTAAGTTGGACGAGAGTGCAACTCCCCTCCTTGCTGAGTTTGCCGATGCCATCGGAGAAGAATACGTACTCAGCAAGGATGAGGATAAAGTACCTTATCTAACCGATTGGGGTAAGCGCTTTAAGGGAAATGCACTGGCTGTCCTGCGGCCAAAAAATACCAGCGAGGTTGCAGCCCTTATCAAGATATGCAAGCACCATCGGATACCAATAGTCCCTCAAGGTGGAAACACGGGTCTTTGCGGCGGTGCAACCCCCGATGCAAGTGGGCGTGCTGTCGTTATTTGCCTGCGTCGATTGAATCAAATTCAGGCGCTAGACCTAGAAAACGCCACCATTACTGTGGGTGCTGGCGCAGTGCTTAAGCATGTTCAAGAGGCTGCCATTTTACAAAATAGGCTTTTCCCTTTGAGCTTAGCGGCAGAAGGCAGTTGTACGATCGGCGGAAATTTAGCCACCAATGCGGGCGGAGTTCAAGTTCTTCGATATGGGAATATGCGAGATCTAACTTTAGGTCTTGAAGTTGTTACCGCTAACGGTGAAATCTGGAATGGGCTACGGGGTCTTCGAAAAGACAATACTGGCTATTCATTAAAAGATCTCTTTATTGGATCAGAAGGAACGCTTGGCATCATTACTGCCGCTACCTTGAAAGTCTTCCCATTACCCAGGACAAAGCTCACGGTACTTGTAAAGGTAACTGATGTTGCATCGAGTATTGCCTTATTACAGCAAGTGCAAAAAGTCTGCAGCGCCGATTTAACCGCATTTGAATTGATTTCAAACCGAGCAATAGAATTAGTCTCCGATCGATTTGTTTTGGCTCAGCAGCTATTGCAAGATCAATCCGATTGGCTTGTATTAATCGAGCTCTCAAGCATGGATTCTGAAGATAAGGTTCGATTAGATCTTCAAAATCTATTGATGGACGCCATGGATTCCAAGCTGGTTTTAGATGGCATTGTGGCTGATTCTATTCAGCAATCTAAGGCAATGTGGGGAATTCGGGAAACTATCCCAGAAGCCCAACTCCAACTTGGCAATGTCATAAAACACGACATCTCCCTCCCGATTTCAGAATTGAGTGACTTTATCCAAACTACGAATGCAAGGCTAAAAGAATCGTGGCCTGATATCGAAATTATTGTCTTTGGTCATGTTGGAGACGGCAACCTGCATTACAACATAGTAGGCATAAATCTTGAAGTATCTACACTCTTAGAAAATAGGCGGAGTCAGATAAATCAACTGGTACACGATCAAGTGTATCTCCACAATGGATCCTTTTCAGCCGAACATGGCATTGGACAGGCCAAGGTGACAGAATTAACCGAGCGTAAATCTTCTGTTGAAATGGCTTTAATGAGGGCTATTAAAAAAGGTTTAGACCCACTTTGCATCATGAATCCTAATAAAGTAATTTTACGAGATCCTGACTAGTTTTGGAATTTCCTTCAGTAACAGCATTGATCCTGAAAAAAGTAGAATGCCTCCATAGATCCTGAGGATATTTGAACTACTTAATTTGCTATGCACTTTTGTACCCACCCATAAGCCAAAAAACATCGGCAGAAGCATGCAGATGGCTAACGCCACGATATCCAAATGCAAGAGTAATTCCGATACAAGCATAAATACAAATCGCATTCCCGTCAAAATTAGAATTGCAAAAGTCATCGTTGCCCTTAGCATGCGGGGGTCCCTCATACGCATTTCCAGATAGGATGCATAAATAGCTCCACCGGTAGCGAATAGTGCCGTAAAGATGCCGCCAAAAAAACCGAAAGGCATTGCCCACCATTTAGAAATGGGAGTCCGAAGCTCCACTTTTTTCTTCATGAGCACTCTGAGTCCATTGGCCCCAGCAAATATTCCTAGAACAATCAGTAGGGGTTCACTTGGCGCATTAATCAACAAAGTAATTCCAATCACCATACCCACTAAGGAAAATGGGAAAAGCCAAAGCAATTCCTTTTTATCTACCTCGCTGGAGGATTTCCTGCCCAAATACAAAGAAGCACAAATATCCATTAGAACCATCATGGGAACTACCGTTGTTAATGGATAGATCTGAACCAATAAAGGGACAGCAACGAGAGACGTGCCAAATCCAGCTACGCCAAAAATAAAATAGGCGCAAAAGATGATGATTACCGCAAGCATTAGCGGTATGGGCTGCAGAATTTCTAAAATAATTTACTTTCTGCGTATGGAATGGAAGTTAAACCAAATCCTCAACCAAAATCGTTTCACCGGGCTTTACGCGATTAAACAATACCGGTCTATTTTCAATCATTAATTGTGCATTGATTAGCTTCACCGCAGTAAAGTAAGAGGTATCTAAGTCGCCAGGCTCCGGAAAGTCCTCACGGTAATGGGCGCCACGCGAATTCTCGCGGGCAATCGCAGCCTCAGTAACCGATTTACTTACCAAAATCAGATTGCGTAGATTCATCCAATCTTGCCATGTGAGGTTGTATGCGCGCTGCAAATCGCCTACACCCATCTGATTGAGAGAGCGATCCAGCTCATCCAGTTTTGTACGGGCCCGCTGCAAGCTTTCTTTAGTACGTGAAATGCCAACGTCATCCCACATAACCTCAGCTAGCGCATCGCGTATTAGCTCAATGTCGCCCGGTGCACGCTTCAGTGGCGCCTCATGCGCCTCGATGCTAGCGACCACTTCTGCCATATTGCACTCGGCTAAGGGTTGGTTAACGACCCACTTTGCCATGACATCACCGGCAATACCACCAAACACGGTCGAGTTAGCCACCCCATTACCGCCAAGACGGTTGGCGCCATGCACTCCGCCCGTATCTTCACCCGCTGCAAATAAGCCAGGCAAATCAGTGCTGCAATCTGACTTAAATACGAGGCCTCCCATCATGTAATGGGCGGTTGGAACAACTTCGACCATGTCCTCGGCTAAATTAAATCCGCTATCGGCACAGCGCTCAACCATCCCTTTAAACAATTTCCGTACGGTATCTGGGCCAAGGTGGCTCATCTGAATATAGACGCCGCCATTTGGCGTTGCTCGCCCTGCCCGAATCTCGGAATTAATCGAACGCGAGACGATGTCGCGGGTCGCGCGCTCATTGCGCGAATCGTAATTACTCATGAAGCGCTCTTTATTGCCATTGAGCAAATATCCGCCAGCGCCCCGTAAGCCCTCTTCCAAAACGGTCCCTGTCATGCGAGTGTCTGACCCTGCCAAAAGTCCGGTTGGATGAAACTGCACCATTTCCATATCGCGCAGCACCAAACCCGCTCGGAGCGCCATCGCAAGACCATCGCAACTCTTATCGCCCGATGGGGTATGGTATTTGTACATCGTTGGGCCGCCGCCAGTAGCAAGCAATACCGCCTTAGCACGCACCAAAGCAAACTCACCAGTCTGCATATCCAGCATTAAAACGCCTGCCAATGATTTACCATCTGCGCTATGAATTAACTCCACGGCACGGAATTCCTCAAGGCGATGGATACCGCGTGCCCATACCTGCTCAGCCAAACGGTTGATAATTTCAATGCCGGTTAAATCGCCTTTGTGCACAGTGCGATCGAACGTTTGCCCTGCGAATGCCTTTTGGTGAATCGTGCCATCAGGGTTGCGGTCAAAAAAGCATCCCAACTCATTCTCAAGCTCTCGAATGCGCTCTACTGAAATACTCGCCAGGGTCCACGCTAAATCCTGATCGCATAACCATTTACCACCCTCGATGGTGTCCATAAAGTGGCGCTCTACCGAGTCACCTTCTGCCAAGGCCACGTTATACCCACCCTGAACCATGCGCGTGCAACCGCATTTACCCAAAAGACCTTTAACCGCAATCGTAATGTGCAAATTGGGGTTAGTTTGATGCGCATGGAGTGCCGCAAAAAGACCGGCTCCACCGGAACCCAGAATCAAGATATCCGTTTCAAGGGTTTTTATATTGAGGGGCGCATTCATGATTCGATTCCTAAGCTTTTGAGTACATCAACCTTGTTTCTTGCAACGTCGCCTTTGACTTCCTGATAGATGCTGCCACCATGGCTATCCATCGCCACCAATAGCGGGCCAAAATCGTGAATCTTAAAACGCCAAAGCGACTCCGGATTAAGGTCATCCATATCGACGTCTTCGATTTGCTCAATCCAAGTGGTTTCGAGCGCGGCCGTGCCGCCAATAATCGCCAAGTACACACCACCAAGCTCTGCAAATGCCTTAGAGGAACCTTCACGCATCCCGCCTTTACCCACGATCATGCGTACGCCATTCTGAGTCATTAGTGGTTGGGTAAAGCGTTCCATGCGATCGGATGTCGTTGTACCGATGCAAATGGGTTCATACCCCGCTGGAAATTCAGCGCTAACTGCTACCTTACGCACATTGGGAGCAGTATGAATGACGGCATGGCCAGTCAAATCAAACTTGGTCTTACGACCGTGATCAAACATGTGAATCTGGGTTGCGTCCCGAATACCAAACAGAGTGTTTTGTAGCGTTACCGTATCGTTGATTTTTAAGCGACGGATATCGGACTCACTTACAGGGGTGGGTAAATAGTAATGTGCCATTGTTATTCCTAAAATCCGTACTCAACACCTTGCGGCGTAAAGGTGGCACGCGCACGCCTTGCTGAATGGCATTGCATATTGACTGCTACCGGATTCATCGTAATGTGGGTTGCGGCCAATTCAACATGTACGGCAAACGCGGTACCGTCACCACCCAAGCCTTGCGGCCCAATACCAAGGCGATTCACCGCTGCACTCAGTTCTTGCTCAAGCTTTGCACCCTCTGCATCAGAACAACTACTGCCAATTGGGCGTGTAGCAGCGCGCTTGGCCATCGCCACACACTGATCCGATGTTCCGCCAACACCGACACCAACGATGGTTGGTGGGCAGGTTTTTCCACCCGAAGCAACAACACTCTCAATTACAAATGCTTTAACACCCAAAATACCTTCCGCAGGAATGGCCATCTTCAAATAGGAGTTGTTCTCTGAGCCACTGCCCTTGGGAATCATTTCGATCTCAACCACCTCATTATCCGAGCTGAAATCAAGGTGTATTGCCGGCATGTCAATACCGCAGGAGGTATGGTTATTCTTGCGGGTGATGGGATGCACCACCGAAGAACGGAGTGGGTACTCCGTAGTAGCCCTTTCGCACCCTTTACGAATCGCAGCCTTCAATGCCATGCCATCAAATTCAACATTACGGCCAATCTTGACGTTATAGATCGGCAGCCCCGTATCTTGGCAAAGTAAATTATCCTCTCGTTCTGCTACGGCGATGTTTGTCACCATGGTCTGCAAGACAACCTGAGCGCGCTGATCCGTTTCAGATCGATTCAAACGGTCGATGCCTTGCTTTACGTCGTCTGGTAATTTTTTTAATGCGCGGATGTAAAGCTCCTTGCACGCATCCTCTACCAAATTCATCTGTAACTGCATGATGCCCCCAATTAATCTGCTAATGCTAAAAATAATAGGCCGGAAATAATCGAGAGAACGATGGCCGCCTGAATCCAGCCCTTACGTAATCCGCGCCACGTTCCAAACTCAATCATGAGGAGGCGGACACCGCCCACCAAATGAATTGTCAATAGAGTCACCAAACCCCACTCACCTGCCTTCACCGCCCAAAAGTCAGTCAGCTTTAAATAGCGATCAAGCTCATCGGCACCAAATAGGGACTGAGATAGCAAGAAGAAATGAATGGGCAAAAAACAGGCGAGCAAGAGTCCTGAAACCCGGTGCGCCATATAAATGAAGTAAGACAAATGCGATTTAGCGCGATGATCCAGCGTTGGTCTATTGCTCATCGCCCTACTCCGCCAGTAAAGACACCAATGACAGCCGTTGTTCCCAATCCCAATATTAGAGCTGCCAAGACCCAAGGCAATACGCTCACCCCAGGTGAGCGTGGAAAGTTTTCACGCAAAATATTGGCAAGGCCAATCGGCGCATGCACTAAACAGGCCAAAACAAATACTTCATAAAAAATGGCAAAGAACCAATTGCCCTGAGTCCGGCCTAAGATTTCACCGGCCGTAAGGCCCCCACGAATAGCGTAAAACATAATGAATAAGTGAATTGCTACACACAAACCCAAGACCATGGCACTGATGCGCTGGGCATACCAAAGCTTTGCTTGCAATACCGCGCTACTGTGCATCGCAGTGTTCACAACTTGCCCCACTTCGTACCGCGTACTGCAGCCCTAGCGACTAATTTTTTCAGACCAGCAATGCCAGCAGTGGGCTCTAGCTGCTTTGGGCAACGCTCCGTACAGCTACCATGCGTATGGCAGGTATGACACCCCGCGTCGCCAGCCACAGCACGTAGGCGATCTAATTGCTGGGTATCTCGTACATCATTGGTCAGAGTCCAGGCTCGGTTGAGCGCAGCCGGCCCCAAATAATTGCTACGACTCGCCACCACATCGCACGATGCATAACAGACGGCACAGCCAATGCATTCAATACCCGCATTGGCTAACTGCCGCTCCTCCGAATCTGGCTTGACGACTGCAAAATCATCGTGGCGCGTTTGCTCGCCTTTAAAAAAACCAACTGCCCCTTTCCACTTATTGAAGAACTCACGCATATCGGTTGCGAGGTCTTTAATCACGGGCAAATTATTCAGGGGTGCGATTTCGAGTGAATCGCCTTCGACAATCTTTGCTACATGGGTACGACAGGTCCAGCGGGCCACTCCATTAACTGTCATCGCACAGGAACCACACATCCCTACTCGACAAGCAAAACGATAGCTCAGCGTTGGATCTAATTTACGCTGAATGTAGGTCACCACATCGAGCACGGTTTGATTGGAATTGCGCGGCACAAGGTATTCAACAAACTCGCCTTGCTCGGTTCCGCGCCAGACTTTGACTTTTAAGTTCACTTTAGACATGCCAAAATTATATCGGGGTATAGTAAATAATAAATCGAATTGTTTTTTTATCGAGATAAAGTAATTTTTTACTATAATAAGTCCATGTCCAGCATCCGCGTACTTAAAAACTTCATCGCCATTAGCCGCCACGGCAGTGTTGCGGCGGCTGCACGGGAAATAGGCCTTACAGCAGCAGCAGCTGGCCAACAATTGCAGCATTTGGAGGCAGAGATTGGCATCGCCTTATTTGATCGCAATAAGCGGTCTTTGGTACTAAACAACCACGGTAGAGCACTGATTGAGCCAATTCAGGACATCATTGCGCGATATGAATCCCTGGGAAGCAGCCTCAAAAATGAATTGAGCGGCACCATTGTTTTGGGCGCTTTAGTCTCAGCTCTGATGGGTCATTTTGGTAAGGCATTGGATGAATTGAAACGCCACTACCCTGAACTTGAGATTAAATTGATTGCTGGATTATCGAGTGACTTCCTCGAGCAGGTCATTGACGGAAAGCTGGACGCAGCCATCGTTACCGAGTCGCCGTTTGCGCTACCCCAAAGCACCATATGGACTGAGCTATACAAAGAACCCATGGTTCTCATACTGCCGCAAACAGGCCAAAAACAGATTCGCTCAAACGTTGGCGACGAAACTATACCAAAGGGCTTGCCCTTTATTCGTTTTGAGCGAAAAACGTGGACTGGCCATTTAGTGGATCAAACGATAAAAGTAAACAAGCTTGCGATTAATGAAGGTATGGAAATAAACTCCGTAGAAGCTATTATTGAGCTAGTTAGGCAAGGTCTTGGCTATTCCATCATCCCGCAATTAGCCAACGTTGACTGGAAGCATGATCAGCGCTTGCGCATTCATGCCTTGCCAGGAAAGACTATTTACAGAAAAGTGGGTTTATTAGAGCGGAAGCGGCATGGAAGGCAAAGCATTACGGCTGCCATTAAGGCCCAATTCTTAAGCGTAGGTTCATAAAGCGCAAAGGCGTTTAATTCAATCGCCCTTAATGATTTTCTTTGGCGTGATTGATTGAGTATTTTGGAATTTCAACGACCAGGTCGTCTTTCGCAATAATGGCCTGACAAGAAAGGCGTGATAAAGGATTGAGTCCCCATGCCCGATCAAGCAAATCTTCCTCATTTTCATCCGGCTCATTGAGGCTTTTAAAGCCCTCGCGGACGATCACGTGGCAGGTAGTGCAGGCACACACCATGTCGCAGGCATGCTCAATGGGTATATCGTTTTCCAGCAAGGCTTCACAAATGCTTGTACCGGGGGAAACCTCAAGCACAGCACCCTCGGGGCAGTATTCACTGTGCGGCAAAATCACAATTTGGGTCATTGCTTGATCTCAATCGTTTAATTAAATTTCGGAAACGCTTTTGCCGGTTAAGGCCTTTTGAATGCTCGCATTCATGCGCTTTTGCGCAAAATCATCGGTTGCTTTAGCGGCTTGATCAACAGCGCGCCGCAACACATCGCTATCTTCCTCTGAGGATAGCGTGCTTTGCAATGTTGCCATGGCCTGATCCACTCCAGTACGCTCAGCATCACTTAAGAGATGCCCGTCGCTACTTACCGCAGCGCGCACCGCATCCAGTAAGCGCTGAGCTGATACCTGCTCTTCACGCAGGGCTCTTGCTTTTAAATCAACCTGGGCAGAGGCAAAGCCATCTTGAAGCATCCGTGTAATGTCGGCATCGCTTAAACCATAGGATGGTTTGATATCGATCGAGGCCTCAACGCCCGAGCCCTGCTCGGTAGCGCGCACCGATAACAAGCCATCGGCATCAACCTGAAAGGTCACCCGAATGCGTGCCGCTCCAGCAACCATCGGCGGTATACCACGTAGCTCAAATTGACCGAGTGAGCGGCAATCCGCCGAAGTTTCGCGTTCGCCTTGCACTACGTGCAAAGCCAAAGCGGTTTGACCATCTTTGAAGGTGGTGAACTCTTGCGCGCGGGCAACCGGAATAGGTGTATTGCGCGGAATAATTTTTTCTACTAAACCGCCCATGGTCTCAATACCAAGGGATAGCGGAATCACGTCTAGTAATAGCCATTCTTCATTCTTGCCTTGGTTTCCGGCCAGCAGGTCAGCCTGCATTGCAGCGCCCATGGCAACAACCTGATCAGGGTTGAGATTATTCAGTGGCGCCGTACCAAAGAGCTCGCCTACTGCACGCTGCACATGCGGCATGCGCGTTGCGCCACCGACCATCACAACGCCTTTGATTTCTTCAGCCTTTAGCCCGGAATCCCGCAACGCCTTTCGTACTGCCGCCAATGTTTTGGCGACCAAGTTTTGCGTCATCTCAAAAAATTGCGCCTGACTGACCCCAACATTCACCACGGTACCGTCGCTAAGTGTTTGGTGTACCCGCGCCAAGGGATTATGGCTTAGCTGTTCTTTGGCCATTTTACAGGCCATTAGCAATGCACGGTGATCTTGAATCGAAATCGGGGCTAACTTGGCTTGTTCGATCACCCAGCAGTACAAGCGATGATCAAAGTCATCTCCGCCCAATGCTGAATCACCGCCGGTCGATAAGACCTCGAAGACGCCTTTGCTCATCCGCAAAATGGAGATGTCAAAGGTACCTCCGCCTAAATCATAAACCGCATAAAGGCCTTCGGATGCGTTATCGAGCCCATAGGCAATCGCTGCTGCAGTGGGTTCGTTGAGCAAACGTAAGACTTCAACCCCTGCTAATTTGGCGGCATCCTTTGTGGCCTGTCGCTGCGCATCGTCAAAGTAGGCGGGAACCGTAATTACAGCACCAACGATGTTGTCGTTTACCGAATCCTCAGCCAACTGCCGCAGGCGCGCCAAGATTTCAGCGGACACTTCGATTGGACTCTTGTCACCCGCAACCGTTCGCAACTTGAGCATACCGGGCTGATCGACAAAGTCGTATGGGGCATTTTCTAAATGGTCCACATCACCAAGACCGCGACCCATAAAGCGCTTAACGGAGACAATCGTATTTTTTGGATCGCTTACTACGCTCTCGAGCGCTTCAAATCCAGCCTGGGTTCGACCACCTGGCAGATAACGCACAACCGATGGAAGCAATTCGCGCCCCTGCTCATCTGCTAGGACCTTCGGCAGAGCATCGCGCACAACCGCAACCAAGGAGTTGGTGGTGCCTAAATCGATACCAATCGCAATACGCCGCTGATGGGGCGCAAGTGACATACCGGGTTCAGAAATCTGTAATAAAGCCATTGATCATTAACTCAAGCAAGTGCCGCAATGGCGTCATCTAATTCAGTAGCAAATTTATCGATAAACAAAAGGCCGCGCAGCAATTCGGCTGCCCGCTGGTAATTATGCGTCCGATCCATTGCCTCTGCTAATTCAACTAGAGCGGCCTTATATGCAGAGTCGACTTCAGCCGCCAATGTATCGAGCGCAGCAAAATCATCCGCACTCTCCTCCAGACTGTCGCGCCACGCCATTTGCTGCAAGAGGAAAGCCGTTGGCATGGCCGTATTGGTTTCTAAGTTAGCCTCAACGCCATTCAACTTGCACAGATACAAGCCGCGCCGAATCGGGTGCTTTAAAGTTTGGTGTGCCGTGTTAGCCAGGGTTGCCATTTGCATGGCAATCCGCTGCTCACTGTCGCTACCTTGGGTATGGCGATCGGGGTGAACCTCTTTTTGAATTGCCAAGTAGGCAAGATCTAGCTGCGCCAGATCCAAACTGAATTGCGGACTTAAACCAAAGAAATGAAAGTAATTCTCAGACGCGGAATGATTCGCCACAACCACACTCGTCCTTCATGTTTGGATTCTGGAACTTAAAGCCCTCATTCAGGCCTTCGCGTACAAAGTCGAGTTCGGTACCATCAAGATAAGCCAAGCTTTTAGGATCTACAAAAATCTTCACTCCATTGGATTCAAACATCTGATCTTCGGGAGCGACATCGTCCACATACTCCAACTCATAGGCTAAGCCTGAACAGCCGGTCGTGCGAACGCCTAGACGCAAGCCGCAGCCTTTGCCACGCTTCTGCAGGTTGCGATTAACGTGTGCAGCGGCTTTTTGAGTGAGTGTAATTGCCATAAGGGATTCCTAAGTACAGACCGACTTAATTGCCTGGGTGCTTCTCTTTGTAATCCTGAACCGCTGCCTTGATGGCATCTTCGGCCAAAATAGAGCAATGGATTTTCACAGGCGGTAAAGCCAATTCTTCCGCGATTAAGGAGTTTTTAATCTCCAAGGCTTGATCCAAGGTTTTGCCTTTAACCCATTCGGTTACAAGCGAGGAAGATGCAATCGCCGAGCCACATCCGTAGGTTTTGAACTTCGCATCCTCAATGATGCCCTGCTCATTCACGCGAATTTGCAATTTCATGACATCGCCGCAGGCTGGTGCACCCACCATGCCGGTACCGACGTTGTCGTCGGTCTTTGCAAATGAACCCACATTACGGGGGTTCTCATAATGATCAATTACTTTATCGCTATATGCCATGGTTCTTTCTCCTGCTGTCTTAATCTGTTTAGTGGGCTGCCCACTGAATCGTACTTAAATCAATACCGTCTTTATACATTTCCCACAAAGGGGAAAGTTCGCGCAGCTTGGCGATTTTTTCTTTGACCAGCTTAACTGTAAAGTCAACCTCTTCTTCGGTGGTAAAACGGCCGATGGTAAACCGAATGGAGCTGTGTGCCAGCTCATCATTTCGGCCGAGGGCACGCAACACATAGGACGGCTCCAGGGAAGCAGAAGTACACGCCGATCCCGATGAAATGGCAATGTCTTTCAAGGCCATTAGCATTGACTCGCCTTCAACGTAATTAAAACTAATATTCAGGTTGTGTGCCACGCGCTGATCCATGTCGCCATTAACATAGACCTCTTCGATATCGCGTAGGCCATTTAAAAGGCGATCGCGCAATGCACGAATGCGTTTATTTTCTTCAATCATATCGAGGCGGGCAAATTTAAACGCCTCGCCCATGCCGACAATTTGATGCACTGGTAATGTTCCAGAACGCATGCCGCGCTCATGGCCGCCGCCGTGAATTTGCGCTTCAATCCGAATGCGGGGCTTGCGACGCACGAATAAAGCGCCAATGCCTTTAGGGCCATAGGATTTATGGGCAGAAAAACTCATCAAGTCCACTTTGATTTTTTCTAAGTCAATTTCAATCTTGCCGGTGGCTTGCGCTGCATCCACATGGAGGATGATGCCTTTTGAGCGGGTAAGTTCGCCAATGCGAGGAATATCCTGAATTACGCCAATCTCGTTATTAACGTACATCACCGAGACCAAAATCGTATCGGGACGAATGGCTGCCTGCAACTGGTCAAAATCAATCAAACCACTAGGCAAGACATCCAAATACGTTACCTCGAACCCTTCCCGCTCTAGCTCACGGCAGGTATCCAAGGTCGCCTTGTGCTCGGTTTTGATGGTGATGAGGTGCTTGCCCTTTTCTTGATAAAAGTGCGCTGCGCCCTTTACTGCCAAATTAATGCTTTCGGTTGCGCCGCTGGTCCACACAATTTCGCGGGGATCGGCATGCACTAACTTCGCTACCTCGGTGCGCGCTTCCTCAACGGCCTCCTCTGCAGCCCAGCCAAAGGCGTGGCTTCGCGATGCTGCATTACCGAACTGCTCGCGCAGGTAGGGAATCATCTTGTCGACCACGCGAGGGTCAATCGGTGTAGTGGCAGAGTAGTCCATATAGACTGGAAAATGCTTTGGGCTAAACAGCGATACTGGCTGAATTGCTTTAGTTTCGGGTGCGTTCATAAATAAAAATCTTTAGTAGTTAGCAATGCAATACTGAAACTTAACTTTGCCGAGCAAGGTTAAAAACGGAATTCACAAGCAATGGCTTGGTGGCGATGCTAGGCTCTTTTTTTACGAGTGGCGCAGGCGCTGTTTTCATAATCTTAATTGGCTCTGCTTTGACTTTGCGCTCGCGCAAATCATGCACAACCTGACCTCGATCTGCTTGCTGGGCGACTAAATCACGCAACGATACCGATGCAAGGTATTCCACCATGCGGGTATTCAGATTGGCCCATAAGTCATGCGTCATGCAGCGGCCATGTTGTTCGTCGTCGCCATGGCAATTGCCTTTGCCGCCACACTGGGTTGCATCCAAGGGCTCGTCCACCGCAACAATAATATCGGCCACACTAACCTCTTCAGGCTTGCGCGCGAGGGTGTAGCCGCCGCCAGGACCACGTGTGCTCTCAACGATGTTGAAGCGACGTAACTTACCGAACAGCTGCTCAAGGTAAGAGAGTGAAATGTGTTGCCTTTGGCTAATTCCGGCTAGGGTTACGGGGCCATGGGCCTCCCGTAGCGCCAAATCAATCATGGCGGTTACTGCAAAACGACCTTTTGTTGTAAGTCTCATATGGCACCTTGGTAATGGATTGTTATGGACAGCGCACAGTCGGGCGGGTAATACCCAACCGTTATGGTCAAGAATAACAGATACCCGACTAATTTGCTCGGGTACTACCCATGCTGGCTATAGGGCATCCTGAGATAGGGCGCCAAAGGCCATTTCTTTGACCTTACTGAGGCGATCGCGGGTCGCAGCCGCCTTTTCAAACTCGAGATTCTTGGCTTCGGCGTTCATTTGCTTCTCTAGGCGCTTGATTTCTGCGGAGAGTGCCCGCTCACTGAGTCCGGCATAGTGGGCCTGCTCTTCTGCGGCGACAAACTCGGAACGCTTCTCTTTGACGTCGTAAACCCCATCAATGATGTCTTTAATGCGCTTGGTTACCCCGCGCGGCTCAATCCCATGCTCTTTATTAAAGGCAATTTGCTTGGTGCGGCGTCGCTCAGTCTCGTCCATAGCGCGGCGCATCGAATCGGTAATGCGATCGGCATACAAGATTGCCTTGCCATTCATATTGCGTGCCGCCCTGCCAATCGTTTGAATCAGGCTGCGTTCTGAACGTAAAAAGCCTTCCTTGTCGGCATCCAAAATCGCAACCAGCGATACCTCGGGAATATCCAGGCCCTCACGTAGCAAATTAATACCAACCAAAACATCAAATGCACCCAGCCGTAAATCCCGAATAATTTCGACGCGCTCTACCGTATCAATATCCGAATGTACGTAGCGCACCTTGACGCCGTTGTCGGATAAAAAATCAGTGAGCTGCTCAGCCATCCGCTTGGTTAGCACGGTCACCAAGACGCGCTCACCCACCTTCACGCGCTCATGAATTTGATTGAGTAAATCATCCACCTGCGAACTGGCTGGTAGCACCTCAATTTGTGGGTCAACTAGCCCCGTTGGTCTTGCTACCTGCTCGACCACCTGTCCAGTTTTAGACGCTTCGTAGTCGGCTGGCGTAGCGGATACAAACATTGCTTGGCGCATCTTGCTTTCAAACTCCGGAAATTTCAGTGGCCGATTGTCGAGTGCCGATGGCAGACGAAAGCCAAAATCCACTAAGGTTTGTTTGCGGGATCGATCACCGTTGTACATGGCGTTCAGCTGCCCAATCATGACGTGGCTCTCATCCAGGAACATCAAGGCATCTTGAGGCAAATAATCGACTAAGGTCGGTGGAGACTCGCCTGGTTTTGCGCCGGACAAATGGCGCGAGTAGTTTTCAATGCCTTTGCAAAACCCTAATTCATTGAGCATCTCAAGGTCAAAGCGTGTGCGCTGTTCTAAGCGCTGCGCCTCTACCAGCTTGCCATCCTTAATAAACTCCGCCAGGCGATCGCGCAATTCGGTTTTGATTGTCTCAATGGCATTGAGTACAGTTTCCCGAGGGGTAACGTAATGCGAGCTGGGGTAAACCGTAAAGCGTGGGATCTTTTGTTTAATCCGGCCCGTCAAGGGATCGAAAAATTGCAGGCTCTCAATCACATCATCAAATAACTCAACCCGGACTGCGAGCTCATTGTGCTCGGCTGGGAAAATATCGATGGTATCGCCGCGGACTCGAAATACGCCCCGCTGAAAATCCATTTCATTGCGGTCATATTGCATCGCAATTAAACGTGTGACGATCTCGCGCTGGCTCATCTTATCGCCGGGCCGCAAAGTCATCACCATGCTGTGGTAATCGCCTGGGTTGCCGATACCGTAAATCGCCGAAACCGACGCCACAATGATGACGTCACGTCGCTCCAACAAACTCTTGGTGGCAGACAAACGCATCTGCTCGATGTGTTCATTGATGGCAGAATCTTTTTCGATGAAAAGATCGCGATGCGGTACGTACGCCTCTGGCTGGTAATAGTCGTAATAACTCACAAAATACTCGACTGCATTCCGTGGAAAAAACTCTCGGAATTCGCTATAGAGCTGGGCGGCCAGAGTCTTATTCGGCGCAAATACGATGGCAGGCCGACCCATGCGCGCAATCACATTAGCCATGGTGTAGGTTTTGCCCGATCCTGTCACGCCCAATAGGGTTTGAAAGGACAGGCCATCCTCAATTCCGGCCACCAAGAGATCAATGGCTTGGGGTTGATCACCCGCCGGAGGAAACGGCTGATAAAGCTCAAATGGCGAGTCCGGAAAACGAACAAACTTAGCCGGATCCAGCCCTTCTGGCGCACTACTTGGCGGCAGCTCTACCTCGGGGCTAGCAGCTAGGGGTTTGGGGCTTGGTTTCGGGGACTTTGGGGGCATCTCGGCTATCATTTCATCTGCAAACAATTTCACAGAGAATTTCACATAAACGTTGATTTTGCCGTTTTTATCTAAAGATAGTCAGCCATTCCTCTAAAAATCACCCAATCTTTGCGATCACGCCTTCTTTTCAACCACTTACAGACGCCTACGACCCCATGAACCTGTTTTCCTCCGTCCAACTTGCCCCCAAAGACCCTATTTTTGGCCTGACCGAAGCGTATATGGCCGACCAAAATCCAGAAAAAGTGAATTTAGGTGTTGGCGTTTATTACACCGATGAGGGCAAGGTCCCCTTGCTGAAAGCAGTGATTGAGGCTGAAAAAGAGATCGTCGCCAAACAATCCCCGCGCAGCTACATTGCCATCGAAGGGCCAAGTCCCTACAACATGGGCGTCCAAAAACTCCTCTTCGGCGAAGACTCCCCACTAATTAAGGATGGTCGGGTTGTCACTGCCGAGTGCCTAGGCGGTACCGGCGCCTTGCGCGTCGGCGGCGACTTTGTGCGGCGCATTGAGCCAAACGTACCTGCAGCGATTAGTAATCCCAGCTGGGAAAACCACCGTGGCGTTTTCGAAGCCGCCGGTTATGAGGTTCTTGAATACAACTACTTTGACAGCAAAACACGCGGCGTGGATTTTGCTGCAATGGTCAAATCCCTCGAGTCTTTTCCTAAGCGCACGCTCGTCGTGCTGCATGTCTGCTGTCATAACCCCACCGGCGCAGACCTTACTAAAGAGCAGTGGCTTAAGGTGATTGAGATCTGCCGCGAGCGCGACCTCATTCCATTTTTGGATATGGCCTACCAAGGCTTTGCTCAAGGCATTACAGAGGATGGGCTTGCTGCTCGGTTGTTTGCAGAATCGGGCATGTCCTTTTTTGTATCCAGCTCCTTTTCAAAATCCTTCTCGCTGTATGGCGAGCGTGTAGGCGCTCTCTCCATCGTGACCCAAAACCGAGATGAGTCCGCACGCGTGCTCTCGCAACTCAAGCGCGTGATTCGCACGAATTACTCCAACCCACCAACCCATGGTGGCGCGATTGTGGCTGCGGTGCTCAATAACCCTAGCCTGCGCCAGCAGTGGGAAGATGAGCTCGCACACATGCGTGATCGCATTAAGACCATGCGCCATGAACTGGTTGTCCGTTTGGCTGCCAACGGTGCAAAACAGGATTTTGGTTTTATCGAGTCGCAACGCGGTATGTTCTCCTACTCAGGACTCACTGCAGAGCAGGTGGCGCGCCTGCAAAAGGAAGACAGCATTTTTGCCCTGTCCACCGGTCGTATTTGCGTTGCAGCCCTCAATACCAAGAATATTGATCGCGTGGCTAAGGCGATTGCCCGCGTCATAGCGTAAAGGCGGTTACACTGGGTTTCTAGGAGGCGTCATGCTATATCAACTGTACGAGTTCCAAAAAGCATTGCTTCAGCCCTTGAGCTCATGGGCGCAAACAGCATCCGAGACGTTCATCAACGCATCCAATCCATTATCAAAAATGCCTGG
This sequence comes from Polynucleobacter sp., assembly GCA_044345755.1. Taxonomy (GTDB): domain Bacteria; phylum Pseudomonadota; class Gammaproteobacteria; order Burkholderiales; family Burkholderiaceae; genus Polynucleobacter. The sequence continues at coordinate 26,912 of JBIJAM010000009.1, read as the reverse complement.
GGCAGAACGATTCGCCGCCAGCTATGAATTACTACACCGACTCGGCAAAGAGTACAAAAAACCGGAATTTGGAATTCGTGCTGTAAAGGCACACGGACGCGACGTTGCTATTCACGAAATCACAACGCTCGAAAAACCATTCTGCAATTTAATCCGATTTAAGCGTTACTCAGATGACCTCGAAGTCATTAAAAAGCTTAAAGAAGATCCAGTCGTGCTCGTGGTTGCACCCTTATCCGGGCACCACTCCACTTTGTTGCGCGATACCGTACGTACCCTGCTGCAAGACCATAAGGTCTACATCACCGATTGGCTGGATGCACGAACAGTTCCGACCGACAAAGGGGAATTTGGACTCGATGATTATGTTCATTACATTCAAGAATTTATTCGCACCATCGGCCCAAAAAACCTTCACGTCATTTCCGTATGCCAGCCTACGGTGCCAACTTTAGGCGCGGTATCCTTGATGGCGTCCAATGGTGAAGAAACACCCGCCTCTATGATCATGATGGGTGGCCCGATCGACGCACGCAAATCGCCTACCGCAGTCAACTCCTTGGCCGATAAAAAATCTTACGAGTGGTTTGAGAGCCATGTTATCTATGACGTACCTCAGCCTCATGCTGGTGCGGGCCGCCGAGTTTATCCAGGGTTTTTGCAGCACACTGGATTTATCGCAATGAACCCACGGAACCACATGCAGTCGCATTGGGATTTTTTCCAAAACTTGGTGCGCGGCGATGAGCTGGATGCAAAAGCCCATATTCGTTTTTACGATGAATACAACGCGGTTTTAGATATGGATGCCAAGTACTACTTAGATACCATCAAAACCGTGTTTCAAGAACATGCTCTACCCAGTGGTACTTGGAAAGTCTCTGGTAAGTTAGTGAAGCCCCACGACATTACGGATGTGGCGCTCCTGACCATCGAGGGCGAGCTTGATGACATTTCCGGCAGTGGTCAAACCCGCGCTGCACATAAATTATGCAAAGGCATTCCTACGGAACGCAAAGACCATTACGAAGTTGTTGGCGCTGGTCACTATGGTATTTTTTCAGGTCGTCGCTGGCGTGAAAAGGTGTATCCGCGCATTAAAGATTTCATTCGTGAGCATGAGCAAACTTCCAAAGCATCAAAAAAGAAGGTGGCCAAAGCAGTACTCGCGAGTGACTAAGTTCGCAATTCCTCCTGATTGCTGGCAAACACCGCATGAATCCAGTTGAACTCTGCAATCAACTCGATGGCGAACTTCCTCAAACCCAATGTACGAAGTGCGGTTATCCCGACTGCCGATCCTATGCTATGGCAATGGCTGATGAGGGAGTTCTACCCAACCGCTGCCCTCCTGGGGGTGCTGAGGGAATAAAGCGCCTGAGCGCTATTTTGATGATGTCTGGACGGCAACTTCCGCCCCATCTTCAACTGGAACCCGAGTGCGGCATCGAGCGGCCACGGCCAGTAGCCCTGATTGATCCCAAAACCTGTATTGGCTGCACCCTCTGCATACAAGCCTGTCCAGTCGATGCGATCGTGGGTGCATCAAAGCAGATGCACGTGGTGCTGACGGAGTGGTGCACGGGTTGTGATCTCTGCGTGCCACCCTGCCCGGTTGATTGCATCAGTATGGTTTCGGTGACAGAAAATCGGACTGGGTGGGATGCATGGACGGCCGAGCAGGCCGTTCTATCCCGGACACGCTACCACGGGCGTGAAGATCGCCTAGAGCGCGAGGAACGCGATAACAATTTACGCCTGTCTAAAAAAGCCGAGGCCAAGTTAAAGGCGCTCAATGAGGCCGTTGGCGGCGCAAGCCAATCGGTAGAGCAAGTGCAAGAGAGCGAGCGTAAACGTGCAATCATTGCGGCAGCCATTGAGCGGGCAAAGTTAGCTGCAGCCAAAGGCGAGGCGAAATGAATTTAGAGCAGCGCGGCGCTTTTTTTGCAGAGCTGAAAGCAAATAACCCCAACCCAGAAACTGAGCTGGAGTACAGCTCACCCTTTGAACTGCTGGTTGCGGTGCTACTCTCCGCGCAGGCAACTGATATATCTGTCAATAAAGGGACGCGTCAGTTATTTAAAATCGCCAACACACCTTCTGCCATACTGGCATTAGGAGAAGAAGGTGTCAGGCCTTATATCCAGCACATTGGCCTTTTTCGAACCAAAGGAAAAAACCTACAAGCAACCTGTCGCATTTTGCTAGAGCAGCATGGCGGGGAAGTTCCTCGCACCCGTGAAGCACTCGAAGCGCTGCCAGGAGTAGGCCGAAAAACAGCCAATGTTGTTTTGAATACTGCGTTTGGGGAGCCCACCATGGCGGTCGATACCCATATCTTCCGAGTATCGAATCGCACCGGCCTTGCCCCTGGAAAGGATGTGCTGAAAGTCGAGCAGCAACTCCTCAAACGCATCCCAAAAGAGTATTTACTGGACGCGCACCATTGGCTCATTTTGCATGGGCGTTATGTTTGCAAGGCACGATCGCCCGAATGTGCGCAATGCATTGTCGAACCACTGTGTGGCTACCGGCAAAAAACAGGGAAAGGACAAATTCGTGGCGCTATTTAATCCCAGCCGAGAGGAAGTTCGGCGCTTCTTTTGCGATACATGGCAGAAGAAGCAAGCCAACACGATTTTGACGCCGCTCGAAACGCTGGCTGGCCAGTGGATGGAAGAGCACCCTGAATATCAAGCCTTACTCGGCGATAGCGAAGCGGCACTGAGCCAAGACTACACTCCAGAGCGTGGCGAAACGAACCCCTTTCTACATCTCTCTATGCACTTATCCATTAGTGAGCAGATCTCGATCGATCAACCGCCAGGCATTCGGCGCGTCGCCAGTGTGCTTACGCAGCGACTCGATTCCGAGCATGCAGCACAGCATCGGATCATGGAGTGCCTTGGTCAGGTCTTGTGGGAATCCCAACGGGACGGTGGTCAACTAAGTCCTGAAAAATACCTACTGGCCTTAAAGCAGCTGATTTAATTTACGACAGCGTAGCAATCGCAGCGCGGATTGCCTGCGGCAACTCCAAGGCATGCTGACGGCGTGTTTTTAAAATCGCATCGGACGTATCTCGCAGGCGATTGGACCAAGCCGATCCTGGAAAAAACGCATCATCCTCAAATCGTGGAAGCACATGCCAGTGGATATGGGGCACTTGATTGCCGAGTGCAGCTAGATTAATTTTTTTGGGCTGCATTACCGAGCGAACCGCACCCTCAACCGCAAATACCAAGTTCATTAATAAATCGCGCTCACCATAGCTCAGCTGACTCATTTCAGAGGCATGTCGATTCCAGATCACGCGGCAAAAACCCGGCAAATCAGGATCATTCACCAAAACAACGCGGCAATCATCACCACGCCAAATCAGCGTACCACCCTCTTCCGAACATAAAACGCAATTCACCATGGCGCCAATGTATACGAAAACAGCGCCAAAGTCACCCTTCTGAGGCAAGCTTGGCGCTGCGATACTGCCGCAACCCGTGTGCTGTGGCTGCTTAGTGGAACTGCTCTTCTTCGGTTGAGCCAGTCAATGCAGTGACGGAAGACTTGCCACCCTGAATGACGGTAGTAACGTCATCGAAGTAACCGGTTCCAACTTCTTGTTGATGCGAGACAAAGGTATAGCCGCGATCCCGAGCTGCAAACTCTGGCTCTTGAACCTTCTCGACATAAGCCGTCATACCGCGCTTGGTGTAGTCTTGCGCCAAATCAAACATGTTGTACCACATCGAATGAATGCCAGCGAGCGTAATAAATTGATACTTGTAGCCCATCGCACCCAACTCGCGTTGGAATTTAGCAATGGTTGCATCGTCGAGGTTTTTCTTCCAATTGAATGATGGTGAGCAGTTGTATGCCAACATCTTGCCGGGGAACTTGGCACGAATCGCCTCCGCAAACTTACGCGCAAAATCCAAGTCCGGCGTGCCGGTTTCACACCACACCATGTCAGCATAAGCGGCATACGCTAAACCGCGCGAGATTGCCTGATCGAGGCCCTTGCGCGTTTTATAAAAGCCTTCTGGCGTACGCTCACCCGTTAAAAATGGCTTGTCGTTCTCGTCGTAATCAGAAGTCAATAAGTCCGCCGCTTCTGCATCAGTCCGCGCCAAAATAATCGTAGGCACGCCCATCACGTCTGCAGCCAAACGTGCTGATACCAATTTTTGCACTGACTCGGTTGTGGGCAAAAGAACCTTACCGCCCAAGTGACCGCATTTTTTTACAGACGACAGTTGGTCTTCAAAGTGAACGCCAGCAGCGCCTTGTTTAATTAAAGCTTTACTGAGTTCGTAGGCATTTAATACACCACCAAAGCCGGCTTCTGCATCGGCAACAATGGGCGCATAGTAGTCAATGTATCCCTTATCACCTGGATTAATGCCCTTTGCCCACTGAATTTGGTCGGCACGCTCAAACGAATTATTAATGCGCTCAACCATCTTGGGAACTGAGTCAACGGGATACAAAGATTGATCGGGGTACATCGCCGCATACGAATTACCGTCTGCAGCCACTTGCCAGCCGGACAAATAAATAGCCTTGATGCCTGCTTTAACCTGTTGCATTGCTTGCCCGCCGGTTAGTGCGCCCAAGCAATTGACGTAGGCTTCATTGTTCACTAGATTCCATAATTTTTCTGCGCCAGCCTTCGCTAAGGAATGCTCAATCCGCAGCGAACCACGTAAGCGCACTACGTCCTCTGCGGTGTAGCCACGCTTGATGCCATGCCAGCGTGGATTGGTATCCCAGTCTTTCTGAATCTTTGCTGCTTCTTCTTTGCGATTGTCCATATTGCTCTCCTTAGATATAAAACAATTGACCAAAAAACGTTGAACTGGACTAGGTCACTTGCACTCAAAGTTGTGACTAAGTCTTATGTCTTATATAAGAGTATAGGGATGCCTGGATTCGAGGCAATAGAAAATTTACTGCATAAGTAAAAAGAATTGTCCAATGAATACAATGGATTAGCTGATATTTATTGCAATATGAAATGATTTGCCATGGACTGAAAGCCCTAGCGAAGGTAGTTAACAGCAGCTATTTTGCCTATGAAAACGGCTTTTCGTATCGTGAAAAGCGAGCGGCTATTGGGTTTTTGGCATGGCCACAGTGGCATTGGAGGCCACCACTTTGACTGCAGTCAGTATTAATAGGAGCTGTAAAAAGGCAACGCCAAGGAAGAGGGAGTTGGGTTTTCCGGCATCGAGCAATATTCCAAATAACAACGGCCCCACTGCCGCGCCAAGATCAATACCGGAATAGACAATTCCATAGACACTGCCCGATACACCTTGCGGGGTTGCAGAGCGAATCATCATATCGCGCGATGGCGCTGCGATTCCAAGACCGCAGCCAATCATAAAAAAGAGTCCGGGCACTAATGCCGCGGTAACCCACTCCGCTCCAATCAAGAGGCCAATGACGGCACAGACAAAAAAGCAAGTACCAACAATGCGATCTGGCATTTTAAGTTTAGCTGCCATGATGCCACCCACAATCATTCCTGCCGCACTACCCAAAGCCAATAGGGTGATCGAAAAATTACCCGCAGTTACAGGTATGCCGTAGAGCTGATTCAGTGCGCTGGGAGCGAAGGACTGAATGCCTGCCATGGCAATCATGCTGAAGAAAAAGAAGAGCCAACACAACCAAACGGAGGTCAGTTTCAAAAACGCAAATGCGCTTTGTGGTGCACGGCCAGGATTGGCCTCTTCTGCTGCTTTGATTGCACTCGCACGGCGATGTTTCGCGTCATCGATTAAATCGCCTCGATTGAACCAAAGCACTAATAATATGAACGCTTCTAAGACGGCTGCGCAGAGTAATGCGATTCGCCAATCGGAAAGTGCGGCTATTCCGGCCATAAATACCGGTGCTACCGCCCAACCTAAATAACCCGTGACGCCGTGTGCCGAGTAAGCATAAGGCAGACGCGGAACGGATACCTTGTGATTAATTAAGGTGTAGTCGACCGGGTGAAAGACGCCATTGCCGCAACCCGCAATGACCGCACCCACTATCAACAGTCCATAACCATTGCTTTGCGAGAGTACGACTGCAGACAGCGCCAGCAAACCGACACCAGCAAATAGTACCGGACGAGCGCCGATACGGTCGACTAAAAACCCGGAGGCTGCCTGCACGATGCAAGAGACCACAAAGAAAACCGACATCAGGAGGCCGAGCTCTGCGTAGCTGAGGGCGAACTCGGTCTTTAGCCACGGAAAGAGTGGTGGCAGTATTAAGTGAAAGAAATGCGAGCTGCCGTGCGCCAAGCTTAATAAACTAATCACTCGGACATCACTGGCACGCGCGCTAGCATGCGTCACAGTCATGTACCGAGTTTACCCGTTCTGCAGCCTTGCCGGAATGGCTTCAATGCACTAAGCGGGTAAAGCTAAAGTCGCCGTCCTTATTAATATCCACTGGGACAACGTCATTCGGGCCAAATTTACCCTCCAAAATCATCTTGGATACCGGATTTTCAATGTATTGCTGTATTGCCCGCTTGAGTGGCCTTGCCCCAAACACCGGATCAAAGCCCACTTCAGCAATTTTGTTCAGTGCAGCATCGCTTACTTCCAGCTGCATATCCACCTTCGCTAAACGGGCCGACAGGTTTTTAAGCAGGATCGCGGCAATCGACGCGATGTTCGCCTTATCCAGCCCATGGAACACCACAATTTCATCGACGCGATTTAAAAACTCCGGCCGGAAGTGGGTTTTCAGTTCGCCGAAAACCGCTTCTTTAATCTCTGTTTGGTTTTTATCCGTCATGGATTGAATGAGGTGCGAACCAATATTGCTGGTCATCACAATCACGGTGTTTTTAAAATCGACTGTACGTCCTTGACCGTCGGTTAAGCGACCATCATCCAGTACTTGCAGCAGAACATTAAATACGTCCGGATGGGCTTTTTCGATCTCATCAAACAGAATCACGCTGTACGGTTTACGGCGTACCTGCTCCGTAAGATATCCGCCCTCCTCGTAACCCACATACCCTGGCGGCGCCCCAATCAAACGGGCAACGCTGTGCTTTTCCATAAACTCACTCATATCAATCCGAATTAACCGGTCTTGGCTATCGAATAAGAAAGCGGCTAAAGCCTTACACAACTCAGTTTTACCAACGCCAGTAGGGCCAAGGAACATAAAGGAACCGTAAGGCTTGTTTTCTTCGGAGAGGCCAGCGCGTGAGCGACGAATCGCATCGGATACCGCCCGAATGGCTTCCTCTTGACCCACCACACGCTGATGCAAGTGGTCTTCCATTTTTAAGAGCTTGTCGCGTTCACCCTGCATCATTTTGGATACTGGAATACCGGTTGCGCGTGAAACCACCTCGGCAATTTCTTCCGCGCCCACTTGCGTGCGGAGTAATTTGTTTTTAGTGGCCCCTGCTTTGCCATCTTTCGCTTCAGCAGCAGCAGCCGATTTGAGTTTTTGCTCCAACTCAGGCAATTTGCCGTACTGTAACTCAGCAACCTGCTCAAGCTTGCCGTCGCGCTGCAGCTTGACGATTTCTGCTTTTATTTTTTCGATCTCTTCTTTGAGATGGGCCGCGCCCAAGGCGGCGCCCTTCTCTGCCTTCCAGATTTCTTCGAGATCAGCGTACTCGGCACCCAAGCGCTTGATTTCATCTTCGATTAATTGCAGGCGCTTTTTGGAGGCATCGTCTTTCTCTTTTTTGACGGCCTCGCGCTCAATCTTGAGCTGAATCAATCGGCGATCGAGTTTATCCATCACCTCTGGTTTGGAGTCAAGCTCCATCTTGATGCGAGCACCTGCCTCATCAATCAGATCAATCGCCTTGTCTGGCAAGAATCGGTCGGTAATATAGCGGTGGGATAGTTCAGCAGCTGCCACGATGGCTGGGTCGGTTATCTCAATGCCATGGTGTAGCTCGTAGCGCTCCTGTAAGCCGCGTAAGATCGCGATGGTCGCCTCAACACTAGGCTCATCAACCATGACTTTCTGAAAGCGGCGCTCCAAAGCGGCATCTTTTTCAATGTACTTACGATATTCCTCTAAGGTGGTCGCGCCAATGCAATGCAACTCACCGCGCGCCAAGGCGGGCTTGAGCATATTGCCAGCATCCATTGCACCCTCGCCTTTGCCGGCGCCAACCATCGTATGGATTTCGTCGATAAAGACAATGGTTTGCCCTTCGTCTTTCGCCACATCACTTAAGACCGATTTCAGGCGCTCCTCAAACTCACCGCGGTACTTTGCGCCAGCCAATAACAAGGCCATATCCAATACCAATACGCGCTTATTCTTGAGGGTCTCTGGCACTTCGCCATTGACGATGCGCTGCGCTAATCCTTCGACAATTGCGGTCTTGCCGACGCCAGGCTCACCAATCAACACGGGGTTGTTTTTTCCACGGCGCTGCAATATCTGAATGGTGCGGCGAATTTCATCATCGCGCCCAATCACCGGATCTAGCTTACCCATACGCGCACGCTCTGTTAAATCGAGGGTGTACTTTTTCAGCGCTTCACGCTGCCCTTCTGCATCGGCACTATTGACGGACTCCCCGCCACGCACCAAATCAATCGCTGCCTCGAGCGCTTTGCGGGTGAGGCCGCATTCCCTCGCGAGCTTACCGAGCTCGCCTTTGTCGTCTGCAACGACCAATAAAAACAGTTCGCCCGCAATAAATTGATCGCCGCGCTTATTGGCCTCTTTTTCAGTCAAATTCAGCCAATTCGCCAGATCGCGTCCAACCTGAACTTCGCCACTGCCCTGTACCTCTGGCAGCGCTGCAATCATCTTCTCTGCGCCCTTTTCGAGGCTTGCTACATTGACTCCAGCACGCGTCAATAGACTACGTACGCCGCTATCTTGTTGTTTGAGCATCGCCAGTAATAAATGGGCTGGCTCAATGTACTGATTGTCTTTGCCTACAGCCAAGCTTTGCGCATCGCTCAAGGCCTCTTGAAATTTAGTCGTTAATTTATCGATTCTCATGTTGCGTCCTGTTTAATGGATTGCGCCAATCGGAATGGCATTTAGCATTCGATACGGCTTCTATCATTAGAATATTAGGGCAATATCCTGAATTTCAAGCGTTATTGAATGGATTAATCCGACTTGACCTGGCTTGTTTACCTATTAGAGTGTGCTGATGGCAGTTTCTATGCCGGCATTACCAATCGGCTTGAACACCGCATGAACGCCCACAATGCTGGTACGGGGGCACGCTATACCCGCTCTAGACTGCCTGTAGCCCTGCTAGCCACCCAAGAACACCCAGACCGATCTGAGGCATCCAAAGCAGAAATGAAGTTAAAGCGCTTGCCCCGAGCTAAGAAACGGGCTTTTTTTGATTCCAGCGCGTAGCGGCTGCATCATCAGTCGTGCGTGCATCGACCCAACGCCCACCCTCCGGCGTGTCTTCTTTCTTCCAAAATGGCGCTGCGGTTTTTAGGTAGTCCATGATGAACTCGCAGGCCAAAAAGGATTCGCCGCGGTGCGCACTCGTCACTGCCACGAGCACAATTTGGTCTGCTGGCACTAAGGGTCCAATTCGATGAATCACGAGCGCATCCCGAATATCCCAGCGTGCTTTTGCTTGATTGACAATGTCTTCGAGCGCTTTTTCCGTCATGCCCGGATAGTGCTCAAGGGTCATGGCATTTACCGTACTGCCCTCGTTCATATCCCGCACCGTACCTACAAACGAGGTAATCGCACCCACCTGCAGATCACCTTTGCGTAAGTTTGCAATCTCAGTAGTGAGATCAAAATCCGCCTGCTGAATCCGAATCGCCATCTTAGCCGCCGGTTACCGGTGGGAAAAAAGCCACTTCGGCGCCATCTACCAATTCGGTCGAAGAATTAACCATCTGGTGATTGAGGGCGCAGCGCAATACCTTGCCCTCACCCAAGACCTCGTCCCAGATGCCGCCGCGCAGTCGCAGGTGCGCACGCAAATCATCAACCGTGCGGACAGTCACAGGCAATTCAATTGCCTCTTGTTCTAGTCCAAGGGTTTCGCGGATGGAAGCGAAGTAGCGTAGTTGCAGTTTCATGGCTAAATCGTAATCCGATTAGCTCAGCAATGCTGAAAATGGAATATAAGGCACGAGATCGCCCCTAGCAATTGCCTGCCCTGGGGCGCAATCCACCAGGCCGTCTCCCCATGCTGCGCTGGTTAGTACCCCGGAGCTTTGATTGGGGTACAAATCGAGTCCGCCTTGACTGTTGATTTTCACGCGCAAGAATTCATTGCGGCGATCGGCTTTGGGCCAGTCAAAATCAGCCCGCATGGGATAGGATGGAATGGCGCTCTCTTGCCTACCTTGTAATCGCAAGATAAAGGGGCGCACGAACAAGAGAAAGGTAACAAAGCTCGATACGGGATTGCCGGGCAAACCAATAAACCAAGTTGATATTCCTGGATTGGATTCTCGGCGCACCGATCCAAATGCAAGGGGCTTACCGGGCTTAATGGCAATCTGCCATAAATTGAGTTCGCCTTCCGCAGTCACGGCTGGCTTTATGTGGTCTTCTTCGCCAACCGAGACTCCGCCAGAGGTAATGATCAAATCGTGGTTGTGACTGGCTTGCCGCAAGGCAGCGCGCGTCGCATCGAGTCGATCTGGCACGATACCCAAATCAGTCGCATCGCAACCCAAGGCTTTAATGCAGGCCAGCAAGGTATCGCGATTCGAGTTATAGATACCGCCCGGCTTTAATGGTTCGCCTGGAAGCGATAGCTCATCGCCGGTAAAAAAAGCAGCGACGCGTACGCGCCGTTTCACAGGCAAGTGGGTTAAACCTGCCGAGGCTGCAACCCCAAGTTCTTGTGGACGCAATAGGCAGCCCGCTCTTAGGGCCACTTTGCCGGAAGTTAAATCTTCACCGCGCTTGCGTATCCATTGGCCCACTGCAGGGGATGTTGAAATCGAAACGGCGTCTGGCTTAGCGGGATCGATGGTGCAATCCTCCTGCATCACCACCGCATCGGCACCTTGGGGTATCGGCGCCCCCGTAAATATTCGAGCGGCAGTCCCGCTCTCGAGTTCCGTACCCATGGAGCCAGCGGGGATGCGCTGCCCCACTTTAAGTATCCCGGAATTCGCAGCCAGATCCGCCACCCTAATCGCATAGCCATCCATCGATGTGTTGTCTAGGGGCGGTACATCAACTAAGCTCACTACATCGTCCGCTAAGACACGCCCAAGGGCTGCTTGCATTGCAACGAGCTCCACTTCAGAAACAGCAACGGCTGGCGCAAGCAATTGCTCGCGTGCCTGCGCTGCTGTCAACATCGGTGGCTTTGTCATAAGAGACTTAAGAGACGTGCTGAATAATGAATTGCTTCACCACACCAACGTCAGCCGGTATGGATTCGACCCGCTGTGGCAGTAACTTAATGTCTTTGAATGCTGGGGGGCATTCGGCGGGGCGGCCAAGCGCCTCTTGAATCGTTTCTTCGAACTTAATCGGCAACGCAGTCTCCAGCACCAGCATCGGAATATCCTGTTGTAAATACTCGCGCGCTACTTTGACGCCATCTGCAGTATGGGTATCAATCATCACACCGTACTTGCCATCGACATCCCGAATGGTCTTCAAGCGATCGGCATGGATGCTTCGACCCGAGGCAAAACCAAACTGCTGCATCGTGGCGTAGGCGGGGTCATTCGATAAATCAAAGCCGCCGGTTTCTTCCACTTGCTTAAAGAGAGCCGCTGTACGCTTGCCATCTTGGGAAAGCAAATCAAAAACAAAGCGCTCAAAATTACTGGCTTTAGAAATATCCATCGATGGACTCGAGGTATGCAAGGTTTCAGCAGACTTACGCGCACGGTATATCCCTGTGCGGAAGAATTCATCGAGGACATCGTTTTCATTGGTGGCAACCACCAAGCGCTCAATCGGTAGGCCCATCATGCGGGCAATGTGTCCCGCACAGACATTGCCAAAATTACCCGAAGGAACGGTGAAGGATACTTTTTCAGAGCTGGATTGCGTGGCCAGCAAATAGCCTTGAAAGTAATACACCACTTGCGCAAGGACACGCCCCCAATTAATCGAATTGACGGTGCCAATCTGGTATTTGGCTTTGTATGCCAAATCATTACTGACTGCTTTGACGATGTCTTGGCAGTCATCAAAGACACCATCCACCGCGAGATTAAAAATATTCGGGTCCTGCAAGGAATACATTTGCGCCGACTGAAAGGCGCTCATCTTGCCCTTGGGTGAAAGCATAAACACACGCACGCCTGATTTACCGCGCATGGCGTATTCAGCTGCACTACCGGTATCCCCTGAGGTGGCACCCAAGATATTGAGATGCTGACCTGCACGGCGCAGTGCATATTCGAACAAATTACCCAGCAGCTGCATGGCCATATCTTTAAAAGCCAAGGTAGGGCCGTTCGATAAACTGAGCAAACCAATGCGTGTACCACCCTCTTCGCCCAACCAATGGATCGGTGTAATGTCACTCGCCCTATCTTCGGGGCGGCCATTGCTATAAACGGCAGCAGTATAGGTTTTGCGTAACAGCGCGCGCAAATCAGACTCTGGAATATCCGGACAATACAAACGTAAGACTTCAAACGCCAAATCAGCGTAAGAAAGACCTCGCCAAGAATCCAATTGGGCTGGCGTTACCTTCGGGTATTGCACTGGCAGATAAAGACCGCCATCCGGAGCCAGGCCACCCAAGAGAATTTCGAGAAACGATTGCTCTGGGCTATTGCCGCGGGTCGACTGATAACGCATGGAAGTTTAGGATAAATTTTCGAGGCGAATTTTAACGATCTCGCCAACGACGGTTTTCAGGCCTTGCATATCCGCAATCGCAGCGAGCATATTCTTTTCTTTAGTCTCGTGTGTCAGCATGACAAGGTCAGTCTGACTCTCACCCTCATTCGCTTCTTTTTGCAAGAGCGCATCAATCGAAACGCCATGCGATGCCAGTATTTTTGTAATGTCGGCCAATACCCCAGCTTGATCCGCAACCCGCAAGCGCAAGTAATAACTGGTGGTGATCTCACCAATAGGTAAAACAACCGTATCGCGCACGGCATCGGGCTGGAACGCCAAATGCGGCACTCGATTTTCCGGGTCAGCCGTCATTAAACGGGTGACATCCACTAAGTCAGCGATCACAGCAGAGGCTGTTGGCTCCGAGCCGGCACCTTTGCCGTAGTAAAGCGTAGTACCAACCGCATCACCATAGACTTGAACCGCATTCATGGCGCCTTCCACATTGGCAATTAAGCGCTTACTTGGTATCAAGGTCGGATGGACTCGCAGCTCAATTCCGGTCGTTGTTTTCTTGGTGATACCGAGCAACTTAATGCGGTAACCGAGTTGTTCAGCGTATTTAATATCGATTGCCGCTAAGTTCGTAATGCCTTCTACATACGCCTTATCGAATTGCATCGGAATGCCAAACGCAATCGCACTCATGATGCTGACCTTGTGGGCTGCATCAATACCCTCAATATCAAACGTCGGATCTGCTTCTGCGTAACCCAAGCGCTGCGCCTCTTTTAATACCGTTGCGAAATCAGAGCCTTTATCGCGCATCTCCGACAAAATGAAATTGGTCGTGCCATTAATAATGCCGGCAATCCATTCGATTCGATTGGCGGTCAACCCTTCGCGCAAGGCTTTAATGATCGGTATACCGCCGGCAACCGCGGCCTCAAATGCCACCATCACGCCTTTTGCATGCGCCGCCTTAAAGATTTCATTACCGTGGACAGCAATTAAGGCTTTATTGGCTGTAACAACGTGCTTACCTGCGGCGATGGCCTCAAGTACCAAATCCTTCGCAATGCCATAACCGCCAATTAACTCAACCACGATATCAATCTCGGGGTTTGCAATGACCGCACGGGCATCGCTAACGACTTGTGCGCGATCACGGACTAGCTCCTTGGCGCGCTCCACATTGAGATCGGCGACGGTGTGAATACGAATACCGCGACCAGCGCGGCGCAGAATCTCATCTTGATTGCGTTCGAGGACTGTGAACACGCCTCCACCAACAGTTCCAATACCTAATAGACCAACTTGAATCGGCTTCATGATGCCTTTGTAGCGAGTGATGCAGTGGCTGTCTTGCCATGCTTTTGACGATAACGCTCCAGAAAACGCGCAAAGCGGCCAATGGCATCTTTGAGCACATCTTCGTGGGGTAAGAAAACAACGCGGAAGTGATCTGGCTTTACCCAATTAAACCCGGATCCCTGAACCATTAAGACTTTCTCTTCACGCAGCAGATCGGCAATGAATTCTTGATCGTTCTCAATCGGGTACATCTCTGGGTCTAATTTAGGGAACAAATAAAGCGCCGACTTTGGCTTCACACAACTCACTCCAGGAATCGCGGTAATCAACTCCCAAGCAAGATCGCGCTGCCGAGCCAATCGCCCTCCTTTGGCCACTAGGTCATCAATACTTTGATAACCTCCAAGCGCAGTTTGAATGGCGTACTGTCCAGGAACGTTCGCGCAAAGGCGCATCGAGGACAGCATGTTCAATCCCTCGATGTAATCCTTGATGCGTGACTTATCCCCCGAAACCACCATCCAGCCAGAGCGGTAGCCGCAGGAGCGGTAATTTTTAGATAGCCCATTAAAGGTAATGATGACGACATCGGTTGACAGTGAGGCAAGGGAAACGTGCTGCTCCTCGTCGTAGAGCATCTTGTCGTAGATTTCATCGGCAAAGAGAATGAGTCCGTGCTCGCGCGCGATTTGTGTCAGCTCGGTCAGTACTGCCTTGGAATAAATCGCACCCGTGGGATTGTTTGGATTGATCATCACAATCGCTTTGGTGCGCGGGGTAATTTTGGAGCGCAAGTCGGCCAAGTCCGGTGCCCATTCTTTTGATTCGTCACACAAATAATGTTTGGGAGTTCCGCCCGATAAACTGACGGCAGCAGTCCACAGCGGATAGTCTGGTGCAGGAACTAAAACCTCATCGCCATTATTGAGTAGTGCGTTCATCGCGAGCACGATCAATTCCGAGACGCCGTTGCCGGTATAGATATCGTCTAAGGTGACGCCCCGAATGCCTTTTTCTTGGCAGTACTGCATGATTGCTTTGCGGGCAGCGAAAATGCCTTTGGAATCGGAATAAGCAGAGGCGTTGCTTAGATTTCGGATCATATCGAGCTGAATTTCTTCAGGGGGATCAAATCCAAATACACCAACATTACCGATGTTTAATTTGATAATCTTGTGGCCCTCTTCCTCCATGCGCTGAGCAAGCTCAAGGACGGGTCCACGAATGTCATAACAAACGTGATTTAGCTTTTCAGACTTTAGGATCGGTTTCACGGTGGTTTTTGTAAATACTGATAAATTGGTAAGGGTTAAGTACTTGAAAACTAGGAAAAAAGCGACTAGTTATAATTTACTCAATTATGACAGAGCGCACACGTGAAACTCCATTCTGACACCCCTCAAGGCATCAATACGATAACCGGCTACGGCAAGGACTACATTGAGGTCAACCGGGTACCCTACCGCCATGCGGTCTTGGTTGGGCCGAGCGGCGAAATTGGTCAATGGGGAGCATCTTCCTTTGCCACCCTAGACCCCAGTCACTTTGCCCAAATAGCCAATCTAAAGCCGGAACTGGTGATTTTTGGTAGCGGGGCCGTCCAGCGCTTTCCGCGCCCTGATTTGTTGCGCGCCCTCATCAATGCCAAAATTGGCTTTGAAATTATGGACACCCAAGCGGCCTGCCGAACCTACAACATTTTAGTGGGCGAGGGTCGCCAGGCCATGGCAGCATTATTATTGGACCCCCAATAACCATGTTTGGACCCATCAATAAAAAGTCTGCCTTATTAACTCCGGCTGGGATTTTGATCGTGGGGGTGCTGTATGCCCTCTTGTGGTTTGGTAGCCTCGATTACCGCCACCTGATTCCGTCCGACGAAGGTCGGTATGCTGAGATTGCCCGTGAAATGCTGGCGAGCGGCGACTGGCTTACCCCGCGTTACAACGACTACAAGTATTTTTTCAAACCGCCGCTGCAACTCTGGGCAACCGTCATTGCATTTGACTGGTTTGGCGTAGGTGAATGGCAGGCACGCTTGTGGGGCGCTCTGACCGGCTTTTCCACCATCCTCTTTGTTGGCTATACCAGCACTCGGCTTGATAGCCCTCGTGCTGGCTGGATTACAGCAGTAGCCTTGGCCGCAAGCCCCATGTGGATTATCAGTGGTCATGTGAACTCCTTAGACATGGCATTGTCGGCATTTTTAGCCTCCGCCTTGTGCGCACTGCTCCTGGCTCAGCACAGCAAAACAACAGCCAGCACACGTGGTTGGATGCTGCTCTGTTGGACGTTTATGGCACTTGCCACACTATCCAAAGGTTTAATTGGAGCGGCACTGCCCACTCTAGTATTAATGGCGTATTCCGTTAGCGCCTGGGACTGGCGGATTTGGAAGCGGCTCCACATCGTCAGTGGTTTATTGCTGTTTTTCGCCATTACTGCGCCCTGGTTCATTGTGATGTCGATCCGCCATCCCGAATTTTTTGAATTCTTTTTTATCCACGAGCATTTCGAGCGGTTTACGCAAGACACGCACCGGCGTACTGGGCCTGTTTACTTTTTTATCCCCCTCTTGGTTGCTGGATTTTTGCCGTTTTTATTTCAATTGCCTGGCGCAGTGGCGCAGGCGTGGAAGTCGCGGCAAGGCCATTTTTCTGCAGGCTGGATGCTCGTTTGCTGGTTCGTCATCATCTTTGCTTTTTTTAGTGTGTCGCGCTCTAAATTGCCGGGCTACATCATTCCGATTTTTCCTGCCCTGGCAATGTTGGTAGGCCGTTATTTGGATCGCCAGTTAGGCCAGACCAATACCTTGCCGATAACATGGATCTTGCAAACCGGTTGCTTCGCCCTTGTGGGTTTTGTTGGTTTCTTCTTTTTATCTTTTGTTAGCGTTCAAGCGAAGCCTGATGAGATTACAGCCTATGCCGAATACACCCAATGGATTACCGTTGCTTTGGTTGTCTTAATTTTGTTTAGTAGCGTGGCAGCATGGCAAGCGCGGCGTAATGGCATTGCCAGCATTGCCAGCCTGGCAATTGGATTTTATCTCACCAGCATGATTGCAGGCACCGGCCATGAAACGCTGGGCCGCGCCGTATCGGGGGCTGATTTAGCTAACCGGGTACGCAATGTGATCCCAGCAGATGCGCCAATCTATTCGGTCCGCATTTTGGATCACACCTTGCCCTTTTATTTGGGCCGAACCATGATCATGGTGGAGTTTCTGGATGAACTGCAGTTCGGCGCAGATCAAGAGCCCGAGCGCTGGGTACCCACCTTGAATGATTTTATTGAGCGCTGGAAGGTTCAGCCTAATGCCTATGCATTAATGGTGCCATCCCAATATGCTGAACTGGAACGCTTGGGGCTACCGATGGAAATCGTCGACCGGGATTCGCGCCGTATGATTGTCAAGCACCCAAGCACTGCGGCAAATCCAATCACACCACGCTCGACTAATCGATAGGCAAAGGACCTCTATGTCAGACAATGCTCCATTGCCGTTTATTCCATTTACACGCCCCAGTTTTGATGAAGCGACGATTGCGGCAGTTGCTGAGGTATTGCGCTCCGGCTGGGTTACTTCTGGTCCCAAATTAGCAGAATTTGAGGCGGCCCTCAGCGCCTATTTTGGTAATCGGCCAGTGCGCTGTTTTGCCAATGGCACTGCCACCATGAAAATTGCCTTGCAAGTGGCCGGCATCGGTCCCGGTGATGAGGTGATTACGACGCCCATCTCCTGGGTTGCCACATCCAATGTGATTCTCTCGGTTGGCGCTACGCCCGTCTTTGTTGATATTGATCCCCGTACTCGCAATATCGATCTAGATAAAGTACCTGCAGCAATTACTACCAAAACGCGCGCAATCATGCCCGTCTATTTGGCTGGGTTACCCGTCAATATGGACGAGCTCTATGCTATTGCGAAAGAGAATGGCTTGCGGGTGATTGAAGATGCGGCCCAAGCCCTTGGCTCGGAATGGAAAGGGCAACGCATTGGCAGCATCGGTGATCTGGTGAGCTTTAGTTTTCAGGCAAACAAAAACCTATCCACCGTAGAAGGTGGCTGCCTCGTTTTAAATAATCTCGATGAAGCGCGTCTCGCAGAAAAGTTACGACTACAAGGGCTCACACGCACCGGCATGGATGGCATGGATGTCGATACCCTGGGCGGAAAAGACAACTTAACGGATGTGAATGCGGTCATTGGCTTGCATCAACTCAAACACATTGCGCAATTTCAAGAGAAACGCACCCTACTTGCAGCACACTACTTTGCGGTCTTGCGTTCCGATCTAAAGGCAGCCGATTTACTGGATCTGGAGCTGGGGCTCCCAGTCGAATCGGATGGCAATTGCAAATCAAACTGGCATATGTTTCAGGTGGTATTGCCCCTTGAGCAACTCACAGTCGACCGCGCCCAGATCATGGCCGATTTAAAAGAACAGGGCATTGGTACGGGCGTTCACTACCCTGCCATTAACGGCTTTAGTCTTTACCAGCAAAAAGGTTACCAACTCAGCAATACGCCGATTGCCGCGCGCATCGGCAAATCCATTCTGACTTTGCCACTCTTTCCGGGGATGAGCAATGCGGATGTGGAGCGCATTGTGAATGCCCTACTGGGTCTTTTGACAAAGTACCGCAAAAGCTAGCTTGGGTGGGCCGATCGAGGCGGGCTCAATTAGCGCTATTGCCTTAAATTAGACCCCCGGGTCGACATCAGGCAAAATTGCGCTATGACCGCAAACCCGTCACAACCAGAACCCCAACTGAGTATCGTCATTCCGGTATACAACGAGCAAGAGGGTCTCCAAGCCCTGTTTGATCGTCTGTATCCTGCAATGGATCAGTTGCAAGCGAAATTAAATCTTCGCTACGAGATTATTTTTGTCAACGATGGTAGTAGGGATCGCTCTGCAGGGATGTTGGCAGCCCAATTTGATTTGCGACCAGATACCACTCGGGTTGTTTTATTTCAGAATAACTTTGGTCAACACATGGCCATCATGGCTGGCTTTGAGTACGCTCGGGGTGAATCCATTATTACGCTGGATGCGGACCTGCAAAACCCACCTGAAGAAATCGCCTTACTTGCTGCGGAATTAATCAAGGGTCACGATTACGTGGGCACGATCCGCTCCAACCGACAAGACAGCTGGTTCCGTAAAACGGCATCGCGTGCGATGAATCATTTACGGCAGCGGATTACGCGCATCACCATGACCGATCAAGGCTGCATGCTGCGCGGTTATAGCCGCCGCATTGTTAATTTGGTACGCCAATGCAATGAAAGCAATACCTTCATTCCAGCGCTTGCTTATACCTTTGCAGCAAACCCGACTGAAATTCATGTAAAACACGAGGAGCGTTTTGCAGGCGAATCCAAATACAGCCTGTATCAACTGATCCGCCTGAACTTTGACTTGGTCACTGGCTTTTCGGTGATGCCGCTCCAGCTCTTCTCCATCTTTGGCATGCTGCTTGCGCTGGGATCAGGAATCCTCTTTGCCCTTCTCTTGGTGCGTCGTTTTGTACTGGGCTCCGAGGTCGAAGGTGTGTTCACCCTGTTTGCGCTAACCTTCTTCCTGATTGGTGTAATGCTCTTTGGTCTCGGTCTTTTGGGCGAATACATTGGTCGCATCTACCAGCAAGTGCGTGAACGCCCACGCTATGTGGTTCAAACTGTTTTAGAACGGCCTTAGCCATTGAATACACCGAACGCACCAATTCGGGCGCTTGTATTTGCATACCATGATGTTGGTGTTGGCTGCATCAAGGCTCTTTTAGATGCCGGCATTCAGATTGAATTGGTGGTTACCCACGCTGATGATCCACGCGAAACCATTTGGTTTGGCAGCGTTGCCGCCCTATGCCAGGAGCGGGGAATTCCATGCATTCAGCCGGGTGCAAGCGATCTTTTGAATCTCCTGCCGCAGTTTAAAAAAATAGCGCCGGATTATATTTTTTCGTTTTACTACCGCCACCTGATTGCTTCTGAGATTCTTGCTGTTGCTCGCATCGCTGCACTGAATATGCACGGCTCCTTGCTGCCAAAATACCGGGGTCGTGCGCCCGTGAATTGGGCAATCTTGCATGGGGAAACTGAAACCGGGGCAAGCCTGCACATCATGGAAGCCAAACCCGACGCCGGCGATATTGTTGGACAAGTCGCAGTTGCCATTGATCCCGATGAAGATGCCACTGCCGTGTTTGCTAAAGTAAGCAATGCAGCAGTGCAAGTCATGCAAGCCACCTTACCCGCCCTCCTAGAAGGTCACGTTCCAAGAACCCCAAATGAACTCGCCAAGGGCAGCTACTTTGGTGGCCGTAAACCCGAGGACGGGCGGATTCACTGGTCTCAGGATGCGCTACAAGTGCATAACCTGATCCGCGCCGTAGCGCCACCCTACCCCGGGGCATTTACGGACTGGCAAGGCGCGCGCATGGTCATAGCCAAGTCCAAGCTCAACCCCGCACTGCCAAGCCCCCTTGATCTTGGCCAGCCCGGCATCCAGGTAGTTGATAATCGGGTATTCGGCATTTGCGGGAATCGCCAGGCCATTGAAATCATGGCATGGCAGCCGGCAAGTTCCAACGCACATTAATTGGCATGCATTAACAACACGGGTAACTGGGCAGCTTTATGAAAAAAGTTCTGATTTTGGGTGTGAATGGATTTATTGGTCACCACCTCTCGAAACGCATCTTAGAAACCACCGACTGGCATGTCTATGGCATGGACATGCAAAACGATCGCCTGGGTGATTTAGTCTCGCATCCCCGCATGCATTTCTTTGAGGGTGACATTACGATTAATCGTGAGTGGGTTGAGTACCATATTCGCAAATGCGATGTAATTTTGCCGCTGGTAGCGATCGCGACACCAGCCACCTATGTGCAGCAACCCTTACGTGTGTTTGAGCTCGACTTCGAAGCTAATCTACCCATCGTTCGGTCTGCAGTTAAATACAAAAAGCATTTAGTCTTTCCGTCAACCTCGGAAGTCTATGGCATGTGCGA
The DNA here is from genome assembly GCA_044345755.1 of Polynucleobacter sp. Lineage (GTDB taxonomy): Bacteria > Pseudomonadota > Gammaproteobacteria > Burkholderiales > Burkholderiaceae > Polynucleobacter. The sequence goes on along the minus strand of JBIJAM010000009.1, from coordinate 5,816 downwards.
AGACGCTGAGTTTGATCCAGCCCAGTCCAATATGGTCTATGGTCCGATTAATAAACCCCGCTGGATTTATGCCTGCTCCAAGCAATTAATGGATCGGGTGATTTGGGGTTACGGCATGGAAGGTCTGCGCTTTACTTTGTTTAGACCGTTTAACTGGATCGGCCCTGGTCTAGATAGTATCTACACACCGAAAGAAGGCTCTTCCCGTGTAGTAACCCAGTTCTTGGGTCACATCGTGCGCGGCGAACCGATTAACTTAGTCGATGGCGGCGAGCAAAAACGCGCCTTTACTTACATCGACGATGGTATTGATGCACTCATGCGCATCATTGCCAACGAAGGCGATATCGCCAACGGCAAAATCTATAACATCGGCAACCCAGCCAATAATCATTCTGTGCGCGACCTTGCCAATCAAATGCTGGCGATTGCCCGTAGTATTCCGGAATACGCCAAGACTGCAGATCAGGTCAAGATCGTCGAAACAACCTCAGGCGCTTACTATGGCGTGGGCTACCAAGACGTGCAAAACCGCGTACCCGCAATTGATAACACCATGGGCGAGCTGGGCTGGAAACCATCCACCACGATGGGCGATGCCTTAAAGCATATTTTTGAAGCGTATCGAAACGACGTTGAAAAAGCCCGTCACTTAATGGATCACGAGTAAAAGGCATGGCCAACATTGCCCTGAAGGTCGATGTCGACACCTTAAGAGGAACGCGCGAAGGAACGCCTAATTTAGGCCGCACTTTTGATCGCCTTGGTATCAAGGCCACCTTTTTGTTTAGCATGGGGCCAGACCATACCGGCTGGGCCTTAAAGCGGGTCTTTCGGCCCGGTTTTCTGAAAAAAGTCAGCAGGACATCCGTAGTGGAGCATTACGGCATCAAGACACTGCTCTATGGAGTATTGCTACCTGGACCGGATATTGGACGCGAAGCTACCAGCGAAATGCAAGCAATTGATCGCGCCGGACATGAGACGGGTATTCATACCTGGGATCACGTTGACTGGCAAGACGGCGTGCGCCAACGCGATAGCGCTTGGACAAAGGCGCAGATGCAAAAAAGCTTTGATCGCTTTATTGACGTATTTGGTCATGCGCCGATCACCTATGGCGCTGCCGGCTGGCAAATGAATGAATCTGCTTTAGAGCAGCTCGATACCTGGGGCATTCAGTACTCTTCCGATGGCAGGGCTCTTCCCAATCTTGTCCCCTACCGCATTGCGTTTGGCCATGGGAAAAGTAAGCACGTGCAATACCCCACCACCCTACCGACCTTCGATGAACTCATTGGCGTGGATGGCATGGATGCTTTAGGGGCTGTCCGCCATATCCTGTCCCTGACGCAAAGTAACCCCAATGATCAAGTCTTTACCTTGCACGCGGAGCTAGAGGGGCAAAAACTCCTGCCTGCTTTTGAATGCCTGCTGGCCGGCTGGCTTGACCAAGGCCATGACCTGGTTTCGATGGGTGAGCTACACCGATCTTGGGCGGCCACCAAACAACTCGATAAAATAGCGGTATTGCCGTTGACTTGGGGTGAATTACCCAATCGCAGCGGCGAGCTGATGATTCAGCCTGCGAACTGATTTAAAAAAGGAAAATCCATGTCAATTACCATTGGTCAACCGATTCCGCCGTGCGAAGTAGCGGCAACGTCGCAACTCACCTTTTCTCCGTTAGCGGCTAAGGGGAAAAAATTGGTGTTGTACTTTTATCCCAAGGACATGACCCCAGGTTGCACCGCCGAGTCCGGGGAGTTTCGTGATCGCATCGAGGCATTTACAAAGGCCAATACCTTGGTGATTGGGGTCTCGCGCGACACCCTCAAATCCCATGATAATTTCCGGCAAAAATTAGAGCTCCCGTTTGAGCTGGTTGCCGATACGGAAGAAGTACTCTGCCAACTGTTCGGCGTCATGAAAATGAAGAACATGTATGGCAAGCAGGTTCGCGGTGTTGAGCGCAGTACTTTCTTATTCGATGCCAACGGCAAACTCGCAAAAGAATGGCGCGGTATTAAGGTAACAGGGCATGTGGATGAGGTCTTGAAGGCAGCCCAGGCCCTGTAATAAATATGCCTTAAATCTAGCTAGCGCAATGCCCTCATAAAAAGCCCCTATCTGGGGCTTTTTTTCGTTAAAGGCACTTGCTTTGATCGAAATTTACGGTAAAGTAAAGCATATGCAGCGTTGGCGACGAGACAGATTCTCGATCCGTGTCATTCCCCTGCTTGACCTCTTTACGGCAAGCACGATGAACGCCCTTCACCGCTTTTGCCATCCCCGCTGTGCCGATCTAAACCGCCAGATACCGCATGGCGGTTTTTTAATTAGGAGAGTCTGAATGCCTTTGCCCCCAAGCCCAACCCAAATTGCTGATCAGGTTAAATTGGACCGCAAGGAGACCCCGAGTTTAAAGAAACGGCCTGCACCGATGAAGGTGGTCGAGGTCGATAGTCTTATTAATGAAATATCGGTAGTCCCGAGCGAGACTGCCGAGTGGGCCGAAGAGGCTCCAGCTGATTTATCTGCGGCCGAAGTGGCGCTCGAGCGCATCAAGGCCGATCACCGCGCCAGGCAAGGCGATAAAAAGGCCTTGCTTGAGCCCAAGGCAAAACGCATTACCCGTACCGGCCCACCCTCACTCTTTGTGCTCGATACCAATGTATTAATGCACGATCCAGCCTCCCTCTTCCGCTTTGCAGAGCATGATCTGTATTTGCCGATGACGACCTTAGAGGAACTCGACAATCACAAAAAGGGGATGAGTGAAGTTGCGCGCAATGCCCGCACCGTGAGTCGCTCATTAGACCAATTGATTGCCGGAACCAGCGGCACCCTAGATGACGGCATCCCATTAAATAAGCTGGGTCACCAGGATGTTTCTGGGAAGTTGTATTTTCAAACCCACCTCACTACTGCCACCCTTCCCGAAGGGCTGCCGGAGGGCAAAGGGGACAACCTCATCTTGGCAGTTGTAAGTGAACTGCAACAAAAGCATGCCGATAAAGAAGTGGTATTGGTATCAAAAGACATCAATATGCGCATCAAGGCCAGGGCGTTAGGTCTGCCTGCCGAAGATTACTTCAATGACCAGGTATTAGAAGACCGCGATTTGATGTATTCCGGGGTTATGACATTGCCTGCTGATTTTTGGCCCAAGCATGGCAAATCCATGGAGAGCTGGGCTGATAGCAAAAGCGGCACGATGTTCTATCGGGTATCCGGTCCGCTTGTGCCCAGCATGCTTGTGAACCAATTTGTTTATCAAGAAAATCCCGATGGCTCGACGCCGTTCTATGCCCAAGTTCGCGAAATTAATGGCAAATCAGCCCTGCTGCAAACACTACGTGATTTTTCACATCAAAAAAATAATGTATGGAGTGTCACCGCTCGAAATCGTGAGCAGAACTTTGCCATGAATCTACTCATGAACCCAGAGGTTGATTTTGTTACCTTATTAGGCCAAGCAGGTACCGGCAAAACCCTCTTGGCATTAGCGGCAGGTCTTGAGCAGGTTCTCGATAGCAAGCGTTATAACGAAATTATCATTACGCGTGCGACCGTGCCAGTGGGCGAAGATATTGGCTTTTTGCCCGGCACCGAAGAAGAGAAAATGCAGCCGTGGATGGGTGCGTTTGATGACAATCTTGAGGTACTGCAGCGCAATGAAGATGGTGCCGGTGAATGGGGCCGCGCCGCCACGCAAGAATTGATTCGGTCACGCATTAAAGTTAAAAGCATGAACTTCATGCGCGGCAGAACCTTTGTCAGTAAGTTTGTCATCATTGATGAGGCGCAGAACTTAACTCCCAAGCAAATGAAAACCTTAGTGACGCGTGCAGGGCCTGGAACTAAGATTATTTGCCTGGGTAATATTGCGCAGATTGATACGCCTTACCTGACAGAGGGCTCGTCTGGCCTCACGTATGTAGTGGATCGGTTTAAGGGCTGGCGCCACGGCGGCCACATTACCTTGGCACGCGGGGAGCGCTCGCGTTTAGCAGACCATGCGGCTGAAGCGCTTTAAAAAAAGTTCTGTCCAGCATGGGCGCGATCACGACTTAGCGCGACGCACCTTTGTTGGCGGTTTTGCAGCAATTTGTTCTAGTCTATTTTTTAGCGGATGCAGCAGCGCCCCAACACGCAAACCTGCGCCTCCAGGCGCGATTGCGAAATTCAAGGAAGATACTAGCGTTGGCACAGAGGGAATCTCCATCGCAGCGATGGGCCTCGTGGGAGTGCCGTATCGCTTTGGCGGCAATACCCCGGCAGGTGGTTTTGATTGCAGCGGACTCATTGTCTATGTCTACAACAACGCCGCGGGAATTAAATTGCCACGCACCGTTCAAGAAATGAGTCGCGCGGGCCAAAATATTCAGAATGCTGCTCCGGCCCCAGGGGATTTGGTGTTTTTCAATACAACCGGAGAGCGCTACTCCCATGCCGGAATATATGTAGGGCATGGTCGTTTCGTGCATGCCCCAAGCAAAGGGGGAACGGTCCGCTTAGACCAAATGACAAGTCCGTATTGGGCGGCTCGCTACACCGAAGCGCGCCGAATTGCGAACGCAAAGCCGCAATAAACTAATTTAGGCTTGGCGCTTATCTCTATACTCACGCGGCATTCGAAACGAGCAAGGCATTCAGAACAGCATTGGTATCAAAATACACTTGCCAGTAGTGGTCATTGCTGCAATATGGACGAACTGCCAAGATAGGTCCAGCTGGGCCCACCTCCAAGATACTCACCTCTACTGCTGGAGTGGCCAAAACATTTGGTAGCGCACTAATGCGTTGCTTCAATAAAGCAATGGCAGCATCATGATTCGCCGTATTGGGCAGTTGGCACTTCAAGTCCACTCTACGATAGGAAGTGTTGCTAAAGTTTTGGATCGTATCGCCCAAGATTTTGCTGTTACCAACGATCGTTGACACGTTATCGGGCGTACTAATGGTCGATGAAAAAAGACCAATTTCCTTAACTGTGCCATTCACGCCACCGGCCGTTACAAAGTCACCCACCTTAAATGGGCGGAGCACAATCAAGAAAACGCCCGCTGCAAAATTAGACAAAAGCCCAGCCCAAGCTGCGCCAATCGCAATACCTGCAGTTGCAAACAAAGCAGCAAAGGTCGTGGTCTGTATTCCGAAGTAACCCAAAATACCAACTACCAATAAAACATTTAAAGTCACACTGACAATCGAGCCAACGTAGCGCACCACGGTCGGATCAATCTGTTGGCGATCTAGAGCGCCACGAACCATGCGCAAGGTAAGGTTGATTAACCAGCGACCAATGACCCACAGTGCAACGGCACCCAGTATTTTGATGCCTACATCCGTAGCTGTATCAATAATAAGATCTTGAATTTTGGCTAAATCAATGGTGGACATAATCTTCTGAATACTAAAAGGTTAAATTAAAACGGTTCGTAACCGCCCGAAGAAAAACCGGGCGAGCCCATCGCCAAGTTATCAAACTTCGTATAAGGGCCTTGCCAGCTCAGCCGAATGGTTCCAATTGGGCCATTACGCTGCTTGCCGATAATGATCTCAGCAATGCCTTTATCGGTAGTGGTGTCGGCGTGATAGACCTCATCGCGATAGATGAACATAATTAAGTCAGCATCTTGTTCGATCGCGCCGGATTCGCGCAGGTCAGACATGATGGGTCTTTTGTTGGGACGCTGCTCCAGGCCGCGGTTGAGCTGTGACAGTGCAACTACGGGGCACTGCAACTCTTTGGCAAGTGATTTTAATGAGCGCGAGATTTCCGAGATTTCAGTAGCGCGGTTTTCAGAGCT
>JBIJAM010000070.1:0-4663 GCA_044345755.1 Polynucleobacter sp. | reverse complement strand
ACCCTTCCTAACGGAGAAACGTATGAAATTAATAACCGCAATCATCAAGCCCTTCAAGCTTGACGAAGTGCGCGAGGCGCTCTCGGAAGTGGGTGTCTCGGGCATTACCGTGACAGAAGTGAAGGGCTTTGGACGACAAAAAGGCCATACCGAGTTGTACCGTGGTGCAGAGTATGTGGTCGACTTTTTACCGAAGGTAAAAATAGAAGCCGCTGTAGACGACGGTATTTTGGAGCGCGCGATTGAAGCAATTGAAAAATCAGCGCGCACGGGCAAGATTGGTGACGGCAAGATATTTGTCTCACCGGTTGAGCACGTCATTCGTATCCGTACCGGTGAAACCGGCGCGGCCGCACTTTAAAGAGAGGTTCAACATGTTTACTCGGATGAAACAACTTGTTGCGGGAGCCGCCAAGGTTTTGGCTGTAGGCGCAACCGGCATGTTAGCAATGGTGCCTGCTTACGCAGCAGATGTAGCCGCTGCAGCGCCCGCAGCTGCGGCTGCTGTTGCAGCAGTGCCGAATAAAGGCGATACGGTTTGGATCATGGTGTCGACAGCATTGGTTGTGCTGATGACATTACCAGGCCTTGCCTTATTTTATGGCGGCTTAACGCGCAGTAAAAACGTACTGTCGATCTTGGTGCAGTGTATGGTGGTGTTCTCATTGATTGCAGTGTTATGGACCATTTATGGTTATAGCTTTGCGTTCACCGAGGGCAGTGCGTTCATTGGCGGATTAGATCGATTGTTCCTGGCTGGCGTGACGCCAGACAGTGTGGCTGCAACCTTTAGTAAGGGTGTTGTCATTCCTGAATTTACCTTCATTGGATTTCAGGCGGCCTTTGCAACCATTACCTGCTGCTTGATCGTTGGCGCTTTTGCAGAACGCGCCAAATTCTCTGCAATCTTGGCCTTTACGGTTCTTTGGTTTACCTTTGCGTACTTACCTATAGCCCACATGGTCTGGTTCTGGCCTGGTCCAGACGACATTAAAGATGCCGCATCGCTTGAAGCCATTACTGCAAAAGCAGGTTGGTTATGGCAGAAGGGTGTTCTTGACTTTGCTGGTGGTACCGTAGTGCACATCAATGCAGCCATTGCTGGTTTGGTTGGCTCTTACATGGTAGGCAAGCGCATCGGCTTTGGTAAGGAAGCAATGAAGCCCCATAACTTGGTTTACACCATGGTTGGTGCCTCACTCTTGTGGTTTGGTTGGTTTGGGTTTAATGCCGGTTCGGCATTGGAGGCAAACGGAACTGCTGCATTGGCTTTCTTCAACACCTTAGTAGCAACAGCTGCTGCTGTATTGGGATGGACACTGGCTGAGTGGATCACCAAAGGTAAGCCATCATTGCTGGGTGGCGCGTCGGGTTGCGTAGCAGGTTTAGTTGCGATTACCCCTGCAGCTGGCTTTGTTGGTCCGATGGGTGCGATCGCGATTGGCTTTATTGCCGGCGTGCTTTGCCTGTGGGGCGTATCGGGTCTGAAGCGCATGCTCGGTGCAGACGATAGCTTGGACGTATTTGGAGTCCATGGCGTTGGCGGCATCATTGGCGCGATTTTGACCGGTGTGTTTGCGGATCCTGCATTGGGCGGCTCCGGAATCTGGGATTACGTTGCGAATGCCGCAGCGGCCGAGTATTCCATGGGTACCCAAGTTTGGTTGCAGGCTCAGGGCGTTATTACCACTGTCATTTGGTCTGGCGTAGTCTCGGTCGTTGCATTCAAACTCGTCGATATCGTGATTGGATTGCGTGTGAAGGAAGAGGAAGAGCGCGAAGGCTTGGACATTGCTTCCCACGGCGAAACGGCCTACGAATCCTAATTAGGTAGATTGTCGAAGCTAAATAGGCCCTAGTGGCCTATTTAGCCTTTTTATTGGGCTTTCCAGATCCAATGCCTTTTTTATAAAAAAACTTACAATAGTGAGATGGTTCCACATCTCATTACCGCCCTTAGCGGCCCCTTGCTCGAACTCGAGACCAAGGTACTTGAAGCAACTCCTGCGATCGAGCGTTGGTTTCGCTTGGAATGGCAAGAGCACACCCCTCCTTTTTATTGCTCCGTTGATTTACGGAACTCCGGTTTTAAGCTAGCACCAGTCGATACCAATTTGTTTCCGGGCGGTTTTAATAACCTCTCCCCAGAAATGCTGCCCCTTGCAGTGCAAGCAGCAATGGCTGCGATTGAGAAGATTTGCCCTGAGGCAAAAAATTTGCTGTTGATTCCGGAGCGCCATACTCGGAATACCTTTTATCTGCAGAACATTGCTAGGCTCTCATCGATTCTGCGCCAAGCCGGACTGAATGTGCGCCTTGGTAGCTTGTCCGAAGACATTAAGAAACCCACTTGGATTGATTTGCCAGATGGCAATCGCTTGTTGCTCGAGCCGCTCGCGCGACTGGGCCTAAAAAAGCAACGTCTTGGCATTAAGGATTTTGATCCTTGCTCCATTTTGCTCAACAACGATTTGTCTGCAGGCATTCCGCCCATACTCGAAAATATCTACGAGCAATACTTATTGCCGGGATTGCATGCCGGTTGGCATATTCGCCGTAAGTCGAATCACTTTGAGGCTTACGATGAGGTAGCTAAGAAGTTTGCCAAGCTCGTTAATATTGATCCATGGATGATCAATCCATTCTTTACTAGCTGCAGCAATGTCAACTTTCATGAGCGTCAGGGCGAAGAAGAATTGCAAGTAGCAGTAGAGCAGATACTGAAAAAGACTGCTAAAAAATACCGGGAATATGGCATTAAAGAAAAGCCATATGTCGTCGTCAAGGCCGATGCTGGAACCTACGGCATGGGAGTGATGGTAGTGAACGATGCTAGCCAGCTCAAAAACCTCAATCGCCGCGATCGCAATAAGATGAGTGTGGTTAAAGAGGGTCTTGAGGTGAGTGATGTGATTATTCAGGAGGGTGTGTATACCTTCGAGAAAGTCAATGAGGCCGTTGCTGAGCCTGTGGTTTATATGATTGATCGCTATGTGGTTGGTGGCTTTTATCGCGTTCATACAGACCGAGGTCCTGATGAGAATCTCAATGCGCCCGGTATGCATTTTGTACCCTTAGCATTTGAGCAAAATGCCATGCCCGATTACCACGCAAAACCCGGTAGTGCTGCTCCCAATCGATTCTATTTGTATGGTGTAGTAGCCCGCCTTGCTTTATTGGCATCATCGCTCGAGTTAGAGCGCACCGACCCTAACGCAGAAGTGGCGTAAGTTAAGCTACCGAGACATTCCCTTGGATTTTTTATTCATTGCCGACCCCTTGTATACCTTCGCGATAAAGAAGGATTCAACGCTGGCAATGATGCGCGCTGCTCAAGGAGCGGGCCATCGCCTGTGGTTTGTCGAAACGCGCGGCATTGTTTGGAAAGACAATAGTGTAGTAGCCGACTGCAGGGCGCTAGCAATTAAACCCAGTAATACATCTTGGTACGAAGTAGGTGCAATCGAATGCCGCCGAGTAGCCGATTTTTCTGCGGTGTTGATGCGCAAAGATCCACCGTTCGATATCGAGTATCTCAATACCACCTGGCTCCTCTCCGCCGCTGTTCGTCAGGGGGCGCGGGTGTTTAATCAGCCTGGTGCGATTCGGGAGCACTCAGAGAAACTCTCCATTACCGAGTACCCCGATTTGATTCCTCCCACCTTGGTCACACGAGATCTTGCAGAGGTAGAGGCATTTCATGCAACGCATTCCGATATTGTGATTAAGCCTCTTGATGGTATGGGTGGCATGGGCGTATTTCGGGTGGGAAGCGATGGCCTCAATTTAGCCAGCATTGTTGAAACCCTCGGTGAGAATGGCGCGCGTACCTTAATGGTGCAACGCTTTTTGCCAGAGATCGCAGAGGGCGATAAGCGCGTTTTGCTCATCGCCGGTGAAGTGATCCCTTATGCCTTAGCGCGCATTCCCCAAGGCACAGAGATTCGCGGTAACTTAGCGGCTGGTGGCAAGGGTGTGGCGATGCCTCTGAGTCCCCAGGAAATGAAGGTAGCGCAATACTTGGCACCACTACTTTGGCAAAAAGGACTTTTCTTGGTAGGCTTAGACTTAATTGGTGGCTACCTAACGGAAATTAATGTGACCAGTCCAACGTGTTTTGTGGAAATTACGGAGCAAACCGATTGCGATGTCGCTGCCATTTGGCTACGCGCTTTAGAAAAAGCCTTGCACTAATATGGCCGGAATACTGATCATTGCCCACACCCCGATAGCAAGTGCCATGCTGAGCTTTGCCGAGCATGTGTATGGCTCGGTACCAGAGCACATTCAGGCTGTCGATATCCCGGCGCACGAGGATGCCAAGATAAGCTTTGAGCGGGTATTGGCGGCTGCCAAGGCAGTTGAAATGAATGGCGAGCTCTTAGTCTTAACGGATGTGATGGGCGCAACTCCGGCGAACGTAGCTTCGCGCCTGACGAGCCAGCAGAATAGCTCAGGCATGAAATTGAAAGTCCAAATTCTAGCGGGACTTAATCTACCCATGCTCATGCGCGCGGTGTCCTATAAAGATGATGCATTGGATGCGTTGACGCAAAAAACGCTGCAGGGCGGTCAAAATGGTATCTTGCGTTTAGGTGGCGTCGCCAGTGTACAAACTACCGAGGTTCGGGATTAAAATGCCAGTCGCTGAAATCACCATCAT
>JBIJAM010000039.1:0-14906 GCA_044345755.1 Polynucleobacter sp. | reverse complement strand
CACATTCGGCAGTACATTGAAGCGCAAACCGGTGAGCAGGTAGTCTTTTCGTGGCAAGGGGGTGAGCCCACTTTAATGGGGCTGCCCTTTTACGAGCGGGTTGTGGAGCTACAGGCAAAGTATGGAAAGCCAGGTCAGCGCATTGAGAATGATCTGCAAACCAATGGCATTGCGCTGGACGATGAATGGGTTGCATTTCTAAAGAAGCACCACTTTCATGTGGGCTTGTCGATCGATGGTCCTAGGGAATTGCACGACTACTACCGTAAGACCCGTAATGGCAAACCTACCTTTGACTATGTTATAGCCGCTGCTAAAAAGTTGGCTAAGGCCGAGGTTCCGTTCGCCGCTTTGTGCGTTGTCAACCGCCAAAATGCAAAACAACCCGAAGTGGTTTACCGTTTCTTGACTGAAGAGTTGGGTACCTGGCGGATTCAATTTAATCCCGCAGTGGAGCCGCGCAGCTTTAAGCAGAGCGCTCCAGGCAAGATGGATTTTTCATCGGCGCCGATGCAAGACTCTGAGCGAGCGAGGCCGGGTCATCCGCTCTCGGTCGTTACCGACTGGTCGGTGGATCCCGATGAGTATGGCCATTTTTTGTCGGTCGTATGGGATGAGTGGCTTAAAAAAGATTTCGGCCGCATTCATGTCAATTTATTTGAAACGGCTATTGCGCAAGCGGCGGGCTTGCCCGCACAAACCTGTACCCAAGCTGAATTCTGTGGCAAAGGTTTAGCAGTCGAGCACGATGGTGAAGTCTATTCGTGCGATCACTTTGTCTATCCAGAATATCGCCTTGGCAATATTGCAGAGACGCACTTAGGCGATATGGCGTTTTCTGCTGAACAAGAGAAGTTCGGTATGGATAAGCGCGATACCTTGCCGAAGCAATGCCGTCAATGCGATTACCTGCAGCTTTGTTGGGGTGAGTGCCCCAAAAATCGCCTCATTAAAACCAAAGATGGTGAAACCCAACTAAATTACCTGTGCTCTGGCCTGTACCGTTTTTATGAACACATTGGGCCAGACGTCATTCGTATTTTGAAGCACCTAGGGCGCCTGCCCAAGTAAATTCCTCTTGACGCCTTAGTCTCTTACTTGGGCTGCGCCGCTGGAAAAATAGTGCGCCACTCTTTTTTCATATCGACTACCAGCCAATTATTTTTTGGAGCCAGATCCAGTGCGGTATTGAGTTTGCCAATGGCTGACTTACGATCATAGGCCACTTCCCTTACGCCATCAGTGTGGTGAATGATTCCACCTAGCCGGGGGCCGGGGGCGCCAGTAGTCCACAAGAGCATGTCTTGGTCACCATCGGAGTTGCCAAACGCAATCACGGGGCGCCTGCCAATCTGATGCTGAATAGAGAGGGGTTTATTCGGGCCATCATTAATCCACTCTAGCTCTGGTAGTCCAACAATGCGGTATTGGCCTTTGACCTCGACGAATTTGGATTTGATGGTACTGCCAATAATGCGCTCCGGCGGAATACCGTAGGCTTTTTGCGTCCATGGGCGCATGAACTCAGTTCCTCCGCCAGAGACAATGTAGTTGGTATAGCCATTTGATCTCAGGTAAGCCAGCAGCTCGATCATCGGTTGATAGACCATCTCGGTATATGGCCTATTGCTTGAGGGATGGCGTGCATTTTTAAGCCAATCGCTGACGATGGCCTGAAACGCTTCGGTGCTCATGCCTGCATGCGTGGCTGCGATCAGTTCAAATAGGACTTTATGCCCGCCGGCCTTAATTGTTTGAATATCATTTTCCAATACGGCTTTAAACGGCTGCTGCGATTTCCATTGTGGGTTTTGCGGAGCCAGGGTTTTGATTCGGTCGATGGCAAAGGCAAGCTGAACATACAGAGGCTGCTCGCTCCATAGCGTGCCATCGTTATCAAATACCGCAATACGCTCTTCTAGCGGAATAAATTGCTTTGAGCCAGGCTGGGTAGTCTCATTGACAAAGCGAATAATGGCTTTTTTACTGGGACCATCATTCCATGCGGGTAGTGGGTCTTGGGCGAGGGCGCTGCCAGAAAAAATGAGAAGCAGACTGAAGAAAATCGATTTCATGATGAGTAGATTTAACTAGGTGTTGAAATAAAAAAATCTGCTAGCCAAAAGGGTAGCAGATTTTGATGAGACGACTTTGAGGCTTATTTATTCTGGGGCTGGGTTACTGCCTCCATCACCCGATCCAAATTAAAGCTACCAGGCTTTTGGCGTGGTGGAAATTCTTTAAAGCTTTGCAGCCATTTGCCAACATAGGCGCCTGCTGGGGCAATCATGAACATGCGATCTAAATACCAGCGCTGGTAACCCATCGCATTCTCTTGCTGAGCGCGCTCAAATGGATCCATGCGAAGGTTGGTTAAGGCGGGGGCGCGCAATACGGTGAATGGTTTTTGCCATACTTCCAAGCCTTCTGCCTCCTGTTTCATGAACGTGAGTTTCCAGTTGTCGTAACGCAGAGCAGCAACACTACCGTCGTCTGTCCAGTAAATAAATTCCTTGCGTGGCCAGTCTTTGGTTTCACCTTTGAAAGAGGGCAGTAGGTCATAGCCATCTAAATGCACTTTATACGACCTATTACCTGCTTTGCGACCCTTGAGAAGATCCTGTTTCACCGTTTTATCACCGGCAGCGGAGAGCAAAGTCGGAAGCATGTCCTCGTGCGCTGCAATGTCGTTGATCACGGTACCTGGCTTGATGACGCCTGGCCATTTGATCATGGCGGGAACGCGATAGCCACCTTCCCAGTTGGTATTTTTCTCACCGCGGAACATGGTGGTTCCGCCATCGGGCCAAGTAAATGTTTCTGCGCCGTTATCGGTGGAGTACATGATGATGGTGTTTTCATCAATGCCAAGCTCTTTCAATTTGGCGAGCAAGGTGCCGACATGCCCGTCGTGCTCAACCATGCCATCAGCGTAGACGCCAAGACCGGTTTTGCCGCGGGAGGCTTCTTTTAGGTGCGTAAAAATATGCATGCGAGTGGAGTTCCACCAAATAAAGAAGGGCTTATCTTCTTTTTTGGCGCGCTCCATAAAATCAAGCGTCTTCACCATCACTTCATCGTCAATGGTTTCCATGCGCTTACGGGTAAGGGGGCCGGTGTCATTGATTTTCCCGCCCGCAAAACTATGAATTACCCCTCGTGGGCCAAATTTCTTTTTGAACTCCGGATTTTTGGGGTAATCGGCGTTCTCAGGCTCTTCCTCTGCATTGAGGTGGTAGAGATTGCCAAAAAACTCATCAAAGCCATGGGCGGTTGGCAACATATCATCGCGATCGCCCAAATGGTTTTTGCCAAACTGACCGGTTTTATATCCGCGCGCTTTTAAAAGTGTGGCCAAGGTTGGATCTTCTTTGCGCATGCCCTCCGGCGTTCCGGGGAGGCCGACTTTGGTCAGGCCCGTACGAATGGGAGATTGACCGGTAATGAACGCGGCTCTGCCAGCAGTACTACTTTGCTGACCATACCAGTCAGTGAACAAGGCGCCTTGTTTGGCAATGCTATCGATATTGGGTGTTTTATATCCCATCATGCCCTGGTTATAGGCACTGATATTGAACTGACCAATGTCATCTCCCCACAGAATCAACACATTGGGCGTCTTTTGGGACAGGGCGTTGGAAGACATTAATGCGCCTGCAGTCATAGCGAGTGCAAGAGCAGATTTTTTTAGTTTTAGTGACATGGAAATCTCATTTGCAGTACATAAAAGTGAAGGTCTTATGGGAACATAAACCCCAAGCTATTTATATTGGCTCTAGGGCTAATATTAGGCAATTGGCCAAACAATGCTGAGGGCCTTTTTTATTTAAGAAACTTGGATCACGTTGAGTGGCTATTTTCATTTCACCTTGCTTAGCTAGCCTCTGATTTACGGATAATCCAGTTTTGCTAAGGTACTGATTTTTATCAGAATTAGGCTGTTACAATCCAATAATTACGAATTTTTGAAGCAGATTAAATTCGCGTAAAACATGCCTCTTTCTAGATTAAGTGTTTGATTTAATTGCTTTTATGCACTAGCCATAGAAAATCAGACTGCATTTGAGGGGCGGTTTTAGAGTAATTTCATCTGAATAAAGCAAACCAGAGAGGAAAGCAAAATGCAAAAAACCCGCAGACTATTTATTGTCGCTTCCGCTTTTGCACCGATTGGGTGTGGCATACCCATTTCCCGCGAGAGCGGCATTCCAGTAGCAGCACCAATGCCGATGCCATTGGTACGTTCGCCACAGATTGGGCAAGAATGGCGCTACCTTGAGCGTGATTTTTTTAGCGGCCAAACCCGTGGCGTGGTCGTGGAGAAGATTAGCAGCATAGGAAAGGCCATTACAGTCAGTCGCTCGGATGAGTCCGGCTCGCCATTGCCCAGTGAAATTCAAGGGCCGCATGGCATGGTGATTACGGATCCCCATTGGGGCAAGGTACTTAACTTTAATCCAGCGATTCCATTGTGGCCTGAAAAAATGAGTAGCAGCTGGAATAAAGAAGTGTTTTCAAAGTACGCTGTAAGCGGCTACCCGCAAAATAAAAACGACTGGCAACTCTATATGAGTGCCCACGGTTGGGAAAAAATTACCGTACCGGCAGGTGACTTCATTGCACTACGCTTTCAGAATCTCATTAATTTTGAAAGCACGGATGACAACAAAGTGAATTGCATTCGCCGCGAGACAATCTGGTTTGCGCCGCAAATTGGGCGCTGGGTTGCACGTGAGTCATCGGGCACGTTTCAAATACAAGGGCAGATTGGTGCAGTCTTGCTAGAAAACAGTACCAAGTGGGAGCTGTTGTCATGGGCTTGATATAAATCGATGAACTTTGTTTCTTTGCATTTTTTGTCGCGTGTGCTGAAATGCGCAGCCTTACTGAGTACGCTGTTGCTCGCCGGGTGTTTGGGTTCAGTTGCGCGCATTCCCATGACTTCAATAGCAGCGCCCGTAAGCGTTCCTGCAGTACGTGCTCCGGCAGTAGGGCAGCAATGGGTATACGAGGTTCGCAATTACTTTAATGGCGAGTTGGTTGATGTTGTGACCGAGACCGTGGTTGAGGTTGGCCCAAAAGTACGAATTGCTCGGCATGGTAAAAAGTTGGGCCCATTGCCTGATGAGATTCAGGAGCGTTGGGGCATGAACTTACAGGACCCCAATTGGACGCCGCCCCAGCGTTTTATTAAGTCCGTACCGCTTTGGCCTGAAAAGCTGGTACCAGGTTGGTCTGGCTTTTATCGCACCCGTTATCAAGTAGTAGGCTTTTCAAATAATGATTTTTATTGGGGCCTCAATATAGATGCCAAAGCTTGGAGCAGAGTGAAAACCCAAGCGGGTGAATTTAATGCCTTGCATTATGTCAATACAGCGGATTTTTTTGAGAGTGACGATTGGTTTCGGATCGCTAGTAACCGCCGTGAAAATGCATGGTTCGCGCCGGAGGTTGGCCGTTGGGTCGTGCGCGAACGTTTCGGTGAATACCTTTGGCTTGGTATGCGCGGGTGGTCAGAGTCCATCAAAGAGGATTACGTGCGCTGGGAGCTGATCTCGTGGAAGTGATCAAAAACAATGTATAGCGTAAAAGAACTGTTTGCTACGCTGCAAGGCGAGGGCGCACATGCTGGTCGCGCAGCGGTTTTTTGCCGTTTTGCGGGATGCAATTTGTGGAGTGGGCGCGAAGAGGATCGTGCAACTGCAGTGTGCCAATTTTGCGATACCGACTTTGTTGGTACGGATGGTGATGGCGGCGGAAAATTTGAGACTGCTACAGACCTAGCTAAGCAAATTGAGCTTGCTTGGCAGGCAGCGGGTGGCGCTAGCCACCATCGCTATGTCGTCTTTACTGGCGGCGAGCCTTTATTGCAATTGGATAGCGAATTAATTGATGCACTGCATGCATTGCATTTTGAAATTGCGATTGAGACCAATGGCACACTCCCAGTCCCCAAAGGAGTAGATTGGGTTTGCGTTAGCCCAAAGGCAGGCTCTGAGCTCGTGGTCTTGCAGGCCGATGAAATGAAGTTAGTGATTCCGCAAGCGGGGCATGATCAGCTCGATCAACTGTTGGCGCGGTTTGAGCGAATGGATTACCGTCATCGCTACATTCAGCCGATGGACGGACCGCTGCGTTCAGACAATACCGCATTCGCAGTACGCATTTGCCAAAAAAGACCGCTCTGGCGGCTGAGTTTACAAACCCATAAATGGATCGGAATTCGATGAGCAGCTCCACCCCAGCCATCACCATTACCCGTCGGCTTGAGTTTGATGCGGGGCATCGCATTCCGCACCACGATGGTCAATGTCGCCACCTGCATGGGCACCGCTATGCGATTGAGTTAGCCGTATCGGGCGATGTTCTTGAGACGCCTGGAGCTGCCGATGATGGCATGGTGCTCGACTTTGGAGACATCAAGCGCTTAGCAAATGAACATTTGGTTAGCGTATGGGACCACGCATTTTTAGTCGCCAAAGAAGATCAGGCAGTGGTGGCATTTTTAGCCAGCATGCCGAATCACAAGACAGTGATATTGGATCGCGTTCCCACCGTCGAAAACCTCGCGCACGCTGCCTTTGCAATCTTGGAGCCTATTTTTGCAGAGGCGTTTCAAGGAAGGCTACGCTTGGCTTCGATTCGTTTATATGAGACCCCCAATTGCTGGGCGGATATCTCCCAGGCCTAAGCAATGCAAGCCGAGCTCGATCAGCAATTTATGGCGCTCGCTATAGAGCAAGCCAATTGCGCTGCTGCAGTCGGCGAGGTTCCAGTAGGCGCCGTGTTGGTCCGTAATGGCTTGGTATTGGCGAAAGCCTTTAATCAACCGATTGGATTACATGACCCCAGTGCCCATGCTGAGATGCAGGTACTGCGTGCTGCCGGCGAGGCGGAGGGCAATTACCGCTTGCCTGGAACGACGCTGTATGTCACCCTAGAGCCCTGTGCCATGTGTGCAGGAGCGATGCTCCATGCGCGAGTAGAGCGTGTGGTTTATGGAGCGCCCGATCCCAAAACCGGAGCTGCTGGAAGCGCGCTGAATTTGTTTGCCAACCAGCAAATCAATCACCAAACTCAGGCCGAGGGCGGTGTGTTGGCAGAAGAATGCGGCCAGGTTTTAAAACGCTTTTTTAAGGAGCGCCGTTAATGCAAGTGCAGTTGATTGCCCCATCGGGCGCGAGTTTAGATGAGGGCAGCCCAACAGCCGGAATTACCTGGCTAAGTGAGCAGGGCGTATCCGTGCTTAATACAGAGTGCACTCAGCGCGTCCATCAGCGTTTTTCAGGTACAGATTCAGAACGATTGGCTGAGCTGAATAGTATTGCCGCATTGCCTGCAAGCACAACGGTGATGGCAATGCGCGGCGGCTATGGATTGCATCGCCTGCTTGGAAAAATGGAGTGGCAAGAAATTCACAAAGCCGTAAAGGCTGGCTTGCAGATTTGCGGGCACAGCGATTTCACGGCATTTCAGTTGGGCTTGCTGGCAAAAACAGGCGGCATCAGCTTGGCTGGGCCAATGCTCAATTACGATTTTGGCCGGATTGAAGACAATCAGGTGGTGACACCGGATCCATTTATGTGGGCCCACTTTAAGCGTGCGGCTCAGGAGCGTAGCCTGAATGCGCAAGTGAACGCAAGTCAGCCGCTAAGCGCCTTGGGTGGCAAAACAAAAACTGTTACTGGCATGCTGTGGGGTGGTAACTTAACTGTTCTCACAAGCCTGATAGGGACGCCTTACTTTCCAACTGAGCAGCAATATCAGAATGGCATTCTTTTTCTCGAGGATGTGAATGAGCACCCTTACCGCATTGAGCGCATGCTCATGCAGTTGCTCGACGCTGGAATCTTAGCCAAGCAAAGTGCAATCATGATGGGTGGCTTTTCCGCTTATCGCTTGTATGACAATGATCGCGGCTACAGTTTACAAGCGGTGTTTGAGGCAATCCGTAGTCGTTTACCTGATTCAATTCCAATTCTGACTGATCTGCCGTTTGGGCATCAGCCCAATAAATTGACATTACCCGTAGGAGCTGTTGTCGAAATCGAAGCAAGCGATGCCGGTTATTCGATGCAGGCCGATTGGTAATACGTTTACGACTCGCTGGATTGCAAAGTGTAGTTGGCTCCAGAATCCAAGCCCAAAGCGTTTTTCAGAATAGGCAATGCGTCTTTCAGATGACCGTGTAGCGTCCAGGGTGGATTAAATACAAACATGCCGCTAGCCTGTAAGCGCCGCTCACCGGGGGCGTTTTCAACACGTAACTCCGCACGAAGCCAGGCCCGATCATTCGTTTTAGCAATGGCTTTGAGTCGATCTGGTAGTGCAATGGATTCGCGCCGCGCAATCACGGGATACCAGATGGCATAACAACCGGTGGCAAAGCGATCCAGCGCCTCTTCTAGGCACGATTCAAGATTGCGATAATCGTTTTTGTCCTCATAGGATGGATCAATTAAGGTAAGCCCGCGGCGACTGGGCGGTGGTAACAGTCCCTTTAGTCGACTAAAGCCATCCGCAGCATACACATCCACTTGTTTTGCACAATTGAGTTGATTGATATTGCTGCGCAAAATATCAATTTCATTGGGGTGGAGCTCAAATAGACGCAGGCGATCCTGTGGTCGTAATAAACGCGCCAAGATAAAGGGTGAGCCCGGATAGAGTGCAGCACTTTCTGGTGCATTCTCGATAGCAACGCAGGCCAAGTAGTCAGCAATGCTTGTTGGCACACGTGTGTCAGTGCATGCTAGATAGTCTTTGAGGCGAACGATGCCGCCAGTAGATTCTTGACTTATTGCAGCAAAGCCATCTTGCAAGTTGTACAAGCCTGCGCCAGCATGGGTATCTACAATCGAGAGTGCCCCCGGCTTTTCTTGTAAGTAACGCACTAATTGAACAGTGATTAAATGCTTCAGAATGTCCGCATGACTGCCCGCATGAAAGGCGTGCCGATAACTAAACATGACTCAGATACGCCTGCGGGACTGCTGCTGTAAAAAAAATGCAAGCGTGAGCAATACGAGTGCAATGCCAGCATATTGCAATGGCATATTTAATGGGTGATCTAAGGTCTCATTTAGCAAGACGTAAAGCGAAGCAAGGCCGCCGATGGCGATCAGCCTTGGCCATGGACTGCAGGGTGAGAGCTGTTTGTTTGGCAATAAAGATGCCAACTTGGCGCCAACCAAGCCGCACCAGATTCCGAGCCCCGCGCCAACAAGGACATCGGTCAACCAGTGTGCGCCTATGGCATTGCGCGAGAGCGCAACCGCACTTGCTGCAACGAATAACAATACAAAGGGTTTGCGTTTTTCAGCGGGAACGGTAAAAAAGTACGCGCTAGCAATTGCAAATGCGGTGAGGGTATGGCCCGATGGCATTGCCTTATGAAACACTGCCTCGCCAATCCGATAAAACTCATGCTCTTGCAGAATGCCAGCAGGACGTGGCAGGTTAAACGCATTCTTAAGTAGCGCGCTAACGATACCAGCGACGCCACCAGCAAAGATCCCTGCGCTGAGCGTACGAGGCGCTAAGATCAGTAAGGGAAATGAAAGTGCAAACACGCCCCAGCCATTGCCTAAAAATGTAATCCAAGTCCAAATCCAATCCGGGGCTAAGCGGGTTACTGTATTAATCGCAAGGAAAGTGCTTTGCTGGGCATCAGTAAAGTAGAGTGCGGCACCGATTCCGATGGGAATGAGGGGAATGCTCCAAGCAACCCAGGAAAAGCGGGTGGCCATGATCCGCTTAGCGCGCTCGATCGGCAGCGTCCAACTGGACTTCTACCTTCGCAAGAACATCGGCCACCGTAATGGCTTGCATGCATACATTGTTTTGACACGGTGTTTTGCGGTGATTGGCGGCGCTGACGCAGGGCGAGCAAGCCAGATTGGCAGTAATGGCAATTGAATTACCAATCGAGCCATACAGCGCTGGCGTCTCAGGCCCAAACAAAACTATGGTGCGCAGTGCGGTCACTGCAGAAAAGTGACCCGGTCCAGAATCGTTGGTCACCATCACATCCGACAGCGTATAAAGCGCTGGCAATTCAGCAAACTTAAGCTGCCCAGCGAAATTAATCGCTGCGTTCACTTCGGCAACGCGGCGCACCTGGTCAACATAGTCAAACTCAGCAGGGGATCCCGTAATCAAGATTAAATCAGCCGGCCAACGGGCATGCACTGCGCGAATGAGCTCCGAAAAGCGCTGCTGCGACCAGCGCCGCTGCGGCAGTAGGTCGCTGGCATTGGGATTGATCAAAATCAGCCGCTGTTGACCGTGGCGGTAGGGGACATCGGCGTGGCGGGCCAAGGATTCAATGCGCTCTAATACTGAATTACGCACAAAAGGATCTATCACAGCCTGCGCTAACTGAATTTCGTCATCACGAATCTGAATCTTGCTAAATGGGACTTCGATTTCAGTAGCAAAGGCAGCATGAATTAAAGAAAAGAAATTCTTGGTAATGTGGATGTGCGGGTTGTAATGCACTTTACGAGTGAGCATCGTGCCTCGCCACAATCCTTCGCCATGGAAGATGTGATAGCCCACACGCCTGCGAGCGCCGCACAGGCCAGTCAGCAAGGCAGTAAAGCGTGAGAACAATTCCAAGTCGATCACGGTATCGATGCCACGCATGCGCGCCTTAATTAAAAAAGCGATCGTATCGATAAGCAGTGTTCTAAGGCTTGAGGCATCAATCGTGAAAATATTTTCAGGTTTTACTGTATTGAGCAAAGTCAGGCTCGCCTGATTACTTTTGAAGATCAGAAAGAAAAGTTCAGCACCGCGCGCTTGGGCATTGCGCATGGCGGGGTCCACTAAGATTGCGCTACCCATTTCGGAAAGCTCAATGAATAAGAGTTTTTTAGGTGTATGCGGACCTCGTGTAAACATCCCTTTTGCAAGATCTAGCACGGCAACGACCGGACTGATGAGGGCGCACAGTGGTACGCCGACCCAATGGTCGATCGCACGCATAGTGTTAACGCTAATACTCATAAATCAGTCGGCTTTTTCTTAAAAATGAGGAACATGCTTATTTTCGCTTGAGTAGGGGGTAAGCACCAGGTAAAACGCATAAAAGGGTCATGGCGCCATAGCTAATTGATCCCAGCACGGTCAGGGAGGGGTTAATACTCCATAAAGCCAGAACCGATACCAAGGTCGCTTCGCGTAGCCCCCAACCGGAAATACTAATCGGCAGCATGAGTAATAAGCTAAGGGCAGGTAAGCCAATCATGAGTGCCTCTATGGGCACTTCGGCGCCGTAGGCTTTTAAACAAAAACCCAGAGCAAGAATGGTTAAAAAATGAATGCCGATACCAAATAGGGCCTGGGCGATATTCATCGGCCAGGCAAAGGCCATGCGCACTCCAGGCAATGCACTGCTCATCCGAAAGCGATCTAGTAATTTTTGCAGTAGCGCGCGTGTTGGTCCCCACGCCAATCCAATCGCCGCAATCAGAAACGATGTGACCATTACGGCGATGACTGCATAGCCAAGCTGATTGCCCCATGCGGCTAAGGTAGCTCCGCCTAAAATGAGGCCGATACCACCCAGTAAATTATTTCCAGCGAGTCCTAGTAGGCGATCAATGAAGGTCATTGCAAATCCCAGCCGTAAGCTTGGATCGGCCTCTTCAAGGCTGACTTCCTGATGTAACTCGGTATCGAGTTTTTTTTCTTCGGTGGCACTGCTTGCCAATTCGCCACTGGGCTTAAGGTGACTACCGGTAATGGCGCGGTAACTGTCGCCACCTAAGGTGCTGGGTAGGCCCTGATTAATGAGGCCGCCTGCAAAATACAAGGAAATGTAGCCCGCAATGCTGCCCTCAAAACCGACGCTGCGCATCAGCAAACCCCAGCGCAAGCCGCCGCATAAAAATGCACCGCTCAAACAGAAAAAAGCCGCCACAAACCACAGCGGTTCTATTTGCAATTCGGATGCAAATAAGGCTGCCCAATCAATTCCGCTGGTTGCCTTCCATAACAAGGCAATCGACAGTACAACTCGGATGGTTGGCCAACTGCGTTTTAGAAGGTATTTCCAGCGCGGGGACGTGCTTGCTGGGGCAGATTTTGCACTCATAGCCGTAAGGATAAAGCAGGCGAGTGCTTAGTTCGGATCTTTTGCCGTCCAGTTTTTGCACAGACTAAAGTCAAAATGGGATAGAACGCGCCCAAGATGCCTCACTTCTACCCGTTCCAGGGTTTGGCATTCTGTAAATGCCCCTTGTAAATGGGGCTCAGCGCCTTTTACTGGAAGGGCGTATGGCATGGCAGACCAGTTGACGGCAATTGCATCGGAGCCCGGCTTTAGCTTACCAAACCACAAATCAAACTGGTCTTGCCGCTGATCCAAAATAAAGACGGGGGATGGCCGTGCGTACCAAGCGATGCGACTACCCAGGGTCCAGTTTTGAACGGCGATACCAGCAACCGAATGGGTTTTACTGAGAGCCAATGCCTTTTTGCCTGCTTGATCCCAGCCATATAAATCAGCAATTGGATTGTTTCTTGGATTACTGCTGACAATGCCGCCGGATAAAACAAATCCGAAGCCAATTAAGCAAAGCGCAATTTGAAAGACAAAAACAAATCGAATGAGTCGGCGTTGTTGTGTTGCCCATGCACTCGCAATACCGATCCCCGCAAACGGAGCCAAGCAAAACCAGGCCGGTGTAGTCCAATGAGGAAGACCACCACCGCCTGAGAGCCAAGCAAAAATTCCAAAGGGGATCCAAAAAAAACCGAGTAGACAAACTATAGCTGCTGGCGATTTTGCCCAGTAGCGCTTCAAAAAGAAAATCATACCCACAACAAAGAGGAATCCAAATGCTGCTAATTGCAAGCCAATAAAGCCTGCAAAGCGACGAAACAGCCATTCACCTCCGCTGCCATGAGCCAACTGGTACTTAAATGAAATCCACTCGTTTGCCCAGTTCCAGTACAGCACCGGTGAGATGACTAGCAGTGCAAGCAATACAGCGAGATAAAAACCAGCTTGATTAATCCAAGGTTTTCGGGGTGGGCAGAGAACAACCAGAAGCAATGCAAACGCAGTGAAGGCAGCGGTGTATTTGCTCAGGCCTGCCAAGCCAAGTAATACGCCGGTGATTAACCAATCTGACAATGTGAACTTGCGACCTACTTGCAACCAGCGTAAGGCCATCCAGAAGAGCCCCAGGCTCAGTGGTGTCAAGATGGAATCGGGTAATAGGCCTACCGATAGAACGTGCGGTAGCGGTGCTGCAATCACAATCAAAACCGCAGCAAGGCTAGATGATCCGATGGGCGGCAATGCTGGGTTAGTGTTCGATGCCTTGGATTGCAAGAAACGCTGCAGTTCAGTTGTGACGATAAACACCAGAGCGCACGAGATTAGCCAAAGCAATTCTGGAACAAGTCTTAAAACACCGGTGCCGGCATCAAGGGATACCAGCGGCCACTGAATCCAACCAACCAGCGGTGGATGATCAAAGTAACTCCACGCCATATGCTTGGCATAGAGCAGGTAATGGGCTTCATCCACCGATAACTCAAATGAAAAGCCCAATGCCAAATGAATCAGTGCACCTATTGCAATGCAAATGCCAGCCTTGCCTGTAAATGAACAGGTCTTCCAGTAGGAGGCCACTGCAGAAGACAAATTAAGGCACTTCTTTACGCAAGTAAAGTTCAAAAAGCGCGTGATAGCCAGTGCGGCCATGCCCCTGTTGCATCAGGATGTCATAGAGTTTTTTGGCCTGCGTTAGCCCGGGCAGTACCAAGCCCATGCGATCGGCCTCGGCAATAGCCAAGCCAATGTCTTTGACAAAATGCTCCAACATAAATCCAGGCGCAAAATCCCCTTTGATCATGCGCGGGCCTTGCACATTTAACTGGACGCTACCGGCAGCGCCGCCACCAATCACATCCAAGACGGCAAGGGGGTCGAGCCCAGCGGTTTTAGCGTACATCAGACCTTCGCATACGCCCATGATGCTCGAGGCAATCACAATTTGATTACATAACTTCGCGTGTTGACCAGCGCCAGCAGGTCCTAAGAGCGCAATATTTTTGCCCATCAACTGAAAGAGGGGGAGTGCCGTATCAAAAGCGTTTTGATCCCCGCCCACCATGATCGACAGCTTGGCATCACGCGCGCCGATGTCACCACCCGATACGGGCGCATCGAGGCAAGCGATACCGCGCCCTAGTCCTACATTCGCAATCTGTTTTGCCAGTTCTGGGCTCGAGGTAGTCATGTCAATCGTGATGCAGCCTTTGGGCGCATGCTGCAAAATGCCGGACTCGCCCAAGTACATTGCTTCGACATCCTTGGGGTAGCCAATGATCGTAATAATGACTTCCGACGCTTTAGCCAGGGTAGTAGGACTATCAAACCATTGCGCGCCGAGCGACACCAGCCCCTCTGCTTTGCTGCGGGTGCGGTTGTAAACGTGCAAGGTATGGCCTGCAGCCATTAAGTGCCCTGCCATACTGCTGCCCATAATGCCGGTGCCAATAAAACCAATCTTCATCGTCAAGTTGCCTAATTAAGTTGCTGAAATAAATTAGCTAATTTTAGACTGCTTATGGAGGCCAACATTGCCTTTTGCGCCAAGCCAAATCAGGGCTAATACGATGCAGGCCAAGGGGGCAATCGAGCCCCAATTGAGTAATGCCCAGCCTTGGGTTGTGATCAGAATGCCGGAGCTGAGCGCGGAAAGCGCGGTCGTCAAAAAGACAAAGAAATTAATCGCGCCTTGGGCTTTATCCCGCTCTTCTGGTCGGTAGGCTTCTAAAGCCAAGGTGGTGCTGCTGGTAAACAAAAAGTTCCAGCCTACGCCCAATAAAAAGAGCGCAATTAAGAAATGGGTAAAAGTCACGCCAGATAGCGCAATGGCAATGCA
>JBIJAM010000069.1:0-4785 GCA_044345755.1 Polynucleobacter sp. | reverse complement strand
ATGACACCAATGACCCGGTGGCGGATACCGCCCGGGGTATTTTGGATGGGCATTTTTTCTTGTCCCGTGAATTGGCCGACAGCGGTCACTACCCCGCCATTGATGTCGAAAAGTCAATTTCTCGGGTGATGCCCAAAGTGGTCTCAAAAGAGCATCTCTTGTCTGCAAGGCGCTTAAAGCAGCTCTATAGTCGCTATATGCGCGGGCGTGATTTGGTCTCGATGGGTGCGTATATCGCGGGAACCGATCCCGATTTAGATGCTGCACTGCAAGCCTGGCCCCACATTCAGGCGTTTTTACAACAAGATGCCGAACAAGCCATTCCAATTGATCAAACGGAACAGCGCCTGTTCGAAATCGCTCCACCAGTGGTGTAATGCGCCATGTCCGCCATTGAAATGCTCCTGCGCCTAGCTAAGATCCGTGAGGATCAAGCCATGGCCCGTGCCAAAAGGGCTGCCGGACAGGTAAACCAAACTAAAGCCTTTAAAAATCAAGTACTTGAGTATGCAAAAGACTATGAAGTGCAAATGATGGCGGGCAGCAATCAAAGTGTTTCAATTGCCTTCATTCAAGATGCGAACGCCTTTCGTGAAAAGTTAATCCAGAGCTCCATCGAGATGGATGGGCAAATCCAAGGCCTATCCAGGGCCTCAGAAGATACCCTTAAAACCGCTACCCAGGCCAGAATGCGCACCCGCGGATTAACTAAATTGGTCGACAAAATGAAGCTGGAAGCCAGGAAAAAGAAGGCGAAGGCGGAATTGAACCTGTTTGAAGACAATTACGCCGCGAGGGCAAGTGCCAATTCTGGCACGAAAGATGCATAGTAAGTAGTGTTCCTTTTGGAGAGGCTATGCCAACAGTAGGTCAAATTCGAATGCAAGCAGCAGCCAGTGACGCGAATAGCGCCACTAGCAAGCCAGGCTCTATGCCCGGCGGCTCGGCTATGCCCGCCGGATTTGAAGCCTTTGCAGCTGCCCTGGATCGGTCCAGCAGGGCACAGGCAAGCGCAGATAGAGCTAACCCTCAACCCTCCATGCCGCTGGCATTTAGACGGCAAAATTTGCCTAAGATGGGTTCTCAGACTGAAGATCCTGCAAAAATTACCGATGCAATGCAGTTATTAATGGCGCAGCTTGCTGCACAAGGGCTCTTAAATACCGCCTTGCAGGCGCCTAATCCATCAATCCCCCAGGTTAACTCAGCGGGAACCGATTCAGCGGCACGCATTCAAGGCCTAATGGCGAGCCTCAGCTCCCAGACGGGCGGTCAACCAGTGCTCGATGCTAAGCAATCGGCCTTAATTACACAAGCGCTCTCGCGAGCCATGAAAGCCTCTGGCCAAAGCACTGAAATAGCGATGCAAAGTCAGGCAGCATCGCTGATGCAGGCATTGCAGCAACAGTCCTTAGGTCAAGCCACGACTCAAACCCCAGCCCAAATTGCGAGCGCGATTCAGAACTTGGCGCAGAAAAATGGCATTACCCTGCCACCAGAGATTCAGACGCAATTAACGGCGCTCATGAATAAGGGCGCCGATCAGGGTTCTATTAAGTTGTTGGCAGTGGAAGGGGCTGGACAGCAAAAACCAGCCGTGGTCCTTGAGCAAGCTGGCGTAGTTGACCCTGCTAAAGCCGCCAGTATTCAAAATGCTACAGATCCTAAAGCAGCTAATGCACTTATTGCTGTCGGCGAAAAAGCATTAAAAGTCAAAGCATCGGATGCGATTTTGACGCCCGGCCAGTCAGGCGATAAGGCTGCGGCCGCAAAGGGTGCGCCATTACTGAGTGCGAGCGCCGTGGATGCCAAGGGCGCAATCGAGGCGCACAGCCTATCCCTTAATGAAAATAGGGAATTTAAAGACGCCTTGGATGGGCGCGAATTGACCCCCACCAATGCCGCTAATTTAGCCCGCATAGACGCTCAAAATGTCAGCAATCAGCAAAAAATTGAAATGAAAGCCGCAGAGGTTTCCTTGGCTACTGGCCCATTACATGAGCAGGTCATGAATGCAGCCAAATCAGGCGGCGGACGCATCCTCTTGGAGTTAACGCCGCCAGAGCAAGGCACTATTCGTATTGATCTGCGGATTGACCAGGCTGGACGCGCCCACCTGATAGTGGAAGGTGCTAGCGATGCCACCAAGTCCCGACTGGATCAAGGCGGCCAGAACTTGAAAAATGAATTTGCCCAAATGGGCCTGAATTTATCGCTGGATTTAAGGCAAGACAGTCAATTTCAGCAGGCACGCGAGCAAGCCTTTAGCAATCCTCGACCGGGTTTTTATAACAGTCAGCCCCCACTTTCTCAACGCTCAGATACAACATTGGCTATCGGTCCGGTCCGATCAGGTGATAATAGGGATAACAGCAATGCAGTTCACCTGTATGCTTGATATTATTGAGTAAAGAGGAATACAGCGATGGCTGATGAAGAGCGTATTGAACCGACTTTAGATCCAAATGCTGCAGCGCCGGCTGCTGGTCCAGCCACCCCAGCAAATGGAGATAACACCCAAGAAGCAGTAAAACCAAAAAGCAAGAAAATGCTTTTCATCATCATTGGTGTTGTGGTTCTGCTGGTGGCTGCCGTGGGCGGTTACATGTACATGAAAAGCTCTGAAGAAGCTAGAAAGATTAAAGAAGCCGAGGCCAAGCGCCCCGAAAATATTCTGAAGAAACAGTTGATGGATCGTAAAGAAAACGCTCCACCGATCTATATCCCGCTGGAAGAGATGATCGTGAATCTGCCTGGGCGCGGTGGCGAACACTATCTGCAGGCAAAAATCGTTCTGAGAACGAATGATTCCGCTACAGAGGGAAAAATCAAAAATTTCATGCCAGTGATTCGGGACAAAATTATCACGGTGCTGTCTTCGCGGCAAATGCAAGAGTTGGCCACGGTTGAAGGCAAAGTCATGATGGCGCGAGAAATTGCATTGGTTATTAATTCCATCATTGCGCCTCAATTAACTGCCATTTATATTTTGCAGCAGCAACCTGGTACTGCGGACATGCAAAATTTAGAGCGCATTGGAGCGGTTCCTAAAGAGACATCTTCTGGCCAAAAAATTACAAGTGAAGCAGCCCGTGCTGCCGCTGAATTTTGGAATGTCACCGAAATGGATTTGCCGGTGCAAGCCGTGCTGTTCAGTTCGTTTGTGATGCAGTAATCGACTACTTTAGAAAGTCCACCTAGGAAAACATGGCGGCAGAGGAAATCAATGTCGAGATGAACATTGACGCTGAAGATCAGCGTGCGATGTTTGATAAATCGAAGATTATTGCTCGGCGCCGCATGCCGACGCTGGAGTTGATTCACGAGCGCTTTAGTCGTGCAGTACGACTCACCCTCTTTAATATGATCCGCGCACCCATTGAGGTGCAGATGCACCTTCCGGTGGTGAAGAGTTATCAAAAATTCGTAGACGAGTTTCCTGAGCGCACCAACATTAATATTGTTGGCATTCGTCCCTTGCGGGGTGTGGGTTGTTGGATTGTAGACCCGGGTGTCGTTTACATCGCAATTGACAATATGTTTGGCGGCGAGGGGCGCTTGGCTCCGCGCCTCAATTTACGTGAATACACAGCTACTGAATTGCGCATTATTCGACGCTTAGTCGATGCCTTTTTAAGTGAATACGAAAAGGCATGGAAATCGGTTTACGAAATTAAGTTTGATTTCATGCGCCAAGAGACCAACTTTGGTTTTGCCAAGATCACATCCCCAGGCGAGATGGTGTTGCATTCCAAGTTCACGATTGAAATTAATGGCCGGCCGGGTGACATTGATCTGTGCATTCCGTTTTGGGTGCTCGAACCAGTCAAAAGCATTTTGTACAACAATATGCAGGGCTTTGCGACCGAACCCGATCAGCACTGGACTGACTTGTTAAATGATCAGGTGCACGAGGCGCCCGTCACGGCAGTAGCGGTATTGGCACGTAAACAGATGTTGCTCCGTGAAATTACGTCCCTTTCGGTTGGGGACATCATTCCCATTGAGATTAATGACCCGGTCACGGTGTATGTCGATGGCTTACCGGTGATCAAGGGTCAATATGGCACCAAGGATGGTCGTTATTCGGTCAAGGTTGGTACGATCCAACATCCGACGGAGTTTCTCAAGAGCCCCCTTGAAAGCGCACGCCTTGGCCCTAGCATGATGCGGAGCGCTGAAAAAGGCGAGCTGTATGAACAACTTCCAGAGGCCGCCCAAAGTCAGGTTCAAGCACCCGCAACTGCCAGCCCAAGCGATACAATAAGTGCAGCGGCGGATGGTTTAGCGCCCGATGGCCAATAAAGCACCGAGAAAGCACAGAATAAGGAATCACCATGGCTGAAAACGACAACGATTTAGCGAAATCAATGACCAGCGCCGATGTATCCGGCTCCTTGCGTAAAGCCACCTTTAATAATTTAGAAGAGGGCACACGCGCCAACCCCGATTTCAATGAAATTGATCTCGTGATGGATGTGCCCGTTCAGGTAACGGTGGAGCTGGGCCGAGCCAAAATGCAAATCCGCAACTTACTTAACCTAACCTATGGCTCAGTGATTGAATTGGATATTTTGGCGGGTGAGCCCCTTGAGGTTGTGGTGAATGGATGTTTAGTTGCGCAGGGCGAGGTTGTGATCGTGAATGACCGTTACGGTATTCGCTTGACTGACATCGTGACTCCAGCAGAGCGTCTGCGCAAAATTAATCGTTAATTGACATGGACTCCACGGTTGGAGGTATGTTGCTCTTCTCATTCATCTGGCTCGCACTGGCAGCAGCGCT
>JBIJAM010000068.1:0-4969 GCA_044345755.1 Polynucleobacter sp. | reverse complement strand
GTGGAATCCACTGGCATTAAAACCATGCAAGACCTCAAAGGCAAGCGCGTTAGCACTGGCTCGCCCGGCAGCGCTACCGAAGTGATGGCCTTCCGTCTCTTAGAGGCAGCTGGCTTAGATCCAAACAAAGATGTGAAACGCGAGCGTTTGAGCGTTGCTGAGTCTGTCAATGCCGTTAAAGATCGTAAGATTGATGCGTTCTTTTGGGTTGGTGGTTTACCAACTGCAGCGGTCACCGATTTAGCCAACAGCCCTGGCATGAAAATTGTCATGGTAGACACTTCTGCAGAAGTGCCTGCAATGAACAAGAAATACGGTAACTTGTATTTCCCATCGACCATCTCAAAGCAAACCTATAGCGGCATGGCAAAAGACAATAACGTTGCTGCTGTTGCCAACGTTTTGGTTGTCAGTGCAGCCATGTCGGATGCCGAAGCCTACAAGATCGTCAAGGCTATATTTGATAATCAATTGGAGTTGGTTCGTTCGCATGCAGAGTATCGTAATGTGAAGCTTGAGAATCAAAAGGCAGGCTCAACACCAGTTGCGTATCATCCAGGCGCCTTAAAGTACTTTAAAGAAAAAGGCATCAAGGTAAATTAATTGCCTGAATGCCAATGTAGTTTGAATTGAAGATAGAAAATTAGGCAGGGACATGACCCAAGCAGCAATTGATACAGCAACACAAGAGAAGTTAGACGCCTTCATTAAGCAGGAAGAAGGTGACTCCAATGACTACAAAGGGCTATTGGCTAAATTTATAGTCCTGGTTGCTGTGGGCATGTCCTTGTTTCATTTATATGCCGCCTATTACATCGTGCCAACCCACCAGTTACGGGTTGTGCACGTTGCTTTAGTTCTTTTCTTACTGTTTCTGAGTTTTCCAATTTCCAATCGCTTCAAGAATCGATTGATGTGGTGGGACGTTATTTTTAGTCTCCTTGCAATCTATATTTCGTATTACGTTTTGAGTGGTGGCGATGACTTCACCGATCGCAACACTGCACCCGACCCCAAGGATGTTTATTTAGGTATTGCTTTAATTCTCCTTATTTTGGAGGGTGTGCGCCGTACGAACGGCATGATCCTAGTTGGTGTCACCGTGTGTTTCTTGCTGTATGCCCTTTTTGGCAATCATTTGCCCGCGCCATGGACCCACAAAGGGTACGAATTAGATCGCCTCGTCGGCTTTATGTACATGACGCTAGAGGGCATCTACGGCACTGCGATTGATGTGTCTGCAACCCTCATTATTTTGTTTACGATCTTTGGCGCCTTTTTGCAATTTACCGGCGCCGGTAAGTTCTTTATTGATTTTTCCTTTGCTGCCATGGGCGGCAAATCCTCTGGTGTAGGTCGCACGATTGTGCTGTCCTCTTTCTTACTCGGCGGCCCCTCTGGCTCTGGCGTTGCCACGACTGTGACTGTTGGCTCCGTTGCCGCACCCATGCTGGATAAAGTCGGTTACGAAAAAAATGCAGCAGGTGGCTTACTAGCAGCAGGTGGTCTTGGCGCGATTATTTCTCCTCCGGTACTCGGCGCTGCCGCTTTCTTAATCGCTGACTTTTTGAAGATTTCCTATTTGGATGTGCTCTTAATGGCGTGCATTCCAACCATCTTGTTCTACCTTGGCCTCTTTGTCATGGTTGAGATCGATGTACGTAAGTACAAGATGAAGAGCATTCATTTTGAATCTGCAGAATCTGCATGGCAGCTCACTAAGAAGTATTGGTTTCACTTCTTTTCGCTGATTTCAATTGTGGTGTTCATGTTGATGGGCTTCTCTCCCGTCATGTCTGTGTTTGCTGCAACCGTGGTCTCCGCCCTTACCAGCATGTTGCGCGAAGATACGGCAATCATTCCGTACGCTTGGTTTAAAGGCAAGATGCCGATTCTGTCTGGCCTATACAACTCCAACTTAACCAAATCATTGGCTGCGGGCTCTACTGGTGTTATTTCGATTGCAGCAACCTGCGCAGGCGCCGGTCTTATCGTAGGCACCGTTACCCTCACTGGCTTGGGTCTCAAATTTAGTTCGATTGTGATTCAGTATGCGGACGGTTCCTTACTGCTCACCGCCATCTTCACTGCCTTAGTGGTATGGGTTGTTGGTCTCGCTGTACCCGTCACAGCGTCATATATTATTTGCGCCGTTATCGCAGCCCCCGCCCTGATTAATTTAGGCGTGCCCGCATTTGCAGCGCACATGTTCATTTTCTATTACGCCGTCCTCTCCGAAGTATCGCCACCCACTGCCCTATCGCCGTTTGCGGCTGCCGCGATCTGTAAGGGTGATCCATACAAAACAACCCTGCAGTCCTGGAAATACGTTGCCCCAGCCATTTTGGTGCCATTTATGTTTGTGCTGGATAAATCAGGCGTTAGTTTGTTGCTGATGGGCTCCACCGCTGCGCTGGAGCAAGCGAATTGGAGTGAGATCGCTTGGATTACCTTTACGGCGATTGCCGGAATTATTTGTCTTGCGGGTGGTTTGCAAGGCTGGTTTATTGAGAAGACCAATCGTGTGGAGCGTATCGCCATGATTGCATCCGGCGTAGCGCTGGCTTATCCAACCAATGAGGCCGACATTGGCGGATTCATCGGCTTTGGCTTGGTTCTGCTCTCTCAAATCATTCGTAACCGCCGTCAGAGGCCTCCGGCAATCGCCTAAGGCTTTTTCATTCGGTCTTCAGTATTGTTTTGATCAAAATAATGCCCGCTTCGCGCGGGCATTATTCTTTTGTAGGTCTTAGCTAGATCGCCAAGGTAATTGGATTACTTCGTAATTTTGCTCCAAGCCGTTTTGCTAGCGTACTTTTGAATCGCTTTTTCATCGAATTCAAAACCCAATCCAGGGGTTTTGTGCAAGATCAAATCGCCATTTTTAAAGGTCAATTGCTTATTAATTAAGTTACGGAAATTCAGCACCTGATCGTCGAGGAAGAACTCAACGAAGCGGGCATTCGGTGTTGCCGCAACCAGTGGTGCGTGCAAATCATGCATCCAGTGCGGACAGACCGTAACGCCCTTGCAGTCAGCGTATGCTGAGATCCGGCGCCACTCGGTAATGCCACCGCACACGGCCGCATCCGATTGCAGGATCGATGCGCCACCGGCTTCAATTAACTCTCTGAAGCGCCAACGTCCCGCCTCCATCTCGCCAGTCGCAACATTGATGGTGGTCCGCTGCGCGAGGGCAGCATGCAAATCAATCGCATCGGGTGAGAACGGCTCTTCAATCCAGTATGGGTTGTAGTCTTCGAATCGGCGGATGTACTCGAGGGCAGTTGGCAAATCACGCCATGCATTATTTGCATCGAGTGTGAGTAATACATCATCACCAATGGCAATGCGGGCCGCTCGGACTCGCTCTTCTTCCTCTCTTGGGGAAAGGCGACCGACTTTCATTTTGACGGCCTTGAAGCCTTGTTTGACATAGGACTCCATCTCCTTGCCTAGCTTGGCGGGGGTTTTGCCTTCTAAATAGTAGCCACCGCTGGCATAAGCCGGTACCCGGTCCTCTACTACTGATCCCAAATACTGGTGCAGCGGTAAACCGGCTGAGCGTGCATTGAGATCCCATAAGGCTGTATCTAAAATCGAGATAGCGCGCATCACCGAGCCGGCACGGCCTTGCAAAATGGATTCATCGTACATCTCCATCCATAGGCCCTCGGAGCGGTGACTGTTTTGGCCAATTAGTTTTTTGGCGAGCAATTGCTCAACTGCCACTTTGGCAATTTCGCCGCCCGCACTCCCGACATAACAAAATCCAATGCCCTCAATCCCCTCTTTGCTCCGAACCTTGACGATGCAGTAGTGGCGCTCTGAAACGGTACGAGTTGAAAATGAGGTGACCTTATCCAATGGCACGCTTACCGCGGCTACCTGGATTGATTCAATAATGGGCATGGCAACTCCTTGTCAGAAAAAAAGATTGTAGACACAATTAAGCAGGCGACATTTGACGTTAAGCAATTGCTTCAATATGTTGCACCGCAAAATCATAATCTGACACTCGGGACACAATATTAGATAATCAGGGGGTGAATCTGTTCTTGCCCACCCTTCTGCGCGGCCTCAAAACCCATGGCATCCATTTCGGCGTGGCGCTGGCCGCAGTTGGATATGTGAGCGTACTAATTGCACCATCTGCGGCGCATGCGCAAACCACCCCCACGCGGAGTAAGGTGATTGTTAAAAATAATTCCAAGCAAACTGGAATTAAGGCGCCTCGTCGGCCCAGTCAATCCCTTGCGCCAACAAATTCCAGCCTCGTTGATACCAGCAAAGAAAGTGACTTGGCATCTGATCTCAGTAACAGCCTTGATTTTAGGGTGCAGCGCGGCTGCATTAAAACGGATTCGTTGGATGGTAATTTACCCGCACGCCTGGGAATCAATGATCCGGTCTTTTTTGAATTCTTCCAAAATCAAACGCGCAGTTTCTTTTCTGAGCTTCGCGGCAATTGCATTCCATACGCAGTCGCATTTGGCAAACGCAATCGTTTTGATTCCCTCAGCATCATGAATGGTCCCATACGCGATGCCCGCACGCAAATCCTGACCTTCACACCATCGGCCTTTGGTGGATTCTTAACCCAAGAAGACCGCCTGCAATCGCAGTCTCCCAATTTGGTGGAGGTAGAGCTATCCCTATCGGACGTCTTGTATGACGCCAAAAAAGTGGGCGATATTTTGCCGGTCGAGTTAGTCTGGGAGTTGAACTCCATCGTTAAGCAGTTGTACCCCGAAGACAGTCCGACTACTGCGATTAATGCCAATCAGGTTCGACTGATTGTGGACTTTGGTGATCGTGATCGCTGGGCTCAAATCTGGGCCGTTGAAATTATCAACACCCTGAGTCAAGAGGTGCTTGCAAGTGCCTTCTGGCTTGATCGCAATGATATTCCGGGTGGCTTTTTTACCGCATCGGGTGAGTCGATTGAGCGCTCCTTCTGGACGAATCC
>JBIJAM010000038.1:0-15678 GCA_044345755.1 Polynucleobacter sp. | reverse complement strand
ATCAATTTAGCGCACCAGCCATCACCAGGCGTACTGGTCGTACAGTGCGCACTACAGCATCAAGCAAATAAATGCCATTCTTGTTACGATCAGATTCATTTGATTCACCCCGTTTTTATTAAGGAAGTATGCATGTCGACCCACTTAGAACTTCTTAGCCCCGTTTCACTGGGTTCCTTGGCACTCAAGAATCGCTTAGTTATGGCGCCACTGACACGCATGCGCGCCATCGATGGCGATGTACCTAGTCCTCTAGCCAAGACTTACTACAGTCAGCGCGCGAGTGCCGGCATGATGATTACCGAAGCAACTCAAATCTCCCCCTTAGGCAAAGGCTACCCAGCCACACCGGGCATTTATTCAGAGGCACAAACTGAGTCTTGGACAGAAATTGTTGCGGCAGTCCACGCTAAAGGCGGTTTGATTGTGTCGCAACTTTGGCACGTTGGCCGCATTTCCCATTCCTCATTGCATGCCAATGAAGGATTGCCTGTCGCTCCTTCGGCAATTGCACTTGCTGGTAAAACGTATGGCGCCGATTGGCAATTGCACGATTATGAAACCCCCAAGGCCGTGAGCGAAGCCGATATTGCACAGCTGCTCGCTGATTTTCGTAATGCGGCGCTCAATGCTAAAAAAGCCGGATTTGATGGCATCGAGGTTCATGCCGCCAATGGTTATTTGCTGGACCAATTCTTGCAAGATAAAACCAATCAACGTACCGATCAGTACGGCGGTTCGATTGAAAATCGCTCGCGCTTATTAATCGAGGTATTAAAAACCGTCAGCGAGGTGTTTTCATATGACCGGATTGGCGTTCGTTTATCACCCTATGGCAGTTTCAATGACATTGCCGATAGCGATCCATTGACGCTCTTTACGGCTGTTATCGACAAACTCAATCCATTGGGTTTGGCTTATCTGCACATGATCGAGCCACGTGCCACTACTGCAGGCGGTAACGACAAGGTCGATGCAGCAGCGCCCAATGCATCGGCTCTCTTTCGTAAAGCGTTTCATGGCAAGTTCATCAGTGCCGGTGGATACACTAAAGAGACCGGCGAAGCAGAATTGGAAGCCGGCCTTGCCGATGCCATTGCCTATGGCCGCATTTACATTGCTAATCCCGATTTAGCCGAGCGCTTTGCGCAAAATGCAGCGCTCAATCCATACGATCGCGCTAGCTTTTATGGTGGCGATGAAAAAGGCTACACCGATTACCCTAGTCTTTAAGTCCAGTATTTAAGTAGAACAGGCTTAATCCAGATTAACTATGGGAATGCGTAAGAAGGGTGACCTGCCTAGCAAAGACTGTGTTTGCTGTGGCAGGCCCTTTAATTGGCGAAAAAAGTGGGAAAAGGTTTGGGATGAGGTGAAGTACTGTTCTGACCGCTGTAGACAAAGCAAGCAGACTGTCAAAAAACCGTCATCCCTTTAATAAGCAAGGCTTGGCAGCCTTCCTGTTTCGGTTTAGAGTGGTAGGTGATGCTTTATAAAAATCACGACTCCCGAAAGGATCTGCAATGAACCAACACGACATTCAAGAGTGGCAGCAAAAAAAAGCAAAAGAGCTCTTTACGCTTTCGCATAAATTACTCGATACCGCCAAGCAACTGAGCGAGCACCATGCCAATGAGCTAAAGCACAATATGGACCATGCCTTGCGCTTTGCTAAAACAGCAGCCAAAAATGACCTTGAGAGTTTGAAGCTCCTGCAGGAAGAGGCAACGCAGGCTGCCGCCGATCGCATGCATGTCTATCATAAAAAAGTAAAAGGCATGCTGCGCGAGATGGGCGATGACGCTGCGGATGAGGCAGAAAAGTATTTGGAGAAGGCGCGCGAATCCCTTTCTGGATGGCTTGAAGATGTTGAGAAAAAAATGCCTGCCGGTGGTGAGCATTTGGCCAAAGTGGCGCGTGACTTGTCGCGTGCCGGCGAAAAGGCATTCAAGGAAGGGCGCCGTGTTATTAATGAGGCAGCGGAAGCGGCTGAAAAAAACATCAGCAGCCTATCTAGTCGCAGCGGTGCTGGCAGCGCAAAGTCTTCTGTAGCTAAAAAGCCGGCAGCCAAGAAAGCGCCAGAAAAAAAACCTGCTGCCAAAAAGGTTGTTAAAAAGTCAGCTAAAAAGAAAGCGTAAGTTTTCTAGTCTTTCCTTCTGATCTTTGATCGGTAATGCAATCACCGCCACCCTAAACTCGGGGTGGCGTTTTTCTTATAAGACCCAGAAATGATGGGTTCCATCTTTGCCGAGCTGAGCAACTAAACCGAATTCCCAATCCAGGTAAGCCTGCATTGCCTCTGGACCAATGTTAGTTCCTTCATAGGGACGTTTATAGCGATCACGCGCAGGTGAAGCGAGATGGGTTTCGCCTTTCTCCAGTGGGTGGCCAGCCTTGCTCCATTCGGCATTACCACCCTGCAATACAGATACCGCCTTACCAGAGCAGGCTTGCATTTCCACGGCAGCGAAGACGGCGAGCTCGGGAGGCGTACTCGTGAGCACATAATGATCTGCACTTGGAATTGATTTCATTGCCTCAGTCAATTCGGAGCGGAGGGCAAACCATGCTCCTGGAATGTGGCCGCGAACATAGAAAGCATGGGTACTGAAATCAATCACCAGCACTTCTTTATTTGATGCTTGTAGCTGAGTCAGTGCGGCTACATCGATGTAGTCCACTTTGGGCAAGGGGGACACTGGGTTTTTCCAAGCGCCGCGCTCAGTTAAATCATGGGCCTCTAGACCATCCACTACATACACATCCCAAGCCATTTGGGCAAGCCACGATGCCGCCATATCAGCCCGTACACCACTGGGATCGGCCAAAACAATCCGAGCGCCCCGCACTGGCGCAACCATTTCAGTCTCTTGTACTAGCTGCCCGCCCGGAACAGAGCGAAAGCCGGGAAGATGACCTGATTCATATTCCTCTGGGGTGCGGGTATCAAAAAAGTAGCTGGTACGCCCACTCTGCTTTTGCCATTCCTGTACATCACTTAACTGTGCGCGTTTTACTTTAGCCCGATCAGCCACGGAGCGAGCCCGCTGTGCAGCCTCCGCTGCGGTGTCAGGCTGAACATCGGAAAAGCGGCGGGTTTGACCGACATCTAAGGCTTGGCCTGCCAATTTCCAACCAATCGTGCCATTGCGCAAGGCATGCACTGGGTTTGGAATGCCCGCATTAATTAAGGATTGCGTTCCTAAGATACTGCGTGTTCTGCCAGCGCAATTCACAATAATCTGGGTTTTTGGATTGGGCGCAATTTCCTTTACACGCAAAACGAGCTCGGCGCCCGGAACATTAATCCCAGTAGGGATGCTCATGGTGTTGTATTCATCAAAGCGGCGCACGTCCAGCACCACCATGTCTTCATTGGCATCGATGCGCTGCTTAACTTCTTCTGCTGAGAAGGATGGCGTATGGCGCTTGGATTCCACAAGCTCGCCGAAGGACTTGCTAGGTACATTGACGTCCCGAAACAATTCGCCGCCCGCGGCATCCCAGGCCCGAATACCCCCTTCGAAGATCGAGACATTGCTATACCCCAATGCAATCAGGCG
The DNA here is from genome assembly GCA_044345755.1 of Polynucleobacter sp. Taxonomy (GTDB): domain Bacteria; phylum Pseudomonadota; class Gammaproteobacteria; order Burkholderiales; family Burkholderiaceae; genus Polynucleobacter. The sequence goes on along the minus strand of JBIJAM010000038.1, from coordinate 12,115 downwards.
CTGCGCAGCTAGCTCGGCAAAACCTTCGCCCTCATCGATGGTCACAATCGGCACATCGCGCCTGGGGAGCTTTGCATAAGCATCAAACTCGATGCGAGAGAGAGGGAAGTTGGCAGCAAACAGAGGATGCTCTTCTGCATGAGGACCTTCTTCGCGCACATCTAAGAATGCAATTTCGCGACGCTCTAGAAGTGCATTGCGTGCGTATTCATAATTTTTAAAAGAAATGGGTTGATTGCTCGCGGTCATATTTTTTTATCCTTTTAATTCATTTTAGCAATAGCGCAACACCCGTTCTCAGCGACTATCGACCTCAGTCGATTTGGCTAAGATGGCTTTATCCGTGGGATCATTTTTGACCAGTAGCCACATTGCAGCCATGACGATGATCATGCCGCCAATCTGCAGCAAGCTGACCGTTTCGGAGAGTACTAGCCAGCCCATAAAAATAGTGGCAATCGGCCCAACAATGCCAGCTTGTGCCACTAAAGGGGAGCCAAGGCGATTAATCGCAACAACGATCATCGTCATCGGGATGACAGTGCAGATGCTGGCATTGATTAAGCTCAGTCCATAAATCTCTGGAGCTTGGGTAAAAATGCTGCTTGGACTGTAAAACAAGATCTGGATGACGCTGCAGACAGCTGAAGCAGTGCTAGCAAACACTACCAAGCGAACACTGCCTATGCGCCGTACCATCTCGCCGGAGCCAATCATATAAGCGGCATAGGCACAGGCGCTGGCAAAAACCAGGACCATTCCAAGCCATGCATCACCGCCAAGGATGGCGACATCCTGAATAAATACCAGCGTGACGCCAAGGTAGCCGGTTATCAATGCCAGCCACTGAATTCGGGAGATCCTTTTTTTGAAGACAAAGAAAGAAATCAATAAAACGAGGGTCGGAGTGAGGTACAAAATAATGCGCTCAAGCCCCACGGAAATGTATTGCAGCCCCAAAAAATCGAGGTAGCTCGATAAAAAGTAGCCTAAAAACCCGAGGCCGCATACTTTGAGCGTATCCAGCGTCGATATGGGACTCATCGGTTTGCTGCGCACTTGCCAATAGTAAAGTGACCAAAATAGAGGCAGGGCAAAAATCATACGCAATGCCAGTAAGGTCTCTGGGTCTGTTCCATAGGAATAGGCCAGCTTGATTAAGATGGCTTTACCAGAAAAAAGGATCGACCCCATTCCGGCCATTAGGATGCCGGTGAGGTAAAGTCGCCGCTGCTCTGTACTTGAAAAAAAAGACATGCCGCTTTTATAGCAGGTCGTTGAGTACCTGTCTTATTTCCAGGATGAGTTCGCTTGGGGTCATGCCAATCGGCCCACCTAATTTGGCGAGCAATCGATCGGCTGCTAGGGCATGCACTTCAACGCCAAGGCAAGCTGCCTCCCAGGGGGTGAGACTCTTATCCATGCCTTGGGCTAGCAAGGAGGCGATCAGCCCGGTTAAAACATCGCCCGAACCGCCCACTGCTAAACCCGGATTGCCGCGATTGCATACTCGCATTTCCTCAGCGGGTGAGGCAAGTAGAGTGTGCTGGCCTTTCAGAATCACAATGTGCTTGCTCCAGGCCACCAGCGCACGAAGGCTGCCTATGCGATCAGCTTGAATTTCGGCGCTACTGCTGTGAAGTAAGCGCGCCGCCTCGCCAGGGTGGGGCGTCAAGATGCAAGGTAGTTTGCAGTTCTGAAGCGCTGCGCCTAAGGCCTCATCCGCAGCAATTAAGTTGAGCGCATCCGCATCGCAGACAATTGCGCCGAGCGAAGACAGGGCTGCGTAGTCTCTCAGAACTGCACCGAGCCATGCTTTGGCTAGCGGCGTGGAGCCCAGTCCGGGACCAATGGCAATCACATTGGGCTGGATACGTTGCAAGTGCGCGATGGGATCGCACTCCAGATTGGTCACTTGCGCATTCTCAATCATGAGCTCAGGCTGCCCGGCAAGCGCGTGCGCCGAATGGCTATCCAGCATACACAACATGGTGTAACCCGCACCACTGTACAAGGCCGATTTTGCTGTTAGAAGGAGGGCGCCAGCCATGCCAATCGATCCGCCAATGCATAGCACCTTGCCGGAGTGGGCTTTATTGGTATCGGGCAGGCGCTGTAATTTTTTGGCTAGGCCTAATGCGTCGATCGGTATTGGGGGGATATTTAGTGATTGCATCAAGTTCAATCAGCCCATCGCCTTAGCGTTTATGAATGCTTCAGTGTATTCTGAAAGCCAGAGATGGTAAACGTTGCTTCAACTCAGCCTGCTTCACATCCGATTGAGGATTGCTCGTTTTAATCTGACTACAATGGGTCTATTCCGACTGCATTGGATTGCTTATGGGCAATACGCTCCGCCGCACCACCCCCGTTAGCATTACTGACTTAGCAAAGCTTTCCGAGCCCAGCGCTTCTGCGTCAGACTCGAGCCAGGCGCACGACTCTTACAAATTCGCATACGACGACGATGCTTTTTTATCCCGCCGCGAAACCTTAGGCATTCGTTTTGAGCTCGAGCTATTAAAGCCCGATTTATTACTCCGCGAAATGGGCATTGAGAACACCGTGGTGGTTTTTGGCTCAACCCGCTTTTATAGTCCAGAGCGCGCCGCAGAAATGCTTGCGCAAGCAAAAACACCAGCCGAAAAAAGTGCCGCCGAAAAAGCTCAAAAAGGTGCGCATTTTTATGAGTCAGCCAGGCGCTTTGGCGGCTTAGTGGCGAAATACAATCTAAAACAAGAAAGCAATGCCGACAAGCTCGTAATCTGTACTGGTGGTGGCCCCGGCATTATGGAGGCGGCTAATCGAGGCGCTTTTGAGATGGGTGACTTATCCATTGGTTTTAACATCAGCTTGCCACGCGAACAAACACCCAATCCCTACTTAACCCCAGGCCTGAGCATACGCTTTCATTACTTTGCCTTGCGCAAAATGCATTTCATGATTCGGGCCCGTAGCATTGTGGTGTATCCAGGTGGCTTTGGTTCTTTGGATGAGCTATTTGAAGTTGTCACGCTCATGCAAACCAACAAGGTGGAGCGCTTCCCCATTATTTTGGTGTGTAAGTCATTTTGGGATGAGGTATTGGGATTTCAAAAGCTCATTGATTATGGCGTGATTGATGCAGCCGATATGCAGTTAATTCATTTTGTCGATAGCGCCGAAGAGGCTTGGGACTACATCGCAGATTGGTACGAACTCAATTGAGTGCCCCATGGGACGCGATTGTGGTTGGAGGGGGTGCAGCGGGGCTCTTTTGCGCAGGCATTGCGGGTCAGCTTGGCAAAAAAGTCTTGGTGTTAGATCATGCTGCTGTACTTGGCGAAAAAATTCGGATTAGCGGCGGCGGTCGCTGTAATTTCACCAATATCAATAGCACCCCAGCGCATTTCTTATCCTGCAATCCCCATTTTGTGAAGGGCGCATTAGCGCGCTACTCTTCCTCTGATTTTATTGGACTCGTAAAACGCTATCGCATACCGCACCATGAAAAACACCAGGGCCAACTCTTTTGCGATGACTCTGCGAAAGACATTATTGCGATGCTCTTTGCGGAATGCCAGCAGGGCGGTGTCACGATTCGTAATCCCGTATCCGTAGAGCAAATCCAGTCTGTGCATGGGGGATGGGAGATTAAAACCAATCAGGGTGTAGAGCGCGCTAAAGCCGTAGTAATGGCCACAGGCGGACTGCCAGTGCCGGCGATTGGTGCAAGCGACTACGCACTGAATATTGCGAAGCAGTTTGACTTGGCTGTTGTACCAGTGCGCCCAGCATTGGTACCACTCTCCTTTACGTCCGATGAATTCACGCACTTAAGTACGCTCGCCGGTTTAAGTGTGCCCGTACGAATTACCGCCGGCACCAAAGCACAGCGTTATGGACACGGCGATTTTCAGGAAGACCTGCTCATCACGCACAAGGGCTTATCTGGACCCGCAGTATTGCAAGCGAGCAGCTATTGGATTGAAGGGGAGTCCATCGCAGTCAATTGGCTGGGCGCACATGACGTAAAAGGCAAGCAGTTCAATTGCGATGCCTTATTCGATGATCCAGATAATCGCTTAAAGCAAACTGAAACGATTTTGGCGATGGTCTTGCCTCAGCGTTTGGCAAAAGCATTTGCAGAGCAGCAGTCGCTACTCGGTCGTAAGTGGGCAGAAGTTGGTAAAAAAGATCGGCAAGCCCTGAAAGCAGCTTTACAACAGTGGACGGTGAAGCCTGCTGGCACCCTGGGCTGGAAAAAAGCAGAGGTGATGCTCGGTGGTGTTGATACCAAAGCGCTGGATAGTCAAACCATGATGGCAAAAGCACATCCAGGCCTGTACTTTATTGGCGAATGCGTTGATGTCACTGGCCACCTGGGGGGGCATAACTTTCAATGGGCGTGGTCTAGCGGCTTTGCCTGTGCCCAAGCTCTAGCGGCAGCTCAGGTCTAGCCGACCATTCGTGCCACGAGCCGATGTAATTGCGGACCTGTGCATACCCAGCCAAACGCAGCGCCCAATACGTATTTGCTGAGCGGGCTCCGCGATGGCAGTAGGGCACCATTTCATCATCCTCTCTAATGCCGCGACTCTGCAACAAGCCCCGAATGGCTTCTGCTGATTTAAAGCGGCCGCGATCTAAAAATTCCGACCAATGAATCCAAACCGCGCCAGGGACATGACCACGGCGCTCACAACAAGCGGTGTGATCCAGGCCATCATGCTCAAGCTCATCGCGCACATCGATGACTACGCGCTTTGGGTGATTCAGTTCGGCTGTAATCTCATCCGCAGATACAAAGCCAGCGGCATCGAGTTTGGTCTCAAACAGGGTGGGCTGCGCAGCATGCGGCGATGTACTGATCGGGCCGCCACACTGCTTCCATGCATTTAGACCGCCATGCAGTAAACGCACATTACGGTGCCCGAGGTATTCCAGTAACCAGCACTCCCTGGCAACGCGCACCCCGGTATCGTCGTCATAGACCACAATGGGGGTGTCCAAACTGATGCCAGCAGCGCCATAGAGTGCTGCTGCTTGACTAGCAAAAGCACGCATGCCTTCGGGCTTGGTATTTGGGACAAAGTAATCGTAGGTGGAAACGGAAATCGCTCCGAGAATGTGGCCCGCAGCAAAAGCCTCCGGTGAGCGCGCATCAATAATCAGGCCGTCTAGACCTGCAAAGGCGGCCAGCAGGGTTTCGGGTTCGACCAAGAAAGCGTTGAGCGAATCATTGGTCTGGGATATGGGGGTGATTGAAGTCATTCCTAAAGTGTACCGATCAAGACGAAAAAAAGGCCCCAAAGGGCCTTTTGCATCACTATCGGCTGAGTGCCGAACAATTACTTCTGCCTTATTCTTGGCAAAAACTGGGGCTAGCCATGAATTGAGCGGCAAACTGGACGCCCATTACGCGGACATAGCGTTGCAGCATCTCCAGCGACGCAGGATCAAGTAAATTGCTGGCAGGGATACCCGATGCCTTGGTTTCACGAATCAGCAGGGCTACTTGGGCCCATTTATGTAGTCTTTTACGCATATTTATCTCCTATGAGGCAAATAACGCATTGACTTTTGATTAAGTTAACAAAACTTTTGATTTATTTTGAACTTTTCTTAAAAACAGGCATCAGCGCAAACATGCACCAATTTAGTGCAATTGGGGTAACTCCCAAAAAAGACGATCCGCCCTAATTAAAAATCCTTGCTTACTAAAAAACAAGGCCCGCAATGCGGGCCTTTAATGATATTTACTGCACCATCATTTTGCGTTCGGAAAGAACAGCTGTTCGCCGCCTACCTTATACGATGCAATCGTATCTTGCCCTTCTTTTGAAACCAACCAATTGATAAATGCCTGACCATCGGCTTTTTTCACATTGGGGAACTTTTCGGAGCTAACCAACATCACGCCATACTGGTTAAAGAGCTTGGGATCGCCTTGAACCAAAATGGCGAGATCACCCCGATTCTTAAATGAAAGCCAGGTGCCTCGGTCAGCCAAGATGTAGGCGTTCATGCCCGATGCGGTATTCAAAGCAGGACCCATGCCCGATCCGGTTTCTTTATACCAAGGTAGGTTTGCGTTGACTTCAACCCCCGCACCTTTCCAATAGCGTAACTCTGCTGCATGGGTGCCACTCTTATCGCCGCGCGACACAAAAGCAGACTTGCTATCGGCAATTTTCTTGAGTGCTGCTTGAATGTCTTTTCCGCCTGCAATTTTGGCAGGGTCTGCTTTAGGCCCCAACAAAACAAAGTCATTAAACATCACTTCTTGGCGTTTATCGGAAAACCCTTGCGATACAAATAGCTCTTCCGCTACTTTGTCATGGACAAAAACCACATCAGCATCGCCGCGGCGACCGATGTCCAGTGCTTGGCCAGTACCCACTGCAACCACTTTGACGGCAATGCCCGTTTTATTGGTAAATACGGGAAGAATGTGACCGAATAAGCCGGACTGCTCAGTTGATGTGGTCGAAGAAACCAAAATGCTTTTCTGGGCTTGCGCTGTAGTCGGTCCGCCTCCAATCAATAAACCAAAAGCCAATAGGGCAACAGTGCCAAAGCTAGAGTATTTTTTATAAAGCGACATGGAATCATCCTTTCAAAAGTAATTGGTATGATTCATGCTTCCATTGTATAAATCAATATGCAATTAATTACATATGAGCTGTTATGAATATTGCGATTAAGCCGGTCCTGATGCTGGAATCGTCAGGTAAAAGCCATTCATCCACGGATTTATCCTCCATCGCCACCCTATTGCGGGAGGTCCAGCGCGGGAAAACGATTCAATCGGCAGCAGAGGCACTCGACGTCTCGTATCGGACGTTATGGAACCAAATCAAGGTGGCAGAAAAGGCCTTAGGCACTCCCTTATTGCTTAGTACCAAAGGTCATGGCTCAAAGCTTAGTCCGGCAGCAGAATCATTTTTAAACTCCGTCGCTGAAATGGAGCGCCGCTTTGATCGCGTCAGTCAAGATGAAGTGAGGCGACTATCCGGTGAGCTCTCATCATTGATTAATCCTCGGCCAATGCGCTGGGTTTTTTGCAGCAGTAGCGATCCATTAATTGAGCAGGTCATCGATGGATCCGCTCATATTGATTATCAAACTATGGGATCAGGTCAAGCACTCGAACGACTGCTGAGTGGCGATGCCGATATTGCTGGATTTCATTTGCCGGATCAGGATAGTTTGTTGCAAGTGCAGGCCCATTTAAAAAGCGCCGGCATGCTGGCCTATCCACTGATGCGACGTACGCAAGGGCTGATGGTATCCACCGGTAACCCCTTGCGAATAAAAAAACTAGTGGACTTAGCTCGGCCCGAGGTGCGTTTTATCAATCGACAAAAGGGGGCGGGCACACGCTTACTCCTTGATACCTTGATGGAAAAGGAAGGTATTCGTAGCGATCGCATTCGGGGATATCGCCATGAAGAGTTTACGCATACCGCCGTGGCTACCGCAATCGTGGCTGGCACTGCTGATGCGGCACTGGGCCTCAAGTACATCGCGGCGCAATTTCGTTTGGGTTTTGTGCCGCTGGAGGAAGAGACGTTCTATTTAGCGATGTCTACTAAAGTTCATGCGAGCAAACCGATCCAAAAATTTATTCAATCCCTTCAGGCATTAGCCGCAAAGCAGGTGGGTTACCGCGCTGCGACTGCTAGAGCCCGAAAGTAGCTAAAATCAAAATACCAAATCAAGTAGAACGCCAAGGAGCATCACCGTGAATCCATCTTCCCCCGCCAGCCAAGTGAAGGTGTTGGCATTTGATGTTTTTGGTACGGTGGTAGATTGGCATGGATCGATCGTGCGTGAAGTTAGTAGCTTAGGACTATCGGTTGACCCGGTCGATTTTGCCAGCGCGTGGCGTAATGGCTATCGCCCAGCCATGGCGCGCGTTCGTTCGGGCGAGCTGCCGTGGACGCGCATCGATGATTTGCATCGCATGATCTTGGATCAGGTACTACTGGATTTTGGCATTACTTCGCTGAGCGAGGAGCAAAAGCGAGATCTCAATTTAGTCTGGCATCGCCTTGCTGCGTGGCCTGATAGCGTTTCTGGCTTAACTCGCCTTAAGCGCCAATTTACGATCGTGACCTTATCGAATGGAAACTTGGGTTTGCTTGCCGATATGGCTAAAAATGCTGGCCTGCCTTGGGACTTGATTTTATCGGCCGAAGTGTTTCGGCACTACAAGCCTGATCCAGAAACCTACCTGGGTGTCGGTCAAACATTTGACCTGCCCCCAGAGCAAACCATGCTGGTTGCATCGCATAAAGATGATTTGGCGGCAGCCCATGCGCTGGGCTTAAAAACCGCATTCATAGAACGCCCAGCGGAATTTGGACCTAAAAAAGCCAACCCGGATTTACCGCGAGCGAGTTGGACTACATTCCACGCGACCGACTTTAATGACTTAGCCGATCAGCTCGGCGCCTAATTGACTTAAGCCAAGCAAAGCTCAATACAATCAAGCCATGGATTTTACAAATACGATTGGCACGATTGCTGCGGTACTAACGACTTTGGCCTTTTTGCCCCAAGCGTGGCGCTCTTGGCGAACCCGTAATTTAGCCGGCGTTTCATTGGCGATGTATGGCTTTTTCACGCTCGGTGTTTTTCTGTGGCTGGTGTACGGCATTTTGTTAAGTCAGTGGCCTATTATTGCGGCCAATGCCATTACCTTCATTTTGTCTTGTAGCATTCTCTTTTTAAAAATTCGGCATCGCGATGTGCCTCAGCACCCGCATCAGTAGATGCAGTAAAGAAAGGTTTTTATGAGCACCCAGTATGTGATTGAGCCAGTCGCTTTGCCATCCTTGCCTGTGGCAGGCGATACCCGCCGCTTTGCAGTCAACCGCATTTATTGCGTTGGTCGTAACTATGCTGATCATGCCCGTGAAATGGGTCACGATCCAGATCGTGAGCCACCATTCTTTTTTATGAAGCCGGCTAGTGCGATTGTGACGGATGGAGCGAATATGCAATACCCCAGTCTATCGAATGACGTGCACCACGAAATCGAGATGGTGGTTGCGATTGGCATAGGCGGCGCCAATATCGCTGCCGATAAAGCCTTGGATCACGTGTATGGGTATGGTGTTGGCCTCGACATGACTCGGCGTGATTTACAGGGCGAGGCAAAAAAAATGGGACGACCCTGGGACACCGGTAAAGCATTTGATCAATCAGCTCCATGCTCTGCCTTAGTGCCGGTTGCACAGTGTGGTCATCCATCAAAGGGGAGCATTCGGTTGATGGTCAATGGCGAAGTGCGCCAAGAGGGCGACCTCAATCAGTTGATTTGGAATGTGCCCGATACCATTGCCTATCTCTCAACGTTATTTACGCTGCAAGCCGGTGATTTAATCTTTTCAGGAACACCAGCGGGTGTCGGTCCGATTAAAAAAGGCGACGTGCTCGAGGGTGAGGTTGCTGGCTTACCTGTGCTCAAGACACGGATTATTTAAAGCAAGCTGTCTTTAGCGGCGTATTGCTTGAGCGTATCTAAATCAATTTTCTCAAGGGTTTTGATATTGGTGCTCTCGAGCTGAACCATGGGGGCGCACTGGGCATCGAGCGCCTCTTTCCAGCGATTAAGGCAGAGGCACCATTGGTCGCCCGGTACTAAGCCCGGAAATTGCCACTCAGGCCTAGGGGTCATTAAATCGTTACCCCGCTCTAGACTAAAGACTAGAAATTCTTTTGTCATGATGGCGCAAACCAAATGACTCCCTAAATCCTGCTCATCGTTTTTGCAACAGCCATCCCGAAAAAATCCGGTGAGGGGCTCAAATGAGCAAGGGACGATCGGCTCACCCAGGACATTTAGTGCGATGTCGTGGTTAGGGTCATATCGGTATTGATCTGCTGCCATACGCTGGGATTCGCTTTATAAACTTGGCTAACTCTGTTTATACGCTATTTCTCTATGCAATCCACCATTTTGATGGCGTGGTCGTACGCTAAAATGAATCCATGTATATGTTTCTTCCTTTTTTGACGGCATTGCTTGCTACCGTGTGCATTTGGTACGAGCGGCGCGTCCTCGCTTTGAGCTTTACCGGAATTACGCTAGTCCTATTGCTGGTGTGGTTTCAGTTTCATGCAACCACCCATTTAAAGATTAGCCTCTAATGCGCGCTAATTCCTTTTCGTTTGCAGGTCTAGGTAATTTATTAGCCTTGTTAGCCGTTAATGGCTCATTGAGCTATGCTTTTTTTGATCAATTGTATTTTGGCGAATTGCCTTGCCCGCTGTGCCTATTGCAGCGCGTTGCGTATGTCTTGATCGGGATTGCACTTGTTTTGAATATTCGCTTTGGAGCACACAGCGCCCATTATGGTTGGGGAATTTTGGGCGCAGTAGCTGGCATGGCGGTATCCTTGCGGCAAATTCTGCTGCATGTACTACCGGGGGATGCCGGTTATGGAAATACCTTTTTAGAACTCCATTTTTATACCTGGGCTTTTCTTGGCTTCATTGGCTTAATTGCGGCTCAAGCAATCCTAATGATGTTGCCGAGCGGCGGCGTCCGCAATCACGGTTGGTTTGCTAAGGCGCTGGTGATTTGGTTCATCCTACTAGTATTGGCCAATGTGATCTCAACACTTCTCGAGTGCGGCATCGGACCGTGTGCCGATGATCCGGTTAGCTACGATGGACTGCAGTGGCTGCGTCAACACTTTGGAATCTAGAACTCAGGTGAGGCGAATGCGTGCTGCATTGTTTTCAAAAATAGCGCTACTATTTCCCTTGCTGTTTCTGACAGCCAGTGCGTTTGCGCAAACCAATCCCGTTAAAAATACTGCTTGGCCAAAGCAAGCCATTCGCATTGTGGTGACGTTCCCGGCTGGGGGTGCGCCGGATATTTTGGCGCGCGTCTTGGCTGAAAGTTGGCAGCCCGCTTTAAACGTCCCAGTCTTGATCGAAAATCGCCCTGGGGTTGGCGGTAATATTGGTGCAGACATTGTGGCTAAAAGTGCTCCGGATGGATACACCTTGCTGATCGGTACGGTGGGTATTCATGCAATTAATGGCGCTCTGTATACCAAGATGCCGTTTGATCCCGTTGCGGATTTCACGCCGATCAGTTTTTTAGCTAGCACGCCTAATGTACTTGTGGTCAATAAGCAGCTCGGTGTCACTTCCTTGCGTGAGTTAATTGCCCTTGCTAAATCAAAACCCAATCAATTGACATTTGGATCCTCCGGAATCGGTACGTCACTGCACATGTCGGGCGAACTCTTTAATGAAATCGCAGGAGTGCAGATACGCCACATCCCCTATAAGGGGCGCGCTCAATCGCTACCAGATTTATTGGGCGGTCGCATTTCGATGTTGTTTGACAACCTCTCATCGGCATTGCCTTTGATTCAGCAGCAGGAGATTATTGCTTTGGGCGTTACTACCTTAAAACGCTCGCCTGCCGCACCCGAGATACCGACATTGGCAGAGCAGGGCTTACCTAATTTTGAGGCAGTCTCTTGGTTCTCCTTAATGGCACCGGCAGGCTTACCTAAGGACCTACAACAGCAGCTCAATCGCATGACGATCGAGGCTTTATCAAAGCCGGAAGTCAAGCAAAAGCTCCTGATGAGTGGCTTAGAACCAAATCCTGGCAGTCCGCGTGAGCTCAGTAAACTCATTCAGGAAGAATCTAACAAGTGGTCAAAGTTAATTAAAAAGGCGGGCATTACGATTGATTAGGGTTTTGAACGTCGTAATACTTTATAAGCCTGTCATCTTCTGCCGACATGCTGCGTTATTACACTAGAGATGCTAAATTGAAAGATGCTCTGACGCGCTTTAATAGATGCTTTTTGCCGTAACCACCGGGGATATGCGATGACTACATTAGCAAGCACTTCCAAATTACAGAAGCCAAGCTCTAGGGCTTTGTCTTGGGGCGTTCTAACCTTGTGCTTCGCCCTCGCTTTGCTAGGGCTGTCTACGCCTGCCACTGCAGGCAATTGGAATGTCGCGGTAGGCGTTTCTGGCGGTAACGGCTATCGCCCAATTGCGTATGGCCCCGGTTATGGAGCGCCCTACGGACCCGGATTTAGACGCGGCTACTGGAACGGTGGCCCCTACGGATACGGCGGCTGGGGAA
>JBIJAM010000067.1:0-5050 GCA_044345755.1 Polynucleobacter sp. | reverse complement strand
CGAATGTAGGGCTCAATCACGAACTGAACGCCCGCCTTTTTGAGCTTATCGGCCATGGCCTCCCACTCCGGCATGGAGAGCACGATTCCAAAATGCCGAACAGGGACTTTTTTTCCATCGACATCGGAGTGGACATCATTGATTGCCTCGCCATGCGCCAAATGGGCAACGATTTGATGGCCGAATAAATTGAAATCGATCCACTCGTCCGAGCTGCGCCCTTCAGGACAGCCCAAAAGGCCGCCATAAAAATGACGAGCAGACTCCAAATTGTCGACTGGGAAGGCCAAATGAAATGGGTGCATTACGCTCTTTCTAGTTTCGTTATTTACTGGATAGCATGTGTAAGATCGACTCAAGCTCATCGCGTAGCTTAAGTTCGCCGCGCACCTCATCAAGGCGATTGCGGGCGCCGCTAATGGTAAAGCCCTCTTCATAGAGAAGAGCTCGAATCTTACGGATAAGAATAAGCTCGTGGTGCTGATAATAACGGCGATTGCCGCGGCGTTTTTGTGGGCGGAGCTGAGCAAATTCCTGCTCCCAATACCGCAGTACATGGGATCGAACACCGCAGAGCTCGGCTACTTCACCAATCGTGAAGTAGCGCTTGGATGGTATTGGTGGCAGCTGGGAGACCAGCAGCACCAACCCAGAATCAAGTTCTGTTTTCTCGAGCATGGGACTCGACCGCATCTTTGAGTTTTTGACTGGCGTGGAATGTAACCACGCGGCGCGCTGCAATCGGAATCATCTCGCCTGTTTTGGGATTGCGTCCTGGGCGCGCAGACTTGTTGCGCAGCTGAAAGTTGCCAAAGCCAGAAATCTTCACCTCGGTACCGACTTCGAGCGATTCTCCGATGCGATCAAAGAAAGCATCGATCATGTCCTTGGCTTCCCGCTTATTCAAACCCACCTGATCAAATAAGGCTTCCGATAGTTCGTTTTTCGTAACAGTCTGATTGCTTGCATTCATGAGGGGCTCTTATCTATTTCAAATGACTTAACTATTATGACAATGTCTGATTTCAGTGTAGCAATATTTTTCAGCGAAGCCGAGCATTGCAGCTCTTTTCAAGTGTGCTGAGCAATGCTGCAATTGCAGCATCGATTTGTGCGTCCTGTAATGTTTCTGCTGGATTTTGTAAGGTAATACGAAACGCCAGGCTTTTCTCATCCGCAGCCATGCTGCTACTGCCGGCTCCCGGCCTAAAATCATCAAAGACTTCAATTTGACGTACTAAAGTCTGCCCTGCAGCCGCCATGGCATCGAGCAATGTTTGCGCCGCAATAGATTGCTTGACCACCAAAGCTAAATCACGCTGCACTGCAGGGAATTTACTAATCTCCGTTGGCGCTGGCAAACCAATTGCAGCAAGCGCATCCCAGTCGCATTCAAATAAAACGGGTGCTAGGGGTAATTCATAGGCCTGTTGTAAGCCTGGATGCAATTCGCCAATCCAACCCACTGGAATGGTCTCATTGCCTGCTTTAAATGCAATTTGTGCTGATCGGCCTGGATGTAAGGCTGGGTGCGTAGCGGCTGCGGTAACAAACTGCAGGGGCGCAAATGCACTCTCTAGGTCGCCTTTGACATCAAAAAAATCAACCACTCTACTTTTGCTAGCCCACTGCTCAGGTAGCGCCGAGCCATATGCCAAGCCTCCAACGCGACGGGGCTGATCGTAACCTGCCACCATGCCTGGCGCATCCGCTTGCGCGGGATTGCACAAAAATACGCGGCCGATCTCAAAGAGGCGAATACGGCTACTGCCACGGTTGAGGTTTGCCCGAAGATTACCCAACAAACCGCCCCAAAGAGTGCTTCGCATCACAGCATATTGATTGGCAATGGGATTGCGCACTTGAATTGTTTTGCTGTCATCGCCTTGGTGCATGGACAAACGTAATTCACTTTCGCGGTCAGTGAATCCAAAGTTAACTGCCTCTTGATAGCCTGCCTGCGCCATAGCATGACGTAAGCGGTGAACGCTACGACGTGCCTCGGGCGGAGCGCTCATCTTCAATGCGGCTGTCGGCGGATGGTCTGGAATGTTTTCAAAGCCATATAGACGGGCTACCTCTTCGATTAAATCTTCTTCGATCTCCATATCGAAACGGTAGCTGGGTGGAGTCACCACAAATACAGCCTTAGCAGCATCAGCTCCGTCATTGACGGTAAATGCAAAGCCGAGTCGCGTGAACACATCACTGACAATCGCAGTTGTCAATGGAATACCAATCACGTCGATTGCGCGTTGCAGACGCAAGCGAACTGGCTTACGCTCCGGTAATTGCGTAATCTGATCCGAAATGGGGCCGGCTTGACCACCGCACACATCCAAAATAAGGGACGATAAATACTCGAGCTGCGTTACGGTGGCTGCGGGATCAACGCCGCGCTCAAACCGATGGCCTGCGTCCGTTGTGAAGTTGAATCGCCGCGCACGACCTTGAATCGCAGCGGGCCACCAAAATGCAGCCTCAACATAAATATTAACCGTGTCATCACTGACCGCACTGGCATTGCCACCCATAATGCCAGCCAGACTAACTGGCCCTGTACTGTCGGCAACAACACCAACGCCGTGAGCCAACTGATTTGATACGTCACCCTGCACAATCGGATTCAGCGTTTGCTCGTTTAACAGCGCAATCTGTTCGCCCGGCTTTGCCCAGCGCACCTGCAAATCACCTTGTAATTGATCGAGGTCGAACACATGGGTTGGCTGACCCATTTCCAACATCACGTAATTAGATAGGTCCACTAAAGGAGAAATGCTCCGCTGACCTGCATGGCATAAACGTTGAATGATCCAATCGGGTGTTTTGGCTTTTGGATTAACACCGCGAATCACGCGGCCGGCAAACCGCCCACATAAATCAGGCGCATCGATCTTTACCTTTACGGTATCGGTAATCGTAGCAAGCGGTGCGGTCCATTTTGGTCCGCACAGTGGCGCGCCTGTAATCGCCGCAACTTCACGCGCTAAGCCGGCAAGCGATAAACAATCGGCTTTATTCGGTGTTAGTTTGATGACGTAGATCTGATCATCGAGCTCAAGGTATTCACGAATATTTTGACCTACTGGCGCATCGAGCGGCAACTCCAGGATGCCTTCATGATCAGTTCCAAGGCCAAGCTCACGACCTGAGCAAAGCATGCCCTGGCTTTCAACGCCGCGTAACTTGCCCACCTTAATTTGGAATGGCTTGCCGCCCTCTTCGGCGGGTGGAAGTAATGCGCCCACTAATGCGCATGGAATCTTGATACCCACACGCGCATTGGGAGCGCCGCAGACAATTTGTAATTCAGCACCAGTGCCGGCATTTACTTTGCAAACGCGTAAGCGATCAGCATCGGGGTGCTGTTCTGCCGACAGAATTTCGGCAACAACGACTTGTGAGAATGGGGGCGCAACCGAATACTGCTCTTCAACCTCCAGGCCAGCCATTGTCATCGCATGGCCAAGCGCTTTGCTGTCTAGTGCTGGGTTGACGTACTGACGGAGCCAGGATTCAGAAAATTGCATGGGCTAGATCAATTTCAGTATGGAAGTATTAAGCAGGGAACTGCGCCAAAAAGCGCAGGTCGTTTTCAAAGAACAGACGCAAATCATCTATACCGTAGCGCAGCATGGTCATGCGCTCAAGACCTGATCCAAAAGCAAACCCGGTGTAACGCTCGGGATCAATACCCATATTACGTAATACATTCGGATGCACTTGCCCCGCCCCTGAAATCTCGAGCCACCGTCCTGCTAATTTGCCGCTGGCAAACGCCATGTCAATTTCGGCTGAAGGTTCAGTGAACGGAAAATACGATGGGCGAAAGCGAACCTGCAAAGCATCGGTTTCAAAAAAGGTGCGCAAGAAATCGGTGTAAACGCCCTTGAGGTCAGCAAAGGATACTTTTTCAGCAATCCACAACCCCTCTACCTGATGGAACATGGGCGAATGGGTGGCGTCACTATCAACCCGGTAGGTTCTACCCGGGGCAATCACTTTAATCGGCGGCATCACGGCCGCGCCCGCGTACTTTTTGACGTGCTCACTGGCGTAACGCACTTGAATCGGGCTGGTGTGGGTGCGAAGCAGTAAAGGCTTGCCACTCGTATCGGCGCCGTCAATGTAAAACGTATCTTGCATCGATCGCGCCGGGTGATTTTCTGGGCTATTAAGCGCAGTGAAATTAAACCAATCGGTTTCGATCTCAGGACCATCGGCAACATCAAAGCCGATCGAATGAAAGATTGCCTCTACCCGCTCCCAGGTTCGCATGACCGGGTGCAGACTGCCTGCCGATTGAGAACGGCCTGGCAGGGATACGTCGATGGATTCAGCAGCAAGGCGTGTCTGCAATACCGCATCCGCCAAAGCTTGACGGCGCTCTTGCAGAGCCGCCTCTACTGCGGATTTAACTTGATTGATTAATGCGCCAGCACTTTTGCGTTCTTCAGGCGACATAGCGCCGAGCGCTTTTAGACGCTCAGTGAGAACACCTGATTTACCGAGGTACCTGGCTTTCGCGTCCTCCAAGGCTGCTGCATCAGCGGCCTTGGAAAAATCGCGTTTGGCATCCTCGACGATGGGGTCGAGAGAAACCATTTCAGCTTGTAATTAAGCTGTGGCGTTAACGACGGATTTGATCCGCGTCACCAAAGCGGCAAATGCCTCTTTGTCCATGATCGCCATGTCGGAAAGCACTTTGCGATCAAGTTCGATCTCGGCTTTCTTCATGCCATTCATGAATACGCTGTAGCTTAGGTCATGCTCACGCACTGCGGCGTTAATACGCGCAATCCACAAAGCACGGAATACCCGCTTCTTGTTGCGGCGATCGCGATAGGCATATTGCCCTGCGCGCATGACCGCTTCTTTAGCGATACGGAATACGTTTTTACGACGTCCACGATAACCAGTTGCGGCATCGGTAACTTTCTTATGGCGGGCTCTTGCTGTAACCCCACGTTTGACTCTTGGCATTGAATTCTCCTAAATTAGTCTGAGGTTAAGCGTACGGAAGCATCGAGCGAATCGACTTGACGTCGGC
>JBIJAM010000008.1:0-54097 GCA_044345755.1 Polynucleobacter sp. | reverse complement strand
AATAAACTCGGGCTTCATGCCAGAGCATCGGCCAAGCTGTCGCAACTCGCTGCGCAATACCAGTGCGAAGTACTACTGAGTAAAGGAAGTCGTCAAATTAATGCCAAGAGCATTATGGGTGTGATGATGTTGGCTGCAGGCATTGGTAGCACCGTGACCCTGGAAACAATCGGAACGGATTCAGAAGAAGCTATGAAAGCCATCACCGCATTGATTAATGATCGCTTTGGTGAGGGCGAATAAACCGTGACCTTTTCATTGCATGGCATTCCGGTATCAAAGGGCATTGCCATTGGCCGAGCTGTACTGATCTCCAGGGCAGCCCTCGAAGTCAGTCATCACTTAATTGATACTGGACAAGAGGAAGCAGAAGCCAAACGACTGCTTGCAGCCTTTCAGCAGGTTCAATCGGAGTTAACCACCCTACGCGGGGGATTACCGAAAGATGCGCCACAAGAGATGGCTGCGTTTTTAGATGTCCACAGCATGATTTTGGCCGACCCTACCTTGGCTGAAAAGCCGTTGAAGTTGATACGGACCGAACGCCTTAATGCAGCTTGGGCTTTGACGACTGAGCTAAACGACTTGCTCGAGCAATTTGCAGAAATCGAAGACCCTTACCTGAAAGAGCGCGCCCACGACATTCGGCAAGTAGCAGAGCGGGTTTTAAAAGCGCTGCACTCACAACACAAGGATGGACTACCTCAGCCCGATTTTTTGGCGCCGACCGATGCGGGCGTCGATGCCATCATTGTGGCGCATGACATTGCACCGCATGACATGTTGCGCTTTAAGGACTATGCATTCAAGGGCTTTGTTACCGACCTTGGTGGTCGTACCTCGCACACCGCGATTGTGGCCCGCAGCATGGAAATTCCGGCGGTTGTGGGTGCACGCCATGCCAGCGAGATTATTCGCCATGGCGATTGGTTGGTGCTCGATGGCGACCGTGGCGTGGTGGTGGTTTCTCCCAGCGATCGGCTATTGGCAGACTACCGCGCCTTACAACAAACAGAGCTGGCTGAAGCACAGAAGTTACAGCAAATTAAACATTCCGATACCAAGACGCGCGATGGCGTTCAAATTGAGCTCTTGGCTAATATTGAATTACCGGAAGACGCAGCACAGGCGGTTGAGTTTGGCGCTGTAGGTGTTGGCCTGTTCCGTTCCGAATTTCTCTTTATGAATCGCAAAGAGGCCCTTCCAGGTGAAGAGCAGCAGTATTTGGAATACCGCCGCGTCATTGAGGCTATGCACGGTTTACCGGTCAATATTCGAACCATTGATGTTGGTGCCGACAAAGCCTTGGGTTCGGGCAGTGACTTGTCGCAAACCGGAACGTCGCCACTGGGATTGCGGGCGATTCGTTGGTCCCTGACCGAGCCAGAGATATTCTTGACCCAGCTGAGGGCGATTTTACGGGCCTCCGCACATGGTCAAGCGCGGATCATGATTCCGATGCTGGCGCATGCAAAAGAAATTAGCGAGACATTGCGCTTGCTTGAAAAAGCCAAGGCCCAGCTGCAACAGCGCAATCAATTGTTTAATCCCAATATTCAAATTGGGGCGATGATCGAGATTCCAGCAGCGGCCTTGGTATTACCTTTATTCATTCGCCACTTTGATTTTTTATCGATTGGCACAAACGATTTAATTCAGTACACATTGGCGATTGATCGAGCAGATCATGCAGTGGCCCACTTGTATGACCCATACCATCCTGCGATCCTTAATCTATTGGCGAATATTATTAAGCAAGCGAATCAGGCAGGCATTCCAATCGCGGTATGTGGTGAGATGGCCGGTGATCCAACCTTAACGAAGCTTTTGCTGGGTATGGGCTTAACCGATTTCTCGATGCACTTCAGTCAACTGCTATTGGTAAAGCGCGAGATCCTCAAGGCCGACGTGAGTAAACTCGGAGCACCAACTGCTGCTGTGCTGAGTGCAATTGATCCTGCTGAGCAAGCAGCTGCATTGGCAGCGCTCGCCTCGGCCTAATTGCGTAATTGATCTATACGGGGTGATGGCGACCGCAGACTGGGCAGTCTGGGTTGCGGCTGATTTGGATCGTTTCAATTTGAGTGCTACGCGCATTCCATAACAACAAGCGACCGATTAACGGATTGCCAAAACCAATCAACACTTGCAGCGCTTGCGCTGCCTGCATCGTTCCGATAATGCCTACCAAAGGGGAGAAGACGCCCATGGTGGCGCAATTGATTTCTTCTGGGGCTTCACCTGGCGAAAAAATACAGGCATAGCAAGGTGAGTCACTACGTTTCACATCAAACACGCTTAGTTGACCATCGAGACGCAATGCCGACCCAGACACTAAGGTGACGCGATGCTCGGCGCAGGCTGCATTAATCAACTGACGAGTAGTAAAGTTGTCGGTGCAATCCAAAACCACGTCGACAGAAGGCAAAATCGCAGCCAAGTTACCAGCAGTGGCCTGCTCTTGCATTGGAGCAATCTGAATGCTTGGGTTAAGCGCCTCAAGAAAACGCTTGCCCGAGGCTACCTTACTGCTGCCCACGCTATTTTGGGTATGCATGATTTGGCGCTGCAAGTTGGTTAACTCAACGGCATCAAAATCCATGAGGGTGATGGTGCCGACCCCGGCTGCTGCCAGGTAGGGTGCGGCAGCGCAGCCCAGTCCGCCAGCCCCAATCACCAAAACGTGTGATTTGAGCAGTTTTTCTTGCCCTGCTAGGTCAATTTCATCCAGCAGTAAGTGCCTGGAGTAGCGCAATAACTGCTCGTCGTTCATGGCGTTAACTTATTCGAGCTTAGAGGCCGAGCGCTGTACTTCTTTGCCGCTGATAAAGGCAACGGCTTGCTGCAACATGAAGTCATCGGGGCCACCCAACTCAACGGGTTTTTTGGATTTGTCTTTTTCACGCTCTTCCGCAGTCTTATTGGCATTCTTTTCTTCAATGCGCTGCAATTCTTCAATGCGGCGTTTTTGGCGATCCAATATTAATTTTTCTTCCGAGGATTGTTTATTGCGTAAGTGTTTCTCGCTATCAATTTCACGCGTAATTAGAACGTCATCGGGATCGCCATCTTTATTTTGATCGACTGCGATATCGGGCTTAATGCCGAAGGCTTGAATCGATCGTCCTTTTGGCGTGTAGTAGTAGGCGGTTGTGATCTTAAGGGCGGAGTCATTCGAGAGTGGGCGAACGGTTTGCACTGAGCCTTTACCAAAGGTGGTCTTACCAATAATGGTAGCGCGCTTATAGTCTTGCAGTGCTCCAGCGACGATCTCAGATGCCGATGCAGAGAAGGCATTAACGAGAACGACCATCGGAATCTTCTTAAATAAAGGAGGGACCGATGCCAAGGGATCGCCCGCTTCGCTGAGGCGATACATCGCAGGCGTTGCATTGAAAATTTGGGTGGAATCAGGAGCCTGACCCTTAGTTGAAACAATCACAGCATTGGCTGGCAGGAACGCTGCTGCAACCCCAACAGCCCCTTGTAGTAAGCCGCCGCCATTATTCCGCAAATCCAAGATAACGCCTTTTAAATTGGGATTTTTCTCAGCAATTTCACTGAGCTTCTTTGCTAAATCGGGAACGGTACGTTCTTGAAAGCTTGTGATCCGCACCCATGCGATATCTTGATCGACGATTTTGGTTTTAATCGACTGCACTTTAATTTCAGCGCGGGTTATCGTTACTGGAAAACTGCGCTCTTCACTTTTTCTAAAGATGGTCAGCGTAATTTTAGTTCCTGGCTTGCCACGCATAGTACGTACTGCTTTATCCAATGACATACCGCGAACAGGCTTATCGTCCAGTCGCGTAATTAAGTCGCCCGCTTGAAGTCCGGCACGCGCTGCAGGACTGTCCTCAATTGGATTGAGTACTTTTACCAGACCATCTTCGGATGTAATTTCAATGCCAAGCCCAGCAAACTTGCCCGCTGTCTGCTCTTGCATTTCTGAAAAATCTTTTTTATCCAAATACGAAGAATGCGGATCGAGACTGCTCACCATGCCTTTTACGGCATCGGTTAGCAATTGCTTGTCTTCGATTGGTTCAACGTACTCGCGCTTGATTTGAGAAAACACATTGGAGAGTGTGCGCAGTTCATCCAGGGGTAGCGTTGTGGTGCCTTGTTGCGCTGTGGCAGAAAATTGGATCGTTGCGGCAACGCCGGCGATCAGACCAACAGAAACAAGAGCAAGGCTTTTAAATAAATGGCGCATGTGAGCAATAAGGGGTTTTTTGGTACTGGTTTGAGTATGTCGCCTATTTTGCTCTAGTCTAGGTAAAAATGCTGTTTCGGCTTCAAATCATCATCCAATTCATAGACCAGGGGTTTGCCATTGGGCACATTGACCTCCATGATGTCAGTTTCGGAGGTGCCATCCAGGAATTTAATCAGGGAGCGGATGCTATTGCCGTGCGCAACCAAAACAACCCGTTTACCTAGTTTAAGGGCAGGCGCAATGGACTCGTTCCACAGGGGCATCACCCGATCAATCGTATCTTTTAGACACTCACCCAAGGGAATATCGCCCTGCTCTAGCTTGGTATAGCGGCGATCCCCATGGCTGTTGCGCTCATCGCTCAGGTCCAGCAAGGGTGGACGAATATCAAAGGAGCGGCGCCAAATATGCACCTGCTCATCGCCGTATTTGGCTGCGGTTTCGGCCTTATTTAGGCCAGTCAGGGCGCCGTAATGCCGCTCATTTAAGCGCCAACTGTGGACAACTGGAATCCACATCAGGTTCATTTCATCTTGAATGTACCAAAGCGTGCGGATGGCACGGCGCAAAACGGAGGTGTATGCAATATCAAACTCGTACCCTGCTTTTTTAAGGCTTTTGCCTGCGGCGATGGCCTGATCGATGCCTTTTTGGGTTAAATCGACATCGGCCCAGCCGGTGAAGCGGTTTTCAAGGTTCCAGGCAGATTCACCGTGGCGGATAAGGACAAGTTGTTTCATGGAGCCATTCTATAATCTAAAGATGAACTTTTTAATGCAAATCGAAAATATGGCGCTGATTGCGCTCGTATTAGTTACGGGCGTAGCGCTGTTTCTGCCTACATTATCAACACTAATTATGGGGGGCGGAGTCTCTCCGACCGAGGCCACCACTTGGATTAATCGCAAAAAGGCGCAAATTGTAGATGTGCGCCCTGAGACTGATTTTCAAGCAGGCCATTTGCCCAATGCAAAGCGCATTGCGGAGGATCAAATTGCCTCTGGAATCGATAAGCTCAAACTGGACCGTAAGTTGCCCGTGATTGTGGTTTGTCAAAGCAATGTTGCCGCGCGTGGCCCGATTAAAGCGCTTCAGTCTGCAGGATTTACAGAGGTTAAAAATTTAGATGGTGGCGTGCAAGCGTGGACTGCAGCTGGCCTGCCATTGGTCAAAAGCTAAGCGATGCCTTCCGTTCTCATGTACAGCACCCGCGTTTGCCCTTACTGCGTGATGGCTGAAAAGCTACTGCAGAAAAAAGGGGTGGCGCAATTGGAAAAAATTCTAATTGATGCTGATCCTGCGCAGCGCGAGACCATGATGGCTCGAACCGGGCGTCGTACCGTCCCACAAATTTACATTGGCGATCATCATGTTGGCGGCTATGACGACTTGGCCGCCCTTGATCGTGCGGGTAAGTTGGATGCCTTATTGGCTGACCCGAACTAATTTTTTAACGAGAAAGTCCTGTATGAGCGAGCAAACAGCATCCCCAAAAGACGGAGCCAGCGAGTCAGTTGAGCCGAGCTTTAATATTCAACGGATTTACCTAAAGGATTTATCGCTTGAGCAACCCAATGCGCCTGCTATTTTGTTGGTTCAAGAAGAGCCACAGATTCAGGTTGAGATTGATGTGAGCGTTGATCCATTGGCCGAAGGTATTTTTGAGGTGGCGTTGATTTCAACCTTGACCGCACGCGTCGATGGCAAGGTTCTGTTCTTGGTTGAAGCAAAGCAAGCCGGTATTTTCCACTTCGTTCTGATACCACCAGAGCAGGTTGATCCGATGCTCGGCGTCACTTGCCCCACTATTTTGTTCCCGTACTTGCGCTCTAACGTGGCTGATATTGTGAGTCGCGCCGGCTTTCAACCGATCCACCTGAGTGAAATCAATTTCCACAGTCTGTATCAGCAGCGCTTATTGCAGGCTCAAGGGTCTACCGGAGGTGATGGCAATGAATCGACCCAGGAAAGCAAAATTATTTTGCCCAACTAAACGCAGGCCTAGTCACTCACCATGAATGTGACACTACTGGGAGCAGGTGCATGGGGCACAGCCATGGCGGCGCAAGCAGCGCAGCATTTACCACCAGGCTCAGTCAGGCTTTGGGCTCGCAGTCCTGAGCAAGCAAAAGCAATACAGGCAGAGCATCAGAATCAGCGCTACCTTCCGGACATTGCCTTACCAACTGCGTTGCAGGTAGAGTCTGATTTAAAACACACATTGGGGCTGTTGCGCCCAACGGATTTAGTTGTTATTGCAACGCCGATGTCCGGCTTATCTGAAACAATAGCTTGCGTTTTACAGCAAGCAACGTGCCCTCTCAATATCGTTTGGTTGTGTAAAGGCTTAGAGCCGATTACAGCACTCCTGCCGCATCAAGTGGTTGAGCGAGAGCTAGCCAAACACAGTAGTGGCATTGCCCATGCGGTGGGTGTTGTCTCAGGCCCTAGCTTTGCCAATGAGGTGGCGCGTAGCCTGCCCTGCGCTTTAACGGTGGCCAGTAAATCAGCAGCACTATGCCAGGTAGTTCAGACCGCCTTTCATCATGGCAATATGCGCATTTATGCCAGCGATGATTTGATTGGTGTGGAGCTTGGCGGGGCCGTAAAAAATATTATGGCGATTGCAGCCGGCATCGGCGATGGCTTAGGCTTAGGTTTAAATGCACGGGCTGCGGTATTAACCCGCGGCCTCGCAGAAATGATGCGGCTCGTGAAGGCTGCTGGTGGTAAGCCAGAAACCTGCATGGGGTTGACGGGGGTAGGCGATCTGATTTTGACTGCAACGGGTGATTTATCACGCAATCGTCGCGTTGGTTTATTGCTGGCCGCAGGACAGTCCCTGCAAACCGTTTTAAATAATTTAGGTCACGTCGCGGAGGGCGTTTTGTGTGCAGCTGCAGTCGCTGATTTAGCAAAGCGCCTCAATGTGGACATGCCCATTACCAGTAATATGTGCGACGTTCTTTCCGGGCAAATTACAGCGCACGAGGCAGTGCAAAGACTGATGGGCCGCGAGCCAAAACCAGAGCATTAAATGCCTCTTTAGGCACCACCTGCAAAGCCATTTTGTCGCCAGGCCTCATATACCAAGATTGCTACGCTGTTCGATAAATTGAGGCTGCGGCTGTTTTCTCGCATGGGTAGTCGAATCCGGTTTTGCTCAGGGATGGCGTTGCGCACTTCATCGCTGATTCCCCTGGTTTCAGAACCAAAAACAAAATAGTCGTTTTCACTAAAGCGCGCCTTAGCAAAGCTTCCTTTTCCTTTGGTTGTTAACGCAAACAAGTGCCTTGGGTCCGGCTTAGTTTTATCTAAAAATTCAGACCAATTTTTATAGACTAGTAGGTTGGCGAATTCATGGTAGTCCAGACCTGCCCTGCGCAATTTGGCATCTTCTAATGGAAAGCCCAAGGGCTCGATCAGGTGCAGCGTTGCCCCGGTGTTGGCGCACAAGCGAATGATATTGCCCGTGTTGGGCGGAATTTCAGGCTCGAATAAAACAACATTAAACATGGTGAGGAATCCTAGATAACATCTGTGATTGGGGGCTTAGGGTTCGAAGTACAACCCAATTCACAACGGAACGTGCACCATTATCCTTTAGCAGGGTGGCGATCTCATGCAAAGTGGAGCCGGTGGTCATGACATCATCAAATACCACGATCGATTTATTCTGTATTTTTGGTAACGCCTCTGGGTGAATGTAAAACGCATGGCGTAATGCAGTCTGCCGATCGAGCCGATTGTGCTGCACTTGATTCACGTCCGAGTGGTGTCGCCCCAAGGCATTGGCAATCGGCTCAATGGAGAGTGGTAATAGAATGCGCCTCGCTATTTCCCAGGATTGGTTGAAGCCACGGTGACTGAGTTTTTGGGTACTGAGCGGCACCGGTAATAAAACCGATTCCTCAGACGTTTCTATATGTTGCATTGCCAAGCGATTCCATACGAAGGCAAAGGCACTCGCAATCGCAAGGCGCCGCTGGTATTTAAGCTGATGCATTGCATGCTGCAAGACGCCATCGTATCGATCAAGGCAATACGTTCGATCAAATGCCGGCGGTTGAAGCAGGCAGGTGCTGCATTGATTTCGTTCGGCGCTACCGCCATCAAGATCAACCCCGCAGCGGATGCAGCAGGAGTAATAAAAGAGCGATTGGTTTTCTAAAAACGCGAAGCAAGAATGGCAGACTACAGCCGTTTGATGGCGGGTACACACGATGCATGCGGTCGGCAATAAATGGCTTAAAAGGGTGTGAAAAAAATGCATGGGGCGCTGAGTATACTGAGCGCATGACCCGATCATTAAGATGGCTTAAAGACGATATTGCCTTGCGCATGATGCAAAAGCTGGAGCTGCTCAAACATCAGCCGCGCTCGCTATTAATCATTCCGGACGCGCCTGGAATACACGCAAATCACTTGGCCAAACGATTCCCAAAAGCTGCGCTCTCAAGCGTTCCTCACTCAGATCTCAGCTGGGCCGATACAACAAAAATGAAGTTAGCTCGAACATGCGGCTTTATTACCAACGGTCTATCGCGCTTTCCAAAAATGAGTGAGGACAGACTTGCTCTTCCAGACCAATCGCAAGATATGGTGTTTAGTAATTTATGGATTCACACGCTGCATCAACCGAAGTGGGTCATTCAAGAAGCGTGGCGGGTCTTGCGGGAGGGCGGTTTGTTTTCCTTCAGTTATCTCGGCCCTGATACCGGCGCCGAGTTGCGTGCAATGCAATCGCATGCCATAGGCGACACTAAAGTAGCAAATCTTCCTGGGGCATGGGATATGCACGATTTGGGGGATGCGCTGGTAGAAAGCCGATTCTCTGATCCAGTAATGGATATGGAATACCTTTACTTAGAATACGAATCCGACGCTCTTTATCTGCGGGACGCACTTGCTCTTGGACTCTTGTCCGCACAGCAAGTGCAGGCAATTGCTGCAGATAAAACCGTGAAATTACCCAAAAAAATGACGCTTGAGGTGGTGTATGGGCACGCTTGGGTGGTGGGTAAGCACTTGTCAGGAACCAAGGATACTTTGGCCTTTATTTCGCCTGATCAAATTCAACGTAAAGGTAGATAGGATCTTCATTAAGAGTAAGTGCTTACTTTATTTTTAAGTAAGATCATTATTGAATCCCCTCAGCGCATGTGTAGATTGTTGATTAAGATAAGAAACCCTATAATTACGCATCAAAATGTAAAGCCTGCTTGCTTTTGCCTTATTTATGCGTGGTGATGCATTTAAAAAATTACGATTATTAATAGAGATAAAGATGAATTTACTTGGAAAAGCCATCAGAGCGCTGCTCTTAACCCTTGCCTCAATTAGTACCGGAACGGTATTTGCGAACCAAGATATGCCCGGCGGACCTGCAGTAAATCAGCTTAATTTCCCCGTAGCAGCAACCAAAATCATGGCCGAAATTCACTGGCTGCATTGGATGATGCTAGTCATCTGTACCGTGATTTTCATCGGTGTATTCGGGGTGATGTTCTATTCCATTCTCAAGCACCGCAAATCGAAAGGCGCTAAGTCAGCCTCCTTTCATGAAAGCACCACCGTAGAAATCATTTGGACCGTTATTCCTCTCCTGATCGTGATTGGTATGGCATTGCCAGCAACCAAAACGGTAGTAGCCATGAAAGACACCACCAACGCAGACATCACCATTAAAACCACGGGCTATCAGTGGAAATGGGGATACGACTACCTTAAAGGTGAAGGTGAAGGCATCAGCTTTTTATCCACTCTGTCGACCTCACGCGAATCCATCAATAATCTAGCACCCAAATCAAACACGTATTTGATGGAAGTTGATAACGAGATGGTGGTGCCGGTCAATAAAAAAATTCGAATAATCACTACAGCCAATGACGTAATACACGCATGGTCAGTGCAGGCGTTCGGAGTAAAGCAGGACGCCATCCCAGGATTTGTGCGCGATACCTGGTTTAAAGCAGAAAAAATTGGCACCTATCGCGGTCAGTGTTCCGAGCTTTGTGGTGCCCAGCATGCCTTTATGCCAATCGTAGTGCGTGTTGTATCCGATGAGGACTACACCAAATGGGTAGAGGAAAAGAAAAAAGAAATGGCAGCCTTAGCCGATGATCCAAGTAAGGTCTACACCCTCGCAGAGCAAATGGACCGTGGTGCAAAAGTGTATGCAGCCAACTGCGCAGCCTGCCATCAACCCAATGGTAAGGGCGCGGGTTCGTTCCCAGCATTGGATGGAAGCAAGGTTGTGCTTGGCCCCAAAGAGGCCAACTTCCAGATCATGCTTAACGGC
Organism: Polynucleobacter sp.; assembly: GCA_044345755.1. Classification (GTDB taxonomy): domain Bacteria; phylum Pseudomonadota; class Gammaproteobacteria; order Burkholderiales; family Burkholderiaceae; genus Polynucleobacter. The sequence goes on along the minus strand of JBIJAM010000008.1, from coordinate 43,574 downwards.
AAAGGTGCCATGCCTAAATGGGGCGGTGTGATTTCAGACGGCGATATTGCTGCAGTGATTACCTATACACGGAATGCATGGGGAAATAAAACGGGTGATGTGTATCAAACACCTGACCTCATGGCAGCACGGACTAAATAACAACTTAATTAAAAAACCATCTCGGAGCAACTCATGAGCACAGTCTCTACTACCCACGATACAGCACACGATCACGCGCATGACCATGCGCATGACGCGCCACATGGATGGCGTCGGTGGTTGTTTGCAACCAACCACAAAGACATTGGAACGATGTACCTCATCTTCTCCTTTGTCAGCTTGCTGGCTGGCGGTGTTATGGCACTGGGTATCCGTTTGGAGTTATTCCAACCCGGATTGCAATACCTACGCCCCGAGTTCTTTAATCAGTTAACAACTATGCATGGCTTAGTGATGGTGTTCGGTGCCATCATGCCGGCCTTCGTGGGTTTTGCAAACTGGATGATTCCTTTGCAGATCGGTGCATCCGATATGGCCTTTGCGCGGATGAATAACTTTAGTTTCTGGATTTTGCCAGTAGCGGCTATCTTGTTGTTTGGTTCATTTTTAGCACCAGGCGGAGCGCCAGCCGGTGGTTGGACTTTGTATGCTCCGCTGACATTGCAGATGGGCCCAGGTATGGATATGGCGATTTTCGCCCTGCACTTACTCGGCGCGTCCTCCATCATGGGCTCGATTAACATCATTGTGACCATCTTGAACATGCGTGCGCCTGGCATGACTTTAATGAAGATGCCCATGTTTGCATGGACATGGTTGATTACAGCCTATTTATTGATTGCAGTGATGCCAGTGTTGGCAGGCGCAATTACCATGGTTCTAACCGATCGCCACTTTGGCACCTCGTTCTTCTCCGCTGTAGGTGGTGGCGACCCAGTGATGTACCAGCATATTTTCTGGTTCTTCGGTCACCCAGAGGTCTACATCATGATTCTTCCCGCATTTGGAATTATTAGTGAAGTGATTCCTGCGTTCTCTAGAAAGACCTTATTTGGTTACAGCTCGATGGTCTATGCAACAGCCTCCATTGCGATTCTGTCGTTCATCGTTTGGGCGCACCACATGTTTGCGACCGGCATGCCAGTGACCGGTCAGTTATTCTTTATGTATGCCACCATGCTGATTGCGGTTCCGACCGGCGTCAAAATCTTCAACTGGGTTGCAACCATGTGGAGGGGTTCGATGACATTCGAGACTCCAATGCTGTGGTCCGTTGGCTTTATTTTCGTATTTACGATGGGCGGCTTTACAGGTCTGATTCTGGCAATAGCCCCAATTGATATCGGTGTGCAAGACACATACTATGTTGTGGCCCACTTCCATTATGTGTTGGTAGCCGGCTCCCTCTTTGCGATGTTTGCTGGCTTTTACTTCTGGTGTCCAAAATGGACCGGCTACATGGCCGATGAGTTCCGCGGTAAGGTGCATTTCTGGGGATCGATGATTTTCTTTAACCTCACTTTCTTCCCAATGCACTTCTTGGGTTTGGCTGGTATGCCACGCCGGTATGCTGATTACCCAACGCAGTTTGCTGACTTCAACATGATTGCGTCGATTGGCGGCCTGGGCTTTGGTTTGATGCAGGTGTACTTCCTCTTGTTTGTTGTGATGCCTGCTTACCGCGGTCATGGCATCAAGGCATCGGATAGCCCATGGGATGGTGCTAAAGGTTTGGAGTGGACTGTGCCTTCGCCAGCACCCCACCATACCTTTGAAACACCTCCTAAGGTCAGTTAATTACTACCGTGCCCCAGGAAATTAAGGATATGTATAAATCAGCCCAAGCAGCGCGTAACCGCCGCTTGGGCCTGATTATGCTCAGCGTCGCCTTTGTTTTCTTTATGGGCATTGTGATGAAACGGGTGATGTTGGGCTAAAGCCTAAAAAATTATGGCCAATATCAAAACCATCAATCGTCAAATTTTGTTGAAGCTATTGCTGGCTTCTATATTAATGTTTGGTTTTGGCTACGCCTTAGTACCGCTCTATAAAGCACTCTGTGAAGTCACTGGCATCAACGTCGTGACCAATAAAAATAATTATGGTGTGCGTGCGCATGGGGCAACCAAACTAGAAAATACCCAAGTCGATTATTCGCGTACGGTCACCATTGAGTTTGACTCCAATAGCCGTGGGCCATTTTCATTTAAGCCGGTCAAGAATTACCTTGAAGTGCACCCCGGCGAAATGGCAGAAATTGTGTACAAGGTATCGAATAACTTAAATCGCTCGGTTGAGGCACAGGCCATACCAAGTTATGCGCCCAAAGCTGCCACCGAATTTTTTACGAAGTTGGAGTGTTTCTGTTTTCAGCAGCAAACGCTCAATCCGCATCAAATGCGCGATATGCCAGTGGTTTTTGTGATTGACCCCAATTTACCTAAAGACGTGAAAACAATCACCTTGTCCTATACTTTTTTTGAGCTGGGCGTGGGCATAAAGCCAGCCGGATCAAGTACACCGCAAGCAGTGAAGACCGCCTTATGAAAAAGCAAAGTAGTTTTCTGCAGTCGATGAAGGCAGTGATGTGGGGATTTTTGGGGGTACGTAAGCAGTCAGGTTTACAAGATGATGCGGCCAGTTTGAGTTTTGTGCACATCATCCTTGCTGGAATTTTGGGGGCAGTTGTTTTTATGGCTGTCTTGTTGTTAATTGTAAGAATGGTTGTATCAAGTTAATACTAATTTTGAGTAAATAGAGAGAGCACAATGTCGTCTAATTCAACCCCATACTATTTCGTTCCTAGTTTATCCAGGCATCCTGCCATGGCTAGCATTGGCCTATTGGGTTTTGGAGGCGGCATGACTGGCTGGGTAAACGGCTATTCATGGGGCGCGCCTCTAACGATTGCTAGTGTTGTGTACGTCCTGTTTGTGCTTTACAAATGGTTCGGCGATGCAATCTCCGAGTCCAATTCAGGTAAAAATAGTATTAACGTCGATGTGTCGTATCGCTGGTCGATGAGCTGGTTTATTTTCTCAGAGATTATGTTTTTTGCGGCCTTCTTCTCGGCATTGTTTTATGCGCGCAGTATCTCAATGCCTTGGCTGGGCGATATTGAAAGTAAATTACTCTGGCCTACCTTTACCGCAGTGTGGCCGAACGATGGCCCTGCCGGCTTAGTAGAGCAGTTTTCAACAATTGGTCCATGGCCAATTCCAACCATTAATACCTTGCTTTTGTTGAGTTCAGGCGTCACTGTTACCTGGGCTCACCACGCAATTCGTGAGAATAACCAAAAGCATGCGGTATGGGGCCTCGCAGCAACCGTATTTTTGGGCGCCATATTCTTGGGCTTCCAGGTTTATGAGTACATGCATGCATACCAAGATTTGAATCTTAAGCTTACCTCGGGCGTTTACGGTTCAACCTTCTTTATGTTGACCGGATTCCATGGATTTCACGTCTTCTTGGGCGCATTGATGTTGGCTGTCGTCTTGCGCAGAGCCATTCGCGGCGATTTTACTGCGGACAACCATTTTGCATTTGAAGGTGCATCATGGTATTGGCACTTTGTTGACGTTGTTTGGCTAGGACTCTACGTCGTCATCTATTGGATGTAAGTAGGGGGTGAACTGGCCGGCGATGGCAAGTTCAATCAACGAGGAAATCGGCCAAGTTTATTGGCCGATTTTGATTCCGGTAGGCTGGATATAGCCTAAGGAATAAGCCAACCAAATGCCTAAGAAAAGAGCGATGGATAGGCCGATACGCAGCATGAGCGAATGAACCATCCGAGAGCTATTGCCTTTGTCTTTCATCATGTAATACAAAGCCGAGCCAAGGCTGGCAATAATCAGTAAAAGGGCAGCGGGCATAATCCATTTCATAACTGAATCCTACCATTGAATATTTTTTCTAGCTTGCTGCACAACCGCGTGATTCCAACCATTGCCATGGCTGTGGTGATGTCGATTGGTATCAGTGCGGGCCTTTGGCAGATGAGCCGTGCCGCTGGAAAAATTGAGAAAGCAGAAAAACTCGCGTCCCAGATCGCACTCCCGCCACTCAATCTGAATACAAAACCACAATGGACTTTAGCCGAGGCAGATAGCCGCCGCTTGCTTGTAGAAGGCGAGTTTTTGGCCGATCAGGCGATTTGGTTGGATAACCGCCCTCAGCCAGGCGCAGCAGCATCGAAAGCGGGCTCAGGTCAGTCTGGATTCTATGTGCTGATGCCCTTTCAGGTGGCGGGTCTAGAGAACACGGTTATTTGGGTTCAGCGCGGCTGGGCGCCCCGTAATCGAGAGGACCGAATGGCGTTGCCACCGGTTAGCACTCCCAGTGGCAAGACGCGTATTGAGGGAGCCGGTATTGCCCAGCCCGACCGCGTGTTTGAGCTAGGTGATGGTGGAGCGGGTAGCAATGGTCCGGTACGGATTCAGCAAAATCTGGATCTGACCAAGGAGGCTGCGCGCCATCGGTGGCAACAAATCCCCTTTGTTTTGAAGCAAATGAGCGAACTCGAAAAAGATGGCTTAATGCGAAATTGGACCGCAGCAGCAAGCGGGGTCGATCGCCATTATGCTTATGCATTCCAGTGGTTTGCACTCGCGCTGAGTGCCTTCTTATTTTGGTTGATTCATGGCTTGCTGCGAATTCGCCAAACAACAAAAAGGTAGAACGATAGTGGAAGATAAAGAGCTGTTGATACCGGCGGCGCAACATGAGGCGCCGATACCAAACGCACAAACGCGCCGTGGCCGCATACAAATGCTGCTGCTCTTGTTTGCATGCGCTCTGCCGGTTATTGCCTCCTACTTTACGTTTTATGTTTTAAAGCCAGAGGGTGGAAAAACCAATTACGGTAGGCTAATTACACCCCCAGAGCAGGCGCAATCGGCCTGGTTTAATCTGCCTCTAGAAGGAAAGTGGACGCTCTTGGTTGCGCGCCCTGCCGCTGAGTGCGTCAGCCAAAATGAAGCGTGTTTGCAAGCCTTGTTTTTAATGCGTCAGGTACGCGTTGCACTGGGTAAGCAAAGTCCCCGTACCCAATTGGTTTGGGTTGTAACCGATGGCATGCCAGTAGATCCGCAAGTCAGGCGGGCATACGATGAGCAGACAGCTGGCTTCTTTATTGTGAATGCACCTACCGCTGCAGAAGAAAAAGCACAGTGGACTAATTGGCTCGATTCCAACCAAGGCGGTAAGGATATTCAGCTCCTCAATCCCTTTGGTGAAAAGATGATGCAATTTGCTGTCACCGCGGATCCAAAAGAGTTCGCCGGAATGCGCAAGGATCTAGAGAAGTTGCTCAAAGTAAATAAGGCGGGTGAAAAGATTCAATGAGCGATAGCGCAGTCCTCTTTCTGGAGTTAGCCGCAATCGCAATCGTATTTGCGGGTATACCGCTGGCGTATCTATTCTCACGCCCAAGCCTCAATCTATTTCAGCGACTCAACTGGACCATCGTCTTTCTCACATTTGATTTAATCGTCTTCGGTGCCTTTACACGCTTAAGCGACTCTGGCCTTGGCTGTCCGGATTGGCCAGGATGTTACGGTACCTCAAATCCATTTCGCGCAATGGAGCAGATTCGTTTGGCGGAAGCGGCTATGCCGGATGGTCCAGTCACCGAAGTCAAAGCCTGGATTGAAATGCTACACCGCTATTTGGCGATGACCGTGGGTGCATTGATTGTGTTGCAAGTTGGCCTAGCAATCGCCAAAGCAAAGGAGTTAGGCACCAAAGCCATCGTCGGCAGCCTCGTTTTGCTGGTATTGGTTTGTTTGCAAGGCGCGTTTGGCGCATGGACGGTGACGTTAAAATTACAACCCATCATCGTATCGATTCATTTAATGCTCGCTTTAATTTTATTAGCTCTCCTCACCTGGTATGCACAACAGCCTTGGCAGGAGAGTGGCGCCCAGGCTTATAAGCCTCTGCTTTCCGGAAAACTGCTTGCAGTCAGTTTTGGAATTTTGTTCTGGCAAGTATTTTTAGGCGCTTGGGTTAGCACTAACTATGCTGTATTAGCATGCCCTGATTTTCCGACCTGCATGGGTAGCTTTAGGCCAGAGACCGATTGGGGCAATGCATTTACCCTGTGGCGTGAGCTCGGGCTTGATGCGCAAGGGGGAGCAATTTCAACCATTGCACTACAGACAATCCATTGGACGCACCGCGTATTTGCCATAGCGGTCATGCTTGTACTAGGCTATTTCGCCTGGCATGCATGGCGCGCTGCCGGACAGGCTCATCCTAAATTAAGTCGATGGGCTCTAGCGGTTATCACTTTGCTCGTATTGCAAGTGCTGACGGGTATATCGAATGTAGTCTTTCAGTGGCCGCTGGTGGCTGCCTTGCTGCACACGGCAGGCGCAGCAGCGCTCGTCTTGTGCCTAGTCCGAATGTCGGCATGGGCATCATGGGGCTACTCTGTAGCCAACGCGAGGCGCATCGCATGAGCACGCAACCGAATACTGTTGGATCTGTAGTGAGGCCGATGCCGAAGTGGCGCCAATACGTGGTCCTAACAAAGCCGCGCGTCACGATGTTGGCAGTTTTCTGTGCCATCATCGGCATGTTTTTGGCTACCCCAGGCATGGTGCCTTACTCGGTTCTCATCGGAGGAACCATTGGCATTTGGTTATTGGCCAGTGCTGCCTTTGCGGTTAATTGTTTAATTGAGCAGGCGGTCGATGCCAAGATGCGTCGCACTGCGTGGCGGCCATCGGCAACCGGTGAAATTTCATCATCCCACATCATTGTTTTTTCGATCATCATCGGCGCCATTGGGATGGTGATGTTGTGGTATTTCACGAACCCATTAACGATGTGGCTGACCTTTGCTACCTTTGTTGGGTACGCAGTGATTTATACCTGGTTTTTAAAACCAGCGACGCCGCAAAACATTGTGATTGGTGGTCTCTCTGGCGCAATGCCACCAGCCCTCGGTTGGGTTGCGGTAACGAACTCCCTATCAGCTGAGGCATGGTTGCTGGTATTAATTATTTTTGCGTGGACGCCCCCGCACTTTTGGGCGCTTGCCTTGTATCGCCGTGAGGATTATGAAAAGTCTGGGCTACCGATGCTGCCGGTAACGCACGGCGAGCGCTTTACCTTATTGAATATCTTGCTCTACACCTTGATTTTGATTGCAGCCACCTTATTGCCCTACATTTATGGCATGAGTGGCTTGCTCTATTTGATTGGCGCAGTCATTTTGGGTCTGATCTTCTTAGCCTATGCGATTGCTTTATATGTGTCGTATAGCGATCAGCTGGCAAAGAAGACTTTTCGTTATTCGATCACCTACTTGTCCCTGTTGTTTGCTGTTCTCTTGATAGACCATTATGTTTAGTTTGAATTTACGCTCGTTTTTGAATATTGCCCCAATCAGGATGTTGGGGCTGGGCTTATTGTCACTGCTTATTATCAGCATGCTTGGGTGCAGTCCAAAGCCAAGCTTTAAGAACGTTGATATTACGGGCAGTACTGCGTTTGGCAACAACTTTAGTTTGCTTGATAGCAGTGGCAATACAAAAACCATGGCCGATTACAAAGGCAAAGTGGTTGTAGTATTTTTTGGATTTACGCAGTGTCCCGATGTGTGCCCCACCACCTTAACGGAGATGGATGAGGCGCTCAAACTACTTGGCCCCAACAAAGCCGCTAAGGTACAGGTTATTTTTATTACCGTCGATCCTGAGCGTGATACGGCAAGTGTGTTGGCGCAGTACGTACCGGCATTTAATTCTAGTTTCGTTGGACTCCGTTCTGCGGACGAGGCTGGCCTTGAGAAGGTGGCGAAGGACTTTCGAATTTATTACAAAAAAGTGCCTGGATCAAAGCCGGGCTCGTATACGATGGACCATAGTGCAGGAAGTTACGTATTTGATCAGAACGGTCAGTTGCGGCTTTACATCAAGCATGCCCAAGGACCTGAAGTCTTGGCGCATGACTTGAAAAACATTCTGCAATAAATCAAGCGGAACTAATTTAGGCTGCGCTTGCTTCGAGTAGGCCGCGCATTTTTTTGAGGGCAGCCGTTTCAATTTGGCGCACCCGCTCTGCCGAAATACCATACTCTGCTGCCAATTCATGCAATGTTTTAGTGCCATTACCCTCGGCATCCATGGAAAGCCAACGCGACTGCACAATATCACGGCTGCGATCGTCCAGCCCACTTAATGCTTGCTCTAGCAAGGGACCATGTAAGCGGCTTGCATCGTTTGCAGCCATTACCCGAGTTGGCTCTTGGCTCTCATCGGCCAGCCATTGAATCGGCGCGTAAGCATCCTCGTCGGAGTCATCGCCTTCTAAAGCAACATCGCCACCCGCTAAGCGCATTTCCATCTCACGTACCTCTGCGCCTTTTACATCCAAGGCTTTGGCTAGAGCTTCTACCTCAGTTGCGCTGAGTGCATTCAGTGTGGGCTTGTTGCTGCGCAGATTGAAAAACAATTTACGCTGCGCTTTGGTTGTGGCGAGCTTAACGAGGCGCCAATTTTTTAGAATGTATTCATGAATCTCTGCTTTGATCCAATGAATCGCATAGGAAACGAGGCGCGCACCTTGCGTTGGGTCGTAACGTTTCACTGCCTTCATCAGGCCAAGATTACCTTCTTGGATCAGGTCCGCATGCGGAATGCCATAGCCTAGGTATTGGCGCGCAACCGACACGACGAGGCGCAGGTGGGAGAGAACTAAACCCTTCGCGGCATCAACGCTCTCAGTGCGTCGAAACTCTTGCGCTAGGTGCAACTCTTCTGCAGCACTCAGCATAGGCAGCCGATTGACATAAGCAATGTAAGAATCTAATGTGCCAACCCCGAGTGAGGGCAACATGGATGTGCCGAGGCTAGCGCTCATACTTCCTTGATACGAAAATGGCGTAGCAGCTATAGGAGACTTCAGTATGTTCTTTTGGACCATTGTTAACTTGTGATTATCAGTAGTAAGAATAGCTTCATTTTAGCACTCTATTTAGGAGAGTGCTAATTTGAATAGTATTTTATAACTAACTGATTTAATTGAATAATTCTGTAGCGTACTGCTTCGCATTAAAGGGTATCAGGTCCTGAATGCCCTCTCCCTTGCCCAGTGCGAAGATAAGGGGCTTATCTTCCCCTTGGAAGGTTTGTGCCAAGGCGCAAATCACCCCACCCTTGGCCGTGCCATCGAGCTTAGTGACGATTAATCCAGTGAGGCCCAGGGCGGCATGGAAGGCCTTTACTTGACTAATGCCGTTTTGGCCGGTGTTGCCATCCAGGACTAAGAGAATTTGATGTGGCGCTCCGGGTAGCGCCTTAGCAATCACGCGCTTGACCTTCTTGAGCTCTTCCATCAGGTTATCTTGGGTTGCCAGGCGACCGGCCGTATCGATAATCAACACATCGCTTTTGCGGGCAATGGCGGCATGGATGGCGTCATGTGCCACAGCAGCAGCATCGCCACTTTCCTGACTAACAAGATCTACCCCATTGCGCACAGCCCATTCTTTAAGCTGATTGCGCGCAGCCGCTCGAAAGGTATCGCCTGCAGCCAATAGAACGGCACGTTCTTGCGACTGAAAATGATGGCAGAGCTTGCCGATCGTCGTGGTCTTGCCAGCGCCATTTACACCGACAACAAGCCATACCTCGGGCCGATGCGCCGATTGCATAAATAGGGGATTGGGACTGGCTTCTAGAGTCGAGAGCAGGGTGCTAACAGCATCAATCAGAAGGGCCTGAAGCGCTTCTGGGGAAGCGGCTTTTTCTGATTTGGCGGCAGCACGCAGCTGCACCATTAGCCGTTCCGTTGTAGGTAAGCCAACATCACTTTGAATTAGGGACTCTTCCAGTGTGTCAAACCATGCCTCATCCGCGCGGCTTGATTTAAATAGGGATCCTAGGGTTTTACGTAATCCAAACATTGTCGATACAATCCATTTGAGGCATATATGTTCTATAAGTGCATCTTATCAACTAAATCTAACATGATGGCGGTCTTGTCAATGCAATCTTCCCATTTACGCAATGGCGTTTTCGTGTTGTTGTGCCAACTGGCCCTGACTGGATTTCAGTTAGCGCAGGCGCAAGTGAAGCCCGATTCCGCGCAGACCCATGAATATCGGCTGGCAAATGGCTTGAAGTTAATTGTTCGCGAAGACAATCGCGCCCCCACTGTAGCGCATATGGTTTGGTACAAGGCCGGCTCAATGGATGAAACCAATGGCCGCACGGGCGTAGCCCATGTTCTCGAGCACATGATGTTTAAAGGCACTAAAACCGTCAAATCCGGTGATTTTTCAAAGCGGGTTGCTGCAATGGGTGGCCGCGAGAATGCGTTCACTTCCATGGACTACACCGCCTATTTTCAGCAAATTGAGAAAAGTAAATTAGCTGAAGTCATGCGCCTCGAAGCAGATCGCATGAATAACCTCAATTTTGATGATGCGGAATTCGCCAAGGAAATTCAGGTGGTCATGGAAGAGCGCAGACTCCGCACCGAAGACAAAGCTTCGGGCTTGCTCTATGAAAACCTCATGGCAACGGCATATAAAGCAACGCCCTACCGCCACCCCATTATTGGTTGGATGAATGATTTAGAAAACATGGTACCCAATGATGCGCGCCAGTGGTACCGAGATTGGTATGCGCCAAACAATGCAACGGTTGTCATTGCCGGTGATGTCGATCCAGAGAAAGTGCGTGCCATAGCTGAAGCAACGTATGGAAAGTTGAGTGCTCGTGAATTGCCGATACGCAAGCCACAAATCGAGCCAGCTCAACGCGGCACTAAGCAGGTGATTGTGAAAGCCCCAGCCGACACACCGCAATTGGCGATGGCCTGGAAGGTGCCGCACATTGACCCTGCAAAAATCGAAGACTACGAGCCATATGCACTCGCTTTACTGGCAGCAGTCCTCGATGGCTATGACAATGCAAGACTGAATCGGACCCTTGTAAAGCAAGACCGAATAGCCAACACGATTGACGCAGGTTATGACATGGTTGCCCGTGGCCCCCAGCTATTTATGATTCTCGGTACCGTGGCGAAAGGCAAGACGGTAGTGCAATTGGAAAACGGTATCCGATCGGTTTTGTCCGAGCTCAAAACAAAAGGCATTACTGCAGCCGAGTTAAAGCGTATTCAGGTGCGCATCTTGGCTGACAAAATTTACAAACGCGATTCCATTTTTGGTCAAGCAATGGAAATTGGTAGCTCTGAAATTGCTGGCGTCTCATGGAAGCAGCTGGATCCTATCCTAGATCGGCTCCAAGCGGTTACACCAGAACAGGTACAAGCAGTAGCTAAGAAATACTTAATTGACGATACGCTAACGATTGCGACCCTAGAGCCACAGGCAAGAGGAGCGACTAAATGAGGGGCTATATGGGTTTAAGCAAGGGCACGCAATCGGCCGTACTGCAGTTGATAGCACTCGGGTGTTTAGTATTTGCTGGAAGCGCAAAAGCGATCTTGCCAATTGAAACTCTGGATGCCGTTAAGGGAGCTAAGACCTACTTTATTCAAACTAAGTCATTGCCCATTATTGATGTCGAGGTCTCGATTGATGCGGGTAGCCGATACGACCCTGAAGATAAAAGCGGCGTAGCTGCTTTAACAGCACAGCTACTGACCTTAGGTACTGGCAGCGGCAAGACGAGCTTGAGTGAGGCGCAAATTGCCGATGAGATCGCCGATCTGGGCGCTAGCATTAGTGTGGCGGCAAGTGGCGAGCGTACCGTATTGCGAATACGCAGCTTAAGCCGGACTGATTTGCGCGATCGGGTTGTGCAGTTGGCCTCTTTGATTTTGTCAAAGCCGAGTTATGACAGTAAAGTACTCGATCGTGAAAAGCAGCGGCTGATTACCGCGCTACTTGAAGCCCAAACCAAGCCAGAAACCATCTTGCAACAAAACTTGCGTAAAGCGGTTTATGGAAAATATCCACTGGCTTACTTCCCGACACCAAAAACAGTGGCCGCAATCACTGTTACTGATTTGCAGAAATTTCATGCTGGCCTGTATCGAGGTGATCGCATCACGGTCAATATTGTGGGTGACTTGGATCGCGCGCAAGCAAATGCCATCGTCCAGACCTTATTAGCGGGTTTGCCACAATCTGGCCCGGCCATTGCTCCCTTGCCAATCATGCAGCAAACCCCACAGGGGCCAATAAGTCAGCGCGAAGTACGAATTCCGTTTGATACACAGCAAGCCCATATTGCAATGGGTATGACGGCCATTACGCGCAACAATCCGGATTTTTTCCCATTGCTAGTTGGAAATTACGTTCTGGGCGGCGGCGGATTTGTATCCCGTTTGATGGCTGAGGTACGAGAAAAGCGCGGCCTTGCTTACAGTATTAATAGCTATTTTGCACCTGGCAAGGATGCGGGGTTTTTTGAGGCGGGCATGCAAACGAAAAAAGACCAAGCTATTTTGGGTTTAGAAGTAATGCAGAAAACGATTAGCCAGTTTATTGCAGATGGCCCAAGCGAAGAAGAGTTGCTGGCCGCTAAATCCAATTTAGTGAATGGCTATCCATTGCGACTCGATAGCAATCGAAAGCTACTGGATAACTTGTCTGGCATTACATGGAATGACTTGCCTTTGGATACGATGGAAACCTGGACCAAACAGGTTGAGGCAGTAACGCTCAATCAAATACGCGCAGCCTTTCAGCGGCATTTGGACATGAACCGAATGCAAATTGTCGTGGTTGGAATTAATAAGTAAGCAATGCCGCAGTCGATGCAGTCCAAAAAAATACGCATCATCGGTGGGGCTTGGCGTAGTCGCTTGATCAAGGTAATTGATGTTCCTGGATTGCGCCCGACCACCGATCGGGTTCGAGAAACGCTCTTTAACTGGTTGGGTCAAAATCTAGATGGCTTGCGTTGTTTAGATGTATTCGCTGGGGCTGGGGCCCTTGGCTTTGAGGCCGCATCGCGGGGGGCAAGCGCGGTTACCTTAATCGAGCGCGATAAAACCGCCTTTGCAAATTTGCGAGCGAACCTAAGCAATCTGCAGTCTTTTCCCGTTGATGCCTCAATTGACTTGGTGCATGGTGATGGCGCGGGCTTTCTAAAAAGGCAGGCGAATGCATCATGGGACCTGGTTTTTCTGGATCCCCCGTTTGACGACCGCCTTGCTCTGGAGTCATCCACTCAAGAGGCAGGGCGCGTCTGCGATGGCAGCAAGGGCGGCCAAATCTACATTGAGGCCGCCGTCGACTGTGATTTAGTGGCGCTAAACAGCCTGATACCCCAGTGGGAATGCTGTAAAGAAATGACGGCAGGCCAAGTAAAAGCGCTCCTATTTCAGCTCAGAAGGGACTAAACTTTGGCTATCTGCAGTTATAGCGAAAGATGAATGTATGACGATTGCTGTTTACCCTGGAACGTTTGATCCCTTAACCCGAGGCCACGAGGATTTAGTGCGTCGCGCCTCCAGTATTTTTAGTCAGCTGATTGTGGGCGTAGCCGATAGCCGCAGCAAGCGCCCATTCTTTGATTTAGAAGAGCGCATTGCGATTGCGAAAGAAGTCCTCGGTCACTATCCCAACGTCAAGATTGCCGGGTTTACAGGCCTCTTGAAGGACTTTGCACGCGAGCATCAGGCGCGTGTGATTGTGCGCGGTTTGCGCGCAGTCTCTGATTTTGAGTATGAGTTTCAGATGGCCGGTATGAATCGCTACCTCTTGCCTGATGTCGAGACCCTGTTCTTAACGCCATCGGATCAGTATCAATTTATCTCGGGCACCTTTGTGCGTGAAATCGCCACCATGGGCGGTGACGTGAGTAAGTTTGTTTTTCCATCGGTTGAAAAATGGCTGTTGCAGAAAACGGCCGCCATGAAGCGCGAAAGCAAATAAGCGCATGGCCTTATTGATTACCGACGAATGCATCAATTGCGACGTCTGTGAACCCGAGTGCCCCAACGATGCGATTTTTATGGGGATTGAGATTTATCAAATTGACCCCAACAAGTGCACGGAATGCGTAGGTCATTTTGATGCCCCGCAATGCCGGCAAGTTTGCCCCGTTGACTGCATTCCGTTGCACCCCGATTATGTTGAAACCCGTGACGATCTGATGCAAAAGTACCAGCGCCTAACGGCAGCCAAGGCAGCATAAAGACGGACGTCCGCTGTTAACAGCTGGAATGCAGGTCCTTTACCGCAGTTGCAGTCTCGCCTTTTAAAAACAATGGCATCGCATCCAGTGACCGTGATAAAGCGATATCAATCGCAATCTGCTCTTCTAGAAGTGGCTTACGTAGAACGTAGTCGGCAACATCCATCAGGCGGCCAGGTAGGTCGCGAGGGTGGCCAATGCCGATGCGCAGGCGCCAGTAATCTAGGCTAGAAAGGTGCGCCTGAATGTCTTTCAGGCCATTGTGTCCGCCAGTACCGCCAGCAAACTTCAGGCGCGCAACCCCTGCCTTGAGATCGAGCTCATCGTGTACGACGAGGATTTCGTCTGGTTGAATCTGATGAAAGCGGCACAATGCGCCGACTGATTGACCGCTGAGATTCATAAACGTATCGGGTTGCAAAAGCCATAGGTCACGACCATACAGTGGCGCCTTCGCTACTTTTCCATGAAAGCGTTTTTCTTGCTCGAGCGTTACACCAGCCTGCTTTGCCAGCAGAGACACAAACCAAAATCCAGCGTTATGCCGATCGGTTTCGTGTTTACTGCCTGGATTGCCAAGGCCAACAATTAATCTGATCATGATCCAAAGTGTATTAGAGGCTGGAGGGTTTATACAGCATTACATACAAAAAAGAAAACCCGCAGAAGCGGGCTTTCTGAATTAAATACCAAAGCAGAATTACGCTTTTGCATCCTTCTCTTTTGCTGCATCCGCTGGTGCTGCTGCAGGTGCTGCAACAGCAGCCTCCACAGGCTCTGCCTTGACGGTTGGTATGCGTGCATTTACCAGCACTGGATTCTCTTGCTCTACATGCAAGACTAAAGAAACGCCTTTAGGCAAGGCTACGTCTTTAGCGTGAATCGAGTGACCGACTTCAATGCTGCTCAGGTTCACTTCAATGAACTCTGGCAAGTCGGCTGGCAAGCAGGTCACTTCAATGTCATTTGCAATGTGGCTGATGATGGCGCCGCCGAGTTTGACTGCAGCCGATTCTTCTGCATGCGTAAAGTGCAATGGAATACGCATATGGATTTTCTCAGTCGCTGAAACGCGTTGAAAGTCAATGTGCAAGACCAGTGGCTTAAATGGATGCATTTGATAGTCACGAAGTAATACTTTTTGTGACTTGCCACCCACTTCAAGGTCCAAAATGGACGAATGGAATGATTCTTTACGAAGAGCGTGGAACAGGGCGTTGTGGTCAAGTTCGATGACCTCAGGCTTGTTTTTGCTACCGTAAATAATGCCCGGAGTTTTACCGGAGTTGCGCAGGCGGCGGCTCGCACCCGTTCCCTGTACGCTTCTTTCAAAGGCTACGATTTTCATGATGACTCCCAAATTGAGGTTAATTTCCGTTCGCGACCAAACAGAAAAGCCTTCAATTATAGCGTGAACTTGGTATTTTTGGCCTATTTAGGCACTAAAAAGCCTAAAAGTGCTGTTTTTAAGCTTATTCCGCAAACATCGACATGACCGAATCACCCTTGGTAATGCGGGAGAGGGTTTCGGCCAGGATAGGGGCAACGCTGAGTTGGCGAATTTTCTTGATCTGCCGGGCTTCGTCGGTCAGGGGAATGGTGTCGGTAACCACAAGCTCATCCAGTTGCGAAGCGGCAATACGGGCAATGGCGCCGCCGGATAAGACTGCGTGCGTGCAGTATGCCGTCACACCCTTAGCGCCGCGCTCTTTGAGGGCTTCTGCCGCCTTACAGAGCGTTCCGCCGGTATCGATGATGTCATCCATGATGACGCAGTGACGGCCTTCTACCTCGCCAATCAGGTGCATAACTTCAGATACATTAGCTTTAGGGCGGCGTTTATCAATAATCGCTAAATCGCAGCCCAATTGTTTCGCCATTGCGCGGGCACGAACAACGCCGCCAATATCCGGAGACACAATAATGAGGTCTTTGCTTTTTTGCTTTTGAAGGTCGGCAAGGAGCACAGGGGAGGCATAAATGTTGTCGACAGGAATATCAAAAAAGCCTTGAATTTGGTCTGCATGGAGGTCCATGGTTAAGACCCGCTCAATGCCTGCAACCGATTGCAGCATATTGGCCACAATCCGGGCGGAGATGGCAACCCGCGCAGAACGCGGGCGACGGTCTTGACGTGCATAACCAAAGTAAGGGATCACTGCCGTTATGCGGCTTGCAGATGCGCGCTTCAGGGCATCAATCATGATCATGAGCTCCATCACATTATCGTTTGTGGGGGCACACGTTGACTGAATCACGACGACATTCTTACCGCGCACATTTTCTTGAATCTCAACCTGAATCTCGCCATCTGAGAATCGACCGACAAAAGCCTTGCCGATGGGAAGATTCAATTCTTTGGCTACTGCGTTTGCTAAAACAGGGTTTGCATTGCCAGTAAAGAGAGTCAAAAATTCAGAATTCATGATGGCAGTTTGGCTTATGAAGGTTTGGGGGAGTTTTAGACAGAATATCGCATGGCTCGTGATTCAGAAAAAAGGTGGCAGGGGAAGAAGGATTCGAACCTTCGCATGCTGGAATCAAAATCCAGTGCCTTAACCAGCTTGGCGATTCCCCTACAGTGTCAATCTGAAGATATCGAATTGTAAGCGGGATTTTTATTTATCCCCCGGACAATCCGGCCTATCCACTCCCGAGGTAGATTTTGCAATAGGGCCGAGGCACCCGCACCATCAAGCTGGCTCGGAAGCGCAGCGAAGACGCTGCTCCCAGAACCCGACATTTGGGGCTTAGCGCTTGGCAGAGCCTTGGTGATCCAATCTATTGCATCCTTCACTTCAGGACAAATCTGCATCGCTACCGCCTGACAGTCATTGGTATATGCCTGATGAGGTAGTGGAGATGCAAGAAAGCGGTTAATTGTAATCGGGGCATGATCACGGGTCAATTCAGGGTGCGCAAAAAGCGCTTTGGTAGCAATGCCACGATTCGGGAAAATCACGATAAAGCCTTGCTCGGGCAGGGTAATCGCCTGAATTACCTCGCCAATTCCCTCCACAAAGGCATTGCTTCCATGAATAAAGAAAGGCACATCAGCGCCCAATTGCAGGCCTAGTGCCATTAGCTCTGGGCGTGAAAGCTGAAGGTTCCAAAGGTGATTTAGGCCAATTAAGGTAGAGGCGGCATCGGAGGACCCTCCGCCCAGCCCAGCCCCGACCGGTAATTGTTTGTTGAGGGTGATTTCAACACCCATACCCATGTTACATTCATGCTGCAGCAGGGTTGCCGCACGTACCACCAAGTCATCTCCTTCAGCAATGCCGGGAACGGGGTTGATGCGGGCAATCCGATTACTACTGGTTCTGCAAAGGGTAACCGTATCGCACCAATCAATTAACTGAAAAGCAGATTGCAGCAAGTGGTAGCCGTCGTTCCTGCGGCCAATAATGTGCAGAAATAAATTGAGTTTGGCGGGCGCTAAGAGGGTAAGCGTATCAGTCATCAATTTGATCAAAAACAAGGCGGATATCAATTGGCCCCGTTTTGGTGTTTCGGGTCATATTCAGTTTTTCGAGCTTACTGCTGGACTCGCCCCAAACATAGGATAGATTCCATCCGTCTTGACTGATTTTAGAAACGATACCATTTGGGCTGCGCTCTAAGCTCGCTGGGCTGCCAGGCCTGACTTGGCCACGCAACCAGTCGGATAAACCGCGCGCAGGCAAAGGAAGCCCCAATGCAGACTGAATCAGGGTATCCGCATCAATCGCTGTGCTAATTTTTCCGCCGCGCTCTAACACGGCCTCACCTGGAGTGATGGTAATTTTTGCAATCGAGCCGCCGACTGGATTTCGAATTTCTAAGATGTCGTTCAGTGCATCTTGGCTGAGGGTAAAGCCTCCAGAGCCGCCCTCAGCGGGCCTGTCAGCGCCGCCATTCATGCGGATTGAAAATCGGCCATCCCAAACAATCTTGGTGGACTGATTGGGCATCACCCAGTTGGGCTTAAAGCGTTTTAAGGTTTCTCGCAAGGTTGCATTGTTTGCATCCATTCTTTCGGCATCCCGCCATACGCTCTCAGCAGAGTTGAGATTGCCGATAGCCCAATACACCTCACCTAAGTGCGCCGATATTTCTGCTTCCGGCTTCATCTTGGCTGCCTGAATGAGCTGGTCGCGTGCCAGCTCCAGCCTACCCATGCGGAAATTAACCCAGCCGAGGCTATCTAAAATAAAAGCATCTTGAGGTGCTAGATTATGTGCCTTCGTAATCAGGGCAAAGGCCTCTGGCAGATTTTGCTTTCGATCAGCCAACGAGTAGCCCAGGGCATTCAGTGAATTGGCATCGTTCGGCGTTTTTTTCAGAATTTGCCGGAGGGTCGATTCCATCACATCAAAGCGACCCGCTTTTTCAGCAGCCATTGCATAGGTATAGAGAATGCCGGAGTCTGTGGGCAGCGGCCTGAGAGCAGAAATAATGTCGAAATAGGCACGCATTGCTGCAGCCTCATCCGCTGCACGACCCAAAAGCGGCTGGAACTGTTTTAAGGTGCGCTCTTGACCCTCGGCATTTTGTTTTTGCAATAACGCAACGGCGGGTTTGACGGAATCGGTCCAGCGCTGATTCAGCATCAATAAGGTAACTAGTACTTCTTTTGGCTTCGTATCGGTTGCCGGAGCGAGCCTGTCCCATACGGTAGCCGCATCCAGAGCAAGCTCAGGGGCATTGGCTGCAATGGCAATCTCCATAGCACGCTGTGCCAACTGTGGATCTCCGGTTTGCCGGGCGAGGCTAAGGTAGGTTTGGTAGGCAAGTGCGGGCTCACCCCGCTGGAGGGCAATTTCAGAGGCCAGGATCTCAAAAACCTGTTCGCCACTGGCGCCTTGGGCGCTATGGGCCAATGAGGCCGAACTGAGGCATACACTAGCCAGTAATAGCACGGCAATCATACGAGCCGGCAAGGGGGCCTTAGCGAGGTGCTGCATGAAATGGGTCATAAGCACATTCTAATCTCCGAATCTACAATTCACCTATGCCAGAACTCCCAGAAGTTGAAGTTACTCGCCTTGGAATACAGCCCCACCTAGAGGGGGAGCGGATTACTGACGCCCTCATTGTTGATGGCAGGTTGCGCTGGCCTGTACCGCGTAATCTGCGAGCAATCTTACTGGGTCAAACCCTGCGCGGCATTGAGCGAAGGGGGAAGTATCTGTTGTTGCAAATGGATCAAGGGCATTTGCTGATCCATTTGGGCATGACGGGAGTCCTGCGGATATTGCCAGTCAATGAGCCATTAAAGCCCCATGATCGGGTTGTGGTGGTATTCGGTAAGCGCAGCTTACGCTTACATGACCCGCGTAAATTTGGGGCAGTATTGTGGCATTCAAACAAGAGCGGTCCAGTTGAAGATCATCCCTTACTACTCAAGCTGGGCACAGAACCCTTTTCAGTTGATTTTGCGAACGAGCGCGGCGCTGCTGTGCTTTATCGCTGTTCACGTGGCCGTAGCGTTGCAGTCAAACAGTTTTTGCTCGCAGGTCAGGCTGTCGTTGGGGTTGGCAATATTTACTGCTCAGAGAGTTTGTTTGAGGCCGGAATTCATCCTGCAAAGCAGGCCGGCAAGCTGACGAAGCCACAATGTGCGCGTTTGGCCAGCGCAGTGCGCATGGTGCTGCAGAAGGCGATTGCTGCAGGTGGAAGCACCTTACGTGATTTTGTTGATAGCGAAGGTAAGCAGGGCTACTTCATGATGGAAAGCAAAGTCTACGACCGAAAGGGTGAGCCTTGTCGAGCTTGTAATACAGCGATTCAGCAGATAGTTCAAGGTCAGCGATCCACCTACTTTTGCCCGGTATGCCAAAAGCGCTAAGTCCGCAGCCTTCGTGCGATGCTGCTCTGATTGCATCATTCTCAAAGCTGCTAATTCAATGGCATAAAAAATATGGGCGCCATGGCATGCCATGGCAAAGCATTACTGATCCCTATGCCGTGTGGGTCTCTGAAATCATGCTGCAGCAAACGCAGGTGGCTACCGTGCTGGAGCGCTACCCTAAAATGATGAAGCGCTTTCCATCGGTAGTGCATTTAGCTCGGGCGGATATCGATGAGGTGTTGGCTGAATGGAGCGGCCTTGGTTACTACTCGCGGGCGCGCAATTTACATGCCTGCGCAAAACAAGTCCTAAACCAATACCAAGGGCAATTTCCATCCGACCCTCTTGCACTCGAAAGCCTCAGTGGAATCGGTCGATCGACGGCCGGTGCAATCGCCGCATTTGCTTTTCAGGTTAGGGCGCCGATTTTGGATGCCAATGTGAAGCGCGTATTGGCTCGGCTCTTTGGTATTGGTGGCGCACTACAAGAAAAAAAGGTGACGGATTCGCTGTGGCAATTGGCTGCTGAACTCCTCCCGCAATCACCGGAGCACATGCCGGTGTATACGCAAGCACTGATGGATTTTGGTGCCACCTGGTGTACTGCAAAACAACCGGTTTGCTTGACACAAAAAACACAATGTCCATTTGAGCATTCGTGTCAGGCAAAAGCGATGAATCAAGTACTCGCCATTCCAAAGAAACTACCCAAAAAGAAGTCACCGCAATTTGCGTGTGCCGTTGGCATTCTTACCTGCGGCAATACCGTGCTATTGCAAAAGCGTCCCCCTAAAGCCATCTGGGGCGGTCTTTGGTCGCTACCAGAGGGCGAGTGGCAAGCGCTACCAGAGGGCGAGTGTAGTAATACCGCTCCGAAAGAGCCATTGGCTAGCAAGCAGTTACTTGAATTGATTTTGCCCAACCGATTTTCTAAAAAGCCATCGGTTTTGTTTGGGCAGTCGGTAACGATGGGTACGCGCGTGAAGCATATTTTTAGCCACCGTGTTTTGCAGATTCAGGCCTATGAGATGGTCCTCAATGGCAAAGAAAAAAAAGAGTTGGACACTAGTATGCAGTCAGATGAAACGCAGTTTATCTGGGCCGATCTAGGTGCGCTCGATCAGTACGGACTAGCTCAGCCCATCAGACTGCTATTGGAGTCCTGGAGTCTAGCTCGCGGTGCCGCTGAATCAGATCAATGCGCGAATGCAAGCCCGATTGTTTAGAAAAGTAGGTCATGAGTTGATCAACTAAAAAGACCGAGCGGTGTTGACCGCCGGTGCAGCCAATCGCAACGGTCAAATAGCTTCGCCCGTCCGCAATATAACTGGGAAGCCACTTCTCAATAAAGTGAATGATGTCTTCTTCCATGCTGTTGACTACCGGAAGTTCGCGTAAAAAGGCTTTCACGGGTTCGTCATGCCCAGTTAAAGGGCGTAGCACTTTATCGTAATGGGGATTAGGGAGACAGCGAACATCAAATACCAGGTCGGCTTCGCTGGGTACCCCTTTCTTAAATCCAAATGACTCCAGAATTAGGGTGAGGCCATTGGGCTTTTCTTTGAGAAGCTCGTGAATCCAAGTACGCAAGGTATGCGATGGAAGATTGCTGGTATCGATGCTGTGGGCTTGCTCTCGGAGTGGGTCAAGCAAGCTACGTTCACGCTCGATGGCTTCAATAATGGTGGCGGATTGATTCTGCTGTGCGCTGACGTTGGTAGACAGAGGATGGCGACGACGCGTTTCGGAGAATCGTTGCACCAAGGTATTGGTATCGGCATTCAGAAAAAGAATGCGTACCTCATGCTTTTTACGAATCGTTTCAAGGAGGGCTGGTAGTTCTCCAATTGATTGGCCGCGACGCGCATCGATTGCAACAGCAACAAACTCACGCCCTTCATTTTCCATCGCAGTGATGAGGTTTTCTAATAGCGGCACGGGCAGGTTGTCGACGCAATCGTAACCACTGTCTTCAAATGCCTTGAGGGCAACCGATTTACCTGAACCAGAGATGCCGGTTATCAGATGGATTTGCATACTAAATTAAGCGACCTTGGCTTTTTGGCTGCTCGGATTCCGTGATCATTTGTTCGCGTTGCCGCTCAATGAATTCTTTGAGGGTATCAATGCCACGCAATTGCAAAATGGTATTGCGGACCGCGGCTTCTACCAGTACGGCCAGATTTCGTCCTGCCGCCACTTGAATTTTTACAGTACGAATTTGAGTTCCGAGCACATCAATAAACTGGGCATCAATTGGTAGTCGCTCAAATTCACCATCGTTGCGGCGGACCAGCTGCACAATCAGGCGTAGCTTCAATTTACGGCGGACTGCTGTTTCGCCAAAAATAGTTCGGATGTCGAGCAAGCCCAGGCCACGTACTTCGAGCAAGTTCCTGAGAATCACAGGGCAACGGCCTTCAATGTAGTCTGGACCCAGGCGCGCAAAGTCCACCGCATCATCGGCTACAAGGCCATGACCCCGAGAGATCAGCTCTAAACCCAATTCGCTTTTACCTAGACCGGATTCCCCGGTAATGAGGACACCTAGCCCCAAAATATCCATAAAAACCCCGTGCATCGTGACTTGGGGGGCCCCTATTTTGGTTAAGTAGGTACGAAGGTGATCGATGACTTCAGCCGCAGATACGGGGGTGGTGAATAAGGGAGTGGAGGAGCGTTGACAAAACAACTCTAAATCAGGATCTGCTGTACGACCATCCGCCACAATGACGCACGGTGGGGTTTTGGAAATGAGATTAGCAATTTGAGCATGCCGCTGTTCGGCAGTCAGGTCAGCGTGGTAATCCACCTCTTGCTCACCAAATATCTGAATTCGGCTAGGGTGGATTAAGTTAAGGTGGCCAACCAGGTCCGAGGAGGCTGCAGCAGCGCGTACTGCCTCGGTTGGGAATTTACGATCAGAGCCTTCTAGGCCGCGAATCCAAGAGAGCTTAAGTTCGGAGACATTGTCATCAAAAATCTGAAGCGCGGTAAGACCCTCAAGCAGCAGATGTTGTGACATAAATCAGGCACTCCATTCCTGCAACAGCTGACATACTTTTTCAGGATCATTTTCGGCACTGATTTTGCTGCGCGTATCAGGATCGGACAGCAGTTGCGCAATCGAAGAAAGAATTTCGAGATGCTGTTGCGTTGCCTTTTCGGGTACCAGCAAAAAAATGAGGACCGATACAGGCAGGCCATCGGGAGCAGCAAATTCAATTGGGGTATTAAGTCGAACCAATGCAGCTACTGGATCTTTCAATCCCTTCACTCTGCCATGCGGTATTGCAACCCCAGCACCTAGGGCGGTGGAGCCCAAATCCTCGCGGGCATTTAAAAATGAAACGATGAGATCGGAGCTGAGGTTTAAGCGCTGACTAAATAGAGAGCTCGCCAGCGCAAAGGCCTCAGACCTGTTTTTGGCAGGACTATGAAGCGCAATGCAGTCTGGTGTGAAAAGATCAAGTAGGGCATTCATATGCAATCGATTATATGACTAGCCCAATCAATCTGCTTATTCTGGGTGTTTTTCGTGGTGGTGGTCTTGCACCTTTTCCTTGTGTTTCGCCACCTGCCGCTCTAGCTTGCCAACTGCAGCATCGATGGCGTGGTAGAGATCGGCATTATGTGCCTCAGCGTACAAATCCTTGCCTTTGAGGTGGATCGTTAATTCCGCGGTTTGCCTTAAGTCTTTTTCTTTGGCATTGTCGATCATCAAAAAAATAGTCGCGTCAATCACGTGATCAAAGTGCTTTCGAACCTTGCTCATTCCTAGCTCTACATGGGCACGCATTGCGGGGGTCACTTCAAGATGACGGCTGTTGATTTTTAAGTTCATAAGCAATGCCTCCAGAGTAGAAACGAACTACTAGTAAATCACATTTACAGCAAATTACATACGGAAATTTTCACCTAGATAGACGCGCCGCACAGCATCATTCTCAATAATCTCATCCGGCTTGCCTGCAGCAAGGACGCTGCCCTCACTAATAATGTAGGCGTGGTCGCAGATACCCAAGGTTTCGCGCACATTGTGGTCGGTAATCAAAACCCCAATTTGACGATCACGTAGAAAGCGAACAATGCGCTGAATTTCCCCAACCGCTATGGGGTCAACGCCTGCAAATGGCTCGTCGAGCAAGATAAATTTAGGTTGCGAAGCAAGGGCCCTGGCAATTTCAACGCGCCGCCGCTCACCGCCTGAGAGTGACAGCGCTGGATTGTTGCGTAGATGGGTAATCTGCAATTCCCCGAGGAGCTCATCCAAGCGAGCCCGAATCTCTTTTTTTGTTAGCGCTTTACCACCTTGAACTTGCAGCTCTAGAACAGCTTGAATATTCTCAGCAACATTGAGCTTCCGAAATACCGACGCTTCTTGCGGGAGATAGGATAAACCCATGCGAGCCCGTTCATGAATGGGTAAATGGCTAATCCCTTTTCCATCTAAAGTAATGTTGCCACCATCGAGCGGAACAAGGCCGACAATCATGTAAAACGATGTTGTCTTACCAGCACCGTTTGGGCCAAGCAGTCCGACTACCTCGCCACATTTCACTTCAATCGAAACGTCCCGAACAACCGTTCGGGATCCATAGCGCTTTTGCAGGTTGCTTGCGATCAGTGTTGGGGTGACGGGGGTAGCTACAGATTCGGTGTTCATTGAATTAATACTTTACTACGGGGAGCCAAAATAGCCCGTGAGGACGGTGGAGCGCTTTTGGGTTGGTTGGCAGGCGGACTCACACGATACTCTTGGGTATCGTCACGGTATTCTATTTTTCCGCCACGTAGATGATCTCGCATTTGCATATTCAGTAAGCGTTTCATGCTGGCATCGCCAAGCAAAATTAGTACTTCCTGTTTGCCGTTGTAATTGACGTCTTTACCAAAGCCTTGCATAAATTCATTCGCTAGCCCTTCGCGGCGCTGCCGAAAAGTGGCAAGCGACTTAGCATCACCCTTCACTTCGATGAATTGATAACCCTCTGGGTCGACCAGAATGTCACCCTTATCGCCGGTCACCACAATGCTGCCCTTAATCAGGAGAATATCGCCCTGAAGTTTGTATTTTTGCTCTACTTCATTAATTGACACGGAGTCTGCATTGAGGACTAATGGCTTATCTTGGTCTGCCTTTTCTGCCAGCGCAAGACCAGTCAATAAACTGAGCGCAAGCAGCACAAAAGGCATCAGGAAAGAAGTCGATCGGATATCCAAGCGTCTCATCGCGTTCCTTGCTGTGCAGGTTCGATGCGCCCTTTGACTGTGCCCAGTAATTGCATGCTCTGCTTCACATTATCAAACACGCCACCCTCATTGGATTGCATGATTGACAGACCTTGCTCGAGCTCTACTGGCTTATCCGTTTTGATGATGTCATCGTTAATCAAGACCTGAAAGTAACTCGACTTTGCTAGCATATAAGGGCTGGTCTTTTGGGTTTCACTGGCAGCCTGTGGGGGCCTATAGATTTCGACGTTATCGAAGAGATCTAGGATGGTTAGATCGCCATCGATGTGACCACGCTGCGCACGTACGGTAACAGGCGCTTTATCTTGCTGGAAGGATCGCATTCTGGGTCGCACAATATCAATCGATGCATCGTCATCGTAATGAATCAACTCTTTACCTAAAATTCGATACTTCGTTTGGCCTTGCTCGTTGAGGTAGGAGAGCGCCCCATTTTTGATGGTGTAATCGGGCTCATGCAGGCGCGGTCGCTCAAGCACATTGGCGGGCAAAGGCGTATTTTTTTGAACCAGCCAAAAGGTAAGCAAGGTCAGGCTACCCATGAGAAGTAAGGGCATTAGACGCAGAATGGCACGAAGGGTACCCAGCTTTACTTGGGCCATACTGACTTGCATTTAATTGCGCGCCTGAGTTAGCAGTGCTTCATAGTGGTTTTGGGCTTTTAGAATGAGATCACATAGTTCGCGAACGGCGCCACCCCCGCCAGCCTTGGAAGTAACAAAGTGCGCAAAGTCACGCACGGCCTCGTGACCTTGGGCTGGGCAGACGCGCAGGCCAGCGTGTTTCATCATCGGTAAGTCAGGCCAGTCATCGCCCATGACGGCACAATCTGCCGCGGTATGTGCGGTGCGCTTTAACAACTCACCAAGGGCGATTGCTTTGTTATCGACGCCCATAAACACATGCTTAATGCCTAACTCATCGCAGCGGGAGAGCACCATTTTCGAGGTCCTGCCGGTGATGACGGCCGTTTCGATGCCGCATTGCTGCAATAACTTAATGCCAAGACCATCCTGAATATCAAACGCCTTCATCAACTCCTTACCATCTTGTCCAAAAAATACTTGGCCATTGGTGAGCACACCATCCACATCCAAAACCAGGAGTTTGACTTGGGCTGCTCGCTCCCATGCCTGTGGAAATTGCACTGATGGGTTTGTTTGGTGTGGATTAAATGCAATCGGCATACAGGAGGTTTCTTAAAGAACTTTGGCTGCGAACAAGTCGTGCAGATTGAGGGCGCCCAATAACTGGCCGCGTGGATCGGTTACAACCAAATGGTTGATGCGGTATTTTTCCATCATCTCAATCGCCTCTTCTGCTAGCAGTTCAGCTGGAATGGTGCGGGGCTTGCTGGTAATTGCATCTTTTAGGCTGACCCCAGTGAGGTCGGTTGATTTTTCAAGTAAGCGGCGTAGATCTCCGTCGGTAAAAATGCCGGCAACGGTGGAATCCGCAGCAAGCATAACAACCATCCCCATTTTCTTTGCCGTCATTTCCAGTAGGGCCGCTGGTAAGTTTGCGTCAATGGAGATGGTTGGGGTTTCCGGTAGCGCGCGCATTACATCGCTGACATACATTAGCTGCTTGCGTCCAAGACGCCCTCCGGGGTGCGAGCGAATAAAGTCTTCTGCCTGAAAGCCGCGGGCATCAAGCAAGGCCACTGCCAATGCGTCGCCCATCGCAAGGGCTGCTGTGGTGCTGCTGGTGGGGGCGAGATTAAGGGGGCAGGCTTCTTTTTCAACGCCAGTATCCAGATGGGCATCTGCCAATTTCGCTAGCGATGACTCGGGCTTGCCAGTGAGGGCAATGAGTTTGGCGCCGGTGCGCTTGATGATCGGGATGATTGTCAGCAATTCAGCGGTTTCACCCGAATTGGACAAAGCAACAAAAACATCGTCGCGCGTCACCATGCCCAAGTCACCATGACTTGCTTCGGCAGGGTGAACAAAAAAGGCAGGGGATCCAGTGGAGGCAAAAGTGGCTGCAATTTTGCGTGCAATATGCCCTGACTTACCAATACCCGAGACCACAATGCGGCCACTGCATTGCCGTAACAATTGAATGGCTAATGCAAAGGCATCTGCACCAGCGCCTTCAAGGCGATTGCGCATCGTAATCAGCGCATCCGCCTCAATGGTGAGGGTATCGCGTGCGAGCTTTAGGATTTGGTCTTGCGTCTTCGCTATCATGGGATGAGTATATGCCGTCAGTCCTTCAATTAACCCTCATTTTGCTGGCTTCCGGTGTTGCCGGAGTCCTTATTTTCCGCTATTTTGGCTTACCGCCAATTTTGGGCTATTTAGCCATTGGCGTCTTAATTGGACCAAAGGCCTTTGGAATTGCCAGCGACTCTGAAACGGTGCGCTATTTAGCGGAGTTTGGGGTGGTTTTTTTGATGTTCTCCATCGGTCTGGAATTTAACCTCCAAAAGCTGCGGGCAATGCGCTCCATCGTATTTGGTTTGGGCGCGAGCCAAGTGCTCTTGACCATGGCTTTAACCATCCTCAGCAGTTTTTTACTGAATTGGTTCTACCCCATGAGCTGGCAGGCGGCACTCGCCTTGGGTGGTGCCTTGTCCATGTCCTCCACTGCCATTGTCACGAAATTACTTTCAGACCGGGGTGAGCTCGAAACAGAGCATGGTCGAAACGTTATCGGCGTTCTGTTGTTTCAGGATCTGGCGGTGGTCTTTTTGTTAATTCTGCTACCTGCCCTTAGTCAGGATCCAGCAGACCTCTTTTTTGCTTTAGGTACCGCCCTGATCAAAATTTCCATTGCCTTATTTTTGATCTTCTTTGTTGGCCGCCAAATGATGAGTCGCTGGTTCAAATTGGTTGCGCAATTTCGTTCCCAAGAATTATTCATGCTCAATTTGCTATTGATCGTATTGGGCTTTTCTGCGATTACGGAGCATTTGGGTTTATCACTGGCCCTAGGGGCTTTTTTGGCCGGCATGCTGATTTCAGAAACTCCTTTCCGCCATCAAGTGGAGGAGGACATCAAGCCATTCCGCGATGTGCTCTTGGGATTGTTCTTCATCACGGTAGGCATGCTTTTGGATCTGCATGTGATTTTGGATCAGTGGCTCTTAGTGCTTGCCCTGTTAGCCGCGATCGTCATCATCAAGTTCGCCATGATTGCTGCTTTGGCAAGGGTCTTTAAGGCGAGCGCAGGCGTGGCGATTCGGACCGGTTTGTGTTTATGCCAAGCGGGTGAATTTGGTTTTGTGCTCTTGAATCAAATTGATGGCTTGAAATTGATTGACCCAGCATTAAGCCAAGCACTGCTTGCAGCGATGTTGATATCGATGTTTGGGGCACCTTTCTTAATTCAATACAGCGACCGGATTGCATTGCGCTTTGCAAGCAGTGAGTGGCTGCTGCAGTCCTTGGCGTTGACACGGGTTGCGGCAAAAACGGTGCGCCATGAAAACCATATCATTATTTGCGGCTTCGGCAGAGCAGGGCAAAGCCTCGCGCGCATGCTTGACCAAGAAAAAATTCCGTACATCGCATTGGACTTAGACCCCGATCGCGTTGCTGAAGCGAGCATGGCGGGAGATCAAGTCGTGTATGGCGATTCCAGCCGAGAAAATTACTTAGTATCCGCCGGCATTGCGCGCGCCAAGGCCGTTGTAATCACTTTTGCGGATACGGCTGCCAGCTTAAAGGTTCTTTATCAGGTTGAGCGTTTGCGCCCAGGTATGACCACACTGGTTCGTACCAAAGATGATTCGGACCTGAAAAAACTTGAGGCAGCCGGTGCAACTGAAGTCGTGCCTGAGCTCATTGAAGGCAGCTTGATGTTGGCATCCCATGTTCTTCTGATCATGGGCATACCGATGCGTAAAGTGTTGCGACGCGTAACCGAGGCGCGTGAAGCCCGCTACGGCTTATTGCGTGGGTACTTTCGGGGGTCGGAAGGCGATGACCTGGAGGAGAATGAGTCGTGGCGTTTGCACACCATTACTTTGATTTCTGGCTCGCATGCGATTGGCAAAACCCTTCAAGAGATTAGTCCGGACTTGGAGGGCGTAGCAATTCAAGCGGTACGACGTAAAGTCGGCGGCGAAGACTATGTGAAGCTCACACTTAGCCCAGACTTACGTTTAGCTGAAAACGATATCCTGGTGTTATCGGGCAGTTCCGAATCAACGGACAGCGCTGAAACGAAACTGCTCTGATTGCATGCGTATTTAAGCTGGCGCTTTCTTTGTTTTGACCTTGGCGGGTTTTGCTTTGAGAAGTGGGGCTAGGTAGTGGCCAGTGAAGCTATCTGGATTTTTAGCTACGTCCTCGGGTGTGCCGGTTGCAATAATCAAGCCGCCGCCAGCACCGCCTTTCGGGCCTAAATCAATAATCCAGTCTGCAGTTTTAATCACATCCAAGTTATGCTCAATGATCACAATTGTATTGCCTTGTTTTTTGAGCGTGTGAATCACAGTCAACAACAATTGAATGTCATGGAAGTGCAATCCCGTCGTTGGCTCATCCAAAATGTAGAGGGTTCTGCCGGTATCGCGTTTAGAGAGTTCCAGCGATAACTTCACACGCTGAGCCTCGCCGCCCGATAGTGTCGTCGCACTTTGGCCTAGCTTGACGTATCCCAAACCAACATCCAGCAGGGTTTTGAGTTTGCGCTTGACTACGGGTACGGCTTCAAAAAATTCATGCGCTTGCTCAATCGTCATGGCCAAGACTTCGTGAATATTCTTTCCTTTGTAGCGGATGTCCAGAGTTTCGCGGTTATAGCGCTTACCGTGGCAAACATCGCAGGGGACGTATACATCCGGCAAAAAATGCATTTCTACTTTGAGAACGCCATCGCCCTCACACGTTTCACAGCGACCCCCTTTCACGTTAAACGAGAAGCGACCGGCTTCATAGCCGCGCTCCCGTGATGCGGGCACGCCAGCAAACAGTTCACGAATGGGTGTAAAGAGGCCGGTGTAGGTTGCGGGATTAGATCGCGGTGTTCGACCAATCGGTGATTGATCAACGCTAATTACCTTATCAAAGTGCTCAAGACCTTCAATCGCTTTGTGAGGCGCTGGCTCCGCATTCGACTTATAGATGTGGTGTGCAACCGCATGATGCAAGGTGTCATTGATCAGAGTTGATTTACCAGAGCCCGATACACCCGTGACGCAGGTGAGAAGTCCCACAGGAATTTCGGCATTTACGGATTGCAAATTATTACCTGTGGCGCCGATGATTTTTAAAAAGCGATCACTGGCAGGGATGCGTTTTTCAGGCACCTCGATGCGTTCGCGTCCAGCTAAGTACGCGCCTGTGAGGGAGTTGGGGTTGGCCTCTACTTCTGCAGGGGTTCCTTGTGCCACCACTCGGCCGCCATGAACGCCTGCGCCCGGACCAATATCAATTACGTAGTCGGAGGCGCGAATCATGTCTTCGTCGTGCTCAACCACGAGCACACTGTTTCCTAAATCACGCAGGTGCTTAAGTGTGCCAATTAGGCGATCGTTATCGCGCTGATGAAGACCAATCGAAGGCTCATCCAGTACATACATCACACCGGTTAGGCCAGAGCCAATTTGCGAGGCGAGGCGAATGCGTTGCGCCTCTCCGCCAGACAGCGTGTCAGCACTGCGTTCGAGTGAGAGGTAATCAAGGCCAACATCGTTTAAGAAGGTTAAGCGGGAGCTAATCTCCTTCACAATTTTGTCTGCGATTTCCCGTTTTGCGCCTTTGAGTTCAAGGGTCTCGAAATACTCTTTTGCTTCCTTGAGGGGCAGCGCGCTGATTTCAAAAATACCGCGTGATTGCTTGCCATCGCCGACTTTGACAAAGCGCGCTTCACGGCGCAAGCGTGTGCCATTACAGTCCGGGCAGGAGCGAACATTTTGATAGCGCGATAACTCTTCGCGTACTGCCATCGATTCGGTTTCGCGGTAACGGCGTTCAAAGTTGGCCACAATGCCTTCGAAGGGATGTTGCCGCACGCTTAACTTACCGCGCTCATTTAGATACTCAAAGGCAATATTGGTATCGCCTGATCCCATTAATACCAGGTCTTGTGCTTTTTTTGGCAGGTTTTCAAATGGTTTCTCAATATCAAAACCAGCATGCTTTGCTAGCGTCTGTAGCAGTTTGAAATAAAACTGATTGCGGCGATCCCAGCCTTTAATTGCGCCTGAGGCCAGCGATAAATCCGGGTGCGCCACAATGCGCTTGGGATCAAAAAAGGAGATGTGGCCTAAGCCATCGCACGAGGGGCATGCGCCCATCGGATTATTAAAGGAGAAGAGCCGCGGCTCAAGCTCTTGCAGCGAGTAAGAGCAAATTGGGCATGCAAACTTACTGGAGAAAATCGTATCAACACCCGTATCCATATCAACAATCATGGCTTTGCCATCCGCTAAGCGCAGGGCTGTTTCAAAGGACTCGGCTAAGCGCTGCTGAATATCGGGACGTACCTTGATGCGATCCACCACGACTTCAATTGAATGTTTATCGGTCTTTTTCAACTTAGGTAGCTGATCTACTTCAAAGATCTCGGCTTTTGCTGTGTTGGTAGTGCCGCCACCCGAGCGCACCCGAAAGCGCACAAAGCCCTGAGCCTGGAGGTCCTGAAACAGGTCTACAAACTCACCCTTACGTTCACTCACGACGGGCGCCAAAATCATTAACTTGGTTTCGGGTGGGAGAGCCATCACGGTATCCACCATTTGCGACACGCTCTGCGCTGCCAAGGCCAGATTGTGTTCTGGGCAATGCGGTGTGCCGGCTCTGGCAAACAAGAGTCGTAAATAGTCATGAATCTCCGTGACCGTGCCTACGGTAGAGCGGGGGTTATGGCTCGTTGCTTTTTGTTCGATCGAGATAGCGGGGGATAGGCCTTCGATGACATCCACATCTGGCTTTTCCATCAGCTGTAGAAATTGACGGGCATAGGCGGACAGGGATTCGACGTAGCGACGCTGTCCCTCAGCATATAAGGTATCGAATGCCAGCGAGCTTTTACCGGATCCCGAGAGTCCAGTGAGAACCACTAACTTCTCTCTGGGGATGTCCAGATTGATATTTTTCAGGTTGTGCGTGCGCGCACCGCGGATCTTGATTTCGTTATTCATGGTTTTTAGGCGTAACTTGTTAATATAGCCTTTTCCCATGAATTCTTCCGAACTCCGCTCGACTCTGGCTTTGGCAGGCATATTTGGCCTGCGGATGCTGGGCCTTTTTCTGCTTTTGCCGGTTTTTAGTCTACATGCCGAGGGCTTGCCGGGCGGCGATCGTGCCTTTTTAGTGGGCTTATCCCTGGGCATGTTCAATATTGTTCAGGCCTTCTTTCATATTCCGCTGGGCGCACTATCCGATCGGATTGGTCGACGCCCGGTTGTAGTGGGCGGCCTCATTTGCTTTGTGCTGGGTGCTTTGATTGCTGCTAGCCACGATGACTTGCTGTGGATTGGCATTGGTCGTGGACTCATGGGCGCTGGCGCAATTTCTGCGGCGATTTCAGCCTGGGTGGCTGACCTGGTGAGCGAAAAGGTGCGAACCATGGCCATGGCTATTGTGGGCGGCAGCATCGCCATTTCTTTTGCGCTCTCTTTGGTCTTGGCTGCTCCGATTTACCGCTGGATTAGCTTAGACGGTATGTTCCTCTTGTTGGCTGCAATGGGTTTTGTCGCCATTCTGGTTGCACTTTGGTACGTGCCGACCCCCGAGAAAAAAGCCATTCCCCAGCACACCCCATTTTTTACAATTTTGCGACGCCCCGAATTAATGCGCTTGAATGTGGGTGTATTTGTTTTAAATGCAACCCAGGTTGCGATGTTTTTGGTTGTACCTCGCTTATTGGTGCAAATGGGCTTTCCGCTCGCGCGCCATTGGGAAATTTACCTCCCTGTATTGCTGATCTCGTTTGCATTAATGGCGCCTATTTTGGTGTTGGGCGAAAAGAAGCAGCGCCTTCGTGTTGCGGTGTTGGTAGCGATTGGCCTCTTATTCATTTCGCAAGTCGTCTTTATTGAAGCCACCACCATTTTGCTTATTTCAGCAGCCTTGTTGATTTACTTTGTCGGATTTAATTTACTCGAGGCTCTGCAGCCCTCCTTGGTATCGCGCTGGGCACAAGACTCCAAGGGTACGGCGCTCGGCATTTACAACACCACCCAGTCCCTAGGGCTCTTTTTTGGTGCCGCGGTTGGTGGTTTGGTAACCCAATACTTTGGCGAGTTATCGGTGTTTATGCTGGGAATGGCGCTGATTTTTGCCTGGCTTATAATTGCATGGTCGATGCGCGAGTTACCAGCAAAAAAGCAAGCCCTGGAAACTCCAGCCGCATAAACAGACAAGTTGACTACTTACCTGCTGTATCAAGCCTCATTAACACTAGCGCATTGATTTACATTTTTTTCACATACATTTTCTTCGGGAGACATCATGGCATCGGTAAATAAAGTCATCATCGTGGGTAACATTGGACGGGACCCAGAAACACGCTATATGCCTAGCGGCGACGCAGTAACCAATATTTCAGTAGCTACATCGGATCGCTATAAAGACAAGCAAACCGGTGAGATGAAAGAAACCACAGAATGGCATCGCGTTGCGTTTTTTGGCAAGCTTGCTGAAATTGCAGGGCAGTACCTTAAAAAGGGATCGCAGGTATACGTTGAAGGCCGTTTGCGCACACGCAAGTGGGCCGATGCCAGCGGCCAAGAAAAATACTCCACCGAGATTGTGGCGGACTCGATGCAAATGCTCGGCTCGAAAATGGCTGGCGGCGGTGAGGGCGGTGAAAGTTATTCGCGCCCTAAGTCGTCTGAGTCGAATGCAGCACCAGCACCCACAGCAGCATCCTTGGGCGCCATGGACGACGATATTCCGTTTTAATTAGTACTACTGTCTGGCGTGGCGTGTATTGTCAGGCCAGACAGCGTTGTAATCCGTTCGAAACGGATTGATATCAAGGCCACCGCGCCGCGTGTAGCGCGCATAGACCGATAACTTTTCTGGCTTGCACTGTTGCTTGATATCGCAAAAAATGGTTTCAGCGCAGTGCTCATGAAATTCCCCGAGCTCCCGAAATCCAATTAGATAACGCAGTAAACCTTCCTCTTCAATAGGCCTGCCTTGGTAGCGAATTTGAATGCTGGCCCAGTCCGGCTGTCCAGTTACTGGGCAATTCGATTTGAGTAAATGCGACACCACACATTGCTCGATGGGGGAGCTAGTGTGATCTGCTTTCAGTAATGCAGGATTTGCTGTCACATTTGGATCCACTTCGATGTCTAGGCGATCGAGTAAAACCCCATCCATTTCGCGCATACCGCGTTTTGACAGTTGCTCTGGAGTGAGAATGCGCATCCAAACAGGCGCCCCTGCAACCGCGGATAAATCGGAGACAACACGCTCTCGCAGGACTTCTTCATCGGCAATGCGTTCACTGTTTAAGCTATTTAAAAAAAGCTTGAAGGATTTGGATTCGATCATGCAAGGCGAGTCTGCGGGGATTTCAAACTCAGCCAATGCAATTTGTGGCTTGCCTTTTAAATTGAGCCAGCTGAGCTCAAATGCATTCCACAGATCAACGCCAAAAAATGGGAGTGCGCTTGCTGCACTCAGACCCAACTTCGCCCGGTTTTCTGCGCGCGGAATCGGGAACAGCACACTGGGATCGTAGTGCTGGGGGTATGCCGATTCTTTACCAAGCAGTAAGTGGGGGGAGTCGGAGTAGCTCATGGAAAAAGTAGGTAAGGCGCGCTTAATTAACTACTGGATTTTGGGCGGTTAGCGACCCCAGAAACCACATGCCCGGTTGGCGCAACGGACGCTGCTGAGTTGCAATGACCGGTTTGATCATCAAAGAAAAAATCGGGTTCGAATTCGCGGAGGAACTCACTTTTAGAAAGGCCACCTAAGAACATGGCTTCATCCACATCAATGCCCCAGTTCATGAGGGTACGGATCGCGCGCTCATGTGCCGGAGCAGAGCGGGCGGTAACTAAAGCGGTCCGAATCCGCATGCCATGCGCAGCTTGTGTTCCAGACTGACTTTGCAGGCGGTGCAAGGCTTCCAGCAGTGGCTTAAATGGACCGGGCGGCAATGGGATCGCTACCTTTTTGCTTTCGTGATCAACAAAAGCTTCTAGCCCGCTACTCTGAAAAACTTGTTCTGCTTCATCTGAAAACAAAACGGCATCACCGTCAAAGGCAATGCGGATTTCATTGGGATGCGATTCGGCAGTTTTGCTGGACTCGGGGTAGACACGCGCCGCCGGAAAGCCAGCATCAATCGTCGCACGCACATCATCTTCATTGGCAGACAAAAACAAATTCGCCTGCAATGAGCGCAGGTAATGGTAAGGAGGTCTGCCGCGAGTAAATACGCCGCGTTCCAAGCGAAGCTGGTGATGCTCTGCAGAGCGGAACACACGCAAGCCACTGACTGGATCATTGCGCGACAAGATAACAACCTCTACACGTTGCTCATCCGCATCGTTGAAGGCCAGTAGTTTTTGCACTAATGGAAAGGCAACGCCCGTTTGCGCCGGCATAGCTAATCGATCCAGCTGTAGCTTCATATAGGCGCTGTCATCACTGGTTTCAAATAAGCGATTCTCTTCCTCGAAGTCAAAGAGTGCGCGCGATGAAATCGCCACAACGAGTTTTCCGGTCAGGCTATAGGACATTCCGCTTCGTTACTTTAAGAAGAGCTGGTAAGCGGGGTTCGCACTTTCATTCCAGTGCGGGTAGCCCAGGGAAGCCAAGAAGGTTTGGAATTGCTTCTGTTCATTCTTGGGCACTTGAATGCCGACGAGGATGCGGCCGTAGTCTGCGCCATGGTTGCGATAATGAAACAGGCTGATATTCCAATTGGGGGCCATGCTAGTTAAAAAGCGCATCAAGGCACCGGGGCGCTCAGGGAATTCAAAGCGGTACAGCAGTTCATCGTGTGCTAGGG
This sequence comes from Polynucleobacter sp., assembly GCA_044345755.1. Classification (GTDB taxonomy): domain Bacteria; phylum Pseudomonadota; class Gammaproteobacteria; order Burkholderiales; family Burkholderiaceae; genus Polynucleobacter. The sequence continues at coordinate 7,439 of JBIJAM010000008.1, read as the reverse complement.
GAGAGTGGCCGCCGACCAAATGACGAAGGTGCGATTTAGCAAGCTCGTCGTGGGTTAAATCAATCGTTGCAAATCCCGCTTTGGCAAAATGCTTGGCGATCTCGATACTATCACCGGTCTTTTGTGTACCAACGCCAACAAAAATATGCGCTTTGGCTTGATCTGCAATGCGGTAATTGAATTCCGTAACATTGCGCTTGCCGAGCAATTGACAGAAGCGTTTGAAGGAGCCCCGCTCCTCTGGAATGGTAACCGCAAAGACGGCCTCCCGAAACTCACCGACATCGGCGCGCTCAGCCACAAAACGCAGGCGACTGAAGTTTATATTGGCGCCGCATGCAATCGCAACCAAGGTTTTATCTTTTACTTTTTTCTTCTCAACGTATTTCTTGAGGCCGGCAATCGCGAGCGCGCCTGCGGGCTCTAAAATACTGCGCGTATCCGTAAACACGTCATTGATGGCGGCACAAATTTCATCGGTGTCGACGGTAATGATGTCATCTACTACGCGCTTGCAAATACGGAAGGTTTCTTTGCCGACTAACTTGACAGCCGTGCCATCCGAAAATAAACCCACCTCTTTCAATTCAACGCGCCGACCTGCTTTGAGCGACTGACGCATAGCATCCGAGTCAGCGGCTTGTACACCAATGATTTTGGTCTCTGGGCGAACGGCTTTGACGTATTCACCGATACCGGCAATCAGGCCACCACCGCCAATGGCGACGAAGATGGCATCAATCGGGGCTTGGTGTTGTTGCAATATTTCCTGTGCGATGGTTCCCTGACCAGCGATTACATCCGGATCATCAAAGGGGTGAACGAATGTTAAGCCTCGTTTTTTTTCTAATACTTGGGCATGATCAAAGGCATCGCTATACGATTCGCCAAACAGTACTAGTTCTATCCAGGACCCGCCGCGGGCTTTGACCGCATCGATTTTGACGGCAGGGGTAGTGACTGGCATCACAATCACTGCCTTGCATTTCATTTTGGCGGCTGCGAGGGCTACGCCCTGGGCATGGTTGCCAGCCGAGGCAGCGATAACGCCGCGCTTTAGGGCGGCAGGGCTCAGCTGAGCCATTTTGTTGTAAGCGCCGCGCAGCTTAAAAGAAAAAACAGGTTGGTTATCCTCCCGCTTGAGCAGAATTCGATTGCCAAGACGCTGCGTTAAAGCGGGCGCTAGCTCCAATTCGGTCTCGCGTGCGACGTCGTAAACGCGAGCCGTTAATATTTTCTTTAAATAGTTGATTGCCATGCGATGAGCGTACCACGGATGGCCTCTAAGCCCTTAGTTTTGCAAGGTTTTATAGGTGTTGTCAGCCGAATTAGGGAATTCCTGTCAGGATCGGATTACTCCTTTAAAATGCCTATTTAACGAACCCCACTCCATGAACGCCCCACTCGGATTAAATCAATTACTCACTCCTGAGGCTGGGGAGCCCCGTTTACGGGAAATTCCGTACAACTACACCTCTTTCTCAGACCGTGAAATCGTTATTCGCCTATTAGGACCCGAGTCTTGGCGCGTACTGGATTCACTCCGCGGTGTCCGCAGGACAGGTCGCTCGGCTCGCATGCTCTTCGAGGTCTTGGGTGATATTTGGGTGGTTCAGCGCAATCCCTATTTGCAAGACGATTTATTGGATAACACCAAGCGCCGCAGCATGTTGATTAGCGCGCTCTGGCATCGCCTGGGTGAAGTCGAAAAAAGAATGACTGGCGATTCGGCCGAGCAAGTTGAAATCTTGATCCGGGCAGCACGGACTGCGGTTGAACTCTTTGAGCAGAATTTTGAAACAGTTGCCCAGTTACGCAAACGCGCACTAAAAGTATTGGGGCGCCATACCGCAATAGATAACGTCGCCTTTGATGGTATGTCGCGTGTCGCCCACGTGACCGATGCAACGGATTGGCGTGTCGAATACCCATTCGTTGTGTTGAAGCCAGATACCGAAGCAGAGATACCCGGCTTAGTGAAAGCCTGTATTGAGCTCGGGCTCACCATCATTCCACGTGGGGGTGGCACTGGCTACACCGGTGGCGCGATTCCCTTGGTTGCTATGTCGGCGGTCATTAATACGGAAAAGCTGGAACAAATTGACCCCGTGGTTCGAGTAACACTGCCCGGCTTAAGTGAGGCAGTCCCAACGATTTTCACGGGCGCTGGCGTCGTAACGCGTCGCGTTGCCGAGGCGGCAGAGCGCGCAGGCTTGGTATTTGCGGTAGATCCCACCTCAGCGGATGCCAGCTGCATCGGCGGCAACGTAGCAATGAATGCAGGTGGCAAGAAAGCCGTTTTATGGGGCACTGCTTTAGACAATCTGGCCAGTTGGCGCATGGTTGACCCCGAGGGGAATTGGCTCGATGTGATTCGTGTTAACCATAACCTCGGCAAGATTCATGAAGCTGATTCTGCGCAGTTTGATTTGGTGTGGTCCGATGGATTGCAGGCCCCGGGCGAGAAGGTATTGCGTCGCGAGACCCTTCATATCGAAGGCCGTCGCTTTCGGAAGGCGGGTTTAGGTAAAGACGTTACCGATAAGTTTTTATCGGGATTGCCAGGGGTTCAAAAAGAGGGCTGTGATGGCCTGATTACGAGTGCCACCTGGATTCTGCATCGCATGCCGCAATACATGCGCACCGTTTGCCTGGAGTTCTTTGGGCAAGCGCGTGAAGCCATCCCGAGTATTGTGGAGATCAAAGCCTACCTCGATGGTTTGAGTCGCGAGGGCGGCCCTATCTTGGCAGGTCTTGAGCATTTGGATGATCGCTATCTAAAAGCAGTGGGTTACTCCACGAAGTCCAAGCGCAATACTCTGCCGAAGATGGTATTGATTGGCGATATCGCTGGTGATGATGAGTCTGCTGTCGCGGCTGCGACCAGTGAAGTGGTGCGCATGGCTAACTTGCGCGTCGGCGAAGGTTTTGTTGCCGTTAGCCCCGAAGCCCGCAAGAAATTTTGGTTGGACCGGGCGCGTACCGCTGCGATTGCCCGCCACACCAATGCCTTCAAGATCAATGAAGACGTGGTGATTCCGCTTGATCGCATGGGTGAGTACACCGACGGCATTGAGCGCATCAACATCGAACTCTCCCTTAAGAACAAACTGCAATTACTCGATGCGCTTGAAGCATTCTTGCGCAAAGGCAATTTACCGCTGGGCAAGGCAGATGAAGACGATGATATCTCCCCCGCAGAAATTTTAGGCGATCGGGTTGATGGTGCTATTGCACTCCTCCAGCAGGTACGGGCACGTTGGTCTGGTTGGTTAAATGACCTCGATCGCTTCTTTCCTGAGCTACAGAATTACACCTTACGCGCATCGTGGAAGACGGATGTGCGTGCGGAGCTGCGCATCATTTTTGGCGGCGCTGCCTTTGAACAGATTTTGGCCGAGCTAGAAAAGACCCATCAGGCTATTTTGCGTAAGCGTGTCTTTGTGGCGCTACACATGCATGCCGGTGATGGTAATGTGCACACCAATATTCCAGTGAACTCCGATGACTATGGCATGTTGCAAGACGCACATCGCTCGGTTGATCAAATTATGGCCTTGGCGCGCTCGCTTGATGGCGTGATCTCAGGCGAGCACGGCATTGGTATTACGAAGCTCGAATACCTTAGCGAAGAAGAGTTAAAAGATTTCAGGGCATACAAAAATCGGGTTGACCCGGAAGGCAGATTTAATAAGGGCAAGTTAATGCCCCATGCGGATTTGAGCATGGCCTATACGCCCAGCTTTGGATTAATGGGTCACGAGTCCTTGATCATGCAACAAAGCGATATTGGTGCGATTGCCGATAGCGTGAAGGATTGTTTGCGCTGTGGTAAATGTAAGCCGGTTTGTGCCACCCATGTACCCAGAGCAAACATGCTTTACAGCCCACGCGACAAAATATTGGCGACATCCCTGCTGATCGAAGCGTTCTTATACGAGGAACAAACCCGGCGGGGCATTTCAATTCGCCATTGGGAAATGTTTGATGACGTAGCGGCGCATTGCACGGTCTGCCATAAGTGCGCTACGCCTTGCCCAGTCAAGATTGACTTTGGTGATGTGACGATGAATATGCGCAACTTACTGCGCAAAATGGGTCAGCAGCGTTTCAATATCGGCACAGCCACATCGATGTTCTTTTTGAATGCCAGCAATCCTGATACGATTCGATTGACGCGTAAAGTGGTGATTGAGTGGGGTTACAAAGCGCAGCGCATTGCGAATAATTTGCTGCGCGGCTTTGCCAAAAAACAAACGGCTACGCCACCTGCAACGGTAGGTAAGCCGCCGATGAAAGAGCAGGTCATTCACTTCATTAATAAGAAGATGCCGGGGAACTTGCCTAAGAAAACGGCCCGAGCACTCTTGGATATTGAAGATGCCAATTACGTCCCAATCATCCGGGATCCAAAGATTACGACTGCAGATACCGAGGCGGTATTTTATTTCCCAGGTTGCGGCTCCGAGCGTTTGTTCTCGCAAGTAGGTCTTGCTACCCAGGCCATGCTGTGGAATGTCGGTGTGCAAACCGTATTGCCACCAGGCTATCTCTGCTGCGGCTACCCCCAGCGTGGCAACGGCGATTTCGACAAAGCAGAGAAGATGATTACAGACAATCGCGTGCTGTTCCATCGGGTCGCCAATACGCTGAACTATTTGGATATTAAAACGGTCGTAGTGTCCTGCGGCACCTGCTACGACCAATTGGCGGGTTATCAGTTTGAGCAGATTTTCCCTGGATGCCGCATCATTGATATTCATGAATACTTGCTGGAGAAGGGCGTCAAGCTAGAGGGCGTCACCGGCGTGCGCTACATGTACCATGATCCATGCCATTCGCCAATGAAGTTGCAAGACCCACTAAAGACCGTGAATGAACTGATTCAGACGGAAGACAAGCAAGCTATATTGAAGAACGATCGCTGCTGTGGTGAGTCCGGTACTTTGGCGGTGACGCGTCCGGACATTTCAACGCAGATCCGCTTTCGTAAGCAGATTGAAATGGAAAAGGCGGCCACCAACTTAAAAGCGGATTTCACGGGCGAGGTTAAAGTGTTAACCAGCTGCCCATCTTGCTTGCAAGGCTTGTCGCGCTTTGATGCCGATAGTGCAACTACCGCAGACTACATCGTCGTTGAGATGGCTCAGCGCATCTTGGGTGACAATTGGATGCAAGACTACGTCACCCAAGCCAATCAGGGTGGCATTGAGAGGGTATTGGTTTAATGATTCCAACAAATGTAGTGATGCACCAGCAATCCAAGGTTTTGGAGCTAAGTTACGAGAACGGCAATTCATATCGCCTGCCGTTTGAATTCTTACGCGTGTTATCGCCCTCAGCAGAAGTTCGGGGCCACGGCCCTGGTCAAGAGACTCTGCAGACCGGCAAACGCGATGTCGGGATTAATGAGCTTGAGCCCGTGGGCCACTATGCCATTCGCCCCATGTTCTCGGATGGACATGATTCCGGCTTGTTTTCATGGGAGTACTTGTATTTTCTCTGTGAGAACCAAGACGCCTTGTGGAACGATTACCTCGATAAGTTAAAGCAAGCAGGCGCAAGCCGCGACATTGGAACAGCGCAAACTGGTCACGAAGGCCATTCCTGCGGAAGTAAATAAACCCCTCAGATACGGCAATATGAATAAAACCCATTTTGGTTACCAAACGGTAGACGAGGTAGAGAAGGCTGGCAAGGTCGCCGATGTCTTTCACTCCGTAGCCAATAAATACGACGTCATGAATGACTTGATGTCGTTTGGCCTGCACCGCATTTGGAAAAAACTCACGATCGCTCGGGCACAGGTTCGTCCTGGTCAGCGCATTCTCGATATTGCTGGAGGTACGGGCGACCTCGCTGCCGCATTTGCAACCGCAGCAGAGTGGGGCAAGCATCCCGATGCCGAGGTCTGGCTTAGCGACATCAATGCGTCAATGTTGGGTGTGGGGCGCGATCGCCTGATGGACCGAGGCATGGTTTTGCCTTGCGTACAATTTGATGCGGAGTCCATTCCCTTTCCAGCAAACCACTTTGATGTGGTGACGGTTGCATTTGGGCTGCGCAATATGACCCACAAAGAACGCGCACTCGCTGAAATGCTGCGCGTGATTAAACCGGGCGGACGGGTTTTGGTGCTGGAGTTTTCAAAGCCCGATGCCATGCTGCAGCCGGTTTACGATGTGTATTCATTCAAGGTGCTGCCGTGGCTGGGTGAAAAAATTGCCCAAGACGCTGAAAGTTATCGGTATTTGGCTGAATCGATACGGATGCACCCCGATGCCGAAACCTTGAAAAATATGATGTTGGAGGCCGGTTTTGATGCCGTTGATACCCATAGATTAACTGGGGGTATCGTTGCGCTCCATATTGGTATTAAATACTAAGTGTTAGTTTTGTCGTTGTGCATTACTGGAGACCTAAATAAATGAATAAAAATGCAATCAAAGCCATCGTACTTACTGTCGCACTGACCTTTTCTTCGGTTGGCTACGTCGACGCTAAGCGCTTAGGCAGTGGAAAAAATGTCGGCCAATCGGCCCCAGTACAAAAGCAAGCACAGCCTGCGCAAGCGCAAAAGCCCGTGCAACAAGCTCAGCCTGCAGCACCAGCTGCTGGTAATGCGGCTGCGGCGGCTCCCAAGCGTCCTGGATTTGGTGGGATGCTGGGCGGCTTAGCAGCCGGCCTTGGTATTGCTTACCTTCTTTCCCATTTTGGTTTGGGTGAAGCTGCCGCTTCGATGTTTACCGGAATTTTGATTGCCTTGGCAGTTGGCCTACTCCTCTTCTTTATCGTCAAGCGCTTTATGCCATCGATGTCAGGCGCAGGACGTGCAAGCCCAGCTGCTGCTGGTAACAATGGCATGCAGCGCACTGCCTATGAGCATGGCAACACCCGCAACGAGCCTGGCTTTGTTCCTGTGGCTGCCTCTTTTGGTGGTGCAGCAGCAGTCGTTCCTGATACAGCGAAATCCTTACCAGAAGGATTTGATGAATACGCATTTTTGGACAATGCAAAGCACTATTTCGTTAAATTACAAAAAGCATGGGACGACGGCGATTTGAATTCGTTGCGTGAGTTTGCTACCCCTGAGATGTTTAGCAACCTAACCCAAGACCTGAACGCACGCGCCGAAGCAAGCAATCAAACTGACGTGGTGAGCTTAAATGCCGAGCTCTTGGGTGTTGAGACTGGTCAAGACAATTATTTGGCCAGCATTCAATTCACCGGCATGATTCGCGAGCAAGCAGGTGCTCAAGCCGAGTCATTTACCGAAATTTGGAATCTGAGCAAGCCAATTCATGGCTCTGGCGGTTGGGTTCTAGCCGGGATTCAGCAGTTGGTTTAAGCTTAGGCTTTCCCCACGGAAAAACCCGCATTCGTGCGGGTTTTTTGCACCCATGAATTCGGTATCAACATCCGCCCGGCCAGTTACCAGC
>JBIJAM010000066.1:0-5276 GCA_044345755.1 Polynucleobacter sp. | reverse complement strand
CTGCGATGCAAGAGGTCTTTCGCTCGATTGGCCGTTTGGCGCAGTCCCATGCAACGGTTCTGATTACCGGTGAGTCAGGCACTGGAAAAGAATTGGTTGCCAGGGCACTGCATAAACACAGCCCGCGCGCCAAGGGGCCATTTGTTGCTTTCAATATCACAGCCATTCCAAAGGACCTGCTTGAGGCCGAACTATTTGGTCACGAGCGCGGGGCATTTCCAGGGGCGCAGACCATGCGTCGGGGCCGTTTTGAGCAAGCCGACGGCGGCACACTGTTTCTCGATGAGATCGGTGATATGCCATTTGATTTGCAAACCCGTTTGCTGCGCGCACTAACCGATGGTCATTTTTATCGCGTGGGTGGGCATGACCCGATTCGCGCCAATGTACGCATTATTGCCGCGACTTATCAAAATTTAGAGTCGCGCGTGGCAACCGGCCTATTCCGGGAAGATTTATTGCATCGATTAAATGTGATTCGATTGCGCTTGCCGGCACTACGCGAACGCACAGAAGATATTCCCGTTTTGGCGCGCCATTTTATGCAGCATTGTGCCAAGGCTTTGGCTGTAGAGCCAAAGCGCTTATCCGATGAGGTCATCAAAGTCATTTCAGAAAAACCATTCCCAGGTAATGTACGCCAATTGGAAAACCTGTGCCATTGGCTAACCGTCATGTCTCCTGCTGCTGAAATTGGGATCAGCGACTTGCCGGCCGATTTGGATATGCACAGCGGCATAACTGAAGCAGTGCAAGTCGAAGAGCAGGGCGGCACTGTCATCACAACGCAGCGCAATGCCTCTAGCGATTGGGAAAGCGGGCTTGGACGGCTCGCGGTTAAAATGCTGCAGGATGGTCATAAAGATGTATTTGATGCACTGACCTCGCGTTTTGAAAAGGCGGTATTGCAGGCAGCCCTTGAGGTGACTCGCGGGCGACGCGTGGAAGCAGCGCAGCGTTTAGGGATAGGGCGCAATACCATCACTCGTAAATTACATGAATTGGGTATCGATGACTGATGTAACGCGGATTGCTGCTTGGAACGTGAATTCCATTAAGGTACGGCTCCCGCAAGTATTGCGCTGGCTCGAATCCCAAGAAAAGGTAAAAACACCCATTGATGCACTTTGCCTTCAAGAGCTCAAGCTAACCGATGATAAGTATCCGCATGCAGAGTTAGAGGCAGCTGGTTACATTAGTCTTGCTGCCGGCCAAAAGACCTATAACGGCGTAGCTATCATCGTACGTAAGGCAGCACTAGCAGCAATCGCCACTGATGCAACTACCACTTTTCTTAATCCAATTCGAAACATCCCTGGAAACGATGATGAGCAGCAGCGCATCCTCGCAGCAACCATCCCATTTGCAGGTACACAGCCCATTAGACTAATCTCGGCTTATTTTCCTAATGGCCAGTCTCCGGATAGCGAGAAATTTCAATACAAGTTGGCGTGGCTAAAGGCATTGCAAACCTGGTTACAGGCCGAACTCAGCAGCCACCCACGCTTGGCTTTATTGGGTGATTTTAATATTGCCCCCGAAGATCGCGACGTGCATGAGCCCGCAAAATGGGTTGGGCAAAATCTGGTATCGCCGGAAGAACGTAGTGCGTTTGCGCAATTACTTCAGTTGGGACTAAATGATTCGTTTCGCCTTTTTGATCAGGCACCGAAAGCATTTAGTTGGTGGGACTACCGCATGATGGGTTTTCGGCGCAATGCAGGCATGCGCATTGACCACGTACTCTTAAGTGAAGCGCTTAAGGAGTGCTGCGTTGCTGGTCGGATCGATAAGGAGCCGCGCACCTGGGAGCAGCCCTCTGATCATGCCCCCGTAATTGCCGACCTTTCTTTGTAATGCCATCTACGTTGACATTCATTTGGCTTGAGTATTAAACCTGTCAGAGTAAAACTTGTTAAGTATTGGTAATTTGTTACGATTAGCTAGCCCAGATATTATTATTCATTCCAAGCGCATTGTTAATCAAAGGATTGGTTTATGCAATTTGACTTTCATTCCACCAAATCTATTATTGTAAAAAGAGGCGGATCATCCGATCTTGCGAAGATTATTCAAGATCGCAACGGAAGTTCAGTTTTCATCGTTACGGATCCTGGGGTTCTTTCGGCGGGACTTTTAGATTCTGCTTTGCTCAGCTTTAAGTCTCTGGGCCTTCATTACCAAGTTTATTCAGAAGTTCAGGCTGACCCCTCAATTGCTGTAATCGAAAAGGCTATAAAAGCAGCTCAAAACTGCAAGTCGGACTATATCGTTGGATTTGGTGGTGGTAGCTCAATGGACGTCGCTAAGTTGGTTGCGTTATTGGCACTTGGTAAAGAGAAGTTAGATGATATTTATGGAATTGATAAGGTTAAGGGCCCGCGCCTACCATTGATTTTGATACCCACCACTGCAGGGACCGGCTCTGAAGTCACCAAAAGTTCAGTTGTAACGGTTAGTGAGAGTGAGAAGAAGGGTGTTTTATCCCCTTATTTGTTGCCTGACTTAGCATTGCTGGACGCAGAGTTAACCCTTGGACTGCCTGCGCATGTTACTGCCGCAACCGGAATTGACGCCATGGTGCATGCAATTGAGGCCTTCACTACAAAGCATTTAAAGAATCCAATGGCAGATTGCATAGCAAAAGAAGCATTGCGATTGTTATCGGGCAATCTACATCAAGTAGTGGCCCACGGAGATGATATTGTGGCGCGCGAAAATATGCTTCTTGGCGCTTGTCTTGCGGGCATGGCCTTTGCAAATGCGCCTGTTGCAGGAGTCCACGCATTAGCATATCCAATTGGCGCTCGTTTTCATGTGCCGCATGGCTTATCAAATTCACTTGTATTAGGTCCAGTCATGCGTTTCAATGCGGAAGTAGTCCATGAAATGTATGCAGAGCTTGGGCAGATTATTAAGCCTGAACTCCACGGCTCAACCAAAGAGCAGGCTTATAAATTGGCGGATTATATGGGTGGGCTTGCGGGAGAATTAGGATTGCCGCAGCGCATGACTGAAGTAAGTATTGATGCCAATGATATTGATCAACTGGCATCAGATGCCATGTTGCAAACGCGCTTGCTAATGAATAGCCCTCGTGAAATTACTTTTAATGATGCCCTTGAGATCTATAAAGAAGCACTCTAGAATGTTTGAGAGACGCTATTGAGTCCTATTTAGGACTTTGCTTTAGTTGCCGTTGAGTCACGTATTATCAGGCTTGCATCTACCAATATTTTTTTTGGCAAACCTTTTGCCCCATTAATTTGAGAGATGAGGTGGTGGGCTGCCTGCCACCACATTCTGATGGAGTCGATATGAATGGTTGATAAACTTGGGTTGAGATGACGGGTTAACTCTAAATTATCAAAGCCGATGATCGAAAGTTTTTTAGGGACCTGTATTCTTTTTTCTTGTGCTTCAAGTAGAGCGCCAATCGCCAGCACATCCTGACCGCAGACTACAGCACTTATTTTTGGATAGATTTGTAATAATTTCTTTAAGGCAATTCGGGCCTCTTGAATCTGATAAGGGATCTCAATGATAGATTCTTTTTTCAATGCAATTCGATGACGCTTAAGTAGTTCAACAACGCCATCTACACGATCTTTTGCTCGATCATTATCTTTAGTTATGCCGGCAATCATTCCAAAATTTCTATGCCCAATCTGAAGCAAGTACTCTATTCCAAGTTGAATGGCTTTTTTATTATCATATCCAGATGCATAACCATTTAAGGGTGTATTAAGAGTTCCAACGTGTATATAGGGAAGCTTTCTAGTTTTTAACAAGCGGATGAGCTCTAGTTTTTGGCTCGAACCAAACATTGCAATTCCCTCAACCCCCTGCAATAGAAGATTGCGTATTTGCTGACCTTCAATTTCAGGATCATAGTTTGTGCTGGCAACTAGCATCTGATAGCCAGATTGGCTGAGATGACGTTGAAATTCTTCTAGGCCCTGAGCAAAAATTGCATTATCCAAAGTGGGAACAATTACTCCAATCGAGCCTGTTCGTTTGAGCATTAAGGACCTAGCGCCCGCATTAGGGATATAGCCTAGCTTATCAATAATGCGATATATGTTCTTCTTTAACTCTTCGCTAACCGCGGTGGGTGTATTTAAAGCCCTTGAAACCGTGGCGGTTGAGACCTTAGCCATTTTTGCAACCTGATCGATGGTTACGCTGGTTTTTGCTAGGGTTTTCACTGATCTCATGGTGTATAAATTTTCTATTATTTAGTTAACTTTGATATTAGAATGAAAGCGCTTACATTTATTCTACTGGTAATCAAAATTCTAAAAAAGATTTATTTCTACACTCTTTTTATCTTGGTGGTTGGCCTTATTTGGCTCTCCTTGACCCAATGGTTTGGAATCATTTCTCCAATGCGCTTTCCGTCGCCATCGGATACATGGGCCTCATTGAAGGTAATCGCCGTTAATGGATACGGGAACGGAAAACTGTATCAGCATGTTTTACAAAGTGTCGGCTTAGTCACTTCTGCATTTTTGATTTCTTCAGCCGCTGGCGTCCTATTGGGAATTTTTATGGGTGCCAATCGTCGGGTTGAGGCTATTTTTAATCCAATCTTTCTAACATTAAGGCCAATACCGCCATTGGCTTGGATTCCTCTAGCAATCGTCTGGTTAGGCCTTGGTAATCCTGCCAAAATTCTGGTTATTTTTGTAGCTGCATTTGTCCCCTCTGTAATTAATACATTTACAGGGATACGATCGCTTGATATCGCTCAAAGAGAGGCTGCCTTGATGCTTGGGGTGTCTCGTTTTAGTTATTACACAGAAGTTTTGATTCCAACTGCGATGCCTTTAATCTTTTCGGGGCTGCGTCTTTCCTTGCAGGCTTCTTGGACGACTTTAGTTGCTGCGGAACTGGTTGGTGCAGCTTTGGGGCTTGGTTCCATACTCAATCAAGCGGCGCAAGATATTAATCCGGCCATGATTTTGGTTGGCATGCTTAGCGTTGCTATATGCGGCTGGCTAATGACACAGCTATTGGGTTTGATTGAGAAATCTGCAATGCCCTGGAGGCGATTGCCATGAAACAGGACCTTCTGAATCGTCAGGAATGGATGTTGTATTCACTCCTAGGGATAGGTTTATTTTTCTCTGTTTGGTATGGCGCAGTATTTCTTCAAGTCACGCCAAAGCAGTTTTTACCTGCTCCGCATGAGGTTTTTTATAAAATAATTTCACTGCTTACTCAGCCATTTTCAGGATTTACATTATTGGCTCACGTTGCATCGAGCTTTCAAC
>JBIJAM010000007.1:0-58088 GCA_044345755.1 Polynucleobacter sp. | reverse complement strand
GCTGCTCGATGGTTTGGCAGACATGTAGCAATCCATAGGGCGTTAAGTCGGTCTCAATCTGCACTACTGAATTAATGTAGTCGCCGCCACTCGCTTCCACTGGCGCGCTTTGGTAAAGGCAACTTTTATGAATGATTTGCAGTTGACTACGCAAAGCCAAGCAAACCATGGCATCGGTAATGATTTGGCGTGTATCGCCGACATTGCCGCCAAATCCAATAAATGCTTTTGCCATAGTAAGTTCCAACTGAATATGGGAGTACTTTACTGAAGATTGCCAAAACGTGCTTGGCAGCGCTGATTTAGTCGGTAGCGGCCTGATCAGGGGTTGCTGCAGTGGCCGCCTTGGGTTTGCGCCGCCTGCGGCGCTTCGCCGCGGGACCGCCCGCGCCTAGGAGGGAGACCTCTTCCTTTACTGCAGCTAATAGTTCCTCTTGCTGCTGCGGATCGGCATCAATAAAGCGGGTCCACCATACACCCAGACTTTCTGGTCGTTCCCCCGTGGCGCAGCGCAGCAACATGAAGTCATAGCCCGCCCGAAAGCGCGGCAGCTCCAGCATCCTCTGCGGGAAGCGGCCAATGCGCTTATCGAACCGAGGCTGTAAGGCCCAGATTTCACGCATATCAGCCTCGAAGCGCCGCTGAATCATCATGCCCTTGCTTTGGGTGGCAATCACATCATCCATTGCCGCATGCAAGGCCGCAATGTTGCTCATACCGGCAGTCAGATTTTTTTGCCATATGCTTAGTAGCTGAGGCCAGAGCAGGGTGGCAAATAAAAAGCCTGCAGAAATGCCTTTGCCGTTTTGAATGCGTTCATCGGTATTGCTTAAGGCCAAGCGAATAAATGCTTCGCTACCTGGAGTCCCTTCATTGGGATCGAGCGCGGCATCAAGCAGTGGCAAAACCCCGTGATGCAGGCCTGCTTCCCGTAAGCCCTGAATGGCTTGCCACGAATAACCCGACATGAGTAGTTTGAGGATTTCATCGAAGAGCCGAGCGGCGGGCACGTCATGAATCAACTTGGCAAGTTTAGCGATTGGCGCGCGGGTTTCTGGGGCGAGGGCAAAGCCTGTTTTAGCTGCAAACCGAATTGCCCGCAACATGCGCACCGGGTCTTCGCGGTAGCGTTTGGATGGATCACCAATCATGCGCAGGGTGCGCTGCTGCATGTCCGCCATGCCGCCGTGGTAATCGAGGACGGTTTCAGTAGCGGGATCGTAGTACATGGCATTAATCGTGAAGTCACGCCGCGTAGCGTCTTCCACTTGGGTACCCCAAACGTTGTCGCGCAGAATACGGCCGCTGTCAGCGACATGGTCACCGGCGTTTTCAAGTAATGCCCGAAAGGTCGATACTTCAATGATTTCAGGACGCTCTTTGCCAAAAAAAGTCACGTGCACAATCTGAAAGCGCCGCCCAATTAAGCGTGATTTACGAAATAGCTTTTGTACTTGCTCCGGGGTGGCATTGGTTGCCACATCGAAATCCTTGGGGCCAATGCCGAGTACAAGATCGCGCACTGCGCCGCCGACGATGTATGCCTGGTGGCCCGCTTGTTGCAAGGTATGCGTTACTTTGACTGCATTTTTTGAAAGGAGTTGTGGGTCAATCCGGTGGGCTTTCTTTGTTATGCGCTTGGGGGCGCCAGCCGCAGGCGATTGCGTCAGTTTGGCACGGGGGCTGCGGCGAAAAATGCGCTGTATCAACTTCGTAATCATGCGAACAGTTCCAAAATAGGCCACTGCCGTTTTTCCGCTTCTGCGCGTAAGCGGGGATCTGGATTGGTTGCAATCGGATGACTCACGGCCTCCAGAAGTGGTAAGTCATTGAGTGAATCCGAATAAAAATAACTCTTCTCTATCTGATCCAGCGTGTGACCTAGGGAAGCCAGCCAATCCTGTACCCGCTGAATTTTTCCTTCCCGAAAACTCGGAATACCATGCACTGCACCGGTAAACATCTGGTGTGCTTCATTGTTGGCGGTGGCGGGCTCAGTAGCCACCAAGTGCGTAATCCCGAATGCATTCACAATCGGGCGAGTGACAAAGCTATTGGTTGCCGTGACAACACAGCATAGATCACCAGCATCGTGATGGCGCTTTACTAAAGCAATTGCTGCTGGGTGCAATTTACCGACAATCACTTCCGCCATAAATGCATCGTGCCATTGCTGTAGCTGGGCGCGTGGATGCTCGGAGAGCGGCTTTAAAGCAAAGCGTAGAAACGCATCGATATCTAACTTGCCAAGTTTATAGTCGGCATAAAACTGCTCATTTTTCTGAGCATAATCAACCGCATCGACAACCCCTTGGCGAACTAAAAATTGACCCCACTCGTAATCACTATCGAAGGGCAGTAGTGTGTGATCTAAATCAAATAAAGCAAGTTGTGTCATCGGTTCATCAATTCATTATTCGGACTACTAGAAAGCTGCAGTAATTCGCGCACTAAAGGCAAGGTAACCGCCCGCTTTGTTTCCAAGGAGTAGGCATCAAGGGCATCGAGTAGTGCCATTAGATTGGGCATGTCTCGGTAAAAACGACTCAAAAGCCATGGCAGTACATCGGGCGAGAGTACTAGTCCACGATCACTCGCCGCCTGCTCTAATGCCCATATCTTCTCATGGTCGCTGAGTAAATGGGTCTGAAACACCAGACCCCAAGCCAGGCGCGTCCGTACATCTTCGCGTAGCTTAAGGTTAGCAGGAGCATCGCTACCCGCCATAAAGACGTACAGTTGTTGACTGTCCCGTACTGCATTCAGAACACGAAAGAGTGCGCTACTCAAGCGCTCATCAAGAAGGTCTACATCGTCTACGGCAATCGCGGTTGGAGTGATTACCTTTAATTGCTGTGGCAGTTCTGCTTCCAGTTTCACCCAAGCACTGGGGTCATCGTTACTTAAGTAGTAATACGCAAGTGAAGCGTTTTGCGCTGCGTGCATGAGGGCGCGTAACAAATGGCTGCGCCCCGATCCGGGCGCGCCCCACCAATAAATCCAACGGTGGTTTAAGGGGTTTGCATCGACGATTGCTGGAGTTGCTGAGGGTGCGGCCCACTGCTCGGTGATTTTTTGTAGTGTAGAAATGAGCGCGCGATCACCGCCAGGCAAAAAATTACCCAAGGATGCTTGGTGTGTGCGGCCAAGATCTAAGGCAAATTGCCGGGGTAGGGCATTGGAACTCATTTACCCTGGTACCAACTACTCTTGATGTACAAAGACCAGCCAAATTGAATTAATACCAAGCTGACGGCGCTAGCCGGTAGTGCGAGTAAGACGCCAAAGAATCCAAAGAGCTTGCCAAAAATAATTAAGGCAAACAAAACGGCAACCGGATGCAGGCCAATGCGCTCGCCCACCAATCGCGGTGTGAGAAAAAAGCCTTCTAAAAACTGACCGATACCAAATATGGCTAGTACCCAGATTAACTCAGGGCCAAAGCCAAATTGCAGCACTGCTGAGAGAATGCCAATGCCGAGTCCCAGGGCAATGCCAATGTAGGGAATGATGATCATCAGACCAGTAAATACACCCAAGGCAATTGCGCCATCCATCCCAACTAGGCTGAGGCCAATGCTATAAAAAGTGGCCATTACTAAAATAACCATAATCTGTCCGCGCAGGTATTGCGATAGCAGTCCGTCGGTATGCATGCACAGATGGCGTGCGGTATGCGCAAAGCGCGGAGGAATCAAGCCCTCGATTAGTTTAAAAAAGTGATCCCAATCGATTAACAAGTAAAACAAGACGAACAAAATCAAAATTAGATTAACAAAGCCATGCACTACCGAGCTACCCGAAAGCAAAATGGTATTTAGGGTCGAGCTCATTAATGCGTCCGCATTGGTGCTGAGGTGGGCTGTTAGCTTTTGAGTGATTGATTCACGTAGCGCGGCCCAATCAAAGGCAATGTGGTATTCCGTCAGGGTTGGCTCTAACCATGTCTGCGTGTTTTGCACCCAAATAGGCAGTTTCGTTTTGATTAGGGGAATTTCATGACCGAGGAGATTAATCAGAAGCAGGAATAGCCCGGTAACCAGGCTCAGACCAAAAATGATTGTGATGGTCGCCGCCAAAGCACGGGGGACGTGCAGGCCCTCTAGCCGGCTTGCTAAGGGGCGAAGGGCATAGGCCAGAATAAAAGCAGCCAAAAAAGGGGTAAAAATTTCTGCCATGGGGCATTGATCCTCTAGAATTCAATGATTCTACCGATCAACGCATGCTTTTACCTTATTTCCAAACGACCCCCATGAGCTCATCCCCTGATTCCCAAGCCCAAAGCCTCTCGTACCGCGATGCTGGCGTTGATATTGACGCTGGCGATGCCCTAGTCGATCGCATCAAGCCGCTGGCCAAGAAAACCATGCGCGAGGGTGTTCTGGCTGGCATTGGCGGCTTTGGCGCCTTGTTTGAGGTGCCCAAGCGCTACAAAGAACCCGTATTGGTATCGGGTACCGATGGCGTGGGTACTAAGCTCAAATTGGCATTCGAATGGAATCGCCATGACACCATTGGCCAGGATTTAGTCGCAATGAGCGTCAATGACATTTTGGTGCAGGGTGCAGAACCCCTCTTTTTTCTGGATTACTTTGCCTGCGGCAAGCTGACAGTGGATACCGCAGCAACCGTGGTTGGTGGCATTGCAACCGGCTGTGAATTAGCGGGCTGTGCCCTGATTGGTGGCGAGACCGCTGAAATGCCTGGCATGTATCCGGATGGCGAATACGATTTGGCTGGTTTTGCGGTCGGCGCGGTTGAAAAATCGCATATCATCAACGGCAGCCGGATTGTGCCGGGCGATGTCATTTTGGCCTTGGGCTCGAGTGGCGCTCACTCCAATGGTTATTCCTTGGTACGAAAGATTATTGAACGTGCGGGCGCCAAGCCAAGCGATGATATTGGCGGACGTCCTTTGATTGATGTAGTGATGGCGCCAACTGAAATCTACGTCAAGCCATTATTAAAGTTAATTGGTGAAGTCGATGTGAAGGGCATGGCCCACATTACCGGCGGCGGCTTAGTAGATAACGTGCCCCGTGTTTTGCCAGAACATACCCAAGCGATTTTGCACCGTGACAGTTGGGCTTTGCCCGACTTATTCCGTTGGCTGCAAATGAAAGGCGGCGTGGTTGATGCAGAGATGGTCCGCGTTTTTAATTGCGGTATTGGCATGGTGGTTGTTCTGGCCAAAAGCGAAGCGGATAAAGCCCTCGCTTCGCTTCAAGCCCAAGGCCTAAAAGCGTGGGTCGTGGGCGAGGTAGTAGAGCGCGCACCCAATGCAGCGCAAACGATTGTTATTTAACTGCACCCAGCTCGTGTAAGCAGTATTGGAGCGCCGCTTGTAAGCCGCTGGCATCAAACGGATTAAATGCAGTGCGACCCTCAATTGCTCTGAGCCAAGTCAGCTGACGTTTGCCCAGTTGCCGCGTTGCTGCTAAAGCCTTGTACCGCATCTGTTCTTCGCTAATCTGCCCTTCTAAAAATTCCCATACTTGGCGGTAGCCGACTGCGCGCATCGAGGGTAGGTCGGCATGAATACCCGGATGGTCGCGCAGCAAACGCACCTCATCAATCAATCCAGCCTGCAGCATGGCATCAAAGCGACTCTCTAAATTCTGATGCAGCTGCGCCCGCTCGCTGGGCTCTAAGGAAACCAAGCGAAGCCAGCTCGGAATTAATGAACCCGCGCGACCATCGTCGCTGGGCGATTCTGCAAGCCAGGCTGACATCGGTTTGCCGGTGGACTGCACGACCTCGAGGGCGCGCTGAATGCGCTGCGAATCATTGGGCTCTAGGCGTCCCGCTGTAATCGGATCAACTGCCATTAACTCCGCATGCATGGCTGGCCAGCCGAGTAGCTTGCCTTGCGCATCCAGACTTGCTCGAATGACCGGGTCTGCGGGCGGAAGGCTAGATAAGCCATAAGCAAACGCACGCCAATAGAGCATGGTGCCGCCGACGATGACGGGTATATTGCCGCGTTGCCGAATGTCAGTGACAAGCCGTGTGGTGTCGCTTGCAAAGCGTGCTGCAGAGTAGGCTTCGCTTGGATCGAGAATATCGATGAGGTGATGCCTTACTGCCGTACGCTCCGCTAGAGTCGGTTTGGCGCTACCAATGTCCATGCCCCGATAGACCAGCGCAGAGTCCATGCTGATGAGTTCAACCGTGATGTTGCGCGCCTGTGCCGCCTCTGCTAGCAACATGGCTAGATGAGTCTTTCCGGATCCAGTAGGACCGGCTATCGACAATATGGGTTGTGGATGCGATTCAGTCGGCATGGCGAGTTGATCGCAATCGATTTAATGTGAGCGAGCTTGGCTTTCGAGGGTAGCAATGTGACTGCGAATTTCTTCTGCATCGCTCGCCTCGGGCGCTTCACTAATGTAGTGTTGCATGTCCTGCAGGGCCGGACGTACGTATTCCAGTTGGGCAAAGATAAGACCGCGATCACGCACCTCCTCGATGGCATCGGGCAACAAGATCACCAAGCGCTCCTGAATGCCAAGTAAGCGTTCCCAGCGTTCATGTTCGGTATAAATTAATTTGAGGTTACGCAAAAAGCGCGAGAGAATTTCTCGGCTACTCGAGGCGCGCAAGAAAATACTTAAAGGAAGCGCAGTCTCACCCCGATAGCCCTTGGCTTCCAGGTAAGGATCGAGCATGGTTTGCAATTCATCCTTGGAGTAGGTAGCGCCATTGAGCGGATCCATGATGATTTCACCTTGAGGCAAAGAGACCCGCATCATAAAGTGATTCGGAAAGGAGACCCCACGAATCTTCAGACCAATTTGCTGACCGAGCTCGATCATTAAGATGGCGAGGGAGATTGGAATGCCGCGACGACTCTCCATCACATGGTGCAGATAGGAATTCTCGGGCGCATAAAAGTCATTCGCGTTTGGGCCAAATCCCAGCTCGGTGTAAAAAAAATGCTTGAGCAGCTGTAGGCGTTGTACTTGCGAGGTATCGGCAGTGATGCGTTTTTTTAGCTTATTACCGAGCGCATCAATTTCATCGAGTGTATGTTGCACGTCTAGGTCTGGAAACGCATGCTGCGCAACCGCAATCGCGGACTCGGTTAACGGAAAATGTTCATCCTCAGCAACGAGGGAAGTGAAGTAGTCAAGTTGGCGTGTCGGCATATGGTCTATTTTGCATGACGCCGAAAGTGCTGCCAACGAATACCCACAACCCAAAGGGCCATGAAGTACACCACAGCAGCGCCCACAATCCACGCGCCTAATAAACCAACGCGTGTCCATGGCTCACTCTGCATGGCAATCCACTGGTGCAGGTTGGCCCCGTAATAAAGCAGTAGCGATAAAGGGATCAATGCAATGCTTAGTTGTATGAGGTATTTGGTCCAACCAAAACCAGCCGCAATGGCGCCGCGCCGGTGCAAACCAATCCACAGTAGGGCCGCATTTAAGCAGGCACCTAGACCAACGGAAAGCGCTAGGCCGGTATGGCCCAATAAAGGTACCAACACAATATTGGCTAGCTGGGTTGAGATCAGCACCAGCAAGGCAATCCGCACGGGCGTACGAATGTCTTGGCGCGCATAAAACCCAGGCGCCAAAATTTTGATCAGAATCAGCCCAATTAGTCCGACACCATAGGCAGCAAGTGCCTGCTGCGTCATCACGACATCCAGCGCGGTAAAGCGACCATAGTGGTACAGCACTGCAGCAATGGGCTCGCCAAATAACAAAAGGGCAATTGCGCAGGGTGCTGCCAGCAAGAAGGTGAGTTGCAATCCCCAGACCAAAAGTTCACTCGCCTGTTTTATGTCTTGCTGGGCATTGGCGCGACTGAGGCTGGGTAGCAGGACAGTACCTAACGCCACACCCAGTAAAGCAGTCGGAAATTCCATCAGGCGATCGGCGTACGACAACCAAGAGACACTGCCGGTTTGTAAGCGAGAGGCAATGTTGGTATTGATCACCAGGGAGATTTGAGCAACCGATACGGCAAAGACAGCCGGCCCCATGAGTTTTAATACGCGGCGCGCATCGGGATTTAACCAAGCATTTCGAATGGCCCCCGGCAATAGACCGATGCGTGGCAGTAAGCCCAGTCGGCGTAGCGCAGGAATTTGAATCGCCAATTGCAAAACGCCACCGACCAGCACTCCGAATGCCAGGGCATAAATCGGTTGATCGAGTTGCGGCGCAAGCCAGAGCGCACTGCCAATTAATGCCAAGTTCAGTAAAACGGGGGTGAAGGCTGGAATCGCAAAGCGCTGAAAGGTATTGAGAATGCCTGCCGATAGCGACACCATCGAAATCAGCCCAATGTAGGGAAACATAATTTGGGTCATGACCACGCTGGCTTCGTAAGCGGGGCTGCCGCTAAAGCCAGTGGCAATCGCCAAAATGAGGAGTGGAGCGCCAACAATACCCAGGCCCACGGTAAGCAAAAGGGCCCAAAAGAGTAGGGTAGCAACTGCATTAATCAGGGTTTTAGACTGGGTGGGGTCATCTTTACTGGAAACTTCCCCCAAAATGGGCACAAATGCCTGGGAAAATGCCCCTTCGGCAAACAGCCTACGGAGCAGATTGGGAAGCCGAAAGGCCACATTAAAGGCGTCTGTCCACTCGGAGGCACCAAAACTACGGGCAATCAGGGTTTCGCGTAAAAGCCCTGTAATGCGGGATAGCATGGTGAAGGAGCTAACCTTGGCGGCAGCGGAGAGCAGGTTCATGGGTCAATTTTCACCTATTTATCAGGCAACTGGGCTTTTTAACTGCTTTCAGGTAAAATCTTGGGTTTTGGTGAGCTGACTAAAGAAATCCGCAAGAAAACCCTCAAAAAGAGGAATTACCTTGTAAAGGCGATTTAATCAGTTTGCTATCGAACGATTTAACCCATTGAAATGATATAGGTAGGTTTAAACATGGCCAATACCGCACAGGCACGCAAGCGCGCCAGGCAAGCAGTTAAACAGAACGAGCACAACTCCAGTTTGCGCTCGAAGCTTCGTACTTCCATTAAGGCTGTACGCAAAGCAATCGATACCGGCGATAAAGCAGCCGCTGCGAAAGTATTTGTCGCTGCGCAAGCAACCATCGACAAAATTGCAGACAAGAAAATTGCACACAAAAATACTGCGGCTCGTCAAAAGTCCCGTTTGTCTGCAGCAATAAAGGCAATGGCAGCCTAAGACGTTTTTGTTGGTTTAGTAGTGCCAAGCCATAGCCCGCTCCTTATTAGGGCGGGTTTTGCTTTTTAAGTATGGCTTTGTGATTTAGGTTCGAATTCGCACGCTTCCTCAATCGCCAAATCATTGTCTTTGGCAAAGTTGAGAACAAAGTCGAGGGCGCGTGGGTCGAGTTCATGTAGTCGGGTATCGATGACGACGCACTTGATCTGCGCTATTTGAACTGGCCTTGCATAGGGCGAATAGGTAAAGCGTGGATCGGCAAGATCGCCAGGTGGCCTAAATGAGGCCATAACCCCGCAGAGCCGCTCGGCCCAATCACTCGGCCGAAAGGGTTTACCGGATGATGTAACGCCCTGGATAAACAGTTTTTTGTGTTTCAAATGGATGGGTATTTTGGTTGGTTCATTCGTGCCGCTTTACCCTATAGCTTAACAGTGTGGATTGCATGAAATCGACCCATTGATAAAGGCATCGCGTTTTGAAAATGAGATCAGTACAAACTCCTCGGAGAGCCTCATGAATACCTCCTTAGCAAAGCCCCAAGTGCCGGGCCAACTGAAGCATTATTTGCAATTTACT
Source organism: Polynucleobacter sp. (assembly GCA_044345755.1). Classification (GTDB taxonomy): domain Bacteria; phylum Pseudomonadota; class Gammaproteobacteria; order Burkholderiales; family Burkholderiaceae; genus Polynucleobacter. Next base: position 48,340 of record JBIJAM010000007.1, on the reverse strand, counting down.
GATCTCACGCGCAGCGAATACGATTACCTCTTCGCACGTTCCGCGTGGCTCAAGACTAAATTCAAGAGCTACGAAACTTGGCATCCCTTGCACGATCGCACCTTGGCGATGATTTTTGAAAAACAATCGACCCGTACTCGCCTGTCTTTTGAGGCGGGAATTCACCAGCTAGGTGGTCATGCGGTTTACCTTAATACGCGTGATACCCAATTGGGCCGTGGCGAGCCAGTCGAGGATGCCGCTCAAGTCATTTCTAGAATGACCGACATCATCATGATTCGCACCTTTGGGCAGGACATCATTGAGCGCTTTGCCGCAAAATCGCGGGTTCCAGTCATCAATGGCTTAACCAATGAATTTCATCCATGCCAAGTGCTAACCGACGTGTTTACCTTTGTCGAGGCGCGTGGACCGATTCAGGGCAAAACCGTGGCCTGGGTTGGTGATGCGAACAATATGGCCTATACCTGGATTCAGGCGGCTGAAGTATTGGGCTTTCAGGTTCGCTTTTCCGCGCCCAATGGATATGCTCTGGATCCGGCACGCTTAAGTGCTGCGGCAGCCAAGCACCTGACGGTTTGCAATAGCCCTGAAGACGCATGCAAGGATGCTGACATCGTGAGCACGGATGTTTGGACCAGCATGGGCTTTGAGGATGAAAATACCTCCAGAATGGCAGCATTTAAAAACTGGATGGTCTCCGATCAGTTGATGGCATTGGCTAAGCCCGATGCACTCTTTATGCACTGCCTGCCTGCCCATCGCGGCGAGGAAGTGACGGCTTCGGTGATTGATGGTCCGCAAAGCGTGGTCTGGGAAGAGGCAGAAAATCGCTTGCATGTCCAAAAGGCATTAATGGAGTATCTCTTGTGCGGCCGCTTGGATTAATGCATTGCCGTCTCGGCATTCCTTTTTTAAAATAGCATTTGAATCAAAATTTTACGTAAAGCGAACATCTACATCATGTCGGAAATTAAAAAAGCAGTTTTAGCGTACTCGGGTGGTTTAGATACCAGTGTGATCTTGAAGTGGTTGCAAGATACCTACCAGTGTGAAATCGTGACCTTTACTGCTGATCTAGGGCAGGGCGAAGAGCTTGAGCCGGCGCGCACCAAAGCCTTGAAATTTGGCATTAAGCCAGAAAACATCTTCATCGATGATTTGCGTGAAGAGTTTGTGCGTGACTTCGTGTTTCCGATGTTCCGCGCCAATACCGTATACGAAGGCGAATATTTATTGGGCACTTCGATTGCCCGCCCTCTGATTGCCAAGCGGCAAATTGAGATTGCGCGCCAAGTCAAAGCCGATTCGGTTTCGCATGGTGCTACGGGTAAAGGCAATGATCAGGTTCGGTTTGAGCTGGGCTATTACGCCCTCGAGCCAGGGATCAAAGTCATTGCGCCATGGCGCGAATGGGACTTGTTGTCCCGCGAAAAGCTACTCGCTTATGCTGAAAAACACGGCATTCCGGTTGAGATGAAACACAAGCAAGGCGGTGCTCCTTACTCCATGGATGCCAACTTACTCCACATCAGTTTTGAAGGTCGCCATCTGGAGAATCCCAATGCCGAGGCTGAAGAGTCGATGTGGCGTTGGACGGTTTCCCCTGAGAGCGCGCCCGATGCAGCGGAGATCATTGAAATTGAATTCCGCTCTGGAGATCCGGTGGCGATTAATGGCAAAGCCATGAAACCCCACGAGCTCTTGGCTGAACTCAATCGCTTGGGTGGGAAGCACGGTATTGGCCGCCTGGATTTAGTCGAGAATCGCTTTGTTGGCATGAAGAGCCGTGGCTGCTATGAAACGCCGGGCGGCACGATTTTGCTCAAAGCCCACCGTGGTATTGAGAGCATCACCCTCGATCGCGAAGTAGCCCACCTTAAAGACGATTTAATGCCACGCTATGCCAGCTTGATTTACAACGGCTACTGGTGGTCGCCAGAGCGCTTGGCACTGCAGACTTTAATTGACCATACCCAAACTAGCGTCAACGGTGTGGTGCGCTTAAAGCTTTACAAAGGATCTGTCTCGGTGATTTCACGGGACTCTGCCAACACCCTGTTTGATCAAAACATCGCGACGTTCGATGATGATGGCGGCGCATACAACCAGGCCGATGCGGGCGGATTCATTAAGCTCAATGCCTTACGCATGCGCATTGCTGAAATTGCAAAACGCAAACGCGTATCCAAATAGCAAGTTAAGACTGCCTCAATCCTTATTTCACTTTAGATCAAGAACATCACCATGCAATTCGATCACGTCTCCGTAGGAAAAAAAGCCAATGTTTACTTTGATGGGAAGTGCGTATCGCATACCGTTACCCTGGCTGATGGCACGCGTAAATCGGTGGGCGTCATTTTGCCCAGCACTTTACGTTTTGACTTAACTACACGTGAAGTGATGGAAGTGGTTGATGGTACGGCCTATGTGAGTATTAACGGAGCGCCTGAGCAAACCTTCGCTGCAGGCCAAAGCTGGGAGGTTGCCGCAGGGGGATACTTTGTGATCCGTGCAGAATCACCCGTGCATTACGTTTGTCACTTCGACTAATTTATTGGCGCGGCAAGCCCTGGATCACGCTACCAGGGCCAATTGCCCGCTGACTAAACCATTGCCGGTTCATTTCTAAGGCATAACGAATGGGCGCCTTAGGGCAGTGATTATTTAAGGTCTCTGCCTGCATCTCTTCAATATTGACGATCTTGCCATCATCGGCAATGAAAGCAATCGCTAACGGTATCTTGGTATTGCTCATCCAAAAGCAATGCGTCGCTTTTTGATCAAAGATAAAAAGCATGCCTGAGTCAGTTGGCATGGAAGTTCGATTCATGAGTCCAATCTGCCGTGCTTGCTGCGTACTGGCTACCTCAGCCTGTATGCGATAGATGCTCGTCTTTAGCTCAATAATGGGAAGACTAGCATTGATGTTTTGCGCAAGACTAACGCTCGTTGTCAGGGCGAGCAGTCCAGCGAAAAGGGTGTGGCGAATGAAAGTCAGCATGCCTGCATTCTAAATAAGATGGTGAGTAAACAAAAAATCAGGACGAAAAAAAACCCAGAGATCACCCTGGGTTTTTAATTTGATCAAGGACAGTGATCAAGCGCCTTGAATATTGGTCGCTTGTTTGCCTTTTGGACCTTGGGTAATGTCAAACGTTACCTTTTGGCCTTCTTTGAGGGTTTTAAAACCGCCCATAGTAATCGCGCTGAAATGCGCGAACAGCTCTTCTTCACCATCATCAGGTTTAATAAACCCGAAACCTTTTGCATCATTAAACCACTTAACAACTCCGGTCGCCATGCGAACTCCATTACATAAACTTGAAACAACCGTGAAAATGGGGGGAATACCTTTTAATCAGTCTCGCTCCAAAACACGCCTAATAGAACCTCAACTAGAAGCACTACCCTGATTGTTTGCCCTTTTAGCGGGGGTGTCAAGGAGTTATGGCGTTATTCGTACTAGTAGAAACCCCTTTTTATCTCCAAAATCGTCCCCATATGATCATTAACCCCAGTTTTTGCCGTTTTTTTGCAACATAACGTGGTTTGAGTCAAGGTTTCTACCTTGTGTTTAGAATGGTTCATATGAGTCGCGCAATCAAAATTCCGGGCAACACCAACCCACTTATTCCGGGCATTGGCGACACCGCATTACTCGAAAAGCAGGCCGAGAAACTCAAAGCCCCTGCGATGTTCAAAGTCATGCTGCTGAACGATGACTACACCCCAATGGAGTTTGTGGTGATGGTGATTCAGGAGTACTTTAATAAGGATCATGAGACGGCCACCCGGATCATGCTCCAGGTTCATTTGGCTGGCAAAGGCGTTTGTGGAATCTTTACCCGTGACGTGGCTGCCACCAAAGTACATCAGGTTGTTGAACTATCCCGTGAAGCGGGTCACCCACTGCAGTGCACTATGGAGGAAGCATGATTGCCCAAGAATTAGAAGTGAGCTTGCACATGGCGTTTGTTGATGCACGGGCTGCACGGCACGAGTTCATCACTGTTGAACATCTTCTGGCCGCACTCTTAGACAATGCGACTGCAGTTGAAGTCCTCAAGGCGTGCTCAGTCAATATTGCTGAGCTACGTGCTCAGCTTAAAAACTTTATTAACGACAACACCCCAGTTGTTCCCGGCACCGAAGAAGTCGATACGCAACCGACGCTGGGATTTCAGCGGGTGATTCAGCGCTCGATCATGCACGTGCAATCGACATCCAATGGCAAGAAGGAAGTGACCGGCGCCAATGTCCTCGTCGCTATTTTTGGTGAAAAGGATTCGCACGCGGTGTATTTCTTGCAGCAGCAAGGCGTTACCCGTTTGGATGTAGTTAACTTTATTAGCCACGGCATTCGTAAAGATCAGGTTGAACCAGCAAAGGCAGCCGATCCGAGCCAAGAGACTGAAGAGTCAGCTGCTGGCGGCAAAGAGAGCCCGCTCGATCAGTTCACGCAAAACCTCAATGCCATGGCTCGCCAAGGCAAGATTGACCCTCTGATTGGGCGTGACAGTGAAGTCGAGCGTGTGGTGCAAGTACTCTGCCGTCGTCGTAAAAATAATCCGCTGCTAGTGGGTGAGGCTGGTGTGGGTAAAACTGCGATTGCGGAAGGCTTGGCATGGCGTATTACCAAAGGCGAAGTGCCCGATATTTTGGCCAATGCCACGGTCTACTCGCTAGACATGGGCGCACTGCTTGCCGGCACTAAATACCGTGGTGATTTTGAGCAGCGCTTGAAGGGTGTACTGAAAGCCCTTAAAGATAACTCCAACGGTATTTTATTTATTGACGAGATTCATACTTTGATTGGTGCGGGCGCTGCTTCAGGCGGCACTTTAGACGCGAGTAATTTACTCAAGCCCGCTTTATCGAACGGCCAGCTCAAGTGCATTGGTGCAACCACCTTTACCGAATACCGCAGCATTTTTGAAAAGGATGCAGCCCTCGCGCGTCGCTTCCAAAAGGTCGATGTGGTCGAGCCTACCGTGGACCAAACAGTGCAAATTTTGCGCGGCCTGAAGTCACGCTTTGAAGAGCACCATAGCGTGAAATACGCTTCCGCTGCCTTGGTTGCTGCTGCTGAATTGTCTTCGCGCTACATCAATGATCGCCATTTGCCCGATAAAGCAATTGATGTGATTGATGAGGCAGGCGCTGCCCAGCGCATCTTGCCCAAATCAAAGCAGAAGAAAACCATTGGTCGTCCTGAGATTGAGGAGATTGTGGCGAAGATTGCGCGCATACCACCACAATCGGTTACCGTTGACGACCGCAGTAAGTTGCAGACTTTGGATCGCGATATTAAGAGCGTTGTCTTTGGCCAAGATCCAGCGATTGAAGCATTGGCCAGCGCCATTAAGATGACGCGCGCAGGCCTTGGCAAGATCGACCGTCCGATTGGCTCATTCTTGTTCTCGGGCCCAACTGGTGTGGGTAAGACGGAGGTTGCAAAACAGCTGGCTTACATCTTGGGCATCGAGTTACTGCGCTTTGATATGTCAGAGTACATGGAGCGCCATGCGGTGAGTCGCTTGATTGGAGCGCCTCCAGGCTATGTTGGTTTTGATCAGGGCGGTTTGTTAACCGAGGCAGTCAATAAAAAGCCCCACTGCGTCTTGTTGCTCGACGAGGTTGAAAAAGCCCATCCGGATATTTTTAACATCCTCTTGCAGGTGATGGACCATGGCACGCTAACGGACAACAATGGCCGCAAGACGGATTTCCGTAACGTCATCATCATCATGACCACCAATGCTGGTGCTGAAGCCATGCAGAAGTCGGTCATTGGCTTTACCAATGCACGTGAGTCTGGTGATGAGATGGCCGATATTAAGAAGTTCTTCACGCCAGAGTTCCGTAACCGTTTAGATGCGATTGTGTCCTTTAAGGCGCTCGATGAGACCATCATCATGCGGGTAGTAGACAAGTTCTTAATGCAGCTCGAAGAGCAGTTGCATGAGAAGAAAGTCGACGCTACCTTCAGTCCTGAGTTGCGGGCGCATTTAGCGAAGCATGGCTTTGATCCGCTCATGGGCGCAAGGCCAATGCAGCGAATTATTCAGGACACCGTTCGCAAAGCCCTTGCGGATGAATTGCTCTTTGGACGTTTGGCGCAAGGCGGTACGGTTGCGGTCGGGATTGATGCGGATGGCAAGGTGCTGCTGGATATTCATCAGGCCACTCCACCAAGCAAGGCTAGCAAGACCGATGTAGCACCTGCTGAGGAAATCTAACTTCTCAGTAAACTAGCTTGTAATGAAAAATACCAACCGAAGGGTTGGTATTTTTTTTTGCTACATTTTTATTGCCTTAGGCAGCAAGTAAATGGCAGGGTTCAATACGTTTCAAAACATCGGCCAAGTTACCCTTTGCAACTGCGGTGTCGTAGCTTGCCTGACCTCTTAGCCACCAGCCATCACTCAGTCCAAAATATTTACAGAGCCGCAGATCGGTATCGGCGGTAATGGAGCGTTTTCCTGCAACAATGTCGCCAATACGTTGCGGAGGTACTCCGATATCTTTAGCCAGGCGATATTTGGTGAGGCCTAGTGGCTTTAAAAATTCTTCTTCTAACATCTCGCCGGGCGAGACGGGTGCAATCGTTCTCATAACCCGCATTATTCGACTTATCCCCTGCCCGTACTTCCAAACCCACCGGTCCCGCGACTGCTCTCAGCGAACTCATTGACGATCTTAAGCTCCACTTGCTGTATGGGCACGATCACGAGCTGCGCTAAGCGCTCCATGGGTTCTAGAGTAAAGGGTGTGCTGCTGCGATTCCAGGTGCTCACCATGAGTTGTCCCTGGTAATCGGAATCAATCAAGCCAACGAGGTTGCCTAAAACAATCCCATGTTTATGGCCGAGGCCCGAGCGGGGTAGGATGAGGGCAGCGTAGCGTGGATCTTCCACAAAGATGGATAAGCCAGTCGGTACCAATACCGTTTGACTTGGGGCTATTTCGATGGCGGCATCGATGCAAGCGCGCAGGTCTAGTCCAGCGCTGCCTGGGGTGCCGTAGCTCGGCATTTGATCGCGCATGCGTTCATCGAGAATTTTGACTTGCAGTGTTTGCATGGTGTTTTAGAGTTGGGTTGCAACAAATTGAATCAGTTGACGTGCTAACTGAAGTTTTGGGGCCTTGGTTAACTTCTTGGTGCCCCGATCATGAATCAGGAGCAATTGATTTAGATCGCTACCAAAGGTATCGGGACCAATGTTTCCCACAATCAGCGGTATGCCTTTACGCTTGCGCTTTTCATCGGCATGCTCTTCGAGTTTGGTCGACTCGGCAGCAAAACCAACGCAGTAAGGGTGGGGCTTGCCTTTCCCCTTGTTTGCCGATTGCGCTAGCGTCAGCAAGATATCGGGATTAGGCGTGAACGCGATGTTCGGCATTGACTTGCCGCTACCTTGGCGTTTGATCTTTTCTTTAGAGGGATTGGCGATGGCCCAGTCTGCGACTGCAGCAACCCCAAAAAAAAGATCGCAGTTGGATGACGCCATTACTGCCTCGTACATCTCTTTGGCCGAGACCACATCAGTCCGCTGGATCTTCCCTGTGGCAAGCAGGGGGGTATTTAAGTCACATGGCCCGGCGATCAGGTGAACTTGCGCGCCAGCCTCAAGAGCAGCTCTCGCAATTGCAAAACCCATCTTGCCGGAGCTGCGATTGGTAATGCCACGTACCGGATCAATCGCTTCAAAAGTTGGCCCCGCAGTAATTAATACCCGCTTACCTGCCAATACTTTTTTCTGAAAGAAGGCAATCAATTGCTCGGTGATTTCAGCGGGCTCGAGCATTCTGCCCATCCCTACTTCACCACATGCTTGAGCGCCGCTGGCGGGCCCGAGTAATTCAACGCGATCACTGTGCAAGCGCTCCGCACTGCGGACGGTTGCGGGGTGTTGCCACATTTGCAAGTTCATGGCGGGAGCCAAGAGCAAAGGGCAATCGCGCGCTAGGCACAAAGTAGTGAGGAGATCATCGGCGAGACCAAGGGATAGCTTGGCCATCAAATCAGCGCTAGTGGGCGCAATCAAAATCGCATCGGCTGCGCGTGATAACTCAATGTGCGCCATATTGTTGCTGATACGCGCATCCCACTGATTGGTGAAGACCGGATTACCAGTAAGGGCCTGCATTGTTACGGGTGTGATGAACTGGGCCGCAGCGTCGGTCATGACGACCTGAACGCTCACCCCTTCTTGCATCAATAGGCGCGCGAGTTCAGCGGATTTATAGGCCGCGATTCCGCCAGAGATGCCGAGAACAATTTTTTTATTGAGAAGTGACTGCATAGTCGAAGATTAAACGGGTTTGAGCGGAATGGCTAGATTAGGTGGAGATTGATGCTCTTTTTGGGCGGATTTCACCCCAGATTATTAGGGCTGCGCCCAGCACAATGGCGCTATCGGCCAGATTGAATGCAGGCCAATGCCATTGCGCATAGTGCAGATCAATGAAGTCCACAACGGCGCCATAGACAAGGCGATCAATCACATTGCCGACTGCACCGCCCAAAATAAAGCTAATCGCAAACGCGAGCAAGGTCTCGTGTTGATGCCGTCGTAAATACCAAATCATAAAAATAGCAGCGGCCGTTCCCAGGATGGTGAAGAACCAGCGTTGCCAACCGCCGCTACTGGCCAAAAAAGAAAACGCAGCGCCGGGGTTGTAAATTAAGAACCAGTTTAAAAAACCAGTGACCGGTACCGGCACAGCAAATTGCAGCGTTGTTTGCGCCCACAGCTTCGTTGCTTGATCCAACACGAGCACGAGGCAAGCCAAGCTGAGCCAGCCATAAAAACGGCGCTGATTGAGGGGTTCAGTTAAGGCGCTCACAGTGAACTGATGTGATTAGGCAAAAGAGCGATCTTCACCAGCGCCAAATAAATTGCTGACGCAGCGACCGCAGAGTTCGGGGTGCGCAGGATCGGCGCCGACGTCGGCAGTATGGTGCCAACAGCGACCGCATTTTTTATACTGACTTGCACGCACCAGAACCTCTAGCCCCGCAGTACTGAGTTCAATACTAGCGCTGGAAGTGATGGTGACAAAGCGCAGATCGTCTTCCAGTGAATGCAGGATGGCAAAGTCGATGTCATCGACTTTGATAGTGAGCTCTGCTTGCAGTGAGGAGCCGACATGACCTGCTTCACGCTCAATTTCAATGGCTTTGGTCACCTCCGATCGAATCTCCCGAATGCGATTCCATTTAGCGAGTAACTCTGTGCCCTTGGCGATATCGGGGAATGTGCCGAACTCTTCCATAAAGATGGAGCTCTTCCCTTGGCTCTCGGATCCATGGGGAAAGGATGCCCACGCTTCTTCTGCGGTGAAGGAGAGGAAGGGGGCCAGCCATTTCAGTAGATTGCGGGTAATGTGGAATAGGGCATTTTGCGCCGCGCGCCGTTCTTTCGAATTGGGCGCACTGGTATAGAGGCGATCTTTAAGAATGTCCAAATAAAATCCACCGAGATCTTCAGAGCAGAATGTCAGCATGCGCGCAACGGCGGGTTGGAATTCATAGGCCTGGTAGTGCGCCTGAATCTCCCCTTGCAATTGCGCAGCGAGTGCAACTGCATAGCAATCGATTTCCAGCCACTCGCTGGCTGGTAATGCGTGTTGATTCGGATCAAAGTCGGCCAAGTTCGCCAGCAAGAAGCGCAAGGTATTGCGCATGCGGCGATAGCTTTCAACCACTCGCTTCAGAATCTCATCGGAGATAGTCATCTCGCCCGAGTAGTCGGTAGAGGCAGCCCAAAGGCGAATGATCTCAGCGCCTAACTTATCCGCCACCTGTTGGGGTGCGATGACATTGCCAACCGATTTACTCATTTTCCGACCTTGGCCATCGACTGTGAAACCATGGGTCAGTAATGCCTTATAAGGCGGCTTGCCATCGAGCATGGCGCCGGTGAGTAGCGATGAGTGAAACCAACCGCGGTGTTGATCTGAACCCTCTAAATACAAATCAGCTAAACGACCATCGGCATTCTCTGCCTCAGGGCGATAGAGCTCATCGCGATGTGAGCCACGAATCACATGCCAGTGGGTCGTCCCCGAATCAAACCAAACATCCAAGGTATCGCGGTTTTTTTCATATTGGGATGCATCGTCACCCAGCAGTTCAGTCACATCGAGTTTTTGCCAGGCCTCGATGCCCTCTTTTTCAACACGCTTGGCAACTTCTTCCAAGAGTTCGGCTGTGCGGGGATGCGGCTCACCCGTTTCTTTGTGAACAAAAAAGGCCATTGGTACGCCCCATTGGCGTTGACGCGATAGCGTCCAGTCTGGGCGGTTTGCAATCATGCTGTGCAGACGTTGCTTGCCCCAGGCAGGATAGAACTGAGTATTGCTGATGCCCTCGAGTGCTGCTTCACGCAAGCTGGCTTTGCCGTCGGTTGGTTTTTTATCCATGCTGGCGAACCACTGTGAGGTAGCGCGATAAATAATGGGTGTTTTATGGCGCCAGCAATGCATGTAGGAGTGGCTATAGGATTTGTCTTTTAAAAGACTGCCTGCGCTGCGCAGCGCCTCAACAATTTTCGGATTGGCTTTCCAGACAAATTCATTGGCAAAAAGAGGCAGCCATGATGCATAGACTCCATTGCCCATTACTGGATTCAGAATATCCTGATCAACTAAGCCATTCGCTTTACACGATTTAAAGTCTTCCTCGCCGTAGGCCGGTGAGCAATGCACTAGGCCCGTACCCGTATCAAGCGTGACGTACTCTGCTGGATAGATGGGTGAGAGGCGGCGGTAGCCCTCATCGAGCGATGCGAGTGGGTGCCAAAAGGAGGTGCCGGCCAATTGCTGACCTGTACAAGTTGCGATTACTTTACCTTCGAGCCCATACTCGTGCAGGCAAATTTCAACACGGTCTTTGGCCAGAATAAGCAGGGCTTGATCGGTTTCCACCAAAGCGTATTCCAGTTCCGGGTGAACGTTGAGTGCCTGGTTGGCAGGAAGTGTCCAGGGTGTAGTGGTCCAGATCACAACCATGCCTTTTTTCTCTGGCAAGCGCGGGAGGCCAAATGCTTTGGCTAAATTGCTACGCTGCGCATCATCAAAGGCAAAGCCAACGTCGACCGCAGGATCGGTTTTATCTTGGTATTCCACTTCGGCTTCAGCAAGTGCAGAGCCACAGTCAAAACACCAGTTAACGGGTTTCAGACCACGGAAGACATAACCTTTTTTCCAAATGGCGCCCAGTGCACGAATCTCATCCGCCTCATTGCGGTAATTCATGGTGAGGTAGGGGTTGTTCCAGTCGCCCAGAACGCCCAAGCGCTCAAAGTCGATTTTCTGTTTCGCAATTTGCTCGCTGGCGTACTGGCGTGCTTTAGCCTGGACTTCGGCTGTCGGTAAATTTTTACCAAACTTTTTTTCAATTTGGATTTCAATCGGCATGCCATGGCAGTCCCAGCCAGGAACATAGGCAGCATCAAAGCCCATCAGCCAGCGGGATTTAACAATCATGTCTTTCAGAATCTTATTGACCGCATGACCAATGTGAATATCGCCATTGGCGTATGGGGGGCCATCGTGCAAGATGAATTTGGGTTGTCCTGCATGCGCAGCGCGAATGGCTTCGTAAAGTTTATTTTTTTGCCACTGCGCTACCCATTGCGGCTCGCGCTTGGGTAAGTCACCGCGCATTGGAAAAGCAGTTTCCAGAAGGTTAACGGGATAAGAATTGGATTTATCAGACATAGACTTTTTTCTGGAAATAATCACGCGCACATTGCGCATCGTTTTGAATGGCGGACTGCAGCGAGTCGAGGTCAGGGTATTTTGCCTCGTCCCGAATTTTTTCTAAGAGTTCAACGCGGATAATGCGGCCATAGACTTGGGCGTTGAAATCAAATAAATGAACCTCAAGTAAAACACGCCCCGCATCCTCTACCGTCGGTCTAACCCCGAGGCTGGCAACCCCCGGTAAGGGCGTGTCTCCAAGGCCATGAACGAGGACAGTAAAAATACCAGTCATCGCAGGTTTTCGCTCCTGCAAGTGATTTGCTACAGCCAGGTTCAAGGTGGGAAAGCCCAGTGTTCTGCCAAGCTGACGGCCGTAAATCACGTGCCCAGAAATCACATAAGGCCTGCCGAGCAGCAGTGCTGCCTTGGCCATATTACCTTCGGCCAATGCATTACGTAGCGCTGAACTAGAGATACGCTGTTGATTCTCTAGCACGGTGTTGATGTTGGAAACTTCAAAACCAAATTCCTCACCAGCGCGCTTGAGGCTAGCAAAGTCACCAGCGCGTTTTGCGCCGTAACAGAAGTCATCGCCAATCAAAATCCATTTGGTATTCAGACGCCGAATTAAGATTTCTGAAACAAATTGCTCAGGGCTTAATTTGGCATAGGCGGCATTAAAGCGCTCGATCACCACGCGGTCAATGCCGATGTCGGCAAAGGCAGTTAACTTATCACGCAAATTTAAGATGCGTGGCGGCGCTTCGGAGGGCGTAAAAAATTCTTTGGGGTGTGGTTCAAACGTCATCACGCAGGAGGCAAGACCCCTAGCGCGCGCACCTGCAGTGAGAGCCTTAAGCAAGGCGTGATGACCCCGATGCACGCCATCAAAATTGCCGATGGTAAGGGCACAAGGGGGTGCGGCACGAAGGTGGGCAGAGCCTCGGAATACGTTCACTGGTCGCTTTCAGGGTAGCCTTGAATTATATTGTGGGCATGCACTCCATCGTTACCTTAATCTCCGGACGCGGATCGAATTTCGAAGCCATCGTCAAAACAGCCCAAAAAGAGAATTGGGCAGTCCAATTTAGTGGGGTAATAGCAAATCGCCCTGAGGCCAAGGGCCTTGATTTTGCTCGCTCTGAGGGCATTCCTGCGCTGGCTCTGGATCACAAAGCCTACCCAGATCGGGCTGCATTTGATCGGGCATTAATGGAGCAAATAGACCTTCTCAAGCCGGATTTGGTGGTTTTGGCTGGCTTTATGCGCATCTTGACGCCTGAGTTTATTCGGCATTACGCCGGAAAGCTCATCAATATTCACCCATCCCTCTTGCCCAGTTTCCCCGGTTTGCATACCCATGAACGGGCCTTGGAGGCGGGAGTAAGCACCCATGGTGCCAGCGTGCACTTTGTCAGCGAGGGTGTGGATGAGGGCCCCATCATCTGCCAAGCCACTGTTCCTGTGCTTCCGGGCGATTCGGCGGAGCAATTGGCCGCACGGGTTTTGCAAATGGAGCATCAAATCTACCCGCGGGCCGTAAAATGGTTCCTTGACGGTCGATTGCGAATAGAAGGAAATCAAGTGAAGGTGCAGCCCCCCGAGTCGCAATGGTTTGTATATGAATAAGGCAAGACCCGAGCGCGGCGCAAAGCAGCCTCGCAGCCGAGCTTCTGATCGTTCACCCGCATCTGGTGCCCGCACCCAAAGTCGCCCACAACGACGAGGTCCTGAAGCCGCCCCCGTTAGCGGACAAAAGAATTTCTCCCATGCCAAGGCGTTGCCGCAGCATGCCGCCCATTTAGAGCGCCTGCTTCCTGAACTCTTGAGTTTTGAGCAGCCGTCTGATCGTGTGGTCAGTCGTTATTTTCGTGCAGAGCCCCAACTCGGCAACCGCGACCGGGCCTTAATTGCCGAGAGTGCGTTTGCTATCTTGCGCCGTAAAAATGAGATGTCGCAATTTGCCTCGAGTGGGAGCGGAACCCAAGCGAGACGCCTTGCTCTCCTTGGCATGATGTCCGCATTGTCTGAAGGCGGCCTTGGCTCTGCCAATCGGCCTGAGAGCGCGCTGGCTGACTTGGCCCACGTGATTCAGCCTAGTGAATATGACTGGCTCAAACGCTACTCTGAGCTTGATCGCGATACCTTGGCGCCGATGGTGCGCAACAACTTACCTGAATGGTTATGGAATGCCTTTGAGTCATCGCCGGGTGAAGCTCAGCGCCAAGAACTTGCAATCGCCCTCATGCGCCCAGCGCTGCTGGATTTGCGCGTCAATACCATTAAGGCCAATCGCGATACCCTGCTCGAAGAGATGAACGCATTGGGTGGTCGCTATCAAGCAGTAGCAACGCCGTTTTCGCCCGATGGCATTCGGATTATGGGTAAGCCCGCATTGCAGAATTCCAGCTGGTTTAAGGAAGGTCTTTTTGAAGTTCAGGATGAAGGTAGTCAATTGCTTTGCCATTTATTGGGTCCCAAGCGCGGCGAGATGGTGGTTGATTTTTGTGCGGGCGCTGGCGGCAAGACCTTGGCCTTAGGCGCCTTAATGCGCTCTACTGGACGCCTGTATGCCTTTGATACCTCCGAGCGTAGGCTGGCTAATTTGAAGCCACGCCAAGCCCGCAGCGGTCTCTCGAATGTGCATCCTGTGTGGATCGATAGTGAGAATGATTCGAAGGTGAAGCGCTTGGCCGGCAAGATTGATCGCGTTTTAGTGGACGCTCCTTGCAGCGGTATTGGCACCTTGCGCCGTAACCCCGATCTAAAGTGGCGTCAAACGCCTGCTGCGGTTGCCGAGCTCAATGCAAAGCAGACCAGTATTTTAGCTTCAGCCAGTCGCTTACTGAAACCCGGTGGCCGTTTAGTCTACGCAACGTGCAGCTTACTGCCCCAAGAAAATCAGGCTATTGCCTTGCAGTTTTTAGAAAAACACCCTGAGTTTGAGTTAATTCCTGCTGCTGAGGTGCTTAAAGACCACTTTTTAGATGGGGCACAGCCGATTGGGACGAGTCCGGATAACCCTTGGTGGCAGCTATGGCCCCATTTACATGGAACGGATGGCTTCTTCGGGGCAATTTTTAGGCGAAAAGCTTAAAATAGAGAGTTACTGATTCCGTTTAGGGGATGCTTTGAACTCTAGCTTTGACATAACTGCCTTGCACGATGGTTTGATCCAGTGGTTGGCCCACGGCTACCTCGACTGGGCTTGGTGGCAAATTGTGCTCTTTACCTTGGCGGTAACCCACATTACGATCGCAAGCGTTACTATTTTCTTGCACCGCTGCCAAGCGCACCGCGCTCTCGACCTACACCCAATTCCTTCCCACTTTTTCCGTTTTTGGCTTTGGCTTACTACCGGTATGGTGACAAAAGAGTGGGCCGCCGTTCACCGCAAGCACCACGCCAAATGCGAGACGATTGACGATCCCCATAGCCCCCAGATATTGGGAATAAATACTGTTTTATCTCGTGGCGCCGAATTGTATAAGTCAGAAACAAAAAACCCAGAGACCCTACAGAAGTTTGGCCACGGCACGCCCGATGACTGGCTCGAGCACAAGCTCTACTCGAAATTCTCCTGGCAGGGTGTTGCACTGATGATGATCATCGACCTATTCTTGTTTGGTGCGATTGGGGCAACAGTGTGGGCAGTACAAATGCTATGGATACCGATCACTGCTGCCGGTGTGATTAATGGCATTGGCCACTTCTGGGGCTATCGCAACTTCAACAATGAAGACGCTTCCCGCAATATCGTGCCGTGGGGTATTTTGATTGGCGGTGAAGAGTTACACAATAATCACCACACCTATGCAACCAGTGCGAAGCTATCAAACAAGTGGTACGAGTTTGATATCGGCTGGCTCTACATTCAAATGATGAGCACAGTGGGTTTAGCCAAGGTAAAAAAGGTGCCACCTAAGCCAGTGTTGTCTGAAGTGCGCCCTGCAGATCAAGATACCTTAGAGGCAATTATTGCGAATCGTTATGAAGTAATGGCGCGCTACAGTAAATCCTTAAAGAAGTTCTTCACCAGCGAAGTTCAGCACATGCAAGAGCTTGCTGCCCATTTGAATGATGCGCGCACCTGGCTTTGCAAGGATGAGGCCCAACTAACGACCGCCGAAAAGCAGAAGTTGGAAGAGTTAATTCAGCAAAATGCGCAACTGCGGAAGATGATTGAAATGCGCCGCGATTTGCAGGCGCTGTGGGGCCGTTCCAATGCGACCGGTGAGCAACTCTTAGGTCAGCTTCGTGCATGGTGTCAGCAGGCAGAGGAAAGTGGCGTATCAACTCTGCGTGACTTCTCGATTCGACTGCGTCGCTACAGTTAAGTTAGATTGCACGCCAATTGTTGGCGCACCATAAACCAACGAGGCAATAAAAAACCCGCACACGGCGGGTTTTTTATTTTGACGAAACTGAATTTACTTCAGTTTGGTCTCTTTGTACGAAACATGCTTGCGAACGGTAGGATCGAATTTCATGATCTCTAACTTCTCAGGCTTGGTTCGCTTATTTTTGGTGGTTGTGTAGAAGTGACCAGTACCTGCTGATGACTCTAACTTAATCTTTTCTCTGCCGCCCTTAGCCATTTCAATATTCCTTTAGATTTGGCCGCGTGCGCGCAAGTCGACTAAAACGGCATCGATGCCATTCTTGTCAATCACACGCAAACCTGCGTTGGTTAAGCGAAGGCTGATCCAGCGATTTTCTGATTCAACCCAGAAACGGCGATTTTGCAGATTAGGCAAAAAGCGGCGCTTCGTTTTATTGTTTGCATGGGAAACATTATTGCCAACCATCGGCTTTTTCCCAGTGACTTGGCAAACTTTTGCCATGACACGACTCCTTAATTGCGAAAAAAGAAGATTGTAGCAGGCGAATGGCTAAATGAGCCAGCCCTTTTGTCGAATGGTAAATGCAGCCCACTAATTTCCTGTATTCCATCCAATAAGTTAGTACTTACTACTAATTTAAATCAATATTCATAATGCCTGCCTCCACAAACGAAAAGAAGCTGCTGTGACTAACAATGCAGTGGTCTACAAGGCCAATTGCGACCCACTGTAGCGCTTGCTGGAGGGCGCGGGTTAATTCAATGTCTTTTTTACTCGGATAGGGGTCTCCGCTGGGGTGGTTGTGGGCCACGATCAGGGCACTGGAATTGCGCACTAGTGCCTCTTTGACGATTTCGCGGGGGTAGATGGCCGTCTGCGATACCGAGCCCCTAAAGAGCTCCTGGCATTCAATTAAACGGTTTTTAGAGTCCAAGTGAAGGCATAGAAAGACCTCATGGGGCAGTTGCCCGATCTTGGCCTGAATCAGCTCACGCATTTGGGCGGGCGAGCCCAAAACGGAGTCATGCATCAGCTCGTGCTCCAAGCTGCGTTTGACCAGCTCATAGGCGGCCTGGATTTGTGCCCACTTGGATATTCCCATGCCATAGCAACGGGTAATTTCCTCGGCACTGGAGTTCAGTAGCCTCGGAAGGCTGCCAAAGGTACCCAAAAGGTCTTGAGCAAGGGTCACAGCGGTTTTTCCCTTTACGCCGACGCGTAGGAAGATCGCTAGCAATTCAGCGTCTGAGAGCGCCTCAGGGCCGCTAAGACGCAGTTTCTCGCGCGGCTGTTGCCCTTTGGGCCATTCGGAAATCGGAGAATGTACTCCGCCCGTTGTCCTAGCTACAATATTCTGATGATGACTGCGACTGTTCAATCCGATTCCTACTTGACCCTCAACTACCGTTTGGTTTTGCCTGGCGGGGAGGACTACATCAACACCTTTGAGGACAACCCGGCGACGGTGATGTTTGGCACTGGTCAATTTGCCCCCTGTTTTGAAAAGGCGCTACTTGGCATGAAAAACGGAGAACGCAGGACTGTAGTAATTCCGCCCGAGGAGGGCTTTGGATTGCACAAGCCAGAATTAGTACAGTGGGTCACGATGGAGACCTTGAAAGAAAATAACGATGAAACCCCCAGCTTTGCCCCGGGGGATGTGATTGAATTCAATGCCCCTAGCGGCGCTCAATATGCGGGTGTCTTGCAATCGATGACAGATGAAGGGGCGTGGTTTGATTTCAACCATCCCCTGGCAGGCAAGCCCATTACCTTTGAAGCAGAAATCGTAGCAATTTTGTAGACCACTATGAGCCAAACTGATCAACCTGAAATTTTGATGGCCCAACCCCGCGGATTTTGCGCGGGCGTTGATCGCGCGATCAATATTGTGAATGAAGCCTTGAATCGCTTTGGTAAGCCTATTTATGTGCGCCATGAGATTGTGCATAACAAGTATGTGGTGGATGAGCTGCGCACCAAGGGCGCAGTCTTTGTAGAAGAGTTGGCAGAAGTACCTCGCGGCGGGATTGTTGTGTTCAGTGCGCATGGTGTTTCGCAGGAAGTCAGGCGCGATGCCGAGGCACGCGGCTTGCAGGTATACGATGCAACGTGCCCACTGGTTACCAAAGTGCACTTGGAAGTAGTCAAGATGTGCAAGGAAGGCTTTACCGTGCTGATGATTGGTCATGCCGGCCATCCCGAGGTAGAGGGCACGATGGGCCAAGTAGGCCAAGGCATTGTCTTGATCGAGGATTTGGAAGACGTAGCCAAACTCAATTTCCCAGCCGATGAAAAGGTGGCCTTTGTTACCCAAACCACTTTATCGGTCGATGAAACAAAAGAAATTGTCGACGCCCTAACCAAAAAATTCCCCCACATTTCAAAGCCACGCAAGCAAGACATTTGCTATGCAACGCAAAATCGACAAGACGCCGTTAAATTCATGGCGCCACAAGTCGATCTCGTTATTGTGGTGGGAAGTAAAGCAAGCTCGAACTCCAATCGCTTGCGGGAACTGTCTGAAAAGTTAGGTGTGCCTTCCTACATGGTGGATGCGCCGGAGCAGCTGGAAGAAAAATGGTTTGAAGGAAAAAAACGCATTGGCTTAACCGCGGGTGCATCTGCGCCAGAAAGCTTAGCGCAATCGATTGTTGCTCGGATTCAAGAATTTGGACCGCGGCAAATTCGGTCCTTGCCTGGCATCGTGGAAGACGTTACGTTTTCACTGCCCAAAAACTTAACGAACTAAAACCTTATTTCGCTTGCTTAAGTAATGTGCGCAACATTTGGCACATCAAGTGGATTTCATCATCGGTCACGGCCAGCGATGGCATAAAGCGCAGTAAATTAGGCCTTGGGGAATTAATCAGCAATCCTTCAGGACCTTGATCACGTGCCATCTCAACCAGCTTAGGCCCAATATCGCTGCCCAGCATGAGGGCCCGCAATAGGCCTTTACCGCGCTCTCCTTCGAGCTTAAATTCGGTCGCAATGGTTTGCAGCTCATGACTCAGTAATTCGCCCTTACGAACAACCTCATCCAAAAAGCCAGGGGCGAGGAGCTGCTCGATAACGCTGATACCAACCGCAGTCATGAGTGCATTACCGTTGTAGGTGCCGCCTTGATCGCCCGGAACAAAACAGGCCACTTCCTCGGTCGCTAGCAAAGCGGCCAAAGGAACGCCACCACCAATACCTTTACCTAAGGTCATGATGTCTGGTTTGATGTTGTAGTGCTGGTACGCAAATAGTTTTCCGGTCCGCCCAGAGCCTGCTTGTACTTCATCGACGATGAGCAGCACCTTGTGCTCGTGCGTCAATGCGCGCAAGCCTTCCATAAACGCAGTCGTAGTAGGTATCACACCACCTTCACCTTGCACTGGCTCGACCATGACTGCTACAGTTTTATCGCCAATTAATTTTTTTACTGACTCGAGGTCATTCAATTCTGCTTTTAAAAAGCCGGGGACCTGCGGTGCAAACATGGTGTCCCAGCCTGGCTTACCAGAGGCGCTCATGGTAGCTAAGGTTCTGCCATGAAAGGAGTGCTCAAAGGTAATGATCTCGTACGCACCAGACTTATGCAGTTGCCCCCATTTACGCGCTAACTTGATTGCGCCCTCATTAGCCTCGGCACCGCTGTTGGCAAAAAAGACGCGATCAAAGCAGCTGTGTTCTGTGAGTAGATTCGATAGGCGAATCATCGGCTCGTTGTAAAAAGCGGGACTTGGATTAATTAATTTTCGCGCCTGGGCATTCATCGCGGCGATCATGCCGGGATTGCTATGACCCAAGCAATTGACAGCCCAACCTTGCAAAAAGTCCAGATAGCGTTTGCCCTTGTGATCAACCAACCAGGAGCCCAGGCCTTCGGTCATCACCAGCTCAGGGCGCTGCGTGATGAACATCACGGAGTGAGTATCAACTGCAGCTGTGCTCAGCGGGGTGGAGGGGATGTCGTGCGGCTTATTCATGGCTCAATCATACAAAAAGGCAGGGATTGCTGCTGGGATTTTTCAGATCAGACCTAAGCGGTAAGCAAATCAGCGGCGTTCGTAAAGGAATCGGCAAAGAAGCTATCGCTGGGCAATTGGCATGCCGCGACAAAATCAGCGCGTGCCGCATTGACCACGACGGGCGCACCGCAGGCATACACTTCAACGCTGCGCATATCAGGGAAATCAGCCATGGCCGCCTGATGAACAAAGCCGTCTCGGCCAGTCCACCCGTCTTCTGGCAGCGCATGGGAGATTACGGGAACGTAATTAAAGTGGGGCATGCTGTCGGCCCAGCTGCGACAAAGGGCATCTAAATAGAGGTCGCTGGGTCGGCGACCACCCCAAAACAGGGTCATCGGACGCTCTATTTTTTTGGCTTGCATGTGTTCGATGATCGATTTGATTGGGGCAAATCCAGTTCCCGCTGCGACAAAAATAATGGGGCTAGTGCTGTCCTCGCGCAAAAAGAAGCTACCCATGGGACCCTCAAAGCGCAAGATGTCTTTTAGTTTGAGCGCGGGATTATCGGGCACGCCAAATACAAAATCCGTAAACAAGCCACCAGGGGTATGGCGAATATGCAACTCCAGCGGGCCCTCTGCCTCTGGCGCAGAGGCAATCGAGTAGGCGCGCCGTTGTCCGTCTTTGAGTAGAAATTCAATGTATTGACCAGCTAAAAACTGAAAGCGTTCGGCAGCAGGCAGCTGCAACTTCAGAATGGCGACATCCGGGCTGGGGCGATCGATTTCATTGACGCGGCAGGGGACTTTCCGAATGGATAGGTCGCCGGCGCCCTGCACCTCACGTACTGCAATCACCAGATCGCTTTGCGCGTGGGCGCAGCAAAACAAGGCATTGCCTGCGGTCTTTTCAGCAGCCGTCAGGGCGCCTTCATTGTGGTTGCCGTGACTAACAGAGCCCTCGGTCACCTGACCTTTGCAGGAGCCGCAGGCGCCATTTTTACAACCATAGGGCAGGGTAATGCCTTGCCGCAGGGCGGCTTGCAAAATGGTTTCATCTGGGCTGGCATCAAACTGTTTGCCGCTAGCTTTCAGAGTAACTTGGTAAGGCAATCTCATTCCTTTAAATAAATCGGTACGATAGTAGGTATGCCATCGTTACACCACGCCCTAGCAGCACCATTGCAGCGCCCCCGCGTTTTGATCGTGGGGTGCGGCGATATCGGTATGCGGGTACTGCAACAGCTCACGCGTTTTCAGGCTTACCGCGTATTTACATTAACTTCGCAAAGCAGCCGTTTTCCCGAAATCAGGGCCATGGGCGCTATTCCGATGCTGGGCAACTTAGACCAGGTAGACACGCTTTGGCGCCTGCGTGGTTTAGCCCATACGGTGGTGCATTTAGCGCCGCCACAAACTACCGGCGCAACCGACCTGCGCACCCAAAACTTATTACGGATTTTATCGCAAGGCGGAGTAACTGTCAGGCGGCTGGTTTACGTGAGTACAACAGGGGTATATGGTGACTGTGGTGGCGGTGATGCGATTGAAACGACCACGGCAAACCCACAAAGTGAACGGGCTAAACGGCGCTGGAATGCGGAATGGCAATTGCGCCAATGGGCCTTACTACACCACGTGCGCCTCAGTATTTTGAGGGTGCCCGGAATTTATGATGCGAATCGATTACCGATGGAACGGATTAAATCAGGTACACCCGCTTTATTGCCTGAGGTAGACGCCTATTCCAATCACATTCAGGCCGACGATTTAGCGCGGATTGTTTGCGCCGCCGTTTATCACGGTAAGCCGCAGCGCGTGGTGAATGCCTGCGATGGTGCGCAAACTAAAATGGGTGACTACTTTGATCAAGTTGCCGATGCATTCGGCTTAGAGCGCCCACCGCGTTTACCAGCAGATCAAGTTCAGCAGTTAGTGAGTCCGATGCTATGGTCTTTTATGCGTGAATCGCGGCGTGTGGGCAACGACCGCCTGAACGAATTAAAAGTACAACTGCGCTATCCCAGCACAAAGGCATTTCTGAGCGAGCTTACTTCCAAGAATCTTTCAGTCCCACCGCGCGATTAAAAATGGGTTTTCCAGGTTTGGAGTCAATTGCATCTACTACAAAGTAGCCATGGCGTTCAAACTGAAAGCGGGCTTCTGCTAAGGCATCCACCATCGAGGGTTCTAAATAGGCAGTGATCACTTCTTTGGAGTGGGGATTAATGTAGTCTATGAAATTCTTCTCACCACTATCGGGGTGAGGATCGGTGAAGAGGTGCTCATACAAACGCACTTCTGCTGCCAGCGCATGCTGCGCACTGACCCAATGAATATTCCCTTTGACTTTGTAATTATCGGAGCCGGGCGTCCCACTCTTGCTATCCGGAAAATAACGCGCATGCACTTGAATCACTTCACCCTTGGCGTCCAGTTCAAAGCCAGTGCATTCAATCACAAAACCATACCGTAAGCGTACCCGACTACCAAGCTGATCGCCGATCGGTGGATACAGTCGGAAAAAGCCTTTGACCGGTTCGATCATGAAATCGTCTGCTTCGATCCAGAGTTCCCGCGTGAACGGAAATTCACGGCGTCCCCAGTCGGGGTGATGCGGATGGCGTGGCGCTGAGCAGATTTCGCTGGCACCCGGATCCATATTTTCAATCACTAATTTGAGGGGCTTTAAGACGGCAATTGCACGCGGTGCTTTTGCATCCAAGTCATCCCGTAGCGCACCTTCGAGCGTGCTCATATCAATCCAGCTATCGGCCTTGGCTACGCCAATGCGCTCACAAAATAAACGAATGCTTTCTGGGGTGTAGCCACGGCGACGGATGCCTACAATCGTTGGCATGCGCGGATCATCCCAGCCATCCACTTTCTTTTCTTCAACCAATTGCAAGAGCTTGCGCTTGCTAGTCAGGGTGTGCGTTAGATTGAGGCGCGCGAATTCATGTTGGTGGGGCAGGGGCTCTGTGAAGACACCCAACTCTTTGAGCGCGTTCAGAATCCAGTCATAGAGAGGACGATTATTTTCAAACTCAAGCGTACAGATCGAGTGCGATACATTTTCAAGCGCATCCGAGATGCAGTGCGTGAAATCGTAAAGCGGATAAATACACCAGGTGTTGCCAGTCCGATGATGCTCCACATGCCGAATGCGGTAAATCACGGGATCGCGCATCACGATGTTGGGGTGGGCCATATCAATCTTGAGACGCAAAACATGCGTGCCGTCGGCAAAATTACCGTCCCGCATGTCGCGGAAGAGTTGAAGATTTTCTGCGGGACTGCGATCGCGAAATGGGCTGGCTGTGCCTACTTGATTGAAGTTGCCGCGATTGGTGTGAATGGCATCTGCACTTTGGCTATCAACATAGGCCTTGCCATTCTGAATCAAGAGTTCAGCGAACGCATATAGTTGATCAAAGTAATCGCTGGCGTGATAGAGGTGTTCTTCGCCTTGCGCATTCCAATCGAAACCAAGCCACTGCACCGCATCCAAAATGCTATCGGCATATTCCACATCTTCTTTAGTGGGATTGGTGTCATCCAAGCGCATATTGCAGCGAGCACCCCCAGGCAGAAGGCTGTAGTCGGCGGCTAAACCGAAATTGAGGCAAATACTTTTGGCATGGCCGATGTGAAGGTAGCCATTGGGTTCGGGTGGAAAGCGCGTAATGATGGCAGGAACAGTTGCGCCGGATCGATTGGTTCGGCCCTGGTAGCGACCGCTCGCCAAATCGGAGTCGATGATTTGGCGCAGAAAGTTGGATGGCTCTGTGGGCGGAGTCGTCGCTTTAGGGGGTTTGCTATCAAGTGCCATGCCCCCTATTGTAGAGAAGAAAAAGCCTCTCTCCAGAAAGACAAAGCCCGCAGGGTGAGTGCGGGCCTTATCAAAGGATGAAGTAGAGCGGATTACTCTTCGACGAACACCTCTTCGCGGCTCTTCTTTACGGCAGGCAACATAACCACAACCACCAATAAGGCTGCCGCAATTAACAAACCAAGCGACAGTGGGCGGGTTACAAAGGTGGTGAAATCACCGCGTGAGAGCAATAAGGCGCGGCGGAAATTTTCTTCCATCATCGGCCCAAGCACGAATCCTAAAAGCAGTGGCGCGGGCTCGCAACCGAGTTTAAAGAAAAGGTAGCCAATAATGCCGAATGATGCTGTTATGTAAACGTCCATAATCGAGTTATTAACGGTATACACACCAATACAGCAGAACACCAAAATTGCTGGATACAAAAAGCGGTATGGAATCTGCAGTAATTTCACCCAAATGCCAATCAGCGGCAAATTCAACAAGATCAACATCACGTTACCGATCCACATCGATGCAATCAAGCCCCAAAACAGGGTTGGATTGCTCGTCATCACCTGAGGACCTGGCTGAATGTTATGAATGGTCATTGCGCCTACCATTAGCGCCATCACCGCATTGGGTGGAATACCCAGGGTCAAAAGGGGAATGAATGAGGTTTGCGCTGCCGCGTTATTGGCAGATTCTGGACCAGCAACCCCTTCAATCGCACCCTTGCCGAACTCATGGCTGTACTTCGACGATTTCTTTTCAACGGAGTAGGCGCCAAAGGCCGCCAAAGCAGCGCCGCCGCCAGGCAGAATACCCAAAATGGAGCCAATCGTAGTGCCGCGCAGAATCGCTGGAGTCATGCGCTTAATGTCAGTCCAGGTTGGAATTAGCGTGGTTACTTTATTCAAGAATGACTCGCCCGTACCTTTCTTTTCCAAATTCATCATGATCTCGGCAAAACCAAAGACACCCATGGCGACGGAAACGAAACCAATACCATCACTTAATTGAGGAATGTCAAAGGTGTAGCGCGCCACACCAGAATTAACATCGGTACCAATTAGCCCCATTAAGAGGCCCAAAATGATCATCCCGATCGCTTTCAGTAGTGAGCCCGATGCCAATACAACTGCTCCGATCAAGCCGAGCACCATCAGAGAAAAGTATTCTGCTGGACCGAATTTGAAAGCCACCTCTGCCAAGGGGGCGGCAAAGCCAGCCAGAATCAGCGTGGCTACGCAGCCCGCAAAAAACGAGCCCATACCAGCGGTAAAGAGCGCCACACCGCCGCGACCGCGTCGCGCCATTTGGTAGCCATCAATCGCGGTAACCACCGAAGCGGTTTCGCCAGGGATGTTGAGCAGAATCGCGGTAGTTGAGCCACCATACTGTGAGCCGTAGTAAATACCAGCCAACATAATCAGGGCGGCAATCGGAGGTAATGCATACGTTGCAGGCAACAGCATCGCAATCGTTGCGACTGGCCCTAAGCCTGGCAATACGCCAATCAAGGTGCCTAGCGCGCAACCAATAAAGCAATACATCAAATTCTGCAGTGTGAATGCAGTGTCAAAACCAAGTGACAGGTTAGCTAATAATTCCATTTTTTTTGTCTCGTCAACTTAGTTCATGAAGAATGGCAAAAGTGGGAAAGAAAGTCCCAGTCCTTTTACAAACGCCAAATAGGTAAATCCAACCAGGAAGAGCGCATTGAGTGCGGTGCCCTTCCAGCCAAAATCGTGACTGACTGAAGCGGAGACCAATACCAGCGCAAAAATCGCAACAATGAATCCCATGGTAGGCAATAAAAGACCATAGAGCACAACCGATCCCGTGATCCAAAGCATGATTTTAAAATCCCATTTGGGCATTTTTTCTTCAATGGATTTTTTTGATAGGGAGCTATATAAAACAATCAGCCCGATCACTGCCATTAAGACGCCCAGCCAGAATGGAAAATAGCCTGGACCCATCTTGGCAGCGGTACCCATGCGGTACTGGGATGCAATAACGGCAAAAAAGATACCAACAACAATAAACATGATGCCGGCACCAAAGTCTCTTTGGTTGCGAATCTTCAAAACACGCTCCTTTGGGCTACTAACTAGCCGCTGTAATTTTTTTAATGTTGTGCGATTGTAAGGCACAGAATCGCACGGTTATAAAGGGTTTACCCTAGTATTCGGTCAATGCCATAATTGAGGGTATGAAAGTTACCGAAATACGCCAAGCCTACCTTGATTTTTTTGCCGCCAAAGGGCATCAAATTGTGCCCTCGAGCCCGGTTGTTCCAGGGGATGACCCTACATTGCTGTTTACCAATGCAGGCATGAATCAATTTAAGGATGTCTTTTTAGGCTTTGATAAGCGCCCATACCAGCGCGCAACCACTGCCCAAAAGTGCATTCGTGCCGGCGGCAAACACAATGACCTGGATAACGTGGGCTATACCGCTCGGCACCATACTTTTTTTGAGATGCTGGGCAATTTTTCATTTGGCGATTACTTCAAAAAAGATGCCATTGGATTTGCATGGGAATTACTCACCGGCGTCCTGAAGTTACCCAAAGAAAAGTTGCTGGTGACGGTGTATGCCGAGGATGACGAAGCATACGAAATTTGGAACAAAGTGATTGGCGTTCCGGCTGATCGAATTATTCGGATTGGCGACAACAAAGGCGCTCGTTACGCTTCCGATAATTTTTGGATGATGGGCGATACCGGACCTTGCGGACCATGCACTGAGATTTTTTATGATCACGGCCCCGAAATAGCGGGCGGCCCTCCCGGCAGTCCCGATGAGGATGGCGATCGCTACATCGAGATTTGGAATAACGTGTTTATGCAGTACAACCGCGATGAAGCTGGCGTCATGCATCCGCTACCCAAGCCCAGTGTGGACACTGGTATGGGTCTGGAGCGGATTGCCGCAGTGCTGCAGCACGTGCATTCCAATTATGAGATTGATTTGTTCGTGCATTTGTTGCGCGCTGCCAAAACAGCCGTAGACAATGCTGGTGGCAGTAATTGCGATGCAACTAGCCCGTCCTTAAAGGTCATTGCAGACCACATTCGTGCCTGTAGCTTTGTGATTGTGGATGGCGTGATTCCTGGTAACGCCGGTCGTGGTTATGTATTGCGCCGCATTGCGCGCCGAGCGATCCGCCATGGTTATAAATTAGGCGCACGCAAACCATTTTTCTACCAGTTGGTTCCAGCACTAGTGGCGCAGATGGGCGATGCTTACCCCGAGCTGCGCCAATCGCAAGAAAAAGTGGCTGCGGTAATCCAGCAAGAAGAAGAGCGCTTTTTTCAAACGATTGCCAACGGCATGGAAATCCTGGAAGGTGCTTTGGCTGGCGGCGGTAAAACGCTGGATGGCGAAACCGCATTTCGCTTGCATGACACCTTTGGCTTCCCGCTCGATTTAACCGCGGATGTGTGCCGCGAACGCGATGTCATCGTGGATGCCGCTGGTTTTGAGGCGGCCATGCAACAGCAGCGTGATCAAGCGCGCGCCGCGGGCAAATTCAAAGTAGCGCAAGGACTAGAATACAAAGGCGCGCCGACACAATTTCATGGCTACGATGGATTACGCCATGACAAAGCCACTGTACTTGGCTTGTACCTTGATGGCGCTGCGGTTCAATCGATTCAGGCAGGCGATGCTGCCGTTGTTGTTTTGGACAGCACACCGTTTTATGCCGAGTCGGGCGGTCAAGTCGGCGATCAAGGTGAGCTACGTAATGATGCAGCCCGCTTTGAGGTTGCCGATACTTTTAAAATTCAGGCGGATGTCTTTGGTCACCAAGGTGAATTGCTCGAGGGGAAGTTAAGTGTTGGTGATCGCCTCAATGCAGCGGTAGATACGCAGCAGCGTTTTGACACCATGCGTAACCACAGCGCGACCCACATCATGCACAAAGCCTTGCGCGAAGTGCTGGGCGATCACGTACAGCAAAAAGGCTCTTTAGTAGACGCTAGTAAAACGCGATTTGACTTTACCCATAACGCTCCCGTGACCCAAGAACAGATTCGCCGCATTGAAGCGATTGTTAACGACGAGATTTTGCACAACCAAGCTACTTCTGCTCAAGTGATGGCCTTAGAAGATGCGCAAAAAACAGGCGCCATGATGCTCTTCGGTGAAAAGTACGGCGATTCGGTGCGCGTCTTAGAGATTGGGACATCGAAAGAATTGTGTGGGGGCACCCATGTGTCGCGCACGGGTGACATTGGTAGCCTGAAGATTGTGGCGGAGAGCGGTGTCGCTGCCGGTATAAGAAGGGTTGAGGCAGTAACCGGTCGCCATGCACTCCACTTTTTGCAGGCCCTAGAAGATCGCATTAATGCCACTGCAGCGGTTCTGAAAACCAATCCCCATGAGTTAACTCAGCGGGTAACGCAGTTGCAAGACAGTTTGCGTCAAGCAGAGCGTGAGCTGGAAAAACTCAATTCCAAATTGGCTGCGAGCCAAGGCGATGAGTTAGCAGCACAAGCAATTGATGTGAATGGTTTGATGGTCTTAGCTGCTCGCATGGATGGTGCTGATGCGCAGGTATTGCGGGAGACCATGGATGCCCTCAAAGGCAAACTCAAAACAGCGGCGATTGTGCTCGCCTCAGTGCAAGGCGACAAAGTCAGTTTGATTGCCGGCGTTACTGCGGATGCAACTGCGCGCGTAAAAGCGGGTGATCTGGTTAATTTTGTTGCGCAACAAGTGGGCGGGAAAGGCGGCGGCAAGCCAGAGATGGCAATGGCTGGCGGTACCAATCCTTCTGCTTTGCCTGCTGCATTGGCGGGCGTTAAAGACTGGGTTATTCAGGCAAGTAAGGCCTAAAAAGAGGAGTAGGACATGAGTGAAGTCGTCATCCCCGAAGTTAATCGTGAAATCGATGCGATTGGCATGAATTGCCCGCTGCCCATTCTGCGCACTAAAAAAGCCTTGGCGGAGATGGAGTCAGGTCAGATTTTGATGGTGAAGGCAACCGATGCCGGTGCTGTGCATGATTTCCCGGTCTTTGCAAAACAGACTGGAAACGAACTCATCGCCACCGCAAGCGAAGGCGATACCTTAATTTTTTATCTCAAGCGCCGATAATCGCTTAGGTCAAGGCCCTGCTTTTTAGGTAAGCAGCAAACTCAGAGCCTAGCTCGGAGTGGCGCAAGGCAAATTCTACTGAAGCTTTCATGTAGCCGAGCTTGCTACCGCAGTCATAACGCACGCCGTCGTATTCATAGGCAAATACCGGTTCTTCTTTCAGGAGTGCGGCAATCGCATCGGTCAACTGAATTTCACCGCCAGCACCGGGTTTCAGGTTCCGAATGTGGCCAAAGATCGAGGACGATAAAACGTAGCGTCCAACCACCGCTAAATTCGAGGGTGCATCTTTGGGTTGTGGCTTTTCCACAATCCCATTTAAGCGATAGATGCCTTTCGATACTTCTGCTCCAGCAACAATGCCATAGGAACTGCTTTTGGCGGGATCAATTTTTTCAACTGCAATCACAGAACCTTGTTGCGCCTCATGCACCTGGAGCATCTGCTGCAATACGGGCGGCTGGCCATCCAGTAAGTCGTCGGCCAAAATAATGGCAAAGGGCTCATCGCGCACGAGCTTTTCAGCGCAGAGGACTGCATGACCTAAGCCCAAGGCTTCGGGCTGGCGCACATAAACGCAATCAACATGGCTAGGCTTAATGCTGCGCACAATTTCCAGCAAAGCATGCTTATTTTTTGCCTCAAGCTCTGCTTCCAGTTCGTACGCCTTATCGAAGTGATCTTCAATCGCACGCTTGCTACGACCGGTTACAAAAATCATTTCAGTAATGCCAGCCGCAATTGCCTCTTCTACCGCATACTGAATTAAGGGCTTATCCACCACATTCAGCATCTCCTTTGGACTTGCTTTGGTCGCAGGCAAAAAGCGGGTGCCCAGGCCAGCAACAGGAAATACAGCTTTGCTTACTGGCTTAGAAAAAGAGGCGGTCATTGCAATTCCAATCAAACTAAAAGAATGGGCTGATTCTAGCGGAGATCAGGTCGGCCAACTAGGCTTTGCCGAGGCGATCTAGCTGGGCAAGCAATTTTTCATGGTTTTGCTCAAATCCAGCCAAACGCAGCTTTTCTTGCGCAACGACTTCTTCTGGGGCGCGCGCCACAAAGCTCTCGTTATCTAACTTGCTACGGGCTTTAGTAATTTCATTGGCGAGCCGGTCAATTTCTTTGCGCAGGCGCAGGCGTTCTGCATCGACATCGACTTCGATCTTGAGCAGCAACTTCAGGTCGCCTACTAAGGCAATTGGCGCTCCAGGAGCGTCGCGTTCGAGCAAGGCCTCGTCGCTGTAAATTTTGACTTCCGACAGCTTTGCTAGCGCTTGCAAATAGGGGCTGGCCTTTTCTAAAAAAGCAGCGGGCCCATAAATCCACAGCGGTACTTTTTGCGCTGGAGAAATTTGCATCTCCCCTCGCAGGTTACGGCAGGCATCAATAATTGCCTTGACTTGATTAACCCAGGCTTCGCTTTGCTCATCGAACTTCGACGGTTGTGCGACGGGGTAGGGCTGCAAGGCAATCGACTGCCCTGCTTGTTCGGCAAGAGCCTTGCCTGTTTTGGGACCAACCGTTTGCCACAGCGTTTCCGTAATAAACGGAATGAGTGGATGGGCCATGCGCAAAATGGTTTCCAACACGCGCAATAGGGTACGGCGGGTTGCGCGCTGCTGCGCTGGCGTGCCGGTTTGCAGTTGTACCTTGGCAAGCTCTAAATACCAATCGCAGTACTCGTCCCAGACAAACTGATAAATGGCGCTAGCGATATTGTCAAAACGGTATTGCGCGAAGCCTTTCTCAATTTCAAGCTCGGTGCGTTGCAGGCTCGACACAATCCAACGATCCGCCGCAGAAAAGTCAAGATGCCCGTCGGGGCCACATTGCTCATTGCAGGGGGCAAAGCCATTGTCTTCATCGGACCCAGGGCAATTCATCAAGACGAAGCGAGTGGCATTCCAGAGTTTGTTGCAAAAGTTCCGGTAACCCTCACAGCGCTTCTGATCAAAATTAATATTGCGACCCAAGGAAGCAAGTGATGCAAAGGTAAAGCGCAGCGCATCAGTACCAAATGCAGGTATACCTTCCGGAAATTCTTTTCGTGTTTTTTTACCAATGCTGTCAGCCTGTTTTGGATTCATCAGGCCAGTGGTACGCTTCGCAAGCAATTCATCCGTCGAGATACCATCAATCAGATCGATCGGATCCAAGGTATTGCCCTTAGACTTACTCATCTTCTGGCCTTCCGCATCCCGCACTAAGCCATGGACATAGACGGTATGAAACGGCACCTTACCCGTGAAATGACAGGTCATCATGACCATGCGCGCCACCCAAAAGAAAATGATGTCAAAGCCAGTAACCAATACAGAAGAGGGGAGGAAGTGTTTGAGTTCTGGGGTTTCTTTAGGCCAGCCCAGCGCACTAAAAGGCACTAGGGCAGAACTAAACCAGGTATCGAGTACGTCGGGATCGCGCGTGAGCGTTCCGGTATAGCCAGCAGCCAGCGCCTTTGCTTTTGCCTCGGCCTCGGATCGCGCCACGAAAATCTGCCCGGCATCTCCGTACCATGCTGGAATCTGATGACCCCACCATAACTGCCGAGAAATACACCAATCCTGAATATTCTCTAACCACTGGTTGTAGGTGCTGTTCCAGTTTTCAGGAACCAATTTAATGTCGCCACTCGTGACCGCATGCAAGGCGGCGCCTGCAATCGATGCGCCCGGTTTGTACGCATTGTCTTGCGATGGCTTAGATACGGCTACAAACCATTGATCAGTCAGCATGGGCTCAATGATCACTTGCGTGCGATCGCCACGTGGCACCATCAATTTATGGGGCTGTACCTTTTCTAAAAAACCACCTGCTTCTAAATCAGCAACAACGCGCTTGCGGGCTTCAAAGCGATCAAGGTCTTGGTATACGGCAGGGGCGTTCTCATTGATCTTGGCATCGAGCGTCAGAATATTAATGAGGGGGAGTTGATGGCGCTGACCAACGGCATAGTCATTAAAGTCATGCGCTGGGGTCACCTTCACAACGCCAGTACCAAACTCCAGGTCGACGTAATCGTCGGCGATGATGGGGATGGTGCGATCACACAGCGGCAGGCTGACCGATTGACCAATCAGATGGCGGTAGCGCTCATCATTGGGATTGACCATCACTGCAACGTCACCCAAGAGGGTTTCTGGGCGAGTCGTTGCCACCACCAGCGAGCCAGAACCATCGCTGAGGGGGTAGCGGATGTGCCACATGCTACCGTCTTCCTCTTCGCTCACCACCTCGAGATCGGAAACCGCCGTACCCAACTGAGGGTCCCAATTCACTAGGCGCTTACCGCGGTAAATGAGTCCTTGCTCATGTAGACGAACGAATACTTCCACAACCGAGGCCGACATTTTGTCGTCCATCGTGAAGTACTCTCGGCCCCAATCAATCGAAGCACCTAAGCGCCGAATTTGCCGAGTAATGGTTGAGCCAGAACTTTCTTTCCATTCCCATACTTTTTCTAAAAAAGCATCGCGGCCTAAATCATGGCGGGATACTTTTTGCGCATCGAGTTGGCGCTCGACAACGATTTGAGTGGCAATGCCAGCATGGTCGGTGCCCGGAACCCATAAGGTGTTTTTGCCAGACATGCGGGCATGACGCACCAGACCATCCATGATGGTTTGATTAAACGCGTGACCCATGTGCAAGGTGCCTGTGACATTGGGCGGGGGCAGCTGAATGCTGAAGTCCGCCTTATCGTCGTCGAGGGTGGCACTTGCAATGCCGCGCTTTTCCCATTCCGGACCCCAAAATGCTTCGATTGGGGCGGGTTCGTATGATTTGGCTAGCTCCACTCCAGCAGGCGATTCTGCTGTGGACTGGGCTGGGCTTGATTCAGGGGTATTCGGGGAGATTGGCATAAGAGTCAAATTATAATTGGCGTAATGTATTCAGACCTACTCGCGAACCTAAACCCAGAACAACGCGAGGCAGTGACCCTTCCTCCGGTTGCCGAAAATGGCCATGCCCAGTCTGCCCTGATCTTGGCTGGCGCCGGCAGCGGCAAGACGAGGGTACTCACCACCCGCATTGCTTGGCTCATCCAAACAGGCCAGGTTTCGCCAATTGGGGTCTTGGCGGTGACATTCACCAATAAAGCAGCCAAAGAGATGATGATGCGGCTTAGCTCGATGCTGCCGATCAATACCCGCGGGATGTGGATTGGTACGTTTCATGGCCTCTGTAACCGCTTACTGCGAGCGCACCACCGCGACGCTGGACTGCCTTCGACCTTTCAAATCTTAGATACCCAAGATCAGTTGTCGGCAATCAAACGGCTCCTCAAAGGCCTCAAGGTCGATGATGAAAAGTATCCGCCCAAGCAGTTGCAGTATTTCATTGCGCACGCAAAGGAGCGTGGAATGCGGGCGCGCGATTTGGAAAGTGGCGATGATTTTCAGGCACGCATGGCGCAGCTTTACGATGCTTATGATCAGCAGTGCCAACGCGAGGGCGTGGTTGATTTTGCGGAGCTCTTGCTGCGCAGCTACGAACTCTTAAAGCATAGCGAAGCCATTCGTAACCATTACCAAGAGCGCTTTAGGCACATCTTGATCGATGAGTTTCAAGATACGAATGCCTTGCAGTACGCCTGGTTAAAACTCTTATCGGGCCACGATGGCGGCCGCGCTAAAGCGGATGCGAGTGCTGTCTTTGCGGTAGGCGATGATGATCAAAGTATCTATGCCTTCCGCGGCGCAGATGTTGCCAACATGCGCCTTTATGAAAATCAGTTTCAGCCGATCATGGTCAAGCTAGAACAGAACTACCGCTCGCATGGCCATATTCTGGATTCGGCAAATCACTTGATTGCCAATAACACGGGGCGTCTCGGAAAAAATCTACGCACCGATGCGGGCCATGGCGAGCCGGTTCGCATCTATGAGGCAGCCAGCGATGGAATGGAGGCGAGTTGGCTGATTGATGA
Source organism: Polynucleobacter sp. (assembly GCA_044345755.1). Lineage (GTDB taxonomy): Bacteria > Pseudomonadota > Gammaproteobacteria > Burkholderiales > Burkholderiaceae > Polynucleobacter. The sequence goes on along the minus strand of JBIJAM010000007.1, from coordinate 14,464 downwards.
GATTAAAGCGCTCGTCAATGGGGGCTTGCGGCGCAGCGATATTGCCTTGCTCTATCGCAGCAATGCCCAGTCGCGCATTATTGAGCATGGCTTGTTTTCATCGGGGATTCCATACCGCGTTTATGGCGGTCTACGCTTTTTTGAGCGCGCCGAAATTAAACATGCCCTCGCTTACTTGCGCCTATTGGAGAACCCCAATGACGATACGTCATTTTCTCGGGTGGTTAATTTTCCAACGCGCGGCATTGGAGCGCGTTCGATTGAAGCATTGCAAGATGCAGCGCGGCAGCAGCAATGCTCCCTGTATTTAGCTGCCTCGAGTTTAGAAGGAAAGGCTGGTGCGGCCTTAGGCGGCTTTGTGCGCCTAGTGGATCACATGCGTGAGGCAACCCGTCGTAATACCCTGCCAGAAACGGTGGAGTTTGTGATTCAGCACAGCGGTTTGATTCAGCACTATTTGACGGAGCGCGAAGGCCAAGATCGCGTCGAAAACTTACAAGAACTCGTCAATGCCGCTACTGCCTTTATTGCCGAAGAGGGTTACGGGCAAAATGCCGAAGCTGCATTACTACCTGGAGAAAACGACCCGGGTACGCTCGAAGCATCACCACTGGCGGGCTTTTTATCCCATGCTTCGCTTGAGGCCGGTGATAACCAAGCCCAAGCCGGGCAGGATGCGATTCAGCTGATGACAGTCCATTCTGCCAAAGGGCTTGAGTTCACTGCAGTCTTTATCACAGGCCTCGAAGAGGGTTTATTCCCGCATGAGAACAGCGTCAACGAAGCCAACGGCTTAGAAGAAGAGCGCCGCTTAATGTATGTGGCGATCACGCGCGCAAAAGAGCGTCTTTACCTTTCGCATACGCAATCCCGCATGCTGCATGGTCAGGTCCGCTACAACATGCCATCGCGTTTCTTGGAAGAGTTACCATCCGATTCCTTGAAATGGCTGACACCGAAAGCAAGCGATGCACGCTGGGGCGGTAGTCGTAACACCGGCTCGAGTTGGCAGAGTGGTGGCTATACCCGTCAGCGCGATAACGACAGTGCAGACACCTTTGATATGGATACGCCGCGCTTAGGCAGTCGCAACAAAGCCACTGAGACCGTCAAACGGATGGTCGCGCCGCCGCGTTCGGGATACCCCTTTGCAATCGGGCAAGCGGTCTTTCATACGAAGTTTGGTGAGGGCCGTGTTGTTGGCTTAGAAGGCCTAGACCTTGAGGCGCGCGCCCAAGTGAACTTTAAGCGCCACGGTGTGAAATGGTTGCAACTCAGTATAGCCAAACTGACGGCAATTGACGCCTAGGTCAGCCTATCCTTAGGTTGATAGCTGCTCAATATTGTTGTCCGTGAAGCAGCCTTTCCAGGTTGCAAAGAAAGAACAATACATAATCGTGAGTCCGCCCATTGATATGGGCGCAACGATATAAGAGGCAATGCCCCCTAGATTCACTGCATCGAGTAAGCCGCCAATCATCATGGGCAATGCCACGAGAACGATGCTCCAAATCAGCAGGTAATAGGCAAAGGCAGCGCGATTAGACCAGCATGCCATCCAGCTCGAAAAGATGGCTTGCATCACAGGCATTTCAGCCCAGGCAACGAGTAGGGGTGCAAACCACATCAGCATCGCAACCGGAATGTAGAGTGCGCCGCCAATAAACACCAATTTATACAGCTGTTCCATCGCCTCGGCACTGGGAGCCTCGTCGCTCGTCAAGAGCGGTAGTAGGGCTTCAAAGTCGACAATGAGGCTGGCTACAAAGCTCAAGATTAAGATGCACGCGGTGTAAATCAGACCGAGTTGCAAAATGCGCTTGCGTGCCACTGTCGATGGCAATCGAAATGCAGCCAAATAGGCGGTAGGCAGAATCCGTTCCTTTTGGATGGCTTGCCGGCATGCGGTCATAAACCCAACTGAAAGAGCGGGGGTGACTAAGAGCACGACAAAAACACCAATCACCGGAATCAGAATAGATAGCTGTGCAAAGAAAATGTACATAAAGACCAGCATTAAAAACCCGAGCGGATTTTGTTTAAAAAGCCAAAATCCCTGGCGTATCCAGGTGAGGGCTTCTTTATGATTTACATGATTGAGTTTCATCTAGGTGCTTTGTGGAGTCGATTGGCGGCGGCTACATAAAATCCGCTCGAAGTGAGTTGGGTCATGGGGCGTCAACATCTGTGCATCACGGGGTAAATAAAAATCCCACAAACGTGAGATCCAAAAACGCAGGGCTGCAGCCCGCAGCATGGCTGCAATGCTTGCTAGTTCATCTGGGCTGAGTGGTCGCACGGATTGGTACGCATCGACTAGGGCTTGCGTGCGACTAGCATCAAGGGAGCTGCCTTCTAGTAAACACCAATCATTGATGGTGACCGCAAGATCAAACAACCATTTGTCCGTACCAGCGAAATAGAAATCAAAAAATCCGCCTAGGCGCAATCCGGATCCTTGACCTTCAAATAGCACGTTGTCACGGAAGAGATCGCAATGGCTTGCGCCTTCAGGAAGTGCGCGGTATTTAGCAGATGCAAAAAAAGCTTCTTGAAAAGCCATTTCATCGATCAGCAAGGCACGTTGATCTGTGTTTAGATGCGGCAATATGGCGGGAACCGTTTCGCGCCACCAGCCAAGGCTTCGCAGATTGGGCTGGTGACCTGAAAAGTCAGCGGCAGCAAGATGCATCTTTGCTAGCATTGCGCCAACCATCGCGCAGTGGGTGGAGGCGGGTTGCATACAGGATGCGCCAGCCAGCTTACTGACGATTGCAGCCGGCTTGCCTTTGAGTGCAAACAAAATAGCGCCTGCATGATTCGCAATCGGCTTAGGAACGGGAATGCCCTTGTTGGCCAAGTGGCGCATGAGCTCAAGGTAATAGGGTAGTTGTGCCGCAGACAAACGCTCAAAAATGGTGAGAACGAATTCGTTTGGACCACGCGCGTTGGTGGTGTCTAGAAAAAAATTGGAGTTCTCGATTCCGCCCTGAATGCCACGAACAGCCGATGCTACTCCAATATCAAAGTCGGTCGAAATCCATTTCGAGATATCGCTTAATTCAACAGGAGTAAATACGGCCATACGAAACGCGAATTAAAACGGAATGCTGATGCTGGGAACGCTCAGCAAATTATCATTGGTTTTATTGCTCGGCCCCGGCATGACGGATGTGGGGGGCGACATTTCATACGTACCTAAGGGGCCTTTGACTTGAACTTCGGTCGGCGCATTGGCATCACGGAATTCCCGGACTTGAGTGCCACCTGGGTCGGTATATTCAAAAGTGGGTTTACGTGCATCCGCATTGCCTAATTGACCAGGGTTACCAATGGGAGCAGCAATCGGTTGATTATTTATACGACCCAGCTCTGCTGGGCTCAGAGCCTGGGAGTTTCCGCTTTGGGCTAGGGCAGAGCCAGTAATGGCCATAAGGCTTGAAATAAGCGAAGTTGCAAAAAGGTGCAGGGTTGGGCGCATAAAGTGTCTTGGTTTTAGGTTATCTCAAGCCAGCTCCTTAGCCCATATGGCAAGGAATTAGCAACAAGTAAGTAACTAGATTGTACGATTGCGGTATGACTAAACATAGACTCTTGTTAGTAGACGGCTCCAGTTACCTGTATCGGGCCTTTCATGGCATGCCAGACCTCCGAAATGCGGCCGGAGAGCCTACCGGAGCGGTCTATGGCATGGTCAATATGATGCGGCGGGCCCGTTCCGAGATCCAGGCAGACCACTTGGCCTGCGTTTTTGATGCCAAAGGCAAGACCTTCCGGGATGAAATGTACCCGGAATACAAGGCAAACCGGAGCTCGATGCCGGAAGACTTAGTAGCTCAAATCGAACCAATTCATGCCCTGGTAAAGGCTTTGGGTTGGCCGGTCTTGGTGGTTTCAGGGGTTGAGGCGGACGATGTCATTGGTACGCTAGCCAGGCAAGCCACGGAGGCGGGCTGGGACACCATCATCTCGACCGGCGATAAGGATTTGGCGCAACTGGTTAATCCCTCGGTATCGCTGATTAATACAATGACCGATGAGAAGCTCGACGTCGACGGCGTGATTCAAAAGTTCGGGGTGCCGCCTGAGCGCATTGTCGATTACCTCACCATTGTTGGTGATGCCGTAGATAACGTACCCGGAGTGCCTAAAGCGGGCCCGAAAACGGCAAATAAGTGGCTGGCCGAATACGGTGACTTAGATCAGTTAATGGCGCGCGCAGATGAAATCAAAGGCGTGGTGGGCGATAACCTGCGCGCCAGCCTGCCCTGGTTATTACGCGCACGGGAACTGCTCACTGTCAAATTGGACTGTGATCTCAATGAGCATATCCCGGGCCTGGATGATTTGCATGCCAAGCCAGAAAATTTACCTGCATTAAAAGAATTCTTTGAGCGCTTTGCATTTAAAACCTGGTTGCGTGATGTAGAAAAGCGTTTGAGTGAAGAAGGTAGCAGTGCTACAGCTGCCATCTCGCCAAGCGCGGCTCCGGCATTTGATTTGGTTGGCAATGCTGATCCGCCATCCAAAGTAAGCCCATCAAAATCAATTCAAGCGCCTGCACTCACGCCAACGATGCCCGCAAAAGATGCGGCTGAGCAAAATGCGATTGAGCGTCGATACGAATGCGTTGTTGATCAGGCCAGGCTGGTTGCATGGCTCGCCAAACTAGCCGCTGCGGATTTGGTGTGCGTTGATACTGAAACGACCGGACTCGATGCCTTGGTGGCAGAGCTTGTCGGTATTTCACTGAGTGCAGAAGAGGGAGTTGCTTGTTACATACCGCTGGCCCACCGCACGGGCGAGGATCAACTCGATCGTCAAGCAGTCTTGGATCAGATGCGCCCGTGGTTGGAGAACCCTCAGCGCCACAAAGTCGGACAGAACCTCAAATACGACGCCCATATTTTTGCGAACTACGGCATTACCTTGCGAGGAATACAGCACGACACCTTACTGGAGTCGTATGTACTGGAATCCCATTTGGCCCACAATATGGATAGCTTGGCAGAGCGCCACTTGGGCGTGAAGACCATTCGCTATGAAGAAGTGTGCGGTAAGGGCGCACATCAAATTGGTTTTGATCAAGTCGATCTAGCAACGGCAACAAACTATGCCGCAGAAGATGCCGACATTACCTTACGTCTGCATCATTTCCTATGGCCCCAGATCGAAAATAGCCCTGGTTTGCGCTATGTATACGAGCAGATCGAGATGCCAGCCATGCGCGTACTGGGGGTGATGGAGCGCAATGGTATTCGGATTGATTCGGCGCGTTTAGCGGCCCAAGGACTTGAAGTAGGTAAGCGACTTTTGGCATTGGAGGGCGAGATTCATGCGCTCGCAGGTCAGCCATTTAATATTCAGTCACCCAAGCAAATTGCAGAGATTTTGTTTGGGCAATTGCAGTTACCGGTGATTAAAAAAACGCCATCGGGCGCGCCGTCAACCGATGAAGAAGTATTGCAAAAGTTAGCTGAAGATTTTCCATTGCCTGCGAAGATTTTGGATTACCGCGGCCTTGCAAAACTAATGTCGACCTACATTGAGAAATTACCACGCATGGTCAATCCCAAAACCGGGCGCGTGCATACCAATTTCTCACAAGCCGTTGCAGTGACGGGTCGCCTCGCATCGAGTGAGCCCAATATGCAAAACATTCCGGTTCGCACCGAGGAGGGCAGGCGCATACGGGAAGCCTTTGTGCCGGCAGCGGGCTGTAAATTACTCTCCGCAGATTATTCGCAAATTGAATTGCGCATCATGGCGCACATTGCGGAAGATGAAAGTTTGTTAACGGCCTTTGCAGCCGGTAAAGACATTCATCAGGCAACTGCCGCTGAAATTTTCGGCATACCGCTCGAGCAAGTATCGTCAGAGCAACGTCGCTACGCTAAGGTAATTAATTTCGGCTTGATTTACGGTATGAGTGCTTATGGCCTTGCTGGCAATTTGGGCATTGAGCGTGCCGCCGCGCAAAAATACATCGCCACCTACTTTGAGCGTTACCCCAGCGTGGCCCAGTACATGGAAGAAACCAAACTGCAGGCGCGCGAGCAAGGCTATGTGGAAACGGTCTTTGGTAGGCGCCTATGGTTGCCCGAGATTAAGGGTTCCAATGGCCCTCGCCGGCAGGGCGCCGAACGTGCGGCAATCAATGCCCCAATGCAAGGGACTGCTGCGGATTTAATTAAATTGGCGATGGTAGCGGTACAGAACTGGCTCGAAGCCGAAAATCTGAAAACACGGATGTTGCTGCAGGTGCACGATGAACTGGTCTTTGATGTGCCTTTAGATGAGCTGGATTACGTGCAAAAGGCCTTACCAGGGCTGATGTGCTCGGTAGCAACGCTAAAGGTACCTTTGCTAGTGAGTATCGGTGTCGGTGATAATTGGGAAGAAGCGCATTAATCAACTGAAATGAGGAGATGAATATGAGCACCAATCGTAGAGACTTCATGAAGGCATCGGCTGTGACGGCAACCGGTCTAGGGGTCGGTTTTGTTGCAGCGTCCCAACCCGTTCTAGCGCAGGTAATTAAAACCGATTTTGCCGGAATTAAAGCGGGCGAACTATCGATTCCATCGGGCAGCATTCAGATGCCTGCTTATGTATCGCGTCCTGAAAAAGCCAAAGGCCTACTGCCGATCGTGATTGTGTGCAGCGAGATTTTTGGTGTTCATGAATACATTGCCGATGTCACCCGCCGTTTTGCAAAGTTGGGCTACCTTGCCATTGCACCCGAATTTTTTGTACGTGCAGGCGATCCCAATACCTATGGAACCGTCGCTGAAATTTTTAGCAATATTGTTTCAAAAACCCCCGACGCACAAGTCATGGGTGACATTCGTGCAGCGATTGCGTGGGCTGGTGCTAATGGCGGGGATATCAAGCGCGTGGGCGTTACTGGTTTTTGTTGGGGCGGCCGTATTACCTGGCTTTCTGCCACCATGCCCGAAGTTCGCGCCGGCGTTGCGTGGTACGGGCGTTTGGTCGGTGAAAAAACCGCAGGCAATCCACGCCATCCAGTTGATATTGCGGCAGAGCTCAAAGCCCCTGTACTTGGCTTGTATGGTTCAGCCGATACCGGCATTCCACTCGAGAGCGTAGATAAGATGCGCCAAGCATTGGCAGCAGCAGGATCAAAAAATCTGGAGGCCAAAGCATCGCGCTTTGAGATTTACCTGGATGCGCCCCACGCGTTTCATGCGGATTACCGCGAAACCTACCGCGCTGGCCCCGCAGCCGATGGCTGGGTGAAGTGCCTCGATTGGTTTAAACGGAACGGAGTGGCATGACCGCTCTGCAACTCATCGTCTTAGTAACGGCAGGCGCGGGTCTTTCGAGTGTTCTGATTGCGGCTAGCTTATCGCTGGGCGTTTTAGCGAAGCTCGTTGACCGCATGGTCAGCATTTCAGTTGGTATTTTGCTTGCTACTGCCTTGCTGCATTCCTTGCCTGAGGCATTTGAGATGCCTGGGGTGGATGCCCATGTGCTCTTTGGGGCGTTGCTTGCCGGATTGCTGGGTTTCTTTTTGCTTGAGAAGGTAGCGCTTCTACGCCATAGCCATCATCACGAAGGCGATGGTCATGATCATCACCATGGGCACGATGCAGAAGAGGCTGGTCAAAGTGGTTGGATGATTTTGATTGGCGATGGCCTGCATAATTTTGTTGATGGCATCCTTATCGCCGCTGCATTCATGGTTGATTTTGAAGTGGGCATGTTTACCGCAATAGCCATTGTGGCGCACGAGATTCCGCAAGAGATTGGCGATTTTATTATCCTGATTAATGCCGGTTTCTCACGCGCACGCGCGCTCCTCTACAACCTCATTAGCGGCGCTCTATCGGTTTTGGGCGGCGTGCTTGGATATTACTTTTTGGAAAAAGCCAACACGGCAATGCCATATTTACTAGTGATTGCGTCGAGCGGATTTATTTACATTGCGGTGAGTGATTTAATTCCGCAAATGCACCGCAGATCCCATTGGCAAGAGTCTTTACGGCAAATCACGCTGATTGGCTGCGGGGTTGGCTTGGTGCTGTTGCTCTCGCGCGGACACTAGCCACCCAAAGTGGTTTGATTTAGGTTGCTATGTCGCTATGTCGCAACCGGCCGTTTTGGATCAGCGCACCACTCACTCCAGCTACCAACATACAAACGGGATCCCGGTAAGCCCGCTACCTCCATTGCCAATAGATTATGGCAAGCGGTCACGCCAGAGCCGCACTGGTGAATCACACTGCTCGACGATGCATTGCCCAGCAATGCTGTAAATTCGGTGCGCAATGCATTGGGTGATTTAAATTGACCGGCACTCAGATTGTGTTTAAAGAATCGATTCAGCGCCCCTGGAATGTGGCCACCGACGGGATCTAAGGTTTCATTCTCCCCACGAAAACGATCTTCAGCGCGGGCATCAACAACGCATTGCCCTTTTGAATCAGTAAGCCACTGTTCCATTGCATCAACGGTGACCGAGCCTTTCCATTCCTTAGGTTCAATAGCAGTCGTTAATGGAGCTACAACGGGCGGAATCGTACCAATCGAGCCATTCCATGCGCTAAGGCCGCCATCCAATACCTGCACGTGTGCGTGACCGCTGGCTTTGAGCATCCACCATAAGCGGCTTGCATAGACAGAGCCGTGATTATCGTAGGCAATCACGGTTGTCTTGGGATCAATGCCAAGGCGCTGCCTTGTGTCTGCCCAGGCCTGAGGGCTCGGAAGGGGATGACGACCATTACTACCTGTTTTTGTAGCAGAGAGATCACGATCCAGATCGACGTAGATGGCGCCCAAAATATGCCCCGTGTTGTAGGCCTCACGACCCGCCTGCAGATTGGTTAAATCAAAGCGGCAGTCGCAGATCAGAATGTTGGCGCCGGTATTAACCAGTTCTTCCAATTGATTAGGTGTGATGAGTGGATGCATAGCAGAAAGTCCTTGTGCTTAATCAGCAAGAAAAATAGTCTACCGTGAATCTAGCCGAGAGCCTAGTTAAAGCTGCATCTCCCGGCGATACCATTCATGAAAATGCTGCATGCCGTCTTCCATTGGGCTTTGATAGGGTCCCACTTCGTTTACGCCCCGGGCGAGCAGCGCAGCACGACCCGCATCCATGCGCTCGGCAATCTCATCATCCTCAATGCAGGTTTCCATATAAGCAGCGCGCTCGGCTTTTACGAACTCCCGTTCAAAGAGGGCGATTTCTTCGGGATAGTAAAACTCCACAATATTGCGGGTTTTATTGGGGCCCATGGGATGTAGTGTGGAAATGCACAGTACACCTGGATACCATTCGACCATCACATTGGGGTAGTAGGTTAGCCAAATGGCGCCATGTCGCGGCGGTTTATTGCCATGGTGGCGTAGCACCGCATCATGCCATTGGCGATACACGGGAGAGCCTGGATTGGCGAGGTTTTTATGGATGCCCACCGTTTGTACGCTGTGCCAATCGCCGAATTCCCAATGCAAATCTTCACAGGAAACAAATTGACCAAGCCCCGGATGAAAGGGCACCACATGGTAATCCTCGAGGTAAACCTCAATGAAGGTTTTCCAGTTGTAATTGCACTCATGCACCTCAACGTGATCGAGCATGTAGCCCGTAAAATCCAAATCGTCGGCAACACCCAATTTACCTAAGTCTTTTACAACATCACGCGGACCTTCAAACAACATGCCTTGCCAGTTTTGCAAAGGCGATTTACCTAAGTGCAAGCAGGGCTTATCGCCAAAATGGGGCGCTCCGAGCAACTGCCCCTCTAAGTCATAAGTCCAGCGGTGCAAAGGACAAACAATGGTGTCTACTTGGCCTGAGCCATTGAGCATGAGTGCTTGCCGATGGCGGCATACATTGGAGAGGAGTTCAACGCCTGCGCTATTTCGAACCAGCAACCGACCTTCATTCTCGGCAGAAAGGGTGCGGTAGGAGCCTTGATCTGGAACCATTAATTCATGGCCAACATAGCCCGGACCCTGCTTGAATAGCAGAGCCATTTCGCGCTGGTATAGATCAACGTCAAAGTAGGCCGAGACCGGCAACTGCAGATTGGACGGCGCAAGTTGCTGCGCGGTAGCCAGATTAGTCATTCTCCCCACCCCCGAAAAAGTCAGCCGAAGCTAAGCGGAACAACCAATCCAACCATCGAAAGATCGATATTGGATAGGAAGGAAAGCGATTATACCCACCGATTCCAGCCCCACCTTGAATGCGAACGCCCTACCTTGGTGAAAAATCAGGCATGATTTAGGTAAATCAGCCTAACAACTACCATTTATATCCGGAAACTGCGCATGCCAGCAAAAAAATCCGATGCCATCCCAAGTGGCACAGAGATCCAAATTGACCCAGCCCTGCGCTATGAGCAGGCTGTAAAGGAACTCGAAAAACTGATTGCCGATATGGAGTCAGGCCAATTTTCACTCGAAGAAACTTTAGCCGCCTATCAACGCGGCACCGCTTTATTGCGCCATTGCCAAGGCGTCTTGGCGCAAGTCGAGCAGCAGGTTCGGGTATTTGAGGCTTGATGCAATGACATTTGATTTTGGAGTGTGGTTACAGGCCGGCTCAGCGCGCGCCGAAGCAGCCTTGGATCTTCGTCTGGATTCTGCCCAGTTACTACCGCAACGCCTGCATGAGGCGATGCGCTATGCCGCCCAAGGGGGCGGTAAACGCATCCGTCCTTTATTGGTGTTTGCTGCGGGTGAGCTGGGTAACTCCAATCCCGAGGTGCTCGATGCAGCTGCCGCCGCCATCGAGATGATTCATGCCTACTCTTTAGTGCACGATGATCTGCCGTGCATGGATGACGATGATTTGCGTCGTGGTCGTCCTACGGTACACAAAGCATTTGATGAGGCTACGGCACTCTTGGTTGGCGATGCCCTGCAAACCAAAGCGTTTGAGGTGTTGGTGGACACCCAAGGCACAGCCGAGATGCGCTTGTCACTCATCGGCGAGCTCAGCAAAGCCTCGGGCTCGCTTGGTATGGCGGGCGGTCAAGCGATTGATTTAGAGAGTGTGGGTCAAAAAATTGACCTCGCCGCCCTCAAGCAAATGCACGCCATGAAAACCGGCGCTTTACTTAGTTGTGCTGTACGCATGGGCGCAATTGCAGCCGAGCTGGATGCCACTGCACTGAAGCAATTGACGCAATACTCGACTGCCCTTGGACTCGCCTTTCAGGTGGTAGACGATGTCTTGGACGCAACGGCCGATAGCCAAACCTTGGGTAAAACAGCCGGCAAAGATGCGGCGGATGACAAGCCAACCTATGTCACGCTGATGGGCTTAGAGTATGCTCAAAACCAAGCCAAGGAATTGCAAGCTCAGGCTTTAAATAGCCTCGCAGCGTTTGGCTCCAAAGCCGATGCATTGCGCGCACTTGCGCGGCTGGTAGTAGAGCGCACACACTAATTATTTTTTTAACTACGTTCTAAAACGATGATGTTGAATACGATTAATGATCCTGCTGATTTGCGTAAATTGGAACGCGAGGAGCTGCCGCCCCTTGCAGATGAACTGCGTCAATTTGTAATTGATTCGGTATCCAAAACGGGCGGACACTTATCGTCCAACTTAGGCACGGTCGAATTATCGATTGCACTGCATTACGTATTTGATACGCCGCGTGATCGCATTGTGTGGGATGTGGGTCATCAAAGTTACCCCCATAAAATCTTGACGGGTCGGCGTGAGCGTATGAATACCTTACGGCAATTTAATGGACTCTCTGGATTTCCGCGGCGCGCAGAAAGTGAATACGATACGTTTGGTACTGGCCATTCCTCCACCAGTATTTCTGCAGCGATGGGCATGGCTAGAGCGGCGCAAACCAAGGGTGAGCAGCGCGTTGCAATTGCAGTGATTGGCGATGGCGCCATGAGCGCCGGGATGCCGTTTGAAGCGATGAATAATGCGGGCGTTTACGATGATTTGCCCTTGATCGTCATTCTGAACGACAACGACATGTCGATTTCTCCGGCGGTAGGGGCGCTTAATCGCTACCTCGCTCGCCTACTCAGTGGCAATATTTATTCTGCAACCAAGAAGGGCATCGATAGCGTTTTATCCATTGCGCCGCCCTTGCGTGAGTTTGCTAAGCGCTTAGAGGATCATGCGAAAGGCATGGTGTCGCCATCGACGATTTTTCAAGAATTTGGATTTAACTATTTTGGTCCGATCGACGGCCACGATTTAGATGCCTTGATCCCCATGCTGCAAAACGTCCGACGACTTGCTTTGGAGGGCGGCGGCCCCCAGTTTTTGCATGTGATCACGCGCAAGGGCCAAGGGTATATGTTGGCGGAAGCCGATCCAGTTCTGTATCACGGTCCTGGTAAATTTAATCCCTCCGAGGGCATTCAAAAAACAACGAATACAAAACAAACCTTTACCCAAGTATTTGGTGAGTGGTTGTGCGATATGGCGCATGCCGATCCGCTACTGGTTGGCATTACGCCTGCCATGCGCGAGGGGTCGGGCCTCGTTGAGTTTGAAAAGCGCTTCCCCGATCGCTACTACGACGTTGGCATTGCAGAACAGCACGCCGTTACCTTTGCTGCGGGTATGGCCTGTGAAGGCATGAAGCCGGTGGTGGCGATTTACTCCACCTTTTTGCAGCGCGCGTATGACCAACTGATTCATGATGTGGCGATTCAGGATTTGCCCGTGGTGTTTGCGCTGGATCGTGCTGGCCTAGTGGGTGCGGATGGCGCAACCCACGCTGGTGCCTATGACATTCCCTTCTTGCGCTGCATACCCAATATGCTGGTGATGACGCCTGCTGATGAAGCCGAGTGCCGCGATTTACTCACCACCGCCTATCGTCAGCCGCACCCCAGTGCGGTGCGTTACCCACGGGGATCCGGGGCTGGCGTTAAGCCTTCAGCTGAATTGCGTAGCTTGCCTTTGGGCAAGGGCGAGGTTCGCCGTGAGTCGACTGCAGTGGCTGGCAAACGGCTTGTGATTTTGGCCTTTGGTACATTACTTTACCCTGCGCTTGATGTAGGTGAGCTACTTAATGCGACCGTAGTGAACATGCGTTTTGTAAAGCCCTTAGACGTGGATTTACTGAAAGCAGTTGCGACGAGTCACGACTACCTCGTCACGATCGAGGACGGCGCAATCATGGGGGGTGCTGGCAGTGCCTGCCTAGAGGCGCTGATCCAATTGAATATCAATAAGCCAGTATTGCAATTGGGCCTGAAGGATGAATTCATTGAACATGGTGATTACAACTTATTGATGTCCCGTTGTGGTCTGGATGCCGATGGCATTAAGACGTCAATTACCACTCGCTTTCCAAAGTTAAGCGGCAGTTAAATCCCAGCGGGGTTTGACATCAAATGCAGCGATAGTGCTGTCCTGATGACCCGCGAGCAAACGCAAGGCTCCAGCAAATGCAATCATCACGCCGTTGTCGGTGCATAAATGCAGCGGCGGGTAGTGCACTTCAAACTGATCGCGTAGGGCGCGTGCGTTGAGCGCCGCTCGCAGTTGTTTGTTAGCGCCCACTCCGCCAGCTAAGACTAAATCACGGTATCCCGTTTGTTTTATGGCTTTGGCTGACTTCTGCACCAGCACATCGACCAGAGACTCGACAAAGGCATGGGCTAGATCGGCTTCAAACTGGGCTTTGTCGTTTGGGTTCTCAGGGCTAAAGCGATTGACTTGATTCAGGACGGCTGTCTTGAGTCCTGAGAATGAAAAATCCAAGTCACCCGAATGGAGCATTGGTCTTGGTAAATCAAAGCGCCCTGGCTTGCCACTTTCGGCTAAGAGCGATACTGCAGCGCCGCCGGGGTAGTCCAATCCCAATAGCTTGGCCGTTTTATCAAAGGCCTCGCCAGCAGCATCGTCCACGGTTTCGCCCAGCAGTTGGTATTGCCCGACGCCTTCTACTGCCATGAGCTGGGTATGACCGCCAGATACTAGGAGGGCAATAAATGGAAATTGGGGGGCGGATTCACCTAAAAGGGGGGAGAGCAGGTGGCCCTCGAGGTGGTGCACCCCAATCGATGGTTTGTTTAAAGCCAGGGCCAAAGACCGACCAAAGGCGGTGCCGACTAAAAGGGCTCCAGCCAGCCCGGGGCCTTGGGTGTAGGCAACCGCGTCAATCGACTCGAGGGGTAGATTAGCCTCGGCTAAAGCCTGCTCCAGCAGGGGTAAAACCCGTCGAATATGGTCCCTGGAGGCCAATTCGGGGACAACACCCCCGTATTCACGGTGCATGGCCACCTGAGAGTGGAGGGCCTGGCCTAGAATGCCTAGGCGGGCTGGTTGGTCAGCTTCCCAGTTTTTAGTGTCATAAACCGCGATTCCGGTCTCGTCACAGGAAGTTTCTATGCCCAAAACGATCATTTTTAGTTAAGCCGTGCTAGAATCCGTGATTCAGTTAATTTCGATTATTCGAGCATATACGAGTTAAACCAGCATGACTACAGTCCGCCT
>JBIJAM010000037.1:0-17564 GCA_044345755.1 Polynucleobacter sp. | reverse complement strand
TCGCCAATTTGTTGCTGAACCTCAAAGGTCAAGCCTTTTTCAACAAATGATTTTTCGCCGCTCTCGACCAATGTCAAGGCATCATAAATATTTGGCATGCTGTCACGCGGGAACTGAATGTCCACCACAGGACCAATACACTGCACGATATTTCCGTTACTCATCGCATCTCTCCGATTTATTCCTAAATTCTGTCGTACCTCTAAATGCAGCCAGATTAAACCGCTGCCGCTCCACCAACAATCTCTGAAAGCTCTTTTGTAATCGCGGCCTGACGGGTTTTGTTGTACTCCAACTGCAACTCGCCAATGACATTCTTCGCATTGTCAGACGCTGCTTTCATTGAAACCATCCGCGCAGATTGCTCTGAGGCCATGTTTTCTGCAACCGCCTGATAAATTAAAGCCTCAACGTAGCGCTTTAACAGGCCATTCAAAATCGATTCGGCATCGGGCTCATAAATATAGTCCCATGATGCTGCCTTACCTTCGCCGGCGTTAACTGTATTGGGCGCAAGGGGTAAGATCTTTTCTAATACGGGCTCTTGTTTCATTGCGTTCACAAAGCGCGTGTAGGCAAGATAAACCTCATCCACTTCGCCGCGCTCAAAGGCCTTGAGCTGTGCAGTAATGGCGCCAATCAAGGTGTCCATGCGGGGCGTGTCGCCCAATTGAATCGTTTCTGACAGCAACTTTGCTTTTGAGCGATTTAAAAATTGCAAGCCTTTAGAGCCAATGGCTGTAAATTCAATACCAATTTTCTTTTCTTGCATTTCACGTACTTGGTTTGCAATCAAACGCAAGATATTGGTATTGAGGCCGCCGCAGAGGCCCTTATCCGTGCTCACCAAAATTGTCCCAATATTTTTAACCTCGCGAACCACCATATAAGTAGGGCGGTACTCGGGATTTGCTTCTGCTAAATTAGCGGCGATTTCCCTGATTTTTTGAGAATAGGGGCGCGCATTACGCATGCGCTCTTGGGCGCGCCGCATTTTCGATGCGGCGACCATTTCCATTGCCTTCGTGATCTTGCGCGTGTTTTGCACGCTTTTGATCTTAGACCGTATCTCTTTTGTACTTGCCATGATGTATGCGTTCCCTCTTAGAAGGAGGCCGAGCGCTTGTAGTCCTCAATTGCGGCACGTAAAGCAGCTTCATCGTCTTTGCTCAAGTCTTTGGTTTCTTCAATGCGTCCAACTAAGTCTGCATATTTTGATTTGAGGTGATCTTGCAAGCCTTTTTCAAATGCCAATACATGCTTTACTTCGAGATCGTCAAAGTAGCCGTTATTCATTGCGTAAAGTGAGGCGGCCATTTCCCAAACTTGTAGGGGCTTGTACTGCGCCTGTTTACACAATTCTGTAACGCGCTTACCGCGTTCGAGCTGCTTGCGTGTTGCATCATCAAGGTCAGATGCAAATTGGGCAAACGCAGCAAGCTCACGGTACTGCGCGAGGTCGGTACGAATGCCGCCAGACAGTTTTTTGATTACTTTGGTTTGTGCAGCGCCGCCCACGCGCGATACTGAAATACCGGCGTTAATCGCAGGACGTACGCCAGCGTTAAATAGGTCGGTCTCTAAGAAGATCTGGCCGTCGGTAATCGAAATCACGTTGGTCGGAACGAAAGCGGAAACGTCACCCGCCTGGGTTTCAATAATGGGTAGGGCGGTTAATGAACCGGTCTTGCCTTTTACAGCGCCGTTGGTAAATTTCTCAACATAGTCTGCATTCACACGGGCAGCGCGCTCCAACAAACGGGAGTGTAGATAGAACACGTCGCCGGGATACGCTTCGCGGCCTGGTGGGCGGCGGAGCAGCAAGGAAATCTGACGATAAGCAACCGCTTGTTTGGTTAAGTCGTCATACACAATCAAGGCATCTTCACCGCGATCGCGGAAGTATTCGCCCATAGTACAACCGGCATATGCGGAGAGGTATTGCATCGCGGCAGACTCCGACGCGCTGGCAGCAACTACTACGGTGTATTCCATTGCACCGAGTTCGGTTAACTTACGTACGACGTTGGCAATCGTCGATGCTTTTTGACCAATCGCAACGTAGACGCAATATACGCCCTTGCCTTTTTGGTTAATGATGGCGTCCACAGCAACCGCCGTCTTACCAGTTTGGCGATCGCCAATGATCAATTCGCGCTGACCGCGTCCAATCGGAACCATCGCATCAATCGCCTTTAGGCCAGTCTGCACTGGTTGGCTAACGGATTGCCGTGCAATCACTCCTGGGGCAACTTTTTCAATAAAGTCAGTTAGCTTGGCATTGACTGGGCCTTTGCCATCAATTGGCTGTCCCAAGGCGTCCACTACGCGGCCTAAGAGTTCTGGGCCAACAGGAACCTCGAGAATGCGCCCCGTGCATTTCACCGGATCGCCTTCTTTAATGTGGGTGTATTCACCGAGCACGACCGCACCAACCGAATCACGCTCTAGGTTCAGTGCAAGGCCGATGGTATTACCAGGAAACTCCAACATTTCCCCCTGCATCACACCAGACAAGCCATACACTCGGCAAATACCATCGGTTACCGAAATAACGGTACCTTGGTTGCGCAGTTGGGAGTCGACTCCCATCTCACTAATGCGGCTCTTGATCAGTTCGCTGATCTCGGAAGGGTTCAGTTGCATCAATTACTCCTGGATATTATTTCGTAAGTTCTTAGTAATGGGTTATGCGCTTAGGCTAGCTTGCATTGTGGCTAACTGAGCCTTAACAGTGCTGTCTATCACCTCGTCACCAACTTGAACCCGAACGCCACCAATTAAGCTGGGGTCCACTTCAATGGTTGGGCGCAGTTCCTTGCCGCCAAAACGCTTTTTCAAACTGGTTAACAAACTGCTTAGTGCATCGCCCTCAAGCGGAAATGCGCTGGTAATGATTACCTCTGCTGCGCCTTCACTTTGATTCTTCAAAACCTCAAACTGGGCTGCAATTTCAGGCAATGCCGCTAAGCGGTGGTTTTGATTTACCAAGCGCAAGAAGGCATTGACTTTATCGTCCAACTTTGTCTTAACCATGCCGCTCATTAACTTGCTAAGCTCATCTGCCGAAATTTTGGGGTTGTTAGCCAACACCGCCACATCCGGCATCGATGACAGCTGCGCGAGTTCGCTTAATTGAACCAGAACAGGGCCGAATTCTGTAGGCTTTACGCTTGAGAAAAGGGCCTCCGCGTAAGGCCGGGCAATGGTAGCCAAATCAGCCATATTAGAGCTCTGCCTTGAGTTGGTCTAGCAGGGCGGCATGAGCCTTAGGATCCACCTCGCGGCGCAAAATTTGCTCAGCCCCACGTACTGCCAAGTTTGCAACCTCGGCTCGCAATACATCGCGCGCGCGGGAGACTTGCTGTTCTGCGTCTTGTTTTGCTTGATTAATAATGCGCGCCGCTTCTGCCTGTGCGTTACTACGAATCTCTTCCGCACTAAGCTGTGCGCGCTTTTCTGCTTCGGCTACGCGCTGACCGCCTTCTTGGCGAGCGCGTACTAACTCTTGCTCAGCCAGTTTTGATGCGGAGGCTAGATCAGCCTTGCCACGCTCAGCAGCTGCCAAGCCTTCTGCAACTTTAGTGGCGCGCTCGTCTAACGCTTTTACTAGTGGAGGCCACACAAAGCGTGCAACCACCCACCATAAAATGAAGAAGACGATCATTTGCGCGAATAGGGTCGCGTTCAGATTCACGGTATTCCTTTCGGTATTGTTAAGAGCGTGCGGACAACACAGTGTTGCCCGCGTCAGAACAATTACTTAATAACGGCCAACAATGGGTTTGCAAATGCAAACAACATCGCAACACCAACGCCGATTAAGAAAGCAGCATCGATCAGGCCGGCCAACAAGAACATTTTGGTTTGCAGTTCATTCATCAACTCAGGCTGACGCGCTGCACCTTCAATAAATTTTCCACCCATAAGACCAATGCCCAGACATGCGCCAAGCGCGCCTAAACCAATGATGAGGCCGATGCCGATTGCGGTTAAACCTTGAATGTTTGCTAAAAATTCTTGCATGATGACTCCTAAGTAATAAAAGTGGTAATAAAAATAAAACGGTTAATGGTGGCTATGTGCTTGACCGATGTAAACCAAAGTAAGCATCATAAAAATAAACGCCTGCAACAAAATAACGAGGATATGAAATATTGCCCAAGCAGATCCTGCAATGACGTGCCCTACAAGCCCAAGCACACTCAGGTCAAGACTAAAGGTCCAAATGCTGCCCAACAATGCGATAAGCAAGAAAATGAGCTCGCCCGCATACATATTGCCGAACAACCGCATGCCCAAGGAAACCCCTTTGGCGATGTACTCGATGATGTTTAGAACCAGGTTGAATGGGGCCAAGTACCACTTTGCTCCAAATGGCGCGGATAGGAGCTCGTGTACAAATCCGCCCAGGCCCTTTACCTTAAAGCTGTAATAAAAAACCAGCAATAAAACCGCAAAGGACATACCTAATGTCGCATTCAAATCGGTTGTAGGGACCAGCTTATGGTGCGGTACATGCAAACCTAAATTCTCAAGAAAGTGGTTTACGCCCACCACCCAATCCACCGGCACAAGATCCAGCGTGTTTAACAAGATGATCCAGCAAAATACAAAGAGGGCAAGGGGGGCAATGTAGCTTCGGTCGCCGTGAACAATACTTTTAGATTGCGTTTCGACCATTTCGACCAGCATTTCGATTAATGCTTGGAAGCGCCCGGGCACTCCAGGGCTTGCTCGCCGTGCGGCAAGTAGCAAAAATCCAACCGTTAACAGACCCATAGCAAGGGTCCAAAAAATAGTGTCTAAGTTAATAACGCTGAAATCAATAATTGAGGCTTGGGGTCCGCCAATATTGTTTAAATTTTGCAAATGCTCTGCAATGTACGCGGTCGGCGTTAAAGGCTCGCTAGGAGCGCCATTTGCTGCAGTTGCCATCGTAAGCAATCCTTTTTTACAAAATGCTGATTAACGCCAAAACAGACCAAGAAGATAGCACTTAAGTGTGACAATATAAGTCAGCAACAGCGGTATCCACTTTAATTCTGCGTAATTAAACGCTAACCAAATAAACATTGCGATTGTAGCGGTAATTTTTATTACTTCACCGGAAATAAGCGCTGACAAAAAACCGCCAGAGGTGAGGCGCTGAGCGCCTCTTGCAATTTCTAAGCGAAGCAAAAATAGTACAGCGGGCAAAACGCCAATTAACCCACCTAAAAAGGCGGAGTAAGTATAAACGCTAATGCGTCCGTCGTCCCAAAAAATACAACTAATGAGCGCAGCTAAGGCGGTTGCTAGCATTTGACCGGCCACCACCCTCCAAGGCAATGTCAACCTACTTTTGCTTGAACTGGTTTGTAGTAGCGCCTGCATTTCTTCGCCGCTATAAACCCGAAAGGGCTCTTCTGGCTCCTTCCACGGGTCATCGGCGTTCGGTTGGTTGGTTGGCGCTTTCAAGTAGATCCCTTTAGCTATCTGGTATTTACGTTTCAATACCTAGTTTTTTTAGAAGGGCATCCAGTTCGTCGGGTTTACTGAAACGAATCCGCAACTCTCCGCCTTTGCCTTTTAGCTTAAATTCGGCACTAAGGCCAATTCGATCTGCAATTTCGCGTGATAAGCGTTGCAAATCCGGATCTGCTGCCCGAGCGTCAGCCGCTTTTTTGGGCTTCTTCGCGCCCATTTGCCCCCCAGCCCTCGCAAGCACCGCTGACAAACGCTCGGCTTCCCGTACTGAAAGCCCTTGAGCCATGATTTTTTGCGCCAACGCAACCTGGCTCGCTCCCGGCAGCGGTAGTAGGGCGCGCGCATGGCCCATATCAATGTCGCCGGCCAACAACATGGCTTGCACTGGCTTTGCCAGCTGGGCTAGGCGCAATAAGTTACTGATGGCGCTTCTTGATTTGCCGACGGACTTTGCTGCCTGTTCGTGGGTAAACCCAAATTCTTCAATCAGGCGCGCCAATCCTTGTGATTCTTCTAGGGGATTTAAGTCCTCGCGCTGCATGTTTTCAATGAGCGCCATTGCTGCCGCCCCCTTGTCGTCTGCCAAAGACACCAAAACCGGAACTTCGGTCAGTCCGGCCAGAGTGGCAGCCCTAAAACGGCGCTCGCCGGCAATAATTTCATATTTACCCGTGGAAATTGCACGCACTAAGAGGGGTTGCATAACGCCCTGTTCGCGAATGCTTTCAGCCAGCTCCTGAAGTGGGCCTGAATCCATTTTTTGGCGCGGCTGGTATTTGCCAGCCTGGAGGGCGCTCAGGGGAAGGCTTGTTATGGTGGCATCATCCTGGGCCGGTTTCGATTTTTCGCCCAGTAAGGCCTCAAGGCCGCGGCCAAGGCCTTTTTTCTTCATTGTGCTCATGGTGTTTGATCAATCACATTTGTTGAATTCGTTGAATCATTTCCGCACCAAAATCCAAATAGGCTTTGGAACCGCGGGATGTCTTATCAAAGGACACGCCTGGCAAGCCATAAGACGGCGCCTCTGCTAAACGGACGTTACGCGGAATAATTGTTTTAAATACTTTGTCGCCGAAGTGTTCCAGCAATTGCTCCGAAACCTGTTGCTGTAAGGTCATGCGCGGATCAAACATCACCCGCAACAAACCAATAATCATCAGATCTGGGTTGAGGTTGGCGTGCACCTGCTTGATGGTGTTCACTAAATCCGATAAGCCCTCTAGAGCAAAGTACTCGCACTGCATCGGAACAATAACGCCATTGGCTGCGCATAGGCCATTGAGCGTCAGCAAGGAGAGCGCAGGCGGGCAATCAATCAATATAAAGTCATATTCGGCGCCCACCAACGCCAGCGCAGCTTTTAGGCGCAGCTCGCGCTCATCCAGATCAACCAGCTCGATTTCTGCGCCCGCTAAATCACGGTTTGCTGGTAAGACATCATAGCCAGCACTTTCGCAGCGCTGCACACAAGCCGCCACAGTAGCTTGACCAATCAGCACTTGATATATGCTCACATTGAGCTCTGCCTTTTCAATGCCAGAGCCCATGGTTGCATTGCCCTGTGGGTCTAAGTCGACCAAGAGAACCCGCTGCTGATGCCCCGCTAAACCGGCAGCCAAATTCACAGCCGTCGTGGTTTTTCCAACGCCGCCTTTTTGATTTGCAATACAGAATATTTTGGCCATGTTTTTTTATTTGCCTTTAATTAATGATTTTCGCATGAGGCGTAAAGACCAAAAGTCGCCGCTCTGTCGTGCTGTTGGGTATCAATACATAGCGGTCTGCCAAAAGCCGCCAGCGCTCAGTCGATACGGTCGCCAGCTCTTCATCCGCACGCTTTGCCTTCATTGCAAAAACTAGGCCGCCCGGCTTCAAAAAAGGCTCTGCTAAGTCTAAAAAACGATCCAGGCTTGTAAATGCCCTAGAAATAACTGCATCGTACTTGCCTGGCTCCTGTCTTGCAACGCGCTCCACGCGATCACTGTAAATCGATGCATTACTGAGGCCAAGCTTGCCTTTTACGTTTTGCAAAAAGGCGGTTTTCTTGCGAACCGCCTCAATCAGGCTAATGCTCCAATTGGGCTCAGCAATTGCAATGGGTATTGCTGGCAAGCCTCCGCCAGACCCGAGGTCTGCAATGTGCGCTTGTGTTGGCGGTAAAAATTCACGCATTATTGGTAAAATTGCAATGGAATCAATTAGATGCAGATCAATACTGGCTTGCTCACCCTCAACCGAGGTTAGATTGTGCACGCGATTCCAACGCTCAAGCTCTTGCAAGAACACATTTAAATCGGCCACTTGTTTCTGCGACAAGGTTAAACCAAGCTCAGCAACACCAAGCTCAAGACCTGCCCCCCTCACGCCGACTCCTGGGATTTGCCAATTCCCCGCTTTAAATGCACCAACAACAAAGAAATGGCTGCTGGGGTTACCCCCGATATGCGCGCAGCCTGCCCCAAAGTTTCTGGTTTTTGCGCGCCTAATTTCTGCTGAACTTCTTTTGATAATCCCCGAACCAGGCTGTAATCCAAGAAATCCGGCAATGGATAGCCCTCATTAAACTCTTGGCGGGCAATTTCCAGGGCCTGCCGATCAATGTAACCCGCATATTTAATCGAGATCTCAACCTGATCCTGGATTTGTTGATTTAGATTTGGGTCCTCATCCAGTTGTGGTGTGTTGCCGCCATAGGCCTCAGATAGCAAAGCGAAGGTGACTGTGGGTCGCTTCAAAATATCGGCAAGGCTGGCCTCATGGGACAACTCTTGCCCCAAAAGCACAGCCAACGACTGTGCGGAGGCGTGCTTAGGGCTCACCCAAGCCTCCTTGAGTCGCATTGTTTCACGTGAAACAGCATCCCTTTTCTTGCAAAAGAATGTCCAGCGCACGTCATCCACCAAACCAAGAGACCTTCCAATCTCAGTTAAACGCAAGTCCGCATTGTCTTCTCTCAGGCTAAGCCGATACTCAGCCCGGCTTGTAAACATACGATAAGGCTCTTGCACGCCCCGAGTAATGAGGTCATCTACCAAAACCCCGATATAGGACTCGCTCCGCTTGGGCGCCCAAGGCGAAAGGCCCCTGGCGGCAAGCCCGGCATTCATTCCAGCAAGCAGCCCTTGGGCTGCAGCCTCTTCATATCCGGTTGTGCCGTTGATTTGGCCGGCAAAATAAAGCCCCTCAATAGCCTTGGTTTCTAAGCTGTGCCGCAGTTGGCGCGGGTCAAAAAAATCGTATTCAATGGCGTAGCCGGGGCGCACGATGGTGGCATTCTCGAGGCCGCGAATGCTGCGCACCAAATCCCACTGCACATCAAAGGGTAGGCTGGTTGAGATTCCGTTAGGGTAATACTCGTTTGTTGTCAGGCCCTCGGGCTCTAAAAATATCTGGTGGCTATTTTTAGAGGCAAAGCGATGAATTTTGTCCTCAATGGAGGGGCAATAGCGCGGCCCAACACCCTCAATAACACCGGTATACATCGGCGAACGGTCTAGGCCGCCACGAATAATGTCGTGGGTTGCTTCATTTGTATGGGTAATCCAACAAGGAACCTGCCTTGGGTGTTGCTCGGGGCGCCCTAGATAAGAAAAACAGGGAACAGGGTCAAGATCGCCCGGCTGCTCCAGCATCACCGAAAAATCGATGCTTCTGCCGTCGATTCGAGGGGGGGTGCCTGTTTTTAGACGCCCCTGTGGCAAGGCAAGGTCTTTTAGTCGTGCCGACAAAGTCAAGGCCGCGGGATCGCCTGCACGGCCGCCCGAATGGCTATTCAGTCCGACGTGAATCTTGCCATCCAAAAATGTGCCCGCCGTTAAAACAACCTGGCTAGCCCCAAACTCAAGACCCGATTGGGTGCGAACCCCAACTACGGCATTGCCCACAACAAGAAGGTCGTCTACAGCAGCCTGAAATAGACTCAAATTAGCTTGATTTTCAAGCCTGCGACGTATTGCCGCCTTATACAAAATGCGGTCACCCTGAGCTCGCGTTGCCCTAACTGCAGGGCCTTTGCTGGCATTCAATATACGAAACTGAATACCCGCCTCGTCGGTGGCTGCGGCCATTGCACCGCCCAGCGCATCGATTTCTTTTACTAAATGGCCTTTGCCAATGCCACCAATCGAAGGATTGCAACTCATTGCGCCAAGCGTCTCTATGCTGTGGGTCAAAAGCAGGGTATCGCAGCCCATGCGCGCAGAGGCCAGCGCCGCCTCGGTGCCAGCATGTCCGCCGCCAATCACAATCACATCGAATTTTTTAGAGTACCGCATGGTTTGCCTCAATAGGGGCACTGATCATATCATTTTGCCTTGTTTCACGTGAAACATGGACATGTTAGTTTGTAGGAATAAATCCTTAATTCATTGATTTAATTAGGAAAAATAGGCATCCCAAGCCGACTTTAAGATTAAAACCGAAACGAAAATCAGGAAGGCTTTTCGCACAAAACCACTGCCGTGCTTAATTGCAAGGCGGCTACCAAAATGACTGCCGGCAATGTTTGCAATCATCATTGCAAAACCAAGGGCCCAACTAATTTTGCCCAGACCACCCAACATAACAATCGACGCCAAATTTGTCGCCACATTAACCAGCTTTGTGGCGGCAGACGCATGCAGAAAATCAAACTGAAAAAATCGAACGAAACCAAATAACAAGAAGCTTCCTGTGCCTGGCCCAAAAAACCCATCGTAAAAGCCAACCACCAAGCCCAAAACAACCCCCTTCAGCTGCAACAAGCGGCTATGGACAGCCGGCCGATGATCCTGACCAAGGGACGGTTGAAAAATCGTATAGATCAGAAGAAAAAACAGGAGAAAAGGAAGGGCCTTGCGCAACGGCTCAGCAGGAAACATGCTGACCGCATTGGCGCCGAAAAGTGCTCCAACAAAGCCCGCAATAATTGCCGGAACAATCAACGCCCAAGGCAGGCGCACATAGCGCAAGTATTTGCGAGCCGCATTGATGGTGCCACCAATCGCAGAGACCTTGTTGGTGCCGAGTAGGGTGGCTGGATGAACTTCGGGATAAGCGGCGAAAAGGGCGGGCACCTGGATTAGGCCGCCACCGCCCGCAACCGCATCAACTAAGCCAGCAAAAAAAGAGGCCGCCAAAAGCAGGGGCCACAAGTACAAGGAGAATTCAATTGCGGTTTCAAGCAAGGCAACATCCTGCGCTCTTATACGATCGTGGCCAGGCCTTACTACCGCGCAAGAAATACTTTCAGTGCGCTGCGCGCAGTTTCATCAAGGGCATCCAATGGAATGCGGGCTGATCCCTGAACAATCATCATCGCGTAAGGTTTTGCTAAGGCGGAAGCTTCGGCACACAACTGCAAAGCCTCGCCGGATGCTGGAGATTGATTGCGCCAATAATTAATTGCCGCCTCTAATTCTTGAATGGACACAAACATTTGTCGCCGTCTTACTTCTCGCGTTTGGCAAGCATGGTGCCCCTGCAGCGCTTAGCGCCACAACGGCATTCATAGTCTTTTTTCATTTGCTTTGTAACGCGACCTTCGACATCGAGCGAATAATCGTAAAACAATTCTTCGCCTGGCAACAGATCGCGCCTAGCAAAAATAAATACACGCGGGATATCTTCATATGAGCCCTCTTGCGCTTCGCAATTGGGTTTACATGAATGATTGATCCAGCGCGCTGCGTTGCCGTCACGGTTGGCATCAATCACGCGACCACTCTCCAGAGAGAAATAGAAGGTGTGATTTGGCTCATCTGGGTTATGTGGATGGCGACGCTCAGCCTCCTTCCAGCTAATGCGCTCACCCTCGTACTCAATCAAAGCGGCGCCTTTTTTAATGGCAACTTTTGCAAACACGCCCTTACCGTGAATGGGGGAGGAGCGCACGAGAATAGCGGCGCGATTTACCTTAGGCAACTTCAACTTACTTTTTTTCATGCATCACACATCAAGATTGCGGGCAATCAATGCATTCTTTTCAATAAAGGCGCGGCGCGGATCAACCTCATCACCCATTAAGGTGGTGAACACCTGATCGGCCACAATCGCATCTTCAATTTGTACGCGCAATAGTGTGCGGGTTGTGGTATCCATGGTGGTCTCCCACAATTGCTGAGGATTCATTTCGCCCAAGCCCTTATAGCGTTGACGGCTTACAACGCGCTCAGCCTCGGATAAGAGCCACGCAAACGCGGCGCGGAAATCAGCAACCACCTGTTCCTTCTGTGATTTTTCAGGATCACCCCGGCGCACACGCGAGCCAGGCAAGACTTTTCCACTAAGGGCGCGGGCAGCCGCAGTCAGGCTTTGATAATCATCGCCATGAATGAAGTCAGAGCTAATGGCGGATAGTTTTAAATTTCCATGGATCCGGCGAGACAAAAGAAGACGGAAACGCTCGGTCCGATCTTCTTTTTGCACAATAACCTCGGGCGCAAGCGCGAGGGAATCTAAACTTTCTTTCAGGGCCGCGCGCAGACGCTCTGCAGACTCTTGAGCAGACGCCTCGGTGTCGAGGTTCAGTGGGATGCCGGCAGCAATGGCCCGCAAAGCGTCTTCGTCCATTGTTCGGGACAGCCTGTCAACAACAGCCTGGATGACTTGATAATTTCTGGCCAACTCATCCAGAGCGGGTCCTTGTATTAGGTCGCCGCTCGGGGTTTGAATGGATGCAGACTCCAAAGCAATCTTTAACAGCAGTTGGTTTAGTTCCGAGTCGTCTTTGATGTACTGCTCATTTTTTCCAAACTTCACTTTATAAAGTGGGGGTTGAGCAATATAAATATGCCCACGCTCAATCAGCTCTGGCATTTGACGATAGAAGAAAGTCAACAATAAGGTGCGGATGTGACTGCCATCAACATCCGCGTCAGTCATGATGATGATGCGGTGATAACGCAACTTATCCGCCTTGTACTCCTCAACACCAATACCAGTGCCGAGCACGGTAATTAAGGTCACCACCTCTTGACTGGCAAGCATTTTGTCAAAGCGCGCTTTTTCGACGTTCAGAATCTTTCCTTTTAAAGGAAGAATTGCTTGGAAACGACGATCGC
Organism: Polynucleobacter sp.; assembly: GCA_044345755.1. Classification (GTDB taxonomy): domain Bacteria; phylum Pseudomonadota; class Gammaproteobacteria; order Burkholderiales; family Burkholderiaceae; genus Polynucleobacter. The sequence goes on along the minus strand of JBIJAM010000037.1, from coordinate 5,055 downwards.
GCCCCTGTTTTGCAGAGCCGCCCGCAGAGTCGCCCTCTACAATAAACAGTTCTGATTTTTCTGGGTTTTTTTCTTGGCAGTCGGCCAGCTTACCTGGCAAACCCAAGCCGTCGAGCACGCCTTTACGGCGAGTCATGTCACGCGCCTTACGTGCAGCCTCACGAGCACGCGCCGCATCAACGATCTTGCCACATAAGATCTTGGCGTCTGCAGGGCGCTCTTGAAGGTAGGCACTTAACGCTTCAGCCACAATTTCTTCTACTGGACCTCGAACCTCACTAGATACCAACTTGTCTTTGGTTTGGCTGGAAAATTTAGGCTCTGGAACCTTAACCGATAAAACACAGGTTAGGCCTTCGCGCATATCGTCGCCTGATATTTCTACTTTGGCTTTTTTTGCTACCTCGTGCTCATCAATGTATTTATTAATCACGCGCGTCATGGCGGCGCGCAAACCGGTTAAGTGGGTGCCGCCGTCCCGCTGCGGAATGTTGTTCGTAAAACACAGCACCTGCTCACTAAAGCTATCATTCCACTGCATGGAGACTTCGGCGGTAATTTGTCCGCCGAGGTCCGACGGACGATTGCCCTCAGCATAAAAAATATTAGGATGCAAAACATTCTTGGTTTGATTGATGTACTCAACAAAGCCCTTCACGCCACCAGAGTAAGCAAAATCCTCCTCTTGACCAGAGCGCTGATCAATTAAACGAATATGGACGCCATTGTTTAAAAAGGAAAGCTCTCGAATGCGTTTGACCAGAATTTCATAATGGAACTCCACTTTTCCAAAAATCGTTTCATCGGCCAAGAAGTGAACTTCGGTGCCGGTTTTTTCGGTATCGCCAGTAACAGATATGGGAGAAATGGCGACGCCCTGCGCTTGCTCGAAATTACGATTTTGAATAACACCGCGAGCAAACTCCATGTAATGGACCTTTCCATCGCGCCGTATGGTTAGCTTTAACCACTTCGAAAGAGCGTTAACGCAACTAACACCAACGCCATGCAAGCCGCCAGATACCTTATAGCTATTTTGGTCAAACTTACCACCCGCGTGCAGTTCCGTCATGACAATTTCAGCTGCGCTGCGCTTTGGATCATGCTTATCATCGAACTTCACGCCAGTCGGAACGCCGCGGCCGTTATCGACAATGGAAATGGAGTTATCGGTTTGTATAACGACTGTAATTTCAGTGCAATAACCCGCTAGCGCTTCATCAATCGAGTTATCAAGCACTTCAAACACTAAGTGATGTAAGCCGGTTCCGTCGGACGTGTCGCCGATGTACATTCCAGGCCGCTTACGAACCGCCTCTAAACCCTCCAAAATTTGAATGGATGATGCACCGTACTGCTCTACTGCCTTTATATCTTCAGTCATATTTTTCTAATTTAAATGCGCATTGGCATTACAACGTACTTAAAGTCCTCGGAAGCGGGTAGGGTAATCACCGCACTACTGTTTGCGTCACCCAAGCTAATCTGTATGCGCTCCACCTTAACGTTTGCGAGGACATCAAGTAAATAGCTCACGTTGAAACCAATTTCAACTGAATCACCAGAGTACTCCGTTTCAATATCCTCCTGAGCTTCTTCCTGTTCAGCATTGGTCGATTGAATCGTAATGCGATTGGGTGATAAGGAGAAACGAACGCCTTTAAATTTGTCGGTCGTCAAAATCGCGGCTCTTTGTAAAGCTGCTTGAAGCGTTTCGCGCGCAACAACTAAGGAGTTTTTATGGCCCTTTGGTATCACCCGTTGGAAGTCAGGAAACTTGCCCTCGACCAATTTGGAGATAAGCTCAACATCACCAAAGTTAAATTTAATTTGATTGGCAGTTAGGCTCACCTCTAGTTCAGCATCGGTGTCGTCCAATAAGTGCTGGCACTCTAAAATTGTTTTACGCGGAATAATAATTTCCTGATGGCCGCCATTGCCAGCCACGGGCTGTGCCAACTCAACCCGACTGTATGCCAATCGATGGCCGTCTGTAGCAACCGCAACAACCTCTTTGCCGTCAATAACCAGCAACATACCGTTGAGATAGTAACGAATGTCCTGTTGCGCCATGGCGAAATGCACTTGACTAATTAGCTGCTTAAATGCCTTTTGTGGCATTTTCCAGCTTGCGGTAACCTCGCCCACAGCCTGCATCACTGGGAACTCTGTTGCGGATAGGGTTTGAAGGGTGAAACGACTTTTGCCGCTCTGCACCACCAACTTTGAATCCTTTAAATTTAAAGACACCGGCCCTTCGGGTAACGCACGCAGAATGTCCAATAATTTACGAGCAGCCACCGTGGTTGTCATGTCCGCATCTCCAACACCAAAGTTGGCGCTAGTCGCTATCTGAATTTCGATGTCTGTGGAAACAAAGGAAACGCGCTCACCCGTTTTTTTAAATAACAGATTAGCCAATATCGGAAGTGTGTGTCGACGCTCAACAATGCCGCTTACGATTTGAAGTGGTTTTAATAAACTATCGCGCGATGTATTTATAAGTTGCATTGCTTTTAAATCCTTGTATATATCTAACTAGTAATAGTAATAAGCCTTAAAAAATCAGTGGATAACCCAACAAAGGCTTACACAACAACTACTTATAACTAAAAAAACGTGTGAACAACTCCGGTATAAATGAAGGATAAATTTTGGATAACCTCTTTTACTAACCCTATTTTTGCATAAGAGCGCTGTTATCCCCAATTTATACACACGAAATTTGCCGGGTTACACACAGACTCATCCACACACTTATCCACAGCCCATTTAAGCCTTCAGGGTTTGCTCGATCACATGAATTTCATGGTTTAGTTGGCTGTCGTGGGAGCGCTCTTCTGTAATTTTGCGAACCGCGTGTAAAACGGTGGTGTGGTCCCGCCCACCAAATAACTCACCAATCTCCGGAAGGCTTTTTTGGGTCAACTCTTTCGCCATAAACATGGCGATTTGGCGGGGTCTGGCAATATTGGCCGGCCTGCGCTTGGAGTACATGTCCGCAACCTTTATGTTGTAAAAATCGGCAACTGATTTTTGAATATTTTCAACCGAAATTTGGCGATTTTGAATGGACAGCAGGTCTTTCAGGGCGGCGCGGGCAACATCAATCGTTACGTCCCGCCCATGAAAGCGCACAAAAGCCAAAATCTTCCGCAGCGCGCCCTCAAGTTCGCGAACATTAGAGCGCAGGTGTTTGGCCACAAAAAAAGCAACATCTTCTGACATTGGTATGCCCTCAGCCGCCGCCTTTTTCATCAAAATGGCTACGCGCATTTCCAATTCAGGCGGCTCGATGGCCACCGTCAGGCCGGAATCAAATCGCGAAATAAGGCGATCGTCGATTCCAGCCATCTCTTTGGGATAAGTATCGCTGGTAATAATGACCTGCGCACGATTGCCCAACAGGGCCTCAAACGCATAAAAGAACTCCTCTTGGGTGCGTGATTTACCACTAAAAAACTGAATATCATCAATCAGCAAGAGGTCAAGGGAGTGGTAATACCGCTTAAAACGATCAAACGCCTTTTGTTGGTATGCCCTTACCACATCAGACACATATTGCTCCGCATGAATATAGCGAATGCGGGCGTTTGGGTTTTCTTTTAAAAGGTGATTGCCGATCGCGTGAATCAAGTGGGTTTTGCCTAGACCAACGCCCCCATACAAAAACATGGGGTTGTAGGATGTGCCTGGGTTGTGGGCCACTTGAATGGAGGCGGCGCGCGCCAATTGATTTGCTTTGCCTGTAACGAAGGTTTCAAAGGTCAACATGGGGTTGAGTTTGGAGTGGTCCTCTAACTCAAAGGTGGACGACTCACCCAACTCGACTTCGGGCATGGCTTGCAAATAATTTGAAGGGGTTGTATTTACCCCTTGAGGCCCCGCTATGGGTTGTGTAGCTGCCGCCATTAATGGAGATGCAGAGCCGCCATCATCCAAAACAAACACCAGAGTAAAGGGTTTGCCAAAATAGGTTTGGGCAAGCTCTTGAAATCGATCAGAAAACGTTTTTTTTGTCCAATCCAACTTAAATCGATTGGGAGCAGATATTGTAAGCAAACACTCACTCTCGTCCAAACCATTTAATTTAAGGGGTTGAATCCAAGTCTTAAATTGTTGTGGGGATAGCTCACGCAGTAAGGTAGCGTTGGCGTGATCCCAGAAGCTCAGCGGGCTTAAGGAAGAGAGGGTGGCGTTGTTTTCTAAATTGCTCATTTTCGGAGGGTTGATTGTAGCGATTTTCTAAAGTTATCCACAAGCCTTAAGTGGGTGGAAAACCTGTGGATAAGTTGTGGCCAAACATTAAAAAACCTTATAAATCAATCGCCAAAGAAAAAAACAGAAAATTAAATTAGGGAAAAACCCAATAAGAGCACAACTTAGGTTGACCTTTTGGGCGCCACAAAGGAAAATACTTGGCTTTCCCGAGGTCAATCATGAAAAGAACATATCAGCCATCCGTAACCCGCCGCAAACGTACCCACGGTTTCCGTGTACGCATGAAAACGCGTGGCGGCCGTACCGTTTTAAACGCACGTCGTGCCAAAGGCCGTAAACGCCTGGCAGTCTAAGCGCACTGGCTTGAACAGCGCACGCATATCCGAATTACTTAAAACAAATCCCAAAACATCAAAACACTGGGGTTTGTATTTAGGGTCTCCCAGTCAAGGCATGGATGGCGCCCTAGGAATTGCTGTTGCCAAAAAATTGGCAAAAAGAGCCGTTGATCGTAATAAGCTTAAACGCTTCGTACGCGAATGCACGCGTCAACCGCACAATGCAATATTAGGGATCCACGATGTTGTTGTCCGACTTAAAAAGCCAATTGGCCAAACAACGCGAGGACGATTGCGCTCCATGGAATTTGGCGCACTAAAAAAACAGTTGGCGGAGCTACTTTAAGTGCAGATCATTAACCGCGCAGCAATAGCAGTGATCCGAATTTATCAAATCGCATTGAGCCCATTTTTTGGCTCTCAATGCAAGTTCGAGCCTAGCTGTTCTCAATACGCATGCGATTGTTTTAAAGCCCACGGCAGTGCTAAAAGTACC
>JBIJAM010000036.1:0-17690 GCA_044345755.1 Polynucleobacter sp. | reverse complement strand
CCCCGGTTTAACCAAGGCCAGCTGGTAAGCGGCGAAAGAATTAGGAGAACTCATGAGCATAAGCGATCCAATCGCCGACATGTTGACCCGGATTCGCAACGCGCAAGCGGTGCAGAAACCGATGGTTATCATGCCGTCATCAAAAATTAAAGTAGCTATCGCTAAAGTCCTGAAAGAAGAGGGATACATCGATGGTTTTGAAATCAAAGGCGAGGCAGCGAAGCCGGTATTGCATATCGAGCTCAAGTATTACGCTGGCCGTGCCGTTATTGAACGCATTCAGCGCGTATCCACGCCTGGATTGCGGATCTATAAAGGCCGTCACGATATTCCTGAAGTTATGAATGGTTTGGGAGTGGCGATTATTTCCACGCCCCAAGGCGTAATGACCGATCGCAAGGCTCGCGCTACTGGCGTGGGTGGCGAAGTAATTTGCTACGTCGCCTAAGGAGAGCACTATGTCCAGAGTCGGAAAATCCCCCATTCCAGTGCCAAAAGGCGCTGAAGTAACAATTAGCGGTTTGAATGTAACGGTAAAGGGCCCATTGGGTACCCTGAACCATACCTTGAACACCTGTATTGGTTTAAGCCAGGCAGACGGTTTCATCAACGTCGAACGCAAAGATGACACAGTAGAGTCCGCTGCGCTGTCAGGTACTACCCGTGCATTAGTCAATAACATGGTGATTGGTGTTACCACCGGCTTTGAGCGCAAGCTAAGTTTGGTGGGCGTTGGATACCGTGCTGCTGCTCAGGGCGATACCCTGAAATTGCAACTTGGTTTTTCACACGACATTATTTACAACCTGCCAAAGGGTGTAAAAGCGGAAACGCCATCGCAAACAGAAATCGTAATTAAAGGTTACAACAAGCAGCAGGTTGGTCAAGTTGCTGCAGAGGTTCGCGCATACCGTTCACCAGAGCCATACAAAGGCAAGGGTGTTCGCTACATCGACGAAGTCGTACATCTCAAAGAAACTAAGAAGAAGTAATCGGGATTAGATATGAATAAAGACGAATCAAGATTAAGGCGTGCTCGGCAGACCCGTATTCGGATCGCTGAAGCATTAGCAAACCGTTTGACGGTTATCCGCAGCAACTGCCACATTTCTGCACAGGTTTACAGCCCATGCGGTACAAAAGTACTTGCAGCAGCGTCAACCATGGAAAAAGAACTCCGTGCAGCAATCAAGAATGGCGGAAGCGCAACAGCGGCACAACAAATCGGCAAGTTAATTGCTGAACGTGCTGTGAAAGCCGGTGTTGTAGACGTTGCCTTTGATCGCTCTGGCCACCGTTATCACGGCCGTATTAAAGCATTAGCTGAAGCCGCGCGTGAAGCCGGCCTGAAGTTCTAACAGATCGGTTTAGGAAAAAACATGGCAAAAATGCAAACCAAAATGCAATCAGAAGAGCGCGATGATGGTCTTCGCGAAAAGATGATTGCTGTTAATCGCGTAACGAAGGTAGTGAAGGGCGGCCGTATTCTAGGTTTTGCTGCACTGACCGTAGTAGGCGATGGCGATGGCCGTATTGGAATGGGCAAAGGGAAGTCGAAAGAAGTTCCTGTGGCCGTTCAAAAAGCAATGGACGAAGCCCGTCGCAAGATGATCAAGGTAACGCTCCGCAAGGGCACATTGCAACATACCGTGATCGGTCAGCATGGCGCGTCACGGGTGATGATTTCCCCAGCCAAAGACGGTACAGGTGTTATTGCCGGCGGCCCAATGCGCGCTATTTTTGATGTAATGGGCGTAACCAACGTTGTTGCAAAGTCGATTGGCTCAACCAATCCGTACAACATGGTTCGTGCAACCATCGATGGTTTAAGCAAGATGAGCACTCCTTCTGAAATTGCTGCGAAGCGCGGCAAGTCAGTTGAAGAGATTCTCGGCTAAGACCACTAGATTAGGAATTTATAAATGACAACGCAATCCAACTCTAAAGTCAAACTGCAATTGGTTCGCAGTTTAATTGGTACTCGTGAAAGTCACCGTGCGACTGTTCGCGGTTTAGGCTTACGCCGTATCAATTCGGTTTCAGAATTACACGATACGCCTGCAGTACGCGGAATGATTAATAAAGTTTCTTATTTGGTCAAAGTCATCGGCTAACGATCAGCAAGATATATAGGCAAATACTATGCAACTCAACACAATTAAACCTGCAGAAGGTTCTAAGAAAAATCGTCGCCGCGTTGGACGCGGTATCGGTTCGGGCCTTGGCAAAACAGCTGGTCGTGGACACAAGGGACAAAAGTCCCGTTCAGGCGGCTTCCATAAAGTTGGTTTCGAAGGCGGTCAAATGCCAATGTATCGTCGCCTACCGAAGCGCGGATTCGTGTCCTTGACACGCCGTCACGTTGGCCAAATTACATTGAATGACCTCGAAAAGATTGGTTTGCCAGAAGTAGATCTGTTGGTTTTGAAGCAGCATGGTTATGCAGGCGAGCAGATCAATGCCGTTAAGGTAATTAAGACGGGTGAGCTCAAGCGCGCTGTGACTTTAAAAGGCTTAACAGCAACTGCCGGTGCAAAAGCCGCTATTGAAGCTGCGGGTGGTAAGTTGGTTGATCAGGCTTAATTGATACAGTAATGGCACTCGGCTCTTCCAACACTCAAGGCGCTGCGCAAGCAGGGAGCAAGTTCGGCGATTTACGCCGACGCTTGGTTTTCCTGCTGCTCGCTTTGGTTGTGTTCCGAATCGGTGCACATATTCCAGTACCAGGCATCGATCCAAATCAGTTGGCTGAGTTATTTTCAGGCCAAAAAGATGGCATCTTGGGCATGTTTAACCTGTTTTCAGGTGGCGCATTGTCTCGATTCACCGTATTTGCGCTTGGCATCATGCCTTACATTTCTGCATCGATCATCATGCAGTTAACAACGATCATTGTTCCATCGCTCGAGGCGATGAAAAAAGAGGGCCCCGCTGGCCAACGCAAAATTACGCAATACACACGCTATGCAACGGTTGTTTTGGCGACTTTCCAAGCTTTGGGTATTTCAGTAGCGCTAGAAGCACAGCCTGGTCTTGTAATTGACCCTGGCATGGCGTTTCAGGTTTACACCGTGATTACCTTGGTTACTGGAACGATGTTCCTGATGTGGCTTGGGGAGCAAATTACAGAACGCGGTTTAGGCAACGGTATCTCCATCATTATTTTTGCTGGAATTGTCTCTGGTTTGCCCAGCGCAATTGGCGGCCTGATGGAATTGGTTCGTACTGGATCTATGAGTATCTTGGCTGGCCTGTTCATTGTGCTCATCGTGATTGCAGTGACGTATTTCGTGGTGTTTGTTGAGCGCGGCCAGCGACGCATCCTCGTTAATTATGCAAAGCGCCAGGTTGGCAATAAAGTGTATGGCGGCCAATCATCCCATTTGCCACTGAAGCTGAATATGGCTGGAGTTATTCCCCCCATTTTTGCTTCGTCGATTATTTTATTCCCTGCAACGATTGCTGGCTGGTTTACCTCAGGTGAGCCGACCAATATGTTCAGCAGCGTGATTAAAGATTTGGCGGCGACTTTAGCCCCAGGACAGCCGGTTTATGTGATTCTTTACGCTGCGGCCATTATTTTCTTCTGTTTCTTTTACACCGCGTTGGTATTTAACAGCCGTGACACTGCAGATAATTTAAAGAAGAGCGGAGCCTTTGTTCCTGGTATTCGTCCAGGCGACCAGACAGCCCGTTATATCGACAAGATTTTGGTGCGCCTGACTTTGGGCGGCGCTATTTACATGGTTCTGGTGTGCTTGCTGCCAGAGTTCTTGGTCTTGAAATACAACGTACCGTTCTATTTTGGCGGCACCTCGCTCTTGATTATTGTTGTCGTAGCAATGGACTTTATGTCGCAAGTGCAGTCGTTTGTAATGCAGCAGCAGTATGGCTCTTTAATGAAGAAGGCCAACTTTAAGATGGGTGTTACACAGTAACTATGTCAAAAGATGATGTTATTCAAATGGCTGGTGAAGTAGTAGAGAATTTGCCGAACGCGATGTTTCGCGTAAAGCTGGAAAACGGACACGTTGTATTGGGGCATATTTCTGGAAAGATGCGGATGCATTACATTCGCATTCTTCCAGGAGACAAGGTGACGGTGGAGATGACTCCATACGACCTGACGCGCGCGCGCATTATTTTCCGCGCGAAGTAGTGGTTAAGCAGTAAATATATTTTAATAGGTGAGTTATGAAAGTATTGGCATCCGTAAAGTGCATTTGCAGAAATTGCAAGATCATTAAGCGCAAACGCGTTGTGCGTGTGATTTGTTCATCAGATCCACGTCATAAGCAGCGTCAAGGCTAATTCGGTTAATTAAGAGGAATTCTCATGGCACGTATCGCTGGGGTAAACATCCCGAATCATCAACATACCGTTATCGGTTTAACGGCTATTTTTGGCATTGGCACAACACAAGCACGCAAAATCTGCGCGTCGACTGGTGTTCCAATTGACAAGAAAGTAAAAGATTTAACCGATAGCGATTTAGAAAAATTGCGCGATGAAGTCGGCAAGCTCACGACAGAAGGTGATCTGCGTCGTGAAGTCACGATGAGCATCAAGCGCTTGATGGACTTGGGTTGCTACCGCGGTGTTCGCCATCGCAAAGGCCTGCCAGTTCGCGGTCAACGTACAAAGACAAACGCGCGTACCCGTAAGGGCCCACGGAAGTCTGGCATCGCACTTAAGAAATAATCGAGAGAGTTTAACGACATGGCAAAACAGCAAAGTACTTCAAACGCAGCCGCCCAGCGTGCTCGTAAGAAAGTGAAAAAGAACGTAGCAGACGGCATTGCGCACGTCCACGCTTCGTTTAATAACACCATCATTACCATTACAGATCGCCAAGGCAATGCGTTGTCATGGGCCACTTCCGGCGGCCAAGGCTTTAAAGGCTCACGTAAGTCAACTCCATTTGCTGCTCAGGTGGCAGCTGAAGTTGCTGGCAAAGCTGCAATCGAATGTGGCATTAAGAATTTAGAAGTTCAAATTAAGGGTCCTGGCCCAGGCCGTGAATCAGCTGTTCGTGCCTTGAATTCCTTGGGAATCAAGATTACTGAGATTCAGGATGTAACGCCTGTGCCACACAATGGCTGCCGCCCTCCAAAGCGTCGCCGTATTTAAGTTTTGCAGTTTGCAGTATCCGTTTAGTTATTTTTTATTAAAGCCCACTGTTCATCTGATGTAAGGGGTGAACTCACCGCCGGTCGAAAGACTGCGGCAAAGAAAGGAAAGCACCGTGGCACGTTACTTAGGCCCTAAGGCCAAATTATCACGTCGGGAAGGTACCGACTTATTTCTGAAGAGTGCACGCCGTGCTCTGTCAGATAAATGCAAGCTGGACACTAAGCCAGGTCAACATGGACGCACATCCGGCTCCAGGACATCGGATTACGGTAATCAGTTGCGCGAGAAACAAAAAGTGAAACGCATGTACGGAATTTTAGAGCGTCAATTCCGTCGTTATTTTGCTGAAGCAGAGCGTCGCAAAGGCAATACGGGTGCAACTTTATTGCAGCTCCTAGAGTCCCGTTTGGATAACGTGGTTTATCGCATGGGCTTTGGCTCTACACGTGCTGAAGCACGTCAGTTGGTATCGCATTGCGCCGTAATGCTTAATGGCAGTGCAGTCAATATCCCATCGATTCAGGTTAAACCTGGCGATGTGATTGCGATCCGTGAAAAAGCAAAGAAGCAAACTCGCATTCAGGAATCACTCAATTTAGTGCAGCAAACAAGCGCAGTTAACTGGGTTACCGTTGATGCTACAAAGTTAGAAGGAACATTTAAACAAGTGCCAGACCGCGATGAAATTAGCGGTGAAATTAATGAAAGTTTGATCGTCGAATTGTATTCGCGCTAATTAGGCACTTTAAGGAAGAAAATATGCAAACAAATTTGCTCAAGCCAAAAATTATTTCTGTTGAAGCAATTACAGCAAATCAAGCAAAAGTTGTAATGGAGCCGTTTGAGCGTGGCTATGGCCACACTTTAGGCAATGCATTACGCCGTGTATTGCTGTCATCCATGGTGGGTTTTGCGCCTACCGAAGTTGCTATTGCCGGCGTTGTTCATGAGTATTCCACTCTGGATGGCGTTCAAGAAGACGTTGTTAATCTATTGTTGAACTTGAAGGGTGTTGTATTCAAGCTCCAGTCACGCGATGAAGTAACGATTAATTTGCGCAAAGAAGGCCCTGGCGTTGTTACCGCAAAGGACATTGATTTGCCGCACGATGTAGAGATCATTAACCCAGATCACGTGATTGCGCATTTGTCCGCAGGTGGTAAGCTGGATATGCAGATCAAAGTTGAAAAAGGCCGTGGATATGTTCCAGGTAACGTGCGCCAGTACCACGATGAAGCGACTAAGTTAATTGGCCGCATTGTGTTGGACGCTTCGTTTAGCCCGGTTTCACGCGTAAGCTATGCAGTAGAGTCTGCTCGCGTTGAGCAACGTACTGACTTAGATCGTTTGGTCATGACCATTGAAACCAACGGTGTGTTATCGCCAGAAGAATCGATTCGTCAAGCTGCTAGTATCTTGGTAGATCAACTGGTTGTATTTGCCGCCCTCGAAAGCAGCGAAGTAATGGGCGATTTGGCTCCAAGCCGTTCATCGACGGTTGATCCAATGTTGATGCGTCCAGTCGATGATCTAGAGTTGACAGTGCGCTCTGCCAATTGCTTAAAGGCTGAGAATATTTATTACATTGGTGATTTGATCCAACGTACCGAAAATGAATTGTTAAAGACACCTAACTTGGGTCGCAAATCCTTGAATGAAATTAAGGATGTATTGGCGGCGCGTGGCTTGAGTCTTGGCATGAAACTTGAGAGCTGGCCACCCGCTAGCCTCGAGAAATAATTAGAAAGGAAGCACCATGCGTCACGGAAACGGCTTACGCAAACTCAACAGAACTTCATCCCATCGTTTGGCGATGTTGCGCAATATGTCCAATTCGCTTTTAGAGCATGAAGTGATTAAGACCACTTTGCCTAAAGCAAAAGAATTGCGCATGGTTGTTGAGCCTTTAATTACTTTAGGTAAAAAAGACAATTTGGCAAATCGCCGATTGGCTTTTAATCGCACCCGCGATCGCGACATCGTCACCAAGCTCTTTGCTGAACTCGGCCCACGTTATGCGACACGCCCAGGCGGTTATTTGCGCATTTTGAAGTTTGGCTTTCGCCATGGCGACAATGCGCCAATGGCCTTGGTTGAGTTGATGGATCGCCCAGAAGTCGAAGAGACTGCAGTCGAAGCTGACGCAGCGTAAGTCTTTGGGGTATAGTCAAAAGCCAGGCTCCGGTCTGGCTTTTTGCTTTGGTAACAAGCCCAACTTATGAATCACACAGCGAACAATGGATTTTCCCAATGACTGAATTGCTATTGGTGATGACAAGCCTTCCAGACAAGGATGCCGCCAAGGAATTAGCAAAGCGCTTGATAGATGCGCATTTAGCGGCCTGTGTACAAATACAGGCCGGTGTTCACTCCATTTACCGCTGGGAAGGCCGCCTGTGTGAGGATCAAGAGACGGTATTAGTGGCAAAAACCACGGCTGAGCAATGGTCTGCGATTTCAGCCTTTATCAAGCAAAATCATCCCTATGATGTCCCTGAAATTATTGCTCAGCCAATTACCCATAGCGATACAGACTATGCTCGGTGGGTTGTCGCAGAGACAATGCTCGCGCCCAATTAGATGATGCTATTTCAAGCCCATTCCCGAATCAATGCATGGTTATTGTCTGCAATTGCGATAGCAGCTAGCTTCCTATTGATGCTGCCGGCCAGCGCTCAGAAAGCATTTTTACACCCCGATAAAGCCTTCCCAGTAACCGTCAGCTGGCTGGAAAACAAGACGCAACTGCAAGTCAACTTTTTGACTGCAAAGGGATACTACCTCTACCAAGAGGCCTTTCAGTTTCGGCTGATGCGGGGTGGTGGCGCAAGTCAAGCCTTGACGGCAGTACTGCCCAAAGCCGAAGTCAAGTTTGATGAGACCTTTCAGAAAAAAATGCCGATCTATCGGTATCCAATCGAAGTCACCTTGACGCTACCAGGTGGGACTGCATTGGCAGAAAAAGGGCAGGGAATACAGATTGAAGTCGATTTACAGGGCTGTGCCGATGGCGGAATTTGCTATCCACCCACAACGTTAAAATTCAATATCGCTGCACCGGGTGTACAGGTCATGCCCATGCCAGATGAGGAAATCCTAAGTGCTAGTAGTCGTTCAAGCACTCAACAGTCAAGTGTTACGGATCAATTTATAGGCCTATGGCAGCAGCGTGATGATGTGAATGCGATCGGCCAGTTTTTAAAAGAAACACCAACAGCTTATTTATTCATTGCTTTCTTTGTGCTTGGTTTGGCATTAGCCTTCACACCCTGCGTATTGCCCATGCTACCTATTTTGTCGAGCATTGTTTTTGGTACACAAGGCAGTAAACCAATTAAAAAGTCGCGCGCAGCAGTGCTCGCAGCAGCATATATTTTAGGGATGGCGCTCATGTATGCGCTAGCTGGAGTATTGATGGCGGCATTGGGTAGCGGCGCGCAGCAAGCCCTACAAAATCCCATAGTGTTAATTGCCTTTGCAATATTGCTTTTAGTACTAGCCGGAAGTCTATTTGGTTTTTACGGGCTGAGTTTCCCGCAGTCTTGGCACAAGCACATTGATCGGATTGCTGGCCGTCAAAAGGGCGGAAGTATCACGGGTGCTTTTATTTTGGGCGGTGTGTCCACCTTGGTAGCTAGTCCATGTATCACTGCGCCACTAGCCGGTGTGCTCGGTTTTATAGCGCATACCGGATCTATGAGTTTAGGTGGCGGATTGCTATTTGTAATGGCGCTGGGCATGGGGCTGCCTCTCTTTTTCATCGCAGTAGAAGCGCGCATGCTGATACCAACTACTGGCAAATGGATGATTGGTCTTCAGCGCGTATTGGGCATCATGCTTATCGTGCTGGCTGCGTGGATTGTTTCACCAATCTTTCTTGGCAACAGCCCTACTGAAAGCGCAAGCGGTGGGCAAGCTAGAGCAGAAAAGCGGCTGGGTGATTTGACCTTTAAGGTCGTCGGCTCGATCGAGGCCTTACAGCCATTCTTTGATGAGGCCAAACGCACGGGCAAACCATTGCTGCTCGATTTTTATGCAGACTGGTGCATCAGTTGCAAAGAAATGGAAATCAAAACGTTTCAAAATGCAGCGGTAGCTAAAAAGATGCAGGACTTTATTTTGGTACAAGCGGATGTCACTCGCAATATTGCCGAGCATCAGGCATTATTAAAACAGTATGGTTTATTTGGCCCGCCCGGTATTCTGCTGTTTAAGCCTGTGGGCGAAGAGCAGATCAATCAGCGCGTAGTCGGATTCATGCCGCCCGATCGTTTCTTACCGCGTCTAAACGCAGTAGCGCCTTAAGCAAGCAAGACGGATTTACGACTTTGCTTTTAGAAGGCGCGCCGCCTCGAGCGCAAAGTAAGTCAATACCCCATCGGCACCAGCGCGTTTAAACGCCATCAGCGATTCCATCATGACGGCATCGTGGTCAAGCCAACCGTTTTGTGCTGCCGCTTTTAGCATGGCATATTCACCGCTGACTTGATAGGCAAAGGTAGGGTACGAGAAAGTATCTTTGGCCCTACGCACAATATCCAAATAGGGCATGCCGGGCTTGACCATCACCATATCAGCCCCTTCACTAATGTCGAGCGCAAGCTCACGCAACGCTTCATCGCTATTTGCAACATCCATTTGATAGGTTTTTTTATCGGCCTTACCGAGGTTTTGAGCTGAACCCACTGCATCCCGAAATGGACCATAAAACGCCGATGCATATTTGGCCGAGTAGGCCATGATGCGGGTGTGGATCAGTTGGTTTTTTTCAAGCGCAGCACGAATGGCGCCAATGCGACCATCCATCATGTCCGACGGTGCCACGATATCGACGCCAGCAGCAGCATGCATGACGGCTTGTTTTACTAGGATGGCAGTAGTCTCATCATTCAGAATACGTCCCGCATCATCCAATACGCCATCTTGACCATGGCTGGTATAGGGATCGAGTGCGACATCGGTCATGATGCCCAAAGTAGGGAAATGTTTTTTTAGCTCGCGCACCGCAGTTGGAACGAGTCCATTGGGGTTAAACGCTTCTTGCCCGTCCGGGGTTTTTAATTGACTGCTGATTACTGGAAATAGAGCCAGTACTGGGATACCCAAAGTAACGCATTCTTGTGCAACGGGTAAGAGTAAATCGAGTGACACCCGGTTAACGCCAGGCATCGACTTCACCGCTTCCGTTTGCTTTGTACCTTCCAGTAAAAATACCGGGTAAATCAAATTACTGCAAGACAGGGTGTTTTCTTGAATCAAGCGGCGCGACCAATCATCGCGACGCATCCGGCGGGGTCTATGGGCGGGGAACTGGAATAGTGAGCTCATGGGGTATGTCGGTAGTTAAAGGTGCAGTAATGGTTTGGGGTTCAGGAAACAGCCAACTTAGAATCAGTTTATCGGCTTCTTCCAGCCCTATTCGCTTTGTACTCGAAAATAGCTGTGCTGTTAATCGGGAAGATGCCTTAGCGCCGTCACCCAAGTCCGGATCGTACTGCTGTAATTGCTTAGTAACCTCCTCAAGGGCATGACGGCACTCACTTTTATTCAATTTATCGCACTTGCTCAGCAAGATATGAATCGGTTTACCGGTGGGCACAAACCACTGAATCATTTGCTCATCCAGGTCGGTAATACCCCGTCTGGCGTCGACAATCTGGATCAGGCCAACCAAGGGGTTACGTTGCTGCAAATAGTCGCTTAAAAGGCCGTTCCAGTGGTATTTGGTTTCGCGGTTGACAGCGGCATAGCCGTATCCCGGCAAGTCCACCAAATAAGCCAATAAGTCCTCTTTGGCAAAAACCCCGAAATAATTGATATGCTGGGTCCGTCCGGGGGTTTTACTGGCAAAAGCCAGCCTTTTTTGATTGCACAGCACATTAATCGCAGTGGATTTGCCCGCATTTGACCGCCCAGCAAAGGCGACCTCACGCAGCCCCAGCTCAGGTAGGCAGTGGATGTCGTTTACGGTAGTGGCGAAACGCGCTTGAAAGAGTTTAGACATGTGTGCAAGCTATTGTAAAATCACGGAAAATAGTGGAAGAAATGGCGGGCGTCGGTAAATTGGCGTTATCCATGCACTCTTAGGAATTTTTGTTAAGGTAAACATAATGCGTCAATCTGTTCAAATCTCCAAATTAAACGGCTTTCGGTCCGGTTTCATGGCCTTTTTAGTTGCCGCCAGTTTCGGCTTTAGTGCCTCTAGCATTGCTGCGGGCCCTGCTACCAAGCCAGCCAAACCCGATGCAGCAATTGGAGAGAAGTTGTATACCAATGGTGATCCACAGCGCGGTGTAATCGGCTGCGCAAGTTGCCACGGTGCGGAAGGCAAGAGTGCTGCCGGCGCATGGCCAAAGTTGGCTGGCCAACACAGCGCTTACACCATCAAGCAGCTTAAAAACTACAAAGATGGCACACGTGCAAATGCCATTATGGCCGGCATGTCAGCCGCTTTAACAGAACAAGATATGGCCAATATCGCCGCGTATCTGAGTAAGCAAACGGTTTCCTTGGGCGTTGCTCAGAATAAAGAGACCATTGGCTTGGGTAAGCAAATTTATGCGGGCGGTATTGCAGAAAAAGGCATCCCAGCTTGCGCTGCATGCCATAGTCCGAACGGCGCTGGTATTCCTGCACAGTACCCACTTCTGAGTGGTCAGTGGGCAGATTATTCCGTGGCACAACTTGGTTACTTCCGCGATGGCACGCGGAAAAATAATGCAGCGATGACCGCCATTGCTGCCAAGCTATCGGACGTTGAAATGAAGGCAGTTTCAGATTACATGGCTGGTTTACGCTAAACCTGCTTGCTGCATCAAAGACAAACCCCGCATACTGTGCGGGGTTTTTGTTTTAAGGCAGGGTACGTTCGCCCGCAAAAAGATCGCTCACATTTTCACGATCACGAATCACATAGGCTTTATCGCCATCCACCATGATCTCAGCGGGGCGGGGCCGCGTGTTGTAGTTTGAAGACATCACAAAGCCGTATGCACCAGCAGACAAGATCGCTAAATAATCTCCTTCTGCAATCGCAAGCGCGCGATCACGACCAAGCCAATCACCCGACTCACAAACCGGTCCCACCACATCATAAGTTTGATGCGAAAGTTCTTTTGTCTGAATCGGCACAATCGCGTGATACGCCTCATAGAGTGCGGGGCGCATTAATTCGGTCATCGCCGCATCCACAATACAAAAATTCTTTTCCGCGCCGGGTTTGAGGTACTCCACACGCGTGAGTAAAACGCCTGCATTACCAACCAATGACCTACCCGGCTCAAGGACCACATCCAGGTGCGCAAAGCCACGTTTGGCAACGTGATTGAGCAGGGCGTTAGTAAATTCAGTAATGTCGGGTGGCGTTTCGGCTCCGTAAGATATGCCAAGACCGCCTCCTAAATCGAGGTGGTGAATCACGGTCCCCTCTTTTTTGAGGTGAACCACCAAGTCCAATACTTTATCAACGGCATCTAAGTAGGGCGCGATGCTGGTGATTTGCGAGCCAATGTGGCAATCAATACCGACGACGTCGATGTGCGATAAGAGCGCTGCCTCGCGATAGGTTTTCAGAACCTCATGGTAAGCAATGCCAAACTTATTACCTTTGAGACCAGTAGAAATATACGGGTGTGTTTGTGCATCGACATCGGGATTAACGCGCAAGGAAATGGGCGCGCGGCAACCCTGCTGTGAAGCGATGCGATTGATTTGATGCAGCTCCGGAATCGACTCCACATTGATGCATTTAACGCCTGCTTTCAGTGCTGCTGCAATTTCAGTGGCGGATTTGCCTACCCCAGCAAATACGAGACTTGAAGGCTCAGCACCAATGGCTAGGGCGCGGGCCAGTTCGCCGCCACTCACTAAATCAAAGCCAGCTCCCAAGCGCCGCAAGCAATCCAAGACCGCTAAATTGCTATTGGATTTCATCGCAAAGTGGATGCGGGCACGCCGCTTACCGGCTGCGTCTACACAGGCACGATCGTAGGCTTGATAGGCCTCGGTGATTGCGCGCTTACTGTAAATGTAGAGAGGCGTTCCATATTGTTCTGCTAGGCTTTCTAAAGAAACATCCTCGGCATACCACTGGCCGCCACGCTCTGAAAAGCCAGCTAAATGGGGGAGGGGGTTAGATTGGGTGTCGACGGTCATTGCTTTGGTGGGTTGGCGCTAGCTGGACTACTGGGCGGGTATAAAACGCCCTTGGGCTCAGCTTGAGTTGGGGGATTGGGGGCGGGTGGTACCGTGGGCAAGTACAGGGGGCCCCTAACCCCGCATCCCGTGAGGGATATTAGAAGTCCAATACCCAGTGCTCTGATTAGAATGGCTATCATGGTTATCTTTATTACGAATGATTGAATATAGCATGCAGCAGCCTGATACCAAGCCTAGTAATTCAGCGGCGGAAGCAATTGATGACTCGCAATTTCATCAGTTGGGTGCGCACCTGCTGCAGTCGATCGAACTGGCATTGGATGCCGATGATCTCCTGGACTTGGATCTCGATGTATCGCGTCAGGGGGGTAATGTCATTACCATTCAGTTTCGTGATCGCAGTGTGATTGTGGTCAACACCCAGCCACCCCTCCATGAAATCTGGGTAGCCGCAAAGTGTGGCGGCTTTCATTACCGCTGGGCAGGTAGTATGGCAAAGCCGCTATGGCTGGACACCAAAACCGGCCGTGAGTTGCTCAGTGATTTATCCGAGTTTGCTAGTGCGCAAGCAGGCCAGCCACTAAGCATCGCACTGAAATAAGCGCGACGTCGTTTTATTACGCTGCGCCAGTAGCAACCAGTGTTTCAATCACGGTAGCGTCCGGCACTTGCTGAATGCGCGCTGCGCCAATCGATCCCAATGTGATGTAGCGAATTTGCCCTGCCTCTGTCTTTTTATCGACCTGCATTAATTCCATAAAGCGCTCTGTGCCTAGCTTGGGCGGCACGATGGGCAAGTGCATTGCTTCAATCATTCGTTTTAGGCGCTGTGCATCAGCTTGGCCAATGTGACCTAAGCGCGCACTCAGATCGGCTGCCATCACCATGCCGCAGCCTACCGCTTCACCATGCAACCACTCGCCATATCCAAGCCCAGATTCAATCGCATGACCGAAGGTATGTCCGAAATTTAAAGTAGCCCTAATTCCGCCTTCGCGCTCATCGGCAGAAACAACCGCAGACTTAATTTCGCATGAACGCAAAACCGCATGGGCCATCGCATTGGTATCGCATGCAAGTAATGCACTGGTATTGGCTTCAATCCAATCTAAAAAATCAGCATCGGCAATCGCGCCATGTTTGATGACCTCAGCTAGGCCAGCCGAGAGCTCGCGTGCCGGGAGTGTGCGGAGTGTATTTAAATCGGCAATCACAGCCACCGGTTGGTGAAAAGCGCCAATCATATTTTTCCCCAAAGGATGATTGATGCCAGTTTTGCCACCCACCGACGAGTCAACTTGAGCCAATAAGGTGGTGGGTACTTGAATAAACCGAATGCCACGCATAAAGCTGGCAGCGCCAAAGCCTGCCATGTCACCCACAACGCCCCCACCCAGAGCCACGATCATGCTTTGGCGATCGGCGCCATGCGCAAGCAGTTCATCAAAAATGAGCTGCAGGTGCTGCCAGTCTTTAAATGACTCACCGTCAGGCAACTCCAGTAATCGAACAGTTTTACCCAGTTGGGTTAAGGTATTTGTCAGCGTTTTTGCATACAGTGGCGCAACGGTTGTGTTGCTCACAATAAAAACCGTGGTGCTGGATTTGAGGTGGGGCTCGAATATCGCCTTTTGCTCAAGCAAGTCTGTGCCAATATAAATGGGATAGCTGCGGCTAGCTAAATCAACGTGTAATGTTTTCATGGGGAGAGTTCAAGTTGCATCAGTAATGTATGGACCAGCTGATTGACGCTGGGTTTGCCAGTTTCAATAACATGGTCTGCGATTTCGCGGTAGAGTGGATCGCGTACCCGATATAAATTCTCTAGGGTTTGACGCGCATCACCGGTTTGTAAAAGAGGGCGGCCTTCACCGCCTTTAGTGCGGTGCCAAAGTTCCGTTGGCCCTGCATGTAAATAAATCACAGTACCTCTGCTACTCAGTAAGGCGCGATTCTCTGGAAGAATGACAGCGCCGCCACCGGTGGCCAGAACAATCGACTCTTCCTGTACTGCCTCCTTAATGGCTTGAGCCTCCCGCTTGCGAAAGCCGGCCTCACCCTCCATTTCAAAAATGACGGGGATTTTGACGCCACAGCGCTCCTCTATCAATGCATCGGCATCAATAAATCGACGGTCTAATTTACGCGCCAATAATTTACCTACCGTCGATTTACCGGCACCCATCAGGCCAACAAGATAAATATTTTTTGTTAAAGAATTCACTAACTGATTTTATTAGGGTTTGCCGAGAACGGTAGGAGTTATGAAGACTAATAGCTCTGTTTTATCGCGTAAGGTGGATTTATGCTGAAAAAAGTGTCCAATTAGTGGGATGTCGCCCAACAAAGGGACTTTCACTACATCCTCGCGCTCGGTAGTTTGGTAGACGCCCCCAAGAATCACGGTTCCGCCATTTTCAACCGTGACTTCCGAACTTAGATTCTTCGTATCAATGGCATACCCTTGTTCGGTTTTCATGCCGACCGTATCTTTGTTGATTGAAACCAGCATGGAAATCGTGCCGTCCGGATGAATTTTGGGTATGACTTCAAGGCGTAAATTGGCCTTACGGAATTGCAGCTTACTCCCTGTTTGGCTCGCCGTTTGATATGGAAGTTCAGTACCTTGCTCAATCGTAGCCTTTACCTGGTCCGCGGTCATGATGCGTGGATTCGACAAAATCTTCCCTTGACCATCGCTTTCCAATGCAGATAGCTCCATCTGCAGCAATCGCGTTGCTCCCTTGGATAAAAGGGTGGCTGCTACAGTACTTGGATTAAAGCCAGCCAGCCCCGATGCCCCCAAGTCCAAATTACTAACCAGGTTGTTGTCAGAATTACCGCGGATGCCATTGGCCTGCAATCCCAGTTTGGCACCTAAGTTACGCGCAAAACGGTGGTCCGCTTCGACGATGCGCGCCTCAATCAAAATTTGCTTTGGACTGCTGAGGTGGTCGCCCCCAAAAGGCAATGCGGCATCGTCCCTGCGATGCTTTTGAAAACTCAGAATTTCGGCATGGGGAGCAATCCAGTAAATATCGCCTTGCCGAATGATGCCTAAACCCCTGCTGGCCAAAATGGAGTGCAAGGCGGTATGCCAAGCCGTATTTTTAAGGTCCAAGGAAATGCGCCCTTGAATGGCCTCACTTAATAAAAAGTTTGTGCCACCAAGGCGCGCTAATTCGTGCAGAAGGGCGCTGACCTCAATGTTGGCAAAGTGTAGGCTAATGGTGTTTTGTTGAATTGGGTGTGCTGCGCTTGGCTCCCGGTTGCCGGAAACCGCATAAACACCATTAGAGGGACTGATGGCAATGATGAGGAACAAAAGTAGGCAATACACCAATCCCATGCATTACTCCTTGCTGACGGAAATGGTGACAGACTTGCCGTCATTGGACGTGAGCATTGCTAGCTCGCGCGTGACGGAGGAAAGGTACCAGCCCTCTACGGCGGGGTTATTTAGAGCAATATGCCGAACGGCTTCCCCTGTATGAAAAAGACCGCTTATGCCCGAACTGGAGTTACTCATGCCCAAGTAGCGCCACCGCTTAAGGGCCTGCTCGGCAGGACTAATTTTTGAGGCTTGCGGACTGTGGGCGTTGCGTGTCCGAGTTGCATTGGTGTTTTGCAACACCATGCTTTCCAGTGATTCCAATTCGGATAACAGTAACTCATGATTGTCTTCAAGCTGGTCCTTCAGGCTTAGAACAAGCGCCTTGACTTGATCGATAGTCTGACTTGCTTCACCAGCTGCAACCGGCTGCATGCTTTGGGATGCGCGTAATTCAAATAACCAGTAACTATTCAGCAATGTGGCGGCCATAATGCAAATCACAATTGCAAGCCAAATGGGTTTTTCATGTAAAAGCGGACTCTGCTGCAGCTTTTGTAGTAGCGGAGAGGGCATCCCTAGAGCGGAGTCGTCCTTGCGGTTTTTATGTTGCGGGAAATCTTCAGAAAGGCGATGGGCTGCCGCTTCGTAGGAATGGTGATTCATGGTCTGGTTCTCAGGTGTGGAAGGAGTACTGCGGGAGGGATGGCCGATGGC
Source organism: Polynucleobacter sp. (assembly GCA_044345755.1). Lineage (GTDB taxonomy): Bacteria > Pseudomonadota > Gammaproteobacteria > Burkholderiales > Burkholderiaceae > Polynucleobacter. The sequence goes on along the minus strand of JBIJAM010000036.1, from coordinate 352 downwards.
GGGATCGTCGCCCAATTCACTCAAAATGGCATCAAAAGAGGCGGGGGAAATGGATCGTTTCGGCACGCCATGATTTTTGCTGATCGCGTACGCATGCACTATCGGGAAAAGGCGGCACTTGCGTCGGTTAAATCTGATTTACAGGGGGATAAGCGGCCGACATATAATCCCCATATGGCGATCTCTCCTAAAGACAAGCCACCAGTCAAGCATTCGCTCAAGCGGTCGCCTGACGGTCGGTCTTACCGTCCGCACCCTGATAATGTGTCGCTATCGAGCACGATTCGTGGGCCATTGATTAAGGCCTTACTGGTCTTTGCTTTGGCGGGCGGGGTGATGGTAACGATGTTGA
>JBIJAM010000006.1:0-61723 GCA_044345755.1 Polynucleobacter sp. | reverse complement strand
TTCTCGGTCTGGGCGTGCCTCCGGGTACGCCGAGTTTGGGTGAGTTGTTGGCGCAAGGGAAAGGCAATCTGGATGCGTGGTGGATCTCTTTATCCACCTTTGTGGTGTTGGTTTCAACCCTGCTCTTGCTCACGTTTATGGGCGAAGCCTTGCGCGATGCATTTGATTCCCGTAAGAGTGGTGCAGCATTGGGGGCGCGCTGATGAGTGAGCCATTGGCGTTAGCCACCCCTTTACTGCGATACGACAATCTCTCGATTTCATTTGGATCCGGGCGACGTGAAAAGTTTGCTGTCAAAAATCTAAATTTGAATATTGGTGTCGGCGAGCGCGTGGCACTGGTCGGTGAATCGGGCTCTGGAAAAACCCTCTCCGCTTTGGCTCCATTGCGCCTCTTGCCCGAAGGCGCCAAAGTAGAAGGAACGTTAATTTGGACCCCCGTTAGCGCAAAGCAAGCCCAATTAGATTCACGATCTTCTCCGCAATCGATGGATCTGCTCGCACTTTCAGAGCCCGCCATTCGTGAAATCCGGGGGCGCGACATTGCCATGATTTTTCAGGAGCCGATGACGGCGTTAAATCCGCTGTTTACGATTGGCAATCAAATCGTCGAAGCAGTCTTGGTGCATGAGCCCCTCACATCGAAAGCGGAATGCATCGAAAAAGCAATTGCACTCCTTCGTAAGACGGGTATTCCTGAACCAGAGCGCCGTTTTTATTCGTATCCGCACCAACTGTCCGGTGGGCAGCGTCAGCGCGCCATGATCGCTATGGCCTTGGCATGCAAACCCCGTTTGTTAATTGCCGATGAGCCAACTACGGCGCTTGATGTTAGCTTGCGGATGCAAATATTGGAGCTCCTCATCGAATTGCAGGCTGAGGCAAAGACTGATCAGGGCATGAGCATTTTGCTAATTACCCACGACCTGAATTTAGTGCGCCATTTTGCTGAGCGTGTCGCGGTTTTAAATCAAGGCAATTTGATGGAGTGCGGCGCCACCAAGCAGGTTTTTGAGCATCCTGAAAATACCTATACCGAAGCCTTGGTGAACAGCAAGCCGGTACGTGCATTGATACCCGTAATGCCGCTAGCCCCGGTGTTACTCAGCACCGAAAATCTCCACGTATCCTATCCTGGATCGAAGTCAGGGAATTCTCTGCAGCTCTTGTCCTTTTTAAAAAAACCACCGCGCCATACCGTGCTAAAAAAAGTGCAGTTTGAATTGCGCCAAGGACAGACCATTGGAGTGATTGGGGAATCTGGATCCGGTAAAACGACTTTGGGCATGGCGATTTTGGGTTTGTTGGGTGATTCTGCTGCCCAGGTTGGCGGCACGGTCAATGTGCTCGGTAATGATTGGCAAGCACTGGACTCTGCAGCCAGACGCAATCTGCGTTCGAGCTTACAGGTAATTTTTCAAGATCCATTTGGATCGCTCTCGCCGCGTATGACTGTCTTGCAAATTATCTCTGAAGGAATGGATGTTCATTTTCCGAACCTATCGGCGACGGAGCGCGAAGCCCGGGTGCTCGATATGCTAAAAGAGGTTGGTTTAGATCGATCGGCTTTACAACGTTACCCCCATGAATTTTCTGGAGGGCAGCGCCAACGGATTGCGATTGCGCGCGCGCTCGTATTGCGCCCGCAAATTTTGGTCTTGGATGAGCCTACCTCTGCCTTGGATGTATCGATTCAGAAGCAGGTGCTGGCGCTTTTGACCGAGTTACAAAAAAAGTACAACCTGGCTTACGTCATGATTAGTCATGATTTGGCGGTAATTCGGGCGATGTCGCACCAAATTATGGTTTTAAAAGAGGGCAAGGTCGTGGAGTTTGGCGAAACCGAAGCCTTGATTACGCATCCCAAGCAGGCTTATACCAAGCAACTCTTTACTGCTGCTGAAATGACCTAGTGCGCCATGGTGGCACAATACTGCCTAAAAAATAGGCAATTTACCATCACTTTACGCTTAAATATTGAATATAAACATAGACTTAAGCTAAATCACCCCGTTTGGTGAATTATTAAAAGTTTGATACACTCGCCCGATGCCTATGTCTTTTAGCTCCCCCTTTGTCCGATCACTAGCGATGGCTTGTTCGCTGGCGGTTGGCAGCGCTGTTGCCGCGGGTGAGCAAACTAAAGAAGCGCCGGCCGAATCGTTTACGCAGGCGGGTAAGGCCTACTTCATTCGAGCTGCAGACAAGCTTGTGGATTCGGTATCGGGCCGTTCTGAGAATTTGATTAATCAGGCAATGGAATTGATTGGTGTGCGGTATCGCTGGAATATGGATATTCCACAATCGGGCCTCGATGGTAGCGGTTTCGTCGCCTACGTTTTCAAAGACAAGCTGAGCTTTTTGATTCCACGCAAATCGTCCCAGATGAGCAAAGTAGGGAAGTCCATCACCCGCGATGATTTACAGCCTGGCGATTTAGTGTTCTTCAACACCATGCGCATGACCTTCTCGCATGTGGGAATTTATGTCGGTGAGAATAAATTCATTCACTCACCATCCAAAGGCGCCAGCATTCGGGTCGATGACATGACGAGTGTGTATTGGGATAAGCGTTTTGATGGCGCCCGTCGCCTCGACGGCAGCGATGAGTTTTCCGAGCAGGAACGCAAAAACCTGATGAATGAAATGAAGAAGTTTAAAAAACAATCCCAGATGTTTTAAGCGCCGATCGCCGCTTTTATTTGAGCCATTTTTTCTTGAGTGGCAATCTCCCCAGCCAGTATTGCAGCACTTCTCGCCTTAAAGTCAGCGCCCCCCATTTGATGGAGTTTTGGCTGAATCACGATGTCGGCACTTTGTAGCTCGTAGCTATTAATGCTTTGCTGCATGATGCTGATGGTTTGCTGAAGAACACCTAAAGTACCGCTTGCATTTTGTTGGCCAGGCTCGTTTGAAATCGAAACTGCAATGACTACGGTGGCGCCCATTTGCTTCGCGTATTGCACTGGTACTGGCGCGACAAGACCTCCATCGACATACTCGCGACCCTGAATGGTGGTGGGCTGAAATACACCCGGAATACTGCAAGAGGCGCGCACTGCGATGCCGGTATCGCCACGACGAAATAGCACCCCTTTACCGGACTGCAAATCGGTTGCCACAACACCCAAGGGGATGCGCATTTGTTCGATGGGTCGGTTTTTCACTTCCCGGTTGATCATGGCCTGCAGTGCGTCCCCCTTAATGAGGCCGCCAAATCGACCGGCAAACGGCAGTCCCCAATCGGCAATCGCCGCTTCATCCAAGGTGAGGGCAATGCGATTCAGATCATTTCCGCTAAGGCCTGAGGCGTAGAGGGAGGCAATCACGCTACCTGCACTACTGCCAACCACCAGATTGGGTGAAATGCCTTGGGCCTCAAGGGCTTTAATCACGCCAATGTGGGCAAAACCACGCGCGGCGCCGGCACCCAGAACCAGGCCAATTACCGGTTTTTTAGGGGGAGCGGTAGCGCAGGAACTCAAGGTCAGGGTGCCAAGACCGGCCAATACCGAGGCTAAACCCAAAAAATGGCGCCGCTTGGGGTTGGGGGTCGGGCTTGCTTTGAACGATTCCATTTGTCTATTGTAGGCAGCCTCCCCTATAATGGCGCAACTAGTGAGCGAATTGTGTGAATTGCCTGATGGGTTTCTCCCACACCGCATCCGCTCAGACAAGAGCGTCTAAATTAACTCCTGACCCACAAAGTCACCTTGGACGATTGCCTGAAGCAGCTAGAGAACACACCAACCCATGACGGATAGCCCTTTTATGCCACTCAGGCTTTGACCTGTTAGGCCGAATTTTATGGATGATCACAAAAAACGCGTTATTGAAACAGCCCTCTTGTGCGCGCAAGAGCCCATTACCGCAATGGATCTCACACGCCTATTTACTGAGGACACCAGCCCAGCTGATATTGAAGCAGTGCTGAAGGCGATTCAGGAGGACTGGCAAGGCAAAGGAATGGAGCTCGTGCACATCGCTACGGGTTGGCGTTTTCAGAGTCGTTTGTCAATGCGCGAGTATTTGGATCGACTCACACCAGAAAAGCCGCCACGGTATTCCCGTGCGGTGATGGAAACCCTGGCCATCATTGCCTATCGTCAACCCGTTACCCGTGGTGAGATTGAAGAGATCCGCGGCGTTGCTGTTAGCAGCAATGTGATGAAGCAACTCGAAGACCGCGGTTGGGTTGAGGTCATTGGCCATAAGGAGACGATTGGTCGTCCTGGCCTCTATGCGACCACGAAACAATTTCTTGATGATTTGAGCCTACCTAATTTACAAAGCCTACCGTTACTGGAAGATGCCGCGCCGACCTTTGAATCCTTGGGTCAAGGCGTCATCGAGTTTGATCAATCGGCTACAGTCGAGACAGTAATCACCATGGAAGAGGGCGGCAGTCCAGAAGATCTGCAAGACGCTGAGCTAGAGCCCAAGCCAGAAAACACATCAAATAATTAATGACCTCTTCCAACGAAACCAATTCTGCAGCACCCAATTTGAATACCGCTCCTGTTAGCAGCGACAGCAACTCAGGCGCTCCTTCTTCAGAGAATAAAAGCGAAGCGCCAAGCGGTGCGCCGAGTAGCGAGCAGGGCGAACGCCGCCCTCGCCGCTTTGGCAAGCACCCCTTTAAGAACCGCAAACCGCGCGGCGATAGGCCTCCACGCCCAGAGGGTGGTGAGCGTACGCCGCATACGCCAGGCGAACAAAAAGTAAAACCCACATTTGATCCTGCGCAAAGCGATGCCTTATTTGCGTCGGTGGTGTCGGGTGAATTTGATGCAGCCTTGGATGCGCCTGAAGCCGAAACAGCCAATCCAGATCTAGCGAATTCGTCGGATGAGATTGCAGTTTCCCATCAGGCCGGCGTTGAACGTAATGCCAGTCGCCAGTCTGATCACGATGATCTAGACGGCCCCACAGACGATGAGATGAGCAGTTTGCAGTTCACGAACGTCGATGAACTGCCGCTCAGTTTGCGCGATGAAGTGTGGTCTGATTTAGATGGTCTAGATGATGACGCTGACGATGAAGATACCGTCAAGCTCCACAAGGTACTCGCCGATGTGGGTATGGGCTCGCGCCGCGAGATGGAAGATTTAATTGTGCAAGGCCGAGTATCGGTCAATGGCATGCCAGCGCACATTGGGCAGCGGGTTGGTCCAACCGACCAAGTCCGGATTAACGGTAAGGCAGTGCACCGCAAAATTCAGACCAAGCCACCGCGCGTGATTTTGTACCACAAGCCGTCGGGTGAAATCGTCAGTCAAGCCGATCCTGAAGGCCGTCCGACTGTCTTTGATCGATTGCCCAAGCCGCGCCAAGGGCGCTGGATTGCCGTCGGCAGGCTCGACTTTAATACCGAAGGGTTATTGTTGTTTACAACCTCGGGCGAACTAGCCAATCGACTCATGCATCCCCGTTACGGTGTTGAGCGTGAATACGCTGTGCGTATATTGGGTGAGCTTAGCGATGAGCAGCAGTCGCAGTTAAAGACAGGCATTCAATTGGATGATGGGCAGGCCCGTTTTCTGCGCCTTGCCTCTGGCGGCGGCGATGGTGCAAACCGCTGGTATCACGTGGCCTTAACCGAAGGGCGTAACCGTGAGGTGCGCCGGATGTTCGAGGCAAGTGGCCATACGGTTTCGAGGCTGATACGCACGCGCTACGGAATCTTCTTGCTGCCCCCGCGCTTACGCCGTGGCAAATGGGAAGAAATTCCAAACGAAGGTGTTGCCCAGCTGATGAAAGCGGCCGGCCTCAAAGTGCCCCAAGCGAGTGAAAAGGGTCGCTCCAGCCAATCGGGTCGTGGCGATTCCAATCCAGCCAGAGGGGACGATTTCCAGCCAGATCCAATGCAAACCTCGGTTTCTTATTGGGGCTCGCGTGAAGCATTGACCATGGCCAATCAGCACCATGGCCTGACCCACCAAGGTAAAAATGCTAAACCTAGCGGCGGTCAAGGCCAAGCAGGTAGAGGTCGTAGCCAGGGTCAAGGCCAAGGCCAAGGACAAGGGGGGCGGGCAGGCGGCCAAGGCCAAGGGCAGGGCGCAAGAGGCAAAAAAGTCCATCATGGGCACGCATTTAACCCGCAATCCCCTCAAGGACCAGGGGCTGGTGGACCAAAGCGGGGCGCCCCCAAGGGACGTAAACCCTTCAATAAAGGACCCAGAAAACCCCGAAACCCAAGCGAAAGCTTCTGATTTCACTCAAGATTTGGCGTAATCAGCTATAATTCTCCCCGTAGTTACGCTGTTGTAGTTTGCAGTGCTGTTTTACCGGCTGATGTTGCGATCAACGTAAGCTGGCCTGTTCTGTAGTTCGGAATATGGGCTTTGAAGCCCATTTTTTTTTGCCATTTTTGCAGCAAGGGGCGTTGTGCGAGAGCAGCAGATTATTTCTGCCGAGTTGGGAAATCTGGGTTACGCGTTGGTTGATATTGAGCGCGAAGCCGGAGGCTTGCTACGTGTAACGATTGAGAACCAAGACTACGAGCGTTTAATTACGGTCGAGGATTGCGAAAAAGTAAGTCACCAGTTGAGTTACTCCTTGCCGGTGGAAAATATTCCGTATGAACGACTGGAGATCTCGTCCCCAGGACTGGATCGCCCTGTAAAAAGCGCAGCTGATTTTGTGCGATTTGCAGGTTTTGAGGTTGATCTGAAATTGCGTATTGCAGTTTCCGGTCGTAAGAATTTTCGTGGGGTATTGGAGGGGCTCATCGCTGGAAGCGTTGATTCACCCGATGCCAAGTTTGGTTTGTTGTTTGAGGCGAGCGATGGTGCAGAGTCTCAGTTGGAGTTTTCCCTTGCCGAGGTCGATAAGACTCGGTTGGTCCCTGTCATTGATTTCAAAGGAAGAAAATCATGAGTCGTGAAGTTCTCATGTTGGCTGACGCACTTGCGCGTGAAAAAAACGTTGATCGTGAAATTGTGTTCGAGGCACTCGAGCTTGCGCTCGCATCGGCTACAAAAAAACGCTATGAAGAGGATGTCGATATTCGTGTCGGCATCGACCGCGAGTCCGGTGAGTACGAAAGCTTTCGCCGCTGGTTGGTCGTGCCCAACGAAGCTGGCTTACAAGAACCCGATAAAGAAATCCTGCTCTTTGAGGCTCAAGAGCAATTTCCGGACATGGAAGTCGGTGAGTTCATTGAAGAACAGATCGAGTCCTTAGCATTTGGCCGCATTGGCGCGCAAGCTGCTAAGCAAGTGATTCTGCAGCGCATTCGGGATGCTGAGCGCGAGCAAATTCTGAACGATTACCTTGAGCGTGGCGAGCTGGTCATGACCGGTACGGTCAAACGCGCTGATAAAAATGGCCTCATCATTGAATCCGGCCGGGTGGAAGCACTACTGCGCCGTGATCAGATGATTCCAAAAGAAAATTTACGTTCTGGCGATCGGGTACGCGCATACATCTTGAAAGTGGATCGCGAAGTACGCGGCCCCCAAATCGAGCTGTCACGTACCTGCCCAGAATTCTTAATCAAGCTGTTTGAGAATGAAGTGCCTGAGATTGAGCAAGGCTTGCTCGAGCTCAAAGGCGCTGCTCGTGACCCTGGCGTGCGCGCCAAGATTGCGGTTGTCACTTATGACAAGCGCATTGATCCAATCGGTACCTGCGTTGGCGTTCGCGGAACGCGCGTTACAGCCGTTCGTAATGAAGTGGCTGGCGAAGCAGTTGATATTGTTTTGTGGTCCGAAGATCCTGCGCAATTTGTTATTGGCGCCCTCGCTCCAGCACAAGTCTCATCGATCGTGGTGGATGAAGAGCGCCATGCAATGGATGTGGTGGTGGACGAAGAGAATTTGGCCATTGCCATTGGCCGTAGTGGTCAAAACGTCCGCTTAGCCAGTGAATTAACGGGCTGGCAGATCAACATCATGACCCCAGAAGAGTCGGCTGATAAGACCGAAAAAGAAGTGGCCGTTGTGCGCCAAATCTTCATGGATAAGCTCGACGTCGATCAAGAGGTTGCGGATATTTTGATTGAAGAGGGCTTTAATACGCTAGAGGAAGTAGCCTACGTTCCCCTGAGTGAGATGCTTGAGATCGATGCATTTGATGAAGATACCGTGAACGAACTGCGGACCCGTGCCCGTGATTCCTTGTTAACGATGGAGTTGGCAAAAGAAGAGCGCGTTGGTGAGGTATCCCAAGATTTACGTTCCCTTGAGGGAATGACGACGGAGTTGATTGCAAAGCTTGCTGACAATCAAGTTCACACCCGTGACGACCTTGCTGAACTGGCTGTTGATGAGCTAGTTGAGGCGACACAAATTGACGAAGAAACAGCGAAAACGCTCATCATGAAAGCGCGCGAACATTGGTTTACTTCATGAGAGGAAGTCCATGGCTACGACCACAATAAAAGAACTTGCTCAGGAGCTTAAGCGCACCTCGGCCGACCTCTTAGATCAATTGAAAGCAGCCGGAATCAATAAAGATTCTGAGGATGCCAAGATTACGGAGAAGGATAAAACGGTACTGCTCGAGCATTTGCAAAAAGAGCACGGCAGTGCTGATACGGGCGCGCGCAAAAAGATCACCTTAACCAAGCGTGAGACGTCCGAGATTCGTCAGGCTGATTCCACTGGAAAAACGCGTACCGTACAAATTGAGGTGCGAAAAAAACGGGTACTCGTCAAACGGGGCGATGAAGCTGCCAAGGTGGAAGAGGCTCCAGTTGAAGAAAAGCCAGCGAAAGCCCCTGCAAATAAACCCCTCCTGTCTGAGGAAGAGCTAGAGAAGCGGGCTGCAGAAGCAACCCGTCAAGCGGAGTTGCTGGCACGTCAAGAAGCAGAAATGAAAGCGGCTGAAGAGGCCCGCCAAAAAGCAGCAGCTGCGCCAGTAGAGGGTAAGCCTTCTGCGGAGGATGCGAAAACAGCCCAGTCGGCTGAAGCGCTTGAGTCCAAAAAGAAGAAAGACCTGGCTGCAAAAGAATTGACCGATGCCAGCGAAAAGCAACTGGCTGATATTCGCTCGCGGCGTGCTGCGGCAGAAGCGGAAGCCTTGGCGATTCGGGACATGATGAGTACGCCTGCACGCGTTCTCAAGGCCCCAAGCGAAGTGGCTGCCGAGGAAGCGAAAAAAGGCACCTTACACAAGCCATTAAAGGCCGAAGGTGCCGACGATAAGAAAAAAGCCCCTGCGAAGGTTGGCGGAAAGCTGATTAAGTCATCCGAAACCTCCTCCACCTGGCAAGAGGAAGGTGCTAAGCGCGCTGGCGGATTAAAAACCCGTGGCGATAGCTCCGGCGGTGTTGGTGGTGGCTGGCGGGCAGGTGGTGGACGGAATAAGCGTCAACGCCAAAGCTCGGAGAGCAATGCCGATACCAATTTTCAGGTACCTACCGAGCCAGTGGTTCGCGATGTGCATGTACCCGAAACCATTACGGTTGCCGATTTAGCGCACAGCATGTCAGTCAAGAGTGCTGAAGTGATTAAGCTGCTCATGGGCATGGGTCAGATGGTCACCATCAATCAAGTGCTTGATCAAGATACCGCCATGATTTTGGTGGAAGAAATGGGCCATAAGGCATTTGCGGCCAAACTCGATGATCCTGATTTAGATCTCGGCATTGCTGGACATGATGCAGAGCTGCTGGGTCGTCCACCAGTCGTAACCGTAATGGGTCACGTTGACCATGGAAAAACATCCTTACTGGATAAGATTCGCCTAGCAAAAGTAGCATCGGGCGAAGCTGGCGGAATTACGCAGCACATTGGTGCGTACCACGTTGAAACACCGCGCGGTGTGATTACCTTCTTGGATACACCAGGTCACGAAGCGTTTACTGCGATGCGTGCACGCGGCGCTAAGGCAACGGACATTGTTATTTTGGTGGTTGCTGCCGATGACGGTGTGATGCCCCAAACCAAAGAAGCGATTGCCCATGCTAGAGCTGCGGGCGTGCCGATTGTGGTGGCAATTAATAAGATCGATAAACCCGAAGCCAATCCAGAGCGCGTTAAGCAAGAGCTGGTAGCTGAGCAGGTTGTGCCGGAAGAGTATGGCGGCGACATTCCATTTATTCCGGTGTCTGCAAAAAGTGGTGAGGGCATTGATTCCTTATTGGAAAACGTCCTATTGCAGGCTGAAGTGCTTGAACTAAAAGCGCCGAAAGATGCGCCTGCCCACGGCCTGGTGATTGAAGCGCGCCTGGATAAAGGCAAAGGACCGGTTGCAACCGTATTGGTTCAGTCTGGAACGCTCAAGCGCGGCGATATGATTTTGGCGGGCTCTTCCTTTGGTCGTGTGCGTGCCATGCTTGATGAAAACGGTAAGCCATGCAACGAAGCAGGTCCTTCCATCCCAGTCGAAATCCAAGGCCTCTCGGAAGTGCCGGCTGCTGGTGAGGCGGTTCAAGTGGTGCCAGATGAGCGTAAAGCACGTGAGATTGCGCTCTTCCGCCAAGGCAAGTTCCGCGATGTGAAGTTGGCAAAACAGCAAGCCGTCAAACTCGAAACCATGATGGAAAATATGGGTGAGGGCGCTGTTGAGGCTAAGCTGTTGCCAATCATTATTAAGGCCGATGTACAAGGTTCACAAGAGGCTTTATCGCAATCCCTGCAAAAGCTATCTACCCCCGAAGTCAAAGTACAGATTGTCCACGCTGGTGTGGGCGGCATTACCGAGACCGACGTCAACTTAGCCGTTGCCTCGAAAGCCGTCATCATTGGTTTCAACTCGCGCGCCGATGCGTTAGCGCGTAAGTTAGCTGAAAACAATGGCGTAGACATTCGTTACCACAACATTATTTATGACGCCGTTGATGAGGTGAAGTTGGCTCTGAGCGGCATGTTGACTCCCGATAAGAAAGAAGAAATTACCGGCATGGTTGAAATTCGCCAGGTCTTCTTGGTGTCTAAAGTTGGCGCGATTGCAGGTTGCTTGGTAGTTGACGGCTTAGTTAAGCGCACTTCAAGCGTACGCTTGCTGCGTGACAACGTCGTTATCTGGACGGGTGAGCTCGACTCACTCAAGCGCTTTAAAGATGACGCCAAAGAAGTGCGTGCCGGTGTTGAGTGCGGCCTTTCATTGAAGGGCTACAACGACATTCAAGAGGGTGATCAGCTTGAGGTATTTGAAGTGACTGAAGTGGCGCGTTCGCTCTAATTCGGATTGCGTTCTTTATGCACAAAACGAGCCCCCATCGCAATCAACGCTTAGCGGATCAAATTCAGCGCGATTTAGCTGAACTAATTCCGCGGGAATTGCGTAGCACCAGTTTGGGACTCATTACCCTCCAGGGGGTTGAGCTGTCACCGGATTTAGCGCATGCAAAAATCTTCTTCACGGTACTGGGCGCCGAACCCGATCACGCCCTCACTGCCTTACAAGAAAAAGCCGGCTATTTGCACTCCTTGCTCTTCAAGCGCTTGCATATACATACCGTTCCTACCTTGCATTTTGTGCACGACGTATCGGTTGAGCGCGGCATGGAAATGTCCCGATTAATTGATCAAGCGGTCGATAGCGACCGCAAAGATTGAGAAATTTGATGCGCCAACGCCTTGATGGGGTCGTGTTGCTGGATAAGCCTCTGGGTATGAGCTCACAGGGTGCTGTGACTGCGGTGAAGCGCGCACTCAATGCGGATAAAGCAGGGCATACCGGGACCTTAGACCCAATGGCAACTGGCCTTCTGCCGATTTGCTTAGGTGAGGCAACCAAATACTCACAAGACTTGTTGGATGCTGACAAGCGCTACGTTGCGCGCGTCCGTTTTGGTGCTAATACCGACACAGGTGATGCGGAGGGGCAGATTGTGACGTCCTTTCCGTTGCCACAGTTTGCCGATGATGCTGCCATTCAGATTGCCTTGAACGCCTTACTACCCGCGTTTACCGGCCCGATTCTGCAGGTGCCACCCATGTACTCGGCACTCAAGCGCGACGGTAAGCCTTTATATGAGTACGCCCGTGCTGGCGTCGAGCTCGAGCGCGATGCGCGTGCGGTCATCATTCACTCTATTGCTTGGACTGAGGTGCAATGGCCTGAAGCGACTTTGGAAGTGAGTTGCAGTAAGGGAACCTATATTCGCGTTTTGGCAGAAGATTTAGGCGTAGCACTTGGCTGTGGCGCCCATTTGGTTGGTCTGCGTCGCAGCGAAGTGGGCCATCTGAGCTTGGCACAGTCCATCTCCTTAGATGATCTCTTGCGGACAACCGCAGACCACGCTGATTTTGTCTTGCCAGTAGACGCTTTATTGCAAACCTTGCCTCACCTCACCGTAGATGCACAACAAGCCAAGCGCCTAGAAATGGGTCAGCGCGTTCCGCTCACGGTAAATACGAAGTTTCCATTGGCAGAAGCTTTGGTGCGGATTTATCGCGCTACCGCAGCGCCCCATAACTTTATTGGTACAGCCGATTGCCGTTCCGGCGTACTGCACCCTAAACGCTTGATTTCACAAGCCCCTTAACCTTATTTTTAACTTTAGAAGCTTCACATGACTAAACGCGCACTTCGCAACATTGCAATCATCGCCCACGTTGACCACGGTAAAACGACTCTGGTTGACCAGCTCTTACGCCAATCTGGCACCTTCCGTTCCAATGAAAAAATGACTGAACGGGTTATGGACTCAAATGACTTGGAAAAAGAGCGTGGCATTACGATTCTGTCCAAAAACTGCTCAGTTGAATACGATGGCACCCACATTAACATCGTCGATACCCCAGGGCACGCTGACTTCGGTGGCGAGGTAGAGCGCGTTCTCTCGATGGTGGATGGTGTATTGCTCTTGGTTGACGCAGTTGAGGGTCCAATGCCGCAAACCCGTTTCGTAACCAAGAAAGCGTTAGCACTTGGCTTAAAGCCAATTGTGGTGATCAACAAGGTTGACCGCCCAGGTGCGCGTTGTGACTATGTTATCAACGCAACCTTTGAATTGTTTGACAAACTGGGCGCTACTGAAGAGCAACTCGATTTCCCAATCGTCTACGCATCTGGCTTAAATGGCTACGCAGGCGTGACAGAAGATGTGCGTGAGGGCGATATGCGTCCTCTATTCGACGCCGTCTTAAAGCATGTTCCTGTCCGCGACGATAATCCGGATGGTCCTTTGCAGTTCCAGATCTCTTCAATTGATTACAACAGTTATGTTGGGAAGATTGGTATTGGTCGTGTGAACCGTGGCCGCGTTAAGCCGGGCATGGAAGTGATTTGCATGAATGGCCCGGATGGCGTTCCTTTCAAGGGTCGCGTGAACCAAGTATTGAAATTCAAAGGCTTAGAGCGAGAGGTTGTTGAAGAGGCCTTTGCTGGTGACATCGCCTTGATTAATGGTATTGAAGAGTTGGCTATTGGTACCACTGTCTGTGCAGTTGATACGCCTGAAGCATTACCGATGCTGAAGATCGATGAACCAACCTTAACCATGAACTTCATGGTGAACACTAGCCCATTTGCAGGTCGTGAAGGTAAGTTTGTGACTAGCCGTCAGATTCGGGAGCGTTTGGATCGCGAGCTCAAATCCAATATGGCATTGCGCGTAAAAGAAACGGATGACGATACTGTGTTTGAAGTATCGGGTCGCGGTGAGTTGCACCTCACTATTCTTGTAGAGACGATGCGCCGCGAAGGCTATGAAATGGCAGTATCGCGTCCACGCGTCGTTTTCCATGAAGAGAATGGCGTGAAGATGGAGCCGTATGAAAATTTAACGGTTGACGTCGAAGACGCTACCCAAGGTGCCGTGATGGAAGATTTAGGCAAGCGCAAAGGTGAGCTGCAAGATATGGTGAGTGACGGAAAAGGGCGTACGCGTCTGGAGTACCGTATTCCTGCCCGCGGCTTAATTGGTTTTCAGGGTGACTTTATGACCATGACCCGCGGCAATGGCTTGATGAGCCATACTTTTGATTCTTACGCGCCTGCAAAAGACGGTATTTTGGGCGAACGTCATAATGGTGTATTGATTAGCCAAGATGATGGTGAAGCAGTGGCTTACGCTATTTGGAAATTGCAAGACCGTGGCCGCATGTTTGTGAAGCATGGCGACCCGGTTTACGAAGGCATGGTCATTGGCATTCATAGTCGCGATAACGATCTGGTTGTAAACCCGATTAAAGGCAAGCAGCTAACCAACGTGCGCTCCTCAGGTACCGATGAGGCGGTCCGCTTGGTCACACCAATTGATCTGACTTTGGAGTACGCAGTGGAATTCATTAGCGACGATGAGTTGGTTGAAGTTACACCCAAAAGCGTTCGCGTGCGCAAACGTCACTTAAAAGAGCATGATCGCAAGAAGGCTTCGCGCGAGTAGGCGTCTCAAGCTGCATTAGAAAAGCCACCTCTGGGTGGCTTTTTCTCTCTGCAAGGAGCAGCGTTGCTGGATAATGGCATGAAGCAAATAATAGAAATCCAATGGATTTAGATGCAATGACGCAATCCGATAACGAACACCGAGCTAATCCAGGAGGGAAGCGTTTAGCCGTTGCGCCGATGATGGAGTGGACCGATCGGCACTGCCGCTCTTTCCATCGGCAGCTATCTAAGCGCGCTGTTCTTTATACCGAAATGGTCACCACAGGCGCGTTGCTGCATGGCGATGTGCCGCGTCATCTGGATTATTCCGAGGAGCAGCACCCAGTAGTGCTGCAACTGGGCGGCAGCGAGCCAGCGGATCTTGCGAAAGCGGCAACCCTAGCAGCCCAGTGGGGCTATGACGAAATCGATCTCAATTGCGGCTGTCCCTCAGAACGAGTACAGCGCGGCGCCTTTGGCGCTTGCCTGATGGCAGAGCCGCAATTGGTGGCTGACTGCGTTCGGGCGATGCGGGCAGCATGCGATTTGCCCATCTCGGTAAAACATCGCTTGGGCTTAGATCACATGGATGCGAGTACGCATCCGGCAGACTATCAATTCGCGCTCGACTTTATGGTGGCAGTCGCCGATGCTGGCGCCCATCAGGTCACCATTCATGCGCGTAACGCTGTATTAAAGGGCCTCTCACCAAAAGAAAACCGCAGCAAGCCCCCATTACGTTATGCCGTGGCGGCGCAATTGCGCTTGGATCTCCAAAAGCAGTTTCCAAATGTGGCCGTGTTGCTCAATGGCGGTCTCGAGAACAACGACCAAATTGCAGGCCACTGGCATGACTTTGATGGCTTTATGGTGGGGCGAGCCGCCTACCACTTTCCGGCCATGCTCTTGGGCTGGGATGACTTACTCGAGACTGATGGAGAGGCTGCAGGCTATCTCTTTAGCGAGTCGGAGTGGCATCGGGTGCAAATTGGCTTAGTGCATCAAGTATGGCGCTGGTTTGATGAATGCCAGAGCAAGGGTAAGCCGTTTTACATTGGCGCCTTTACGCGGCATATTCTTGGCTTAGCGCATGGTAGGGCAGGTTCGCGCTATTGGCGCCAGCGTCTATCGGACCACCATGCCTTGGCTAAAGTGCAAAGCAAAGCGGCGATTGCTGAATTTTTCCTTGAGGCCAGTTTGGAGTTGGGCGATTGGGCTGCATTTGAGATGGACGCTGTCTCGGCGGTATATTCATGAGCGTAGTACAAAGCCAGGGCGCTGATGTTGAGTTAGAGATTACTACTGACTATCAATTGGCCTTAGATGCAGTGGAGCGAGGCGATCCATATATCTTTATTAGTGGTAAAGCGGGCACAGGCAAAACCACCCTAATTAGTCACTTGCGTAAAACCATTGCTGGCAATGTCGTGGTTTTAGCCCCCACGGGGGTTGCAGCGCTACAGGTGCGTGGCGTTACGATTCATTCCTTCTTTCGCTTGCCGCCACGGTTGATTTTTCCAGAAGAGGACATCAAGCCACTGCGGTCCTCACGTGAGCGCCAACTGTATAAAGATATTCGCCTCCTAATCATTGATGAGATCTCGATGGTGCGGGCTGATCTGGTGGATGCGATTGATCTTTTCTTGCGCGAAAACGGCCCCAAAAAAGGCGAGCCATTTGGGGGCATACAGGTCATGTTTGTCGGTGATTTATTTCAATTGCCGCCGGTTGTATCGAGTAGCGATATGCACATCCTGCATGAGCGAGGTTATGAAGGCCCGTATTTCTTTTGCGCTATGGCACTGCACCGCAAAGAAATTACGATGATCGAACTGACAAAAATCTTTCGGCAAAAAGACATTCATTTTGCGCAGCTGCTCAATCAAATCCGCATCAATGAAGACATTGAGGCGGCATTAGAAACCATCAATGATGCCTGCTTTACTAAAGCGGCAGAACCTGATCCCATGACGATTACACTGACCACGACCAATGCCAGGGCAGACATGATTAACCACGGCGAGCTCAAAAATCTGACGAGTGATGCCACTAGCTTTACCGGTAAGTTAGAGGGAAAGTTCAACGTGGATGAGCGTAATTTACCTTCGCCCATGAACTTAACCCTCAAACCAGGCTCGAAAGTCATGTTTACCGCTAATGACAATGGTTTTCCGAAAAAATGGGTCAACGGCAGCATTGGTATTGTTCATGAAATCGGCAAAGACAAAATTAAGGTCAAAATTCCCAATGGGGCCTATACCAATACGGTCGAAGTAACGCCATTTAAATGGGAGTCGTATAAGTATGACCACGATATGGTATCTGGAAAAATTAAGCCCAATGTGATTGGCTCCTATGAGCAACTGCCACTCATGCTGGCGTGGGCCGTGACGATCCATAAAAGCCAGGGTAAGACGCTCGATAAAGTGAAGGTTGATCTATCTTCTGGAACCTTTGCATCGGGACAAGTCTACGTTGCACTCAGCCGCTGCCGCTCGATTGAAGGCATCTCCTTGGAGCGGCCGATTGCCCTCAAGGACGTGCGCTGCGACCCCGAAATTAAGCGTTTTTATATGGCGTGTTTGCCCTAAAAACCAGCTCTGATCGACCTCTCTTTGGCTGACCGGCAAATTTTGGCTAAAAGCCGACAAAAAGCTATAATCTCATTTCTTCTACGGTGGCTGTAGCTCAGCGGTAGAGTCCTGGATTGTGATTCCAGTTGTCGTGGGTTCGAACCCCATCAGCCACCCCAATTTCCCTCTGCACCACCGTGACCCCAGAATCCCTTGAAAAGCTCGTTCGCATGAAAATGCCCTACGGCAAATATGCAGGACGCACCCTTTCAGAATTACCTGGCGATTACCTTTCTTGGTTTGCGCGTAAAGGCTTTCCGAAGGGCGAGCTCGGTGAGTTACTAGAGCTAATGCACACCCTAGACCACAATGACTTGCGTGGCCTGTTAAAACCCCTCGCAGGGAGTTAGGCAGCACCCTTACAAAAAATGCATGGGGTAGAAATGTTTAAGAAGAATAAAGAAAACAAAAAATAAAGCGTTCAGGCCACTATTTTATTTATTAGGCGCAGGCATTGGCGGCTCGATCGATCGATCGGCTATGCCAACTATTTCTTGGCTATGATCCATGATCTTTGGAAGCACAAACTCTTGGCAAACGGGTTTAGGACCTAGTAGATTTAAAAAATTACATTCTTTTTTGGTGGCTTGCGAAGCGGCATGCTCTAAAGGGGATTTGCCAGTCGCAACCGTTGAAGCGACGCTTACCGCTGTGCTCGGATTGGCTACCGCTACTGTAGCTACCGTACCTCCTACGGCACTGGCCGCCCCAGTTCCCGCGCTTCCGATGGCCGCTAAGGGTAGTGCGCAGCCCGATAAAAAGAAAATACTAAAGCCAATAATGAGAGCATAGGCTAGGCTATGCCAAGCAATGCAGCGGCAATACTGCGGCAATAAATCTGGCTTATTTCGCTCGGCAGGCAATGCTATAGACTCCCGCAGCCCAAGAGCCGCTGGTGATCGCTTCAAATGGACTATCAGGCGATTTAATATCCGCAACGACTTTACCTTCTCCTTTGTTGCCAGAAAAGACTTTGTATTCAATTGGACGGTATTGGGCTTTTTCGCAGAGGTATTCGTTTAGACCAATGATGGAACGAATCGGCTCTTTCGTTTTAGGGTCGATGCCAGGCTTTGTAAAGTCGAGCATGGACATTATTTGTGCTCTGTCACCATCTCTTTTGAGGGTACTAATGTCAAGGGAGACTGTCGATTGTTCGTTTGAGCCAATCTCTTGCCAAGCAGCAATCGCACTGGTGGCGGTCAGGAGAAGTAAGCACGTTGCTGCCGCAATCCATTTTTTCATCGTAGCACCCCTAATTTGATGTATTTGTTCATTTTAAACCCCTGGCAGACTACTTTGGCCTGAGTTCGAGTTTGCGCTGAATCGTGGCGGGTTTCATCTGCAGGGGTAGTGCTTGATTGTCTGCCCAGAGGGGGTTGAGGTTGCGATAGAGCTTGCTTTGAACCCAGCCGGACTGCCCCGTTTGATAGATGAAGGTCGATTGCTCTAAGTCGGCCAAATCAAAGACGGTTCGTAGGCTCGCTGCTTGTTTGGTCTCAAAGGGATTTTTGTGTTTGCCGAGCTCTGGCCTGCCGACGTTGATCGTGAATCCATCCCCCGGAAACGGCGTCGTGATATTAAACACCCGATTTAAAAATGGAACCCGGCTAAAGGGGCGATGCTCCGATATGGCGATGTGCGCATTGCCCCACTTCCAATTGGCCGGATCACCGCCGTATTGCGTACTGAGGTATTCGAGCGCGCGATCCATTGCCTGTTGTGAGGCTTGCGCGCAGCTCTCGACCCCTTCTGTTTTTGGGGAATCGCACCACAGACTATTGGGATTCGACAGCTGCTCGAGTAAGGCATCTCTAAATTGACGCTTGCCATACTGCACCGAAAAATAATCCCCTAAGCGTGAAAATAAATGGCGCGTCAGTTGATCTACCCATGCATTAAAGAGGAGGGCGCCACTGCTATCGATGCGCATATCCCCATCAAACCCCGCAATGATGGCTTGGGCTGCTGCTGCGCTTGAATGAGTAGACTGCGTTCCCTTAAAGAGGGGAAGTAACGGCGTTGCTGCCAGAGAAAGGGTATCTCCCTGCATGGTTCGCATCGAAGCAAAGTCATGCTGCGGCTTTGCGTCCAGTAAAGATGCAATGCGCTCATACCGAAATGGCAGCTCCCAATCGCCTGTAAGCGGGTTAGGATTATTAGCGGCCAAGATCTGTTGATTGGCGGTCGCAAGCCAGCCTTGATCGGGATTATCGAGAGCAGGCAACTGATCAAATGGAATATAGCCTTGCCAGTCGTATTGCTTATCCCAGCCAGGGGCTGGCGCAATCCCATAGAGGCCTTGATGGAGGGTGCGCTTGGGAGCAACTCCAGCCGCCTGAAACGCAATATTGCCAGCAGTATCGGCCATCACTACGTTTTGCATAGGGGCGTAGTTTTTACGTAAGGCTTTTTTGAACGTCTCTAAATTCGTGGCGCGATTCATATCCAGTAAGCCGATCACCGATTGATTATCGAGATCGAGTGCAGTCCAGCGCAAAGCCAAAGCAAAGCGATCGGTATTGATTAAATTTTTAGCCCGGTCGTAGGTTTCTGAAATGATCGGCCCATGGCGACTCTGCTTGACAATAAAACGATGCGCTGGTTTATTTTTAATTTCAATTACTTCCTCGCGGACTAAAAACGCAGCCATGCCATCGGGGGTGCGGTATTGCCCCGGATTGGCGGGATCGAGTTCCTCGATGAAGAGGTCTTGCACATCGGGGCCGGTGTTGGTAAAGCTCCAAGCAATACTATCGGTTCTGCCAAGTACTACCGCTGGAATACCCGGCAGGGTTGCGCCGATGACATTGAGGCCTGGAGCCTCGAGGCGCGTAAAGTACCACAGTGCCGGAGCCGATAAACCCAAGTGCGGATCATTGGCAAGCAGCGGTTTACCGCTGGTCGTCCGTTTGCCGCTGAGCGCCCAATTATTCGAACCAATCCCGTCCCTGCCGCCGGGTAACAATGCATGCAATAACTGATCTTGCCTACTATCCAGTTGCCGCACATCCTGAATGCCCAGAGGCTTGATGGACTTACTGGCATCGGTGCCCGCAAAAATACCCATATCTTTATACAGCGTCGCAAAATCGATTTTAGTTACGGGATTGCCTGGCGTATACGGCGGCAAGACTTCCCAGATTTGTGCGGTAGTCAGATCGCGCGATAACTCCAAACGCTGCAATTCTTTTTGCCAGTTGCCACCCAAATCCATTGCCATCATTAGCATCCAGGCGATGCTATCGGTTGGTGACCAATGCCCTGGCTTGGAGCCGGTCAAAAAGTACTCGATGGGTAAGGCCCAGCCCAATTTCGAATTGCCTGCATTCACGCCATCGGCATACGCTTGCAACAAGCGTTTAGCCTCCACTGGGTAGCGCTCGTACTGCCGCTCGGCACTGTGCTTCACTCCGACGGTTCGAATGAAGCGATCAATTTTCAGGGTGTCTTCACCGAGGATTTCGGAGAGGCGGCCGGCGGCTAATCTGCGGTTAATTTCCATTTGCCATGAACGCTCGGTTGCATGCAAATACCCAAGCGCAAATAGGGCGTCACCCGCGGTAGCCGCTTTGATGTGGGGAATGTCGCTGGCATCAAAGCTAATATTCACAGCATCATTCAGGCCCAGTATCTGCTGGCTGCCAGAGGGGCTATTCTGGGTAGAGACGAGATAGACTAAGGCAAGGCAAGCCACTAAAGCAATGACTGTAGTAACAGCAAACGCCATCCATTTAAGAATGGGAAGCAATACCGAGTTGCGCTGAATTATTCTCACCATGAATGTATTTTAATTGCTCTCGATTAGGCTGGACTTGAGTAATAAAAAACCCCGCTTGCGCGGGGTTCTCTGACTGAAATTAACTACTACTTGTAAAGCACTTCGGGTAGCCACAAACCAATGGCAGGGAAGGTGTAGAGCAACACAATCGCCAGAATCTGAATGCCCATAAATGGCAACATGCCCGCAAAAATCTGATTTAAGGTCACGTGTGGTGGCGAGACCCCTTTGAGATAGAAGGCCGACATCGCTACCGGTGGCGACAAGAATGCGGTTTGCAAATTCAGCGCAACCAAGAGACCGAAGAACAATGGATTGATACCAAAGTCATCGAGCAGGGGTACGAAGATCGGCATGAAAATCACGATGATCTCAGTCCACTCGAGTGGCCAGCCGAGGAAGAAAATAATGACCTGAGCCAGGATCAAAAACTCCATTGGGCTGAGGCCTAGGGACAAGACCCACTTCTCAACCAAGGTTTGACCGCCGAGCAAGGCAAATGCTGCTGAGAAGATCGAGGAGCCGACGAAGAGCCAGCAAACCATTGCCCCAGTCTTTGCTGTCAAGAATACAGACTCTCGAATCACGCGCATATTGAGCTGCTTGTAGGCTGCCGCCAAGATGACGCCGCCAATCGCCCCAATTGCTGCCGCCTCGGTTGGTGTGGCAAGGCCAAACACAATCGAACCCAGTACAAATAAAATCAATACCGCCAATGGGAAGAAGGAGCCCAAGAGCATCTTGAATATCTCTAGACGTACCCAGGTTAGCAGAGTGTAATAAATCGCCAGCATGGCCGCAAAGATCGCGGTCATCACCCAGAACCAGGTTGGCGCGTCGCGCGGCTCGAGCGCTTTTGCGGCAGCAGCTTCAGCTGCTTTTATTTCATCCGCACTCATCACCGGAGCTGCAGGAGCTGCCGCTGGCTTATCTTCTTCTGAGCCAGGTGGCAACGACAGGCCGCCGCTATCGGCTTTCTCAGCGCCCGGAGGCAAGGATAGGCCGCTGCTCGACTCTTCGGCAGCTACGCCACTACCCGCATCACCCATCTGCATCAATTCCATCCCAGCAACAGCTTCCACCGGAGCGGTAACCACCTTATAAATCGAGCCAGTAAAGATCGCAAAAACCAAGAGCGGTAACAATGCAATCATCAGAGACTGTAGCAACTCAGCAGGACGCACATGCAAATTACGCTTGCCTTTCAGGGCAATCAAAATGGCTGGAATAACCTTCTGACTAATTTTTTCACCGAGTTCGGTATAGCTCATCGGCATTGGGACCGCGCGCTGGTCAAGTGCGAGTGGTGGCATTAGTTTAGGCTTGAATTTAGCCAAAATAATGACGTAACCGATGTACAAACCAGCCAGCATAATTCCGGGGAAAAATGCGCCAGCATAAAGTTGAACCACTGATACGCCTGCAGTTGCGCCATAGACAATCAGTAGTACCGAAGGTGGAATCAAAATACCCAAACAACCGCCTGCAGTAATACAGCCTGCTGAAACACGGGTATCGTAGCCTGCCTTGAGCATGGCCGGAAAGGCCAAAAGACCCATCAAGGTAACTACCGCACCCACAATACCCGTTGCGGTTGCGAAGATTGCGCAGGTAACGATGGTGGCAACGGCCAAGGAGCCAGGAACGCGCACCAAAGCCAAATGCAATGAGCGGAACAGTTTTTCAATTAAGTTGGCACGCTCGACTAAGTAACCCATGAACACGAATAGCGGAATGGAGATCAACACATCGTTGGTCATGACCGCGTAAGCCCGCTGCACCATCAGAGACAAGGTGTTGTTGAGCGCTAGTGATGGATCTGCAAAGCTATACGCTATGAAGGTAAAGATCATGCCCATGCCCATCAGGGTAAAGGCGGTAGGGAAGCCCAGCATGATGGCAACCACCACCAGGGAGAGCATGAGCAGGCCCATATGGCCGCTCTCAATATTGCCCCAAGGTAGCAAGACAATGGTCGCAAGCACCACCAATGCCATGATGATGAAGCCGAATAATAGTTCCTTACGCATTGGTTTTCTCCTTATCTAGGCCAACCATTGCTTTCAATGCATCCACGTCGACCTCTTCCACATCTTGTTCGCGGGAAGGCCATTCGCCCTGCTGTATGCAAACGACGCAACGAAAAATTTCAACGATCCCTTGGAATAGCAAAATCACACCTGCCAAGGGAATGATGGTTTTAAAAGGATATAAAGGAGGGCCATCCGCCGTAATCGACGAGTGCTCCAAGATGCGCCAAGAATCTTCAGCAAATCCGTAGCCGGCGTAGGCTAAGGCAATCACGCCGGGAATAAAGAAAACAATATACAAAATGAGGTCAAAAATCGCTTGGGTACGGGGCTTTAAAAAGCCATACAGAATGTCACCACGTACATGGCCATTTTTGGAGAGGGTGTAAGCGCCCGCCATCATAAACATCGTGCCGTACATCATGATCATGGCGTCAAACGCCCATGCATGCGGACTGTTTAAGACATAGCGGCTAAACACTTCATAGCCAATTAAGGCGGTTAAGCCAACGACGAGCCAGGAAAAAAACTGGCCGATCCATGTAGACATTCGGTCTACCGTTAAGAATAATTTTTGCACTTTGGAAGCTCCAGGCATTTAAACCATAAAAAATGGGGTGGTTACCTTCGCAACCACCCCATATTGCTACTGGGCGCTATTTTAAGCCATGCTTAAAAGTTGTGCCATATTTCTCAATTAGGCCTTTTTGGCGCCGGATGGGAAATAGTGATCAAAAGCCATGCGACGTGAGGTATTGGTGTCCAAATCCCATTTCACAGCACGCTGGGCAAACGCTCTTTGCGAGTCAACAATCTTCTTAAAGAGTGGGTTTTCAGCGGATTTCTTGGCTACCACTTCGTCGAACACCTTGAGCTGGTTGCGCAAAATGCTGTCTGGCGTTTTGTAGAACTTGACGCCCTGAGTCTTTTGCATTTCATCGTAGGCCTTGGAGTAACGATCAATCGCTTTCCAAGACATGTCAGAAGAAGCTGCTTCGACGCAGTTGTCCAAGATGGCGCGTAACTTAGGCGATAACGCGTTGTACTTGGTGCCGTTGAACAAAATCTCAAACTGCTCTGCATTCTGGTGATAGCTTTGCAACATGCAAACTTTAGATACGTCTGGGAAGCCCAATTGACGATCGGAAGAAGCGTTGTTGAATTCAGCTGCATCGAGCAGACCACGATCCATCGCAGGGATAATCTCGCCGCCTGGCAAGGCGTTCACAGAAACACCCATGGCAGTAAACATGTCAATCGAAATACCAACGGTACGGTACTTGAGGCCTTTCAGATCTTCTACTTTAGCGATAGGCTTCTTGAACCAGCCGAGTGGCTGTGATGGCATTGGGCCATATACATACGACTTCACGTTGGCGTTAACTACCTTGTAGAGCTCATCTAACAGTGCAGCGCCGCCGCCGTATTTATGCCAGGAGAGGAGCATGTTAGCGTCCATACCGAATGATGGGCCTGATCCCCACAATGCCAAGGCAGCATTCTTACCGTAGTGATATACCACCACGCCATGGCCACCGTCCAAAGTACCTTTGGAAACCGCATCAAGCAAACCGAATGCAGGAACAACAGCGCCGGCCGGCAATACTTCAATTTTCATTTCGCCGCCAGTCATGTCATTGACCTTCGTAGCGAAATCTACAGCGTATTCATGGAAGATGTCTTTCGCAGGCCAGGTCGACTGGAAGCGTAAATTTTGTACGCCTTGCGATTTAGAAATCATTGGGAAGCTGAGGGCAGCTGCACCGGCACCACCAACAGCAGCACCTTTCAGAAACTTACGACGTGGTGCTTGGTTTTTCATTTCAGACATTCATATCTCCTAGTTTTAAACAATCAGGTACTACGAAAAAACTACTCGCTAAAGTATAAGGATCTAATTAAAATTTCCATCTCGGGTAAACCCTTTAAAGCCCACTGGCACGGCTTTTTTAATGAAAAAGGGTGCCGCGTGTTAGGATTCTTGTCTGTCTTGGTTTTGTTGCACTGCAAATCAATGCCCTCAAAAGCACGCGCCCGAGTGGTGAAATCGGTAGACACAGCAGACTTAAAATCTGCCGACTCAAAAAAGTCGTGCCGGTTCGATTCCGGCCTCGGGCACCAAATAAACTGCAATTTCTGTGGGTTTTTCCTTCCAAGCAGCGTTACACGCTCATTTTCTAGGCCTTAGGCCATACATGACCTTAGGATTGGCGGGTAATCAGGCCGTAATTTCCTCAAACAGCAATATCAGGATATACAGTACCCCAGCAGCCAATACGCTCAGGACCACGAGCGATACAAAGCTTTTGATGAGCTCGGAAAACAGGTTACCGATCAATTGAAATAAATTGAAGCGCTGACTGCGATCGGCTTTCATGGCCTTATAGTGCTGCAATGTTTTGTAGAGCGCTACGCAGATCCATACCGCAAGAAAAACATAAGGGCCATACTCGTATACGTGGGACATAAAGCGCCTTTGAGAATTAGGGATGCAGTTTACGGTTTAACGCACCGAAAGCCAATATAGACCACGATCACGCCCGGCGGTTTACTGGCGCGATTGGATTCGCGTTGTTGGTCTGCTCCGTACCACCACGATGCGCCGCGCGTAACGCGCTCACTGCCCACCGCTGTCGAAGTCCACTCCCAGACATTGGCGCCCATATCAAAGAGGCCATTGACGCCGGCCTCCGTGCTGCCAGCAAGAACATGGCCTGTGCCACGCAAAAGGCTGCCCTTGGGCGCGAGCCCCTTGTAATTGCCGCACTCCCCATCGAGGCAATGCGAGCCTTTGGCGCTATCGCCATTGGGGAAGCGGTAGCGTTTGCCGCTAACAAATGGTGCGGGCGGATTGGCGCGCTGCTCTACAAAGGCTGCTGAGACCCACTCCTCATCGGTGGGCAGACGCTTGCCAAAAAAACGGCAGATCTGTTCCGCTTCAGTGGCGTTGAGATGGACTGCTGGCTCGCGGTCTTGGGCCTCTACGCCGTAGGGGGTTTTCCAGGTCCAGCCGGGCTTTTGCACAAAGCCGAGTTCATATACGGTCCCGCCCCCATTTTTTTCTGCTTGACTCACAAACCCGGTCTGGCTGGCAAAGCGCTTGACTTCACCAATGGTCACCTCAATCTGATCCCATTGCAGGCCACCGACCCGCACTGTTGGGATGCTGGACTCGGCTTTAGCTAATAGCTGCTGCGGGCTAATCAATACTAGCGAGGCAAATCCAAATCCGAGTAAGCGAAGAGGGGTCATTGCGGTTCGGTTATAAAACCAAGCTTAGTTAAGCCAGCACGTTTCGATGCCGCTAAGACCTGTGCCACTGAGTCATACCGTACTTCTTTGTCGGCGCGTAAATTGATTTCAGGCTGAGGCTCTTTTTGCGCTGCTTTTTCTGCATAACCAACGAAGGTAGGGAGGTCAATTGGGCTACTGTTCCAAAAGATTTGACCGCGCGCATCAATCGATACCTGAACCGACTCGGGTTTGGTTTCATTGCGCGCACTATTCGCTTTGGGCAAGTCCACTTTTACGGCTTGATGGATTACCGGCAAGGTAATAATAAAAATGATGAGCAAAACCAACATCACGTCCACGAGTGGCGTCATGTTAATTTCGGTCATCAGGGGATCGTCACCCTGATCGCCTGAAGGATTACTAAAGGACATGCTTACTCTCCCGCCTCAACGCGAGCGCCAGTAACAAAGTAGGCCAGCAAATCATTACCAAAACGATTGAGGTCGGCAACGATTAACTTATTGGCGCGGTTAATCGCATTAAAGCCCAGCACCGCTGGAATAGCGACCGCTAAGCCAATGGCCGTCATGATGAGGGCTTCGCCAATCGGACCAGCAACCTGATCGATTTGCGCACTACCCGAGCTGCTAATGGCAACTAAGGCGTGGTAAATGCCCCAAACCGTCCCAAACAAACCGACGAATGGCGCGGTAGATCCAGTGGAGCCTAAAAAAGTCTGGCCTTTTTGCAAGAGCGCGCTGCAGGCATCAATGCTGTTTTTAATGCTGCGCGACATCCATTCGGAATAGTTCAGTGTTTGCAGTAATTCACGGCGGCTCGAGGTTTGGCTCTGATGGTGCTCGGAGGAACTCATGGCCTCTTTAGCGATCCGAAAGTAGGGGTTGTTGGCTTGATCAGAAAAGCCAGCGAGGCCTTGCGCAAATGAACTGGCACGCCAAAACTGCTCGGCTTCGGGCTTTAAGGCACGCAGTGTTTTGATGTTCCACAAGCGGCTAATCAAAATCACCCAGGTAATGATCGATGAGACCAATAAAAGGATGGCCACAAAACGCGTGACCGCATCGCCTGCCATCCATAAATTCATTAAGCCAAATGGATTATTCATTGCATTAGTTCTTTAAGTTAAATTTAATCAGAAGGTTGGTGGAAATGCGGGCGGGATTGCCATTGACGCTGTAGGGTTTAAAACGGTAACGCTTGCCAATTTCAGTCGCAGCACGATCGAGCCGCGCAAAGCCGCTGGAGCGGAGTAAAGCCACTTCTTCAACAATGCCGGTTTCATCAATGATCAACCGCACTACCACTTCGCCTTGCTCACCAGCCCGCTTTGAAAACGACGGATAGTATGGGTCGGCATCGGGCTGATAAACCACGACCAGTTTACCAATATCGGTTTGGATCGGCGTACCCGCAGTACCCTGACTGCTAGCTGGGGCAACGGCCGCATTGGGCGCCTGACTCTCTGCCGCCTTGGCCGCTTCAGCCGCTTTGGCTTGGCTGGCATCGACGGGTGGCGTACTGCTCGAATCGGGTGTTTTTGGTTTTGGCTCTGGCTTAGCCTGGGTTTTGGGTTTTACTTCTTGTTTTGGTTGCGGCATCGGCGGTGTGGACGCTGGCGGAGCCGGAGGTGTTGGGGGTGCGACTAAATTGGCCATGACCCGCACTTCATTTTCAGATGGATCGTTTTTAACATCGAGTCCGAGATCAATGCTGACAAAAAACATGCCGTGCAGTGCTAGCACTACGGCAATCACAATCCATTCCTGCCGCGTAAAGAGCAGTTGTGTTTTAGGACTTGGTTTTGCTAGCGGCATAGTGAAGTCCGATCCAAGCCCACTGTTTTGAAATCGATGCTGAGTTCAGCCATATCGCTGCGTAGCAATTGCATCGCCATGCTGTGCAGACGCGCACCATCGGCAGTACTCAGCAGTAATAAACTACGCCTACCAGCTGCTTCATTCGGAATGCGATGGGCCTCTAATTGCTTTGCCAGCTGACGGACTACCGCTTCACTGGTATCGACAATCAACACCGACGACCCCAATTGATTCAGAATCAGGGGCATTAAAAATGGATAGTGAGTACAGCCTAAAACAAGGGTATCAATTCCGGCAGTACGCATCGGCTGTAAGTGCTGTGCTAGCAGGGCGGCCGTTTCTGGGGCGTTTAATTGACCGGATTCAATCAGCGGTACAAGACCTGCCCCTGCTTGTTTAACAAAACGACAATCTCCCGGCAGGGTGGCAAGCAGGGCATTGAACTTATCGCTGTTTAATGTCGCCTCTGTGGCCAATACACCCACCAGGCCTTTTTGGCTCTGTAATGCTGCTGGCTTAATTCCAGGTTCGACCCCAATGATTGGAATGGTCTGAAGCGTTGCCCGAATCCCTTGAATGGCTTCCGCGGTCGCGGTATTGCAGGCAAGCACGATCGCTTGACAGCCCGCCTCGGCTAGAGACTGGCAAACCGCCAGGCTGCGCTCTGCAATCCATTCCGTGGGCTTCTCGCCATAAGGGGCATTGGCACTGTCAGCAAAGTAGAGGTAATCGTGATCAGGCAGCTGCCGTAGGGCCTCATCCAAAATGGATAGGCCACCTACGCCCGAATCAAATACCCCGATGAGTGCCAATGCTTACCTAAAACCTTACGCAACGACGACGGGGATTTTTCCAATCCGCGCTTGCCACTCTTTTGGCCCTTCGTTGTGCATCGACGTCCCCTTTGAATCGACTGCAACCGTCACTGGCATGTCTTGCACATCAAATTCATAAATCGCTTCCATGCCTAAATCGGCAAAGCCAACGACCTTCGAGGTCTTAATTGCTTTGGAGACTAAATAGGCCGCGCCGCCGACTGCCATCAGATATGCAGACTGGTGTTTCTTGATCGCTTCAATCGCAACCGGACCGCGTTCGGCTTTGCCAATCATCGCAATCAAGCCCGTTTGCGCCAGCATCATCTCCGTAAACTTATCCATGCGGGTGGAGGTAGTCGGACCAGCAGGACCAACGGCTTCGTCGCGCACTGGATCGACTGGGCCGACGTAATAGATCACGCGATTTTTAAAGCTCACCGGAAGCGCTTCGCCTTTGGCCAGCATGTCCTGAATGCGTTTGTGCGCAGCATCGCGCCCCGTGAGGATTTTTCCATTGAGGAGCAAACGATCGCCTGGCTTCCAACTGGCTACTTCGGCCGGGGTCAGGGCATTTAAATCGACCCGCTTGGATTTTTGAACATCCGGCGTCCAGGTAACGTCTGGCCAATCTGCCAAGGAGGGCGCCTCTAATTTAGCGGGGCCATCGCCATGCAAATGAAAGTGAATGTGCCGGGTCGCTGCGCAATTCGGAATCATGGCAACGGGCAGGGATGCGGCGTGGGTGGGGTAATCCAAAATCTTGACGTCCAAGACGGTGGAGAGACCGCCAAGGCCTTGCGCACCAATCCCAAGCTGGTTCACTTTTTCATAAATCTCGAGGCGCAATTCTTCTACGCGGTTTTGTGGTCCACGGGCAATCAGCTCTTGAATATCAACCGAACCCATCAAGGCTTCTTTAGCGAGTAATGTAGCTTTTTCAGGTGTGCCGCCAATGCCGATTCCCAAAATGCCGGGAGGGCACCAGCCAGCGCCCATGGTCGGAATGGTTTTCATCACCCAATCCACAATCGAGTCGGATGGATTGAGCATGATCATCTTGGCTTTGTTCTCCGAACCACCGCCCTTAGCTGCGCAAATCACTTCAATGCCATCGCCCGGTACGATTTCATAATGAATTACAGCAGGGGTGTTGTCGCCTGTATTTTTGCGTTTGCCAGCAGGGTCAGTGAGAACCGAAGCGCGTAGCATATTGTCGGGATTGAGGTAAGCGCGGCGCACACCCTCGTTCACCATATCCGAGACGCTCATCGTGGCATCCGACCACTGCACGTTCATGCCCACTTTTAAGAAGACCACGGCAATGCCGGTATCTTGGCAGAGTGGGCGATGCCCTTCGGCACACATCCGGCTATTGGTCAGAATCTGCGCAATCGCGTCTTTTGCGGCTTCGCCTTTTTCCAGCTCGTAGGCCTTGCCCATCGCCCGAATGAAATCAGCGGGGTGATAGTAGGAGATGTATTGGAAAGCGTCAGCAACGCTTTGGATGAGGTCTTCTTGTTTGATATAGGTCATAAAATAAGGTTAATTTTGATAGTTTTGTCTATTTTAAGGGTTTGCCATAGAGCAATTCACCCATCATTTCCCTTATCTTAGAAGGAAAGAGAGTGGATTTACACTATTCTGCATGGATTATGCAGGGCGGTAATTATTGTCATTTAAACAGAGGGTAAGACAGCATGGAACAGTTGATGCAAGAAAATCGGATTTTTAATCCCCCCAGTGATTTTGTTAAAAATGCTGCCGTACCCGGAATGGATGCTTACAACGCACTTTGCGCTGAAGCGGAAAAAGATTACGAGGGATTTTGGGCGCGCCTCGCCCGTGAAAACCTCTATTGGAAAAAACCCTTCACCAAAGTATTGGATGAGACCAATCCACCGTTTTATAAATGGTTCGAAGATGGCTTAACCAACGCCTCGTATAACTGCCTGGATCGCAATTTAGAAAACGGCAACGCTCAAAAAACTGCCATTATTTTTGAAGCCGATGACGGCAAAGTAACCAACGTTACCTACAGCGATTTGCACGCACGCGTGTGCCAGTTTGCCAATGCCTTGCGCAAGATGGGCATTAAGTCAGGCGATCGCGTGATTATTTATATGTCGATGTCGATCGAAGGTGTTGTTGCTATGCAGGCGTGTGCCCGCATTGGCGCAACCCATTCCGTTGTGTTCGGTGGCTTCTCCGCAAAGTCATTGCAAGAGCGCATCGTCGACGTGGGTGCGATTGCAGTCATTACGGCCGACGAGCAAATGCGCGGTGGTAAAGCCTTGCCGCTCAAAGTGATTGTGGATGAGGCGCTCGCCTTGGGCGACTGCGAAAAAGTCAAGAACGTCATTGTGTACAAGCGCACGGGCGGCAACATTGCGATGGCAGCAGGGCGCGATTCTTGGATGCATGAGGTTGTTGCCAATGAAGCCAAGACCTGTGAGCCAGAGTGGGTGAGCGCTGAGCACCCCTTGTTCGTCCTGTACACATCTGGTTCGACCGGCAAGCCAAAGGGTGTGCAGCACTCGACCGGCGGTTATTTGCTCTGGGCCATTTTGACCATGAAATGGACCTTTGATATTAAGCCCAGCGATGTCTTCTGGTGTACAGCTGATATTGGTTGGGTTACTGGACATTCCTACATTACGTACGGCCCACTCGCGGTTGGCTGTACTGAGATTGTGTTTGAAGGCGTGCCGACCTATCCGAATGCAGGTCGTTTTTGGGACACCATTCAGAAACACAAGGCAACGATTTTCTATACCGCACCGACAGCGATTCGTTCATTAATCAAAGCAGCGAGCGTCGACGAATCCGTTCATCCGAAGAAATACGATTTGTCATCCTTGCGTCTGTTGGGTTCCGTTGGTGAGCCGATTAATCCAGAAGCCTGGATGTGGTACTACGAGAACATCGGCGGCTCGCGCTGCCCGATCGCCGATACCTTCTGGCAAACCGAAACCGGTGGACACATGATTTCCCCATTGCCAGGCGCTACGCCGATGGTTCCGGGTTCGTGCACCTTGCCATTGCCAGGCATCATGGCAGCGATTGTGGATGAGGCAGGGCATGACGTACCGAACGGCAGTGGTGGCATCTTGGTGGTGAAACGTCCATGGCCTTCGATGATTCGCACCATTTGGGGTGACAACGATCGCTTTGTTAAAGCTTATTTCCCAGAAGAGTTAGGCGGTACTTTATACCTTGCGGGCGACGGCGCAATTCGAAATAAAGACACTGGCTACTTCACCATCACTGGCCGCATTGATGACGTGCTCAACGTATCAGGCCACCGCATGGGTACGATGGAAATTGAATCCTGCTTGGTTGCCAATCCATTGGTCGCCGAGGCCGCTGTGGTGGGTCGTCCCGATGAGATGACGGGCGAAGCCATCTGCGCCTTCGTGGTCCTTAAAGGTGGTCGTCCCACAGGTGATGATGCGAAGAAGTTGGCGATGGAGTTGCGTAATTGGGTTGGTAAGGAAATCGGCCCGATTGCAAAACCCAAAGACGTGCGCTTTGGTGACAACTTACCGAAGACGCGTTCGGGCAAGATCATGCGCCGTTTACTGCGTGTGATTGCCAAAGGCGAGGAAGTGACGCAAGATACCTCGACCTTGGAGAATCCAGCCATTTTGGATCAGCTCAAGCAAGCACTGTAAGCCGCAGAGCAGGTGATTTCAACTTAAACCGCCGTTTCCATTTCGAACCGTATAATCTACGGTTTCGGAGAGGTGGATGAGCGGTTTAAGTCACACGCCTGGAAAGCGTGCGTAGGGTTAAACCTACCGCGGGTTCGAATCCCGCCCTCTCCGCCAGTATCACTAAGCCCTCATCGAGGGCTTTTTTATTTGTTCTAGAGGGATATCAACCGCTTTATTAGCGGGCGGGTTAATTAAGGCCTAAGCCGCTTTCAGCTTAAAGGTGATCATTTTGCCGAGCGCAGCGGCGGCGCTGGTCAAGGTGAGTAAGGTAAGGCTCGTATCAGACTCATCCAGAAGTCGGTTAAGGGCTGCGCGGCTCGTGCGCATTTTCTTGGCCATTACTGTCTTCGTTAGCTTTTGCTTCACCATTTCTTGTTCAATTTGCCAGGCAATGACGCGTTTCACCGCTACTGCACTAGCGTGATCCAGGATGGATTCTTCGCTCAAGAAATCATCAAAGTGACTGCCAATGTGTTTTTTCTTCATACATGCCTCCTTAACTTCTTCACCCTGTCTTTTGCCAAATCTAAATCTGCTTTCGAGATCTTTTGTTGTTTTTTAATAAACCCATGAATCAGCACCATCGAATTCCCATCCAGCACAAACAGCACCCTTGCAATTCGTTTACTCAACTGCACGCGAACCTCCCATAAATCTCCATCGAGGTGCTTCACCGGTGGCATACCCAAGGGCCAACCAAACTGAACCGTCTTAATGTCTTCACCAAGGCGCTTCTTGTCGGCCGTGCTTAGCTCTTGTAGCCATTGCCTGACTGGCTCATTGCCTTGTTCCGTTTTATAAAAGTAGACATCGAGGACGAGTATTCTCATCCAAGTAGCGTACCAATTATGATACGTATATTACATCATCCTTTACTTAAAAGTATGTAGGAAAGTGTTCGGGGCATTGGGCAGAAAGACAACTTGTTTGATAATGAATTCAATGGGAACACAAATTCAATCTCTCTATCGTTCAAAGTGGTTGCGGTATTCCATACTCAGCCTATTTGGATTGATTGCCGCATTTTGGTTGCTAGGCATGACCTGGGGCATCCATTATCTAAAACAATCGATTGAGAACTACAGCGCCAAGATTGGCTATCGCATTGAGTACCGCGATCTACGCATTGCTCCATTGCAGTTGCGACTCGAATTGGACGAGGTCAAGTTATCGAGCCGCGAAGCAAATGCAATCCCTTTATTTACTCTACGCCGTGGCATGCTGCAACTGGACCTGCCTGCCTTGATTGCAGGCCGCATTGGCATTCGGGAAATTCAGTTAACTGATCCGCAGTTTTATGTGGAGCGACCGTTGCAGTCAGGCAAGCCCGGCCTTTGGAATTGGCAAACCTTTCTAGCCGCTGTCAGCAAGGAGCTGCCCCCAAAAGATCCAGCATCGCAACCTACAAAAGTAGAGATAGGACACTTTGGTATAGCGGGCTTACGCCTATCGCTAGACGATAAGCCCAATCGCTATCGCCACGATTTCGGGCCGATTGGCTTGGAATTGCGGGACCTTGCGAACTTCAGTAAGCAAGGCAAGCAGGGCACCCTTGAGGGTGATTATCAAATTGATCTGGGTAAGCTCGATATCCGATTACCCAATTCTGGGCAGCGCATTCAGGTTGGGGGCGCGCAATTGGCGGGTGGTGTTCGGGCAGGTGAGGGCGATCTGCTAGCAATTGATTTGGCCGCCACACTGGATACCGGAAAAATCACATCGCGCTGGCTCTTTGGTGCAGCAAGCAATGCACTTTCCGGCGATATTCAGTTGGAGCAATTGCTACTAACTCCATTGATGCCTTTTTTGCCCAGCAACAAGCCACTGGTGATGCAAAGTGGCACACTAAATGGAACACTGCAATTTGCCTTGGACCCGGCAGCATGGTCCATCAAAGGCGATTTGCTGGTACCAAACGTATTTGTGCGCGAGTCA
This sequence comes from Polynucleobacter sp., assembly GCA_044345755.1. Taxonomy (GTDB): domain Bacteria; phylum Pseudomonadota; class Gammaproteobacteria; order Burkholderiales; family Burkholderiaceae; genus Polynucleobacter. Next base: position 27,477 of record JBIJAM010000006.1, on the reverse strand, counting down.
AACGTGACAACACCACTGCTTGCGTGGAAAGAAGCCAAAGTAGAGCAGTTGCTGTTTAAAAAATTCAATGACGGGCGTAGTCATTTTTCGGTCCATGAACTGGCATTGCTGCAGCCGCAGATTCAATACGAAATTAATGAGAAGGGCTTTTCCAATTTTCGGCGCTTGTTTATGAAGGGTGGTGATAGCGAGGTGCCCGTAGCTGAAAGCCCTGCTAATACTGCAGAGGAAGCTAAGGTACCCGAAGAAAAAAATCCAAGCCCCGCCGCGTCGGCAAAAGAGCCAAGCCTTTTTACGCTTGATTTACGCTCGGTGCAATTGCGTGATGCCAATTTGCTATTTACTGACCTGGCAATTAAGCCCAAGGTGCAAGTAGCGATTCGAAAGCTCAAGGGATCCCTCTTGGGTATTAGCAATGAGCCGGGCCACTTTGCCTCGGTAGCCCTGGATGGGGTTGTGGCCGAGTCGGGCAGTATGCGTGCGACTGGGCAAATGGCCTTTGATGATCCGCGTCTTAATCACGATATGCAGTTGCAATTTCGAAATCTCCCTATAAGCGATTCCAATCCCTATTTCATGGCGTTTGCTGGTCGCCATATCTTGGGCGGCCGACTGGATCTCACACTCAATTACAAATCGGTTGAAGGGCAACTCAAAGGTCATAATCGCTTTGTGATTAAAAAGATTGAGCTCGGCGAGGAGGTGCCTGAGTTCACTGGCAAGCGATTGCCCTTGGGTTTAGCAGTTGCCTTGCTAGAAGACTCAGATGATGTGATTGATGTGAAGATCGAGATTGCAGGCAACGTCAATTCACCGGAATTCAGCGCGGCTGGATTAGTTTGGCAAGCGGTTCGTACGGTGTTAACCAATGTAGTGACGGCGCCATTTCGGGCACTTGCATCCTTGCTTGGTATGCAAGGCAACCCAGCGATTTATGCCATACCCGGAGAGGCTGCATTCTTGCCCGCGGACCAAGAGCGGTTTATGCAATTTGGCGACTTACTTGTCAAGCGCCCTCAGGCCACGATTGAGTTGATTGGTACTTACGATCCTGAACTGGATCGCCAAGAACTAGCGCGGGCAAGAGCAGACCGAGCCATTTTGGCCGCATCTGGTTTTAAGCTAGAGGCCAATGCCCCCCTGTCTTTGCCGAGTCTCTCCGATAGGCGCATCCAAGCTGGCATTAAATCAGCCTATGCTGCGGAGATCGGTCGCATTAAGTTAACCCAGCGGATCGTGACCTTGCCAGATAACGTGGAGCGCTATCAGCAGTTGCGCCAAGAACTGATCACCCATTTTGCGGTGAATGATGCGCAGTTGCAGGCCTTAGGCGATGCGCGGGCGCGGGTAGCGCAAGAAGCAATGCTGAAATCCAATCCAGCGCTAGGGGATCGCATTCGCTTGGGCGCGCCTAAAGCCGTTACTGCCGATCGCGAAGGCATTCCACTCGAAATTGCCTTGGGCGCAAAGTAGGCCAAAGCGCCTTCAGGGGTGATAGACTTGCCCTCATGAATCTATCTCCTTTTTCGCGCCTCTCCCTAGTTGCCGTGATTGCCCTCGGTTTAAGTGGCTGCGGTACGGTGGAGTCTGCGGCGCGCGACGATTGCACCTCAATCGGTTGGAGCATCGGCAGTGCTGGCTACGAGGACTGCTTCCGGGCGCGTGTTCGTGAGCGAAACATGGACTACAGCCGTCCATCGGATTTGACGCCAAAGCCCAGCCTGATCTAGGCGCTTGCCCTATACCTACAAACTAGGGTAAACCCGTAGTATTACCCCCACAAAAGGCTCTTGAGCGCCGTCAAGGACTTGCACTCATAATTCCACCAAAATCATGCAAACGAAATGGTTTTGCGCGTGCGCAGGGCTATTTCTAACCGAGAGTAGAGATCAATAGACTATGAATCACCCCAAGCCATCCGAAGCGGTCGAAGCTGTTGCACTTGCGACGGTCAATGATTTACGGGAAACCATTCGGCGCAAAAGCAAGTTAAAGGGCCGTCAAGCCGACGATGCATCGATTGCTGAAGTGCGCCAGCTGATTGGTGAGGCGCCACACCGCCGTGATCTCTTGATCGAACACTTACACAAATTAAATGACGCTTACCGTGCATTGCATGATCGCCATTTGGTTGCCCTCGCCAAAGAAATGAATTTGCCGATGGCCGAAGTGTATGAAGTTGCTACCTTCTATCACCACTTTGAAGTAGTTCGCGGTGATGATCCGGTTGCTGATATCACGGTACGGGTGTGTGATGGCCTGTCTTGCGAACTCGCTGGTGCAAAAACACTCTTAAGTCGTCTGCCAACGATTTTAGGCAATCCAAAAGTCAAGGTGATTGCAGCGCCGTGCGTCGGTCGCTGTGAGCAAGCACCAGTAGCAGTGGTGCATCAATACCCCGTTTTATTTGCGACCGCTGAGACAGTTGCGGCAGCAGTGACCAACAAGCAGTTATCCCATCCTCTGGCGAGCGATAGCGGTAATTTCGAGCCGGCTGACTTGGCAGAAAAAGGCGTATCGCCCCAAGGGCATGATCAAGCGGTATCACCCGATTACGTCGGCTATGAAATCTACCGCGCCAAAGGCGGTTACGCCTTGGCTGCAGAACTTGCCAGTGGTAAGCGGGATGGTGAGCAGATTATCAAAGCCATGGAAGACTCTGGTCTGCGCGGTTTAGGCGGCGCTGGCTTTCCGGCGGGGCGCAAGTGGCGCATTGTTAAAGATCAACCCGCACCGAAACTCATGGCCGTCAACATTGACGAAGGTGAGCCTGGCACATTTAAGGACCGCACGTATTTAGAGCGTGATCCGCATCGTTTCTTGGAAGGCTTACTGATTGCCGCCAATGTCGTTGGCATTGATGCCTGTTACATCTATTTGCGCGATGAGTACCACGGTTGCCGCGAGCTCCTGGAGCGTGAGATCGCCAAGCTGCAAGCCAACCCCCCATTTAAGTTGCCCTTGATAGAACTGCGCCGCGGCGCAGGCGCCTACATTTGCGGCGAAGAATCCGCCATGATTGAAAGCATCGAAGGCAAGCGTGGCGAACCCCGCATGCGTCCACCGTACATTGCGCAAGTGGGTTTGTTTGGTCGCCCAACCTTAGAGCATAACTTTGAGACCCTCTATTGGGTGCGCGACATTGTGCAGCGCGGTCCACAGTGGTTCAGCAGCTATGGTCGCCATGACCGTAAAGGCCTGCGCAGCTTTAGCGTTAGCGGTCGCGTCAAACTCCCAGGAGTGAAGTTGGCTCCAGCTGGCATCACCATTCAGGAACTGATTGATGAATACTGCGGCGGCATGCAAGACGGCCACCGTTTCTATGGCTATTTGCCTGGTGGCGCCTCGGGCGGTATTTTGCCTGCCACTCTGAATACCATTCCACTGGACTTTGATACCTTGCAGCCTTATGGTTGTTTCATTGGCTCTGCGGCCGTAATGGTCTTGAGCGATAAAGATAAAGCGCGCGATGCAGCGCTCAACGTCATGCACTTTTTTGAGCATGAGAGTTGTGGCCAGTGCACCCCATGCCGTGTTGGTACGAGCAAGGCAGCAGAGCTCATGCAAGCCAAGTCATGGGATAAGTCCACCTTAGAAGATCTAGCCGTCGTGATGGTCGATGCCTCCATTTGCGGCCTTGGCCAAGCAGCGCCTAATCCGATTCGCTGCATTGCGAAGTACTTCCCAGAAGAGGTCGCTTAAATGAACGCCCCTGTAAATCCAAACGAACTCCAGTTGCAAACCGTCGAGTTCAAGCTTGATGGCAAGACGATTATTTCCTATGAGGGTGAGACTATCCTCAAGGCAGCTAAACGCCATGGGGTGGATGTCCCCCATTTGTGTTTTAAAGACGGTTACCGCGCCGATGGTAACTGCCGTGCATGCGTTGTTGAGATCAACGGTGAGCGCACCTTAGCACCGAGCTGCTGCCGCAGTGCGACGCCTGGCATGGATGTCAAAGCCAATAGCGAGCGCGCACTCAAGAGTCAAAAATTAGTACTGGAAATGTTGTTATCGGACATGCCAGATGAAGGATATAAGTGGGTAGGAGACAGCGACGAAGAACAGCGCCAACAACAACACGGCGAACTGAGCACTTGGGCTACGCGCCTCGATGTTCAGGTTCGACCAGAACTAAAGGCACTGCGTCGCAAACAGCCGGCTGCGGATGTTTCGCATCCGGCAATGGCGGTCAATTTAGACGCCTGTATTCAGTGTAATCGGTGCGTGCGCGCTTGCCGTGAAGAGCAAGTCAATGACGTAATCGGTTACGCGATGCGCGGTGCGCACAGCGAGATCGTGTTTGACTTGAGCGATCCGATGGGCGAGAGCACCTGCGTAGCCTGCGGTGAGTGCGTTCAGGCTTGCCCAACGGGTGCATTGATGCCCAAAGGCTTGATCGGTTCGCAAACCGTGGATCGTAAGGTCGATTCCGTTTGCCCATTTTGTGGCGTCGGTTGCCAAATTACCTATAACGTCAAAGACGAGAAGATTGTCAGCGTGGAGGGCCGTGACGGTCCAGCGAACCACAATCGCCTTTGCGTGAAGGGCCGCTTTGGTATGGACTACATCCACAATCCACAGCGTTTAACTAAGCCGTTGATTCGAAAGCCTGGCGTTCCAAAAGACGAGCATGCGATTCAGAACCCACAAGACTGGTCCAGCATTTTCCGTGAAGCCACCTGGGAAGAAGCCTTGGATTTGGCGGCTGGAAAGCTAAAGCAATTACGCGATCAGCATGGCAATAAGACGCTCGCTGGATTTGGTTCGGCCAAAGGCAGTAACGAAGAAGCCTATTTATTCCAAAAACTCGTACGCACTGGCTTTGGTAGCAATAACGTCGACCATTGCACTCGCTTATGCCATGCATCCAGCGTTGCTGCATTGCTCGAGGGCGTCGGTTCAGGCGCGGTGAGTAATCAGGTGAACGACGTGGAGCATTCCAGCCTGCTTTTCTTGATTGGTTCAAACCCAACTGCAAACCATCCAGTAGCAGCAACTTGGTTTAAGAATGCAGCCAAGCGGGGTGCCAAGATTGTGCTCTGCGATCCGCGCATTACCGACATTGGTAAGCATGCCTGGCGTACGATGCAGTTCAAGCCCGATACCGATGTGGCGATGCTCAATGCCATGATCTATACCGTGATCGAAGAAGGTTTGTGCGATGAGAACTTTATTCGTGATCGCGCCAATAACTTTGAAGCCTTAAAAGAAAACATCAAGGGCTATAGCCCAGAAGCGATGGCGCCAATTTGCGGTATTCCAGCAGAAACCTTGCGTGAGGTTGCACGCGAGTTTGCTACTACCAAGTCGGCGATGATTTTGTGGGGCATGGGCGTGAGCCAGCACATTCACGGCACCGACAATGCCCGTTGCTTAATTGCACTAGTGAGCATTACCGGTCAAATTGGTAAGCCAGGTTCTGGCTTACATCCCTTGCGTGGTCAGAATAACGTGCAGGGCGCAAGTGATGCCGGATTGATCCCGATGATGTTCCCGAACTACCAGCGCGTGGACAACGCCGAAGCCCATGCCTGGTTTGAGAAATTCTGGGATAGTCCGCTGGATAAAAAGCCCGGCTATACCGTGGTTGAGATCATGCACAAGATCACAGCGCCCGATAGCGATCCCCATAAAATTCGCGGGATGTACGTCGAGGGTGAGAACCCAGCGATGAGCGACCCGGACTTGAACCATGCACGCCATGCATTAGCGTCCCTCGAGCATTTGGTGGTGCAGGATATTTTCATGACGGAAACGGCATTGTTGGCAGACGTAGTATTGCCTGCCAGCGCATGGCCAGAAAAAACCGGTACTGTTAGCAATACGGATCGCATGGTGCAGATGGGTAAGCGCGCCGTCAATCCGCCAGGCGATGCCAAACCGGATTTGTGGATTATTCAAGAAATCGCTAAGCGCATGGGTTTGAACTGGAACTACCAAGGACCAGAAGCAGGTGTTGCCGCGGTCTATGATGAAATGCGTCAAGCAATGCACGCAGCGATTAATGGTATTACCTGGGAGCGTCTTGAAAAAGAATCCAGCGTGACCTATCCGTGCTTATCGGCAGATGATCCGGGTCGTCCAATCGTGTTTGACGATACGTTCTCTACGCCGGATGGAAAAGTGAAGCTGGTTCCCGCCGATATCATTCCGGCAAATGAGCGCCCTGATAGCGAGTACCCATTTGTTCTCATCACCGGTCGTCAGCTGGAGCATTGGCATACCGGCAGTATGACGCGCCGTGCCACGGTGCTTGATGCGATTGAGCCACTGGCTACCGTATCGATGAATGGCGCTGATATGACGCAGCTGGGCGTAACGGCAGGTGATGTCATCACCGTTGCCTCGCGCCGCGGCGAGGTGGGTATTCATGTACGCCGGGACGATGGCACGCCACGCGGTGTAATCTTTATTCCGTTTGCTTACTACGAAGCAGCTGCCAACCTCATTACCAACGCAGCACTGGACCCAGTAGGCAAGATTCCGGAGTTCAAGTATTGCGCTGTGAAGTTAAGCAAGGGCGGACAGGCAGCCAAGGAAATTGGGTATGGCACCAACGACCCCAAAGGCAAAGCGGCAGTTCCAGCGTGATGCAGTAGCATTTATTTGGCAGTAAAGAATAAAGTCAGAGGCCTCGTTAACAGCGAGGCCTTTTTCTTTTATGCAGAACGCTGCATGAACACAACTTGCGCCGTAAAATTAAGAAATGTCTACTCAAGTCAAATCAGCCGAAACCGCCACCCACAGTGATGCGTCAGACTTGCCCGTCCTCATTATTGGAGCTGGCTTAGCTGGGCTGACGGTGGCCTTGGATTTGGCCAAGACGCAGAAAGTGCTCCTGATGGCTAAGCGTGGCTTAAGCGAATCGGCCACAGCTTGGGCTCAGGGCGGCATTGTCGGGGTGATAGATAAAGAACATGACAGCATTGATGCGCATGTGAGCGATACCCTTAATGCCGGTGCTGGCCTGGTTGTGGAATCGACTGCGCGTTACATTGCTGAAGAAAGTGCCGCAGCGATTCAGTGGCTGGTCGATCAAGGGGTGCCCTTTACGACCGATAAAGACGGCCCCATGGGTTTGCACCTCACGCGGGAGGGTGGGCATAGTCAGCGGCGTATTGCCCACGCTGCTGACGCTACAGGCAAGGCGATTCATGAGGTATTACTGGATCACGCTCGAGCCAATCCCAATATCACTATTTTGGAACATTGGATTGCGCTGGATCTGATTACTAATCGCCACCTCGCCGCAAAAGAAAAGCGCAATCGCCCCAACCGCTGCTACGGCGTCTATGCGCTGGATATCAATACCAACCACGTTGAAACCATTGCGGCAAAGTCGGTTGTATTGGCAACGGGCGGCGTTGGTAAGGTCTATCGTTACACCAGCAACCCCGATACCGCTACCGGCGATGGCATTGCCATGGCTTGGCGTGCTGGGTGCCGTGTGGGAAATATGGAGTTCATTCAGTTTCATCCAACGTGTTTGTATCACCCCAGTGATCGCACCTTCTTGATTACGGAAGCGCTGCGCGGCGAGGGCGGCTTATTGAAGCTACCGGATGGAACGCGCTTTATGCCGGAGCACGACACACGCAATGAGTTAGCGCCGCGTGACATCGTAGCCCGCGCCATCGATTTTGAAATGAAGAAACACGGCCTTGATTATGTGAACCTCGATGCCACCCACCTAGGTGAAGCCTTCATCAAAGAGCATTTCCCAATGATCTATGCGCGCTGCTTAAGCCTGGGTTTAGATATTACGAAAGAGCCTATCCCAGTTGTGCCGGCGGCGCACTATACCTGCGGCGGAGTGGTCACGGATTTGCATGGCAAGACTGATTTACCTGGACTCTATGCAGTGGGCGAGGCAACCTATACCGGACTGCATGGCGCCAACCGATTGGCAAGTAATTCTTTATTGGAGTGCGTAGTGATTGGCAAGGCAGCAGCCAGGGACATTGCACAGGCACCAACGCCCTCATTGCCACCACTGCCATTTTGGGATGAAAGCCAGGTCGAGGATGCCGATGAGCAGGTGGTGATTGCACACAACTGGGATGAGCTGCGCTCGCTCATGTGGAACTACGTGGGTATTGTGCGCACCAATCGGCGCCTCGAGCGGGCATTGCATCGTATTGAGCTCTTGCGCAATGAAGTGCAGGAGTACTACAGCAACTTTAGGGTGACGCGCGACTTAATTGAGCTGCGCAACTTACTGGAGTGCGCAGAACTGATTGTGCGCTCAGCTCTGTTGCGTAGAGAGAGCAGGGGATTGCATTACAGCCGCGATTACCCAGAGACCTGGGCAGTGTCCTACCCGACTATCTTGACGCCGAGATCGGGCGTTAAGTCGGCCTCAAAGTAAATAACTGCTTTAGGACTGCAGAATCCGCATCGAGTAATCAACCGCATTAACATCTTTGGTGAGTTTGCCAATCGAGATCCGATCAACGCCAGTCGCCGCAATCGCGCGTAATTGATCTAGGTTCACACCACCCGATGCCTCGAGTAAAGCGCGGCCATTCGTAAATGCAACAGCGGCTTTCATTTGATCGGTAGTGAAGTTATCAATTAAGATACTTTTTGCTCCAGCAGCAAGGGCTTCTTCTAGCTCAGCCTGGTTTTCAACTTCCACCTGTATATCCACGCCTGCATTAAGTTGCTGCGCTGCTTTGAGTGCAGCGGTGATGCTACCTGCTGCAGCAATGTGATTCTCTTTAATCAGAATGCCATGCCATAGGGCGAGGCGTTGGTTGTGGCCACCACCAATGCGGACGGCATACTTTTGCGCTTGACGCAGACCCGGAATGGTTTTGCGCGTATCTAAAATGACACAGCCCTTGGGATTAGGGCTTGCGCCTGCAATGGCATCCACGTGGGCTCGGGCGCTGGTCGCAGTCCACGACAAGGTTTGTAAAAAGTTCATTGCGGGACGTTCTGCCGAGAGCAGGGCCCGCGCATCCGCATCTATGGTGCAGACGGTACCGTCTGCGCGCATGGTATCGCCCTCGGCGTACTGCCATGCAATCACGGCCTTCGGATCGAGCGCATGGACTACCCCCTCAAACCAGGCAGTGCCACACAGCACTGCGCTTTGGCGCACGATGAGTTTGGCATGGGCCGTCTGGTTTGCGGGCACTAATTGGGCGGTCCAATCACCCGTACCAATGTCTTCGGCGAGGGCGTCGGCAATATTACGTGCACGCGCCGCCTCTAAAGTTTCGTTTTGAGCGGTAATACTTTTCATTGCCTATATTATTTATGCAACGCCAATGTTCTTCACAAAACCATGCTGTGCTTTGGCTAGTAAATCGGGACGCTCTTTAGTAAAGGTCAGCATCCGTTCGATGCAGTCCAGCGCCTCTTGGCGGATTGGCTCTGCTACAAAGACTTCACCGCTTTCATGTTCGAGGCAATGCAAAATATCGGTGAGGCTATTCATGGCCATCCAAGGGCAGTGCGCGCAGCTCTTGCAGGTTGCACTGTCGCCCGCGGTTGGCGCTTCTATTAAGGTCTTGTTGGGAGCAAGCTGGCGCATGCGGTGCAAAATGCCCTTGTCGGTGGCAATGATGTATTCCGGAGCAGAGCCTTCAACTACTGCTTTAATCATGGCCGAGGTCGAGCCCACCACGTCGGCTTGGCCAACCACGCTTTGGGGTGATTCGGGGTGGACTAGAACCTGTGCAAGAGGATGCTTAGCGCGCAACAGCGCTAACTCATCCCCTTTGAACTCATCATGAACGATGCAGGCGCCGTTCCACAGCAGCATGTCTGCACCAGTCTGATCTTGAATGTACCTACCCAAATGGCGATCCGGTGCCCAAAGTATTTTTTTGCCTTGCTGTTTTAGGTAATGAACGATCGCCAAGGCACATGAACTCGTGACCATCCAGTCGGCCTGCGCCTTCACTGCGGCACTCGTATTGGCATACACCACTACAGTGCGATCGGGATGCAATGCCCGAAACTGCGCAAAGTCAGTAGCATCACAGCCAAGATCGAGTGAACAAGTGGCATCTAGGTCTGGCATGAAGACCCGCTTCTCTGGGCTGAGGATCTTGGCAGTCTCGCCCATGAAGCGCACGCCGGAAACAATTAAATTGCGAGCCGGGTGATTTTTACCAAAGCGCGCCATCTCCAGCGAGTCAGAAATAAAGCCGCCGGTTTCCATGGCGAGGTCCTGAATTTCTCCATCCACATAGTAGTGCGCTATTAAAGTGGCGTCTTTCTCAATCAAGAGCTGCTTAATACGGGCAATGACTTGGGCTTTTTCAGTAGGAGGAAGGTGGGCTGGCACTTTGGCCCAGGCCTGCGCTACGCAGGTAGCGCCCGCCGCATTTTGCTGGGGGTAATCAAAGGAAATCGGTGATTCTGGAGCTGAATTCATACGAAATACTACCCTGTTTGGGGCATTATTTCTGAAAAAGCTACTGGTTTATACGGGGTAAGTGGGGCGGCTTTTGGAAATAGGCTCACTAACCCCCCATTTCATTTGTTATTTTCTTTGTAGTGACCAGCCCTTAGGCAAATGAGGCTTGCCTTTTGCTTCGCCTGATGAGAGCTAATTTAGTACCTTTTGAAGTAGTTAAATCGGCTCCTTACAACAAGACGATTTTTTTAGCCGCCTTGCTCTTCCTATACGGCGGGGGCTAATACCCATCTCCCTTAAGAATTAGCTCTTCAGGCAATATTTTAATTAAAACCAATGTGACAGAATGTCGCTCAGGGTTTATAGCCCATGAAGAGCTTTGTTTTTTAAACACAATTAATGCGGGAGATATTCCTTGGCTGAAAATAATCAACCGGGTTGCCTAGTTGTGGGCGAGGGTGTTGTACTGAAAGGGAACTTTAACGTTCCTGGCATCGCAACCATATCTGGAAAAATTGAAGGCGATCTTTCCGCTAAGCAGATTGTTATTGAGCTTACAGGAGCTGTTTTCGGCAGGGTCTCAGGTGATGTGATCGATGTTCGAGGGGAGGTGCTTGAGTTCTTGACGGCCTCCCAGTCTCTGACTATTCGCGCTACCGGTAAAGTCCATGGTGCCATTCATTACTCTGAAATTGAAATAGAAAAGGGTGGCTGCATTCATGGCAATTTAAATTTCATCGGGTCATCATTGGATTAACTTCTCCCCAATCTTTTATTACATTACTACGGGTTTTGCACTGGCCAATATTTCTAGTCTTACGAATAACCTGAAAAATTGTAGCCACCATTAATTGGTTGCCCCGATTACCGGGTGCTCTTGGGTTTGGTACTAATCCACCCCCTAATCTTAGTCAATCAAAACCGCATCAATGCAGTCAAGAAGATTGCAGACTAATTCAACAATTGGTTAAATTACTTAGAACGGCAGCTTAGCGTCGGGCTTGGCTGCCAATAGAGCGATCTTAAACTCTGCCTGAATGCGTGCAATCGCCGCATCACTATCCGCCTCAAACCGCATGACGACCACTGGCGTGGTATTGGATGGCCGTGCTAGGCCAAAGCCATCCGCGTATTCAACTCGAACGCCGTCGATGGTATTGATGGATGCCGATGTTGCAAAGCGGGCATTGGCTTTGATGTTTTCCAGAATGGTAAAAGGCTCACCTTCAGAGCAAGGCAGTTGCAATTCAGGCGTACAAATGGCATTGGGTAATTGATTGAGGGTGTTGCTGGGATTTGTTTCTTTACTCAGAATTTCCAATAAACGTGCGCCGGTATATAGACCATCATCAAACCCAAACCACCGATCTTTAAAGAAAATATGCCCACTCATTTCTCCTGCGAGTGGGGCACCTGTTTCTTTAAGTTTGGCCTTCACTAATGAATGACCCGTTTTCCACATGAGGGGCTCTCCACCATGCTGCGTAATCCAGGTCGCTAGATTGCGAGTGCATTTGACGTCATAAATAATCTGACCGCCTGGATTGCGCGATAAAACGTCTTTCGCAAACAGCATCATTTGCCGATCCGGGAAAATGACTTGGCCATCTTTGGTAACCACGCCCAGTCGATCGGCGTCGCCATCAAATGCCAGGCCGAGCTCATTGTCGGTGGTGCGAACATTGTGAATTAAGTCTTGTAGGTTCTCAATATGCGCGGGATCAGGATGGTGGTTCGGAAAGTGCCCGTCTACTTCGCAAAAGAGCTCCTCTACTTCACAGCCTAAGGCCCGAAATAGCGTAGCTGCAAATGCACCGCCTACGCCATTACCGCAATCGATGGCGATTTTCATGGGACGGGCTAATTTGATGTCACTGACAATGCGCTCCAGATACATCGGGAAAATATCAAAGGTGCTGCGTTTTCCTTGGCCTGTAGCAAATTGCTTCGCTTGAATGCGTTTGTATAGACCCTGAATTTGCTCGCCATAAATAGCAGCGGTACCCAAAACCATCTTAAAGCCGTTGTAATTGGGTGGATTATGGCTGCCGGTGATCATGATTCCGGACTTAGGACTTCTGCCGCCAATCACGTGGTTCGCCGCAAAGTAGACCATCGGCGTTGCTACCATCCCCAAATCAATCACATCTACACCCGTAGATAGCAAACCCTCGGTTAAGGCTTCAATTAATTCCGGGCCCGAGAGACGACCATCGCGACCAATCACGATGACGTTTTCACCGATTGCGCGCATCTCACTGCCAAATGCTTGGCCAATCAAGCGGGCCACATCGGCATTTAAGCTTTGATCAATGATGCCTCGAATATCGTAGGCTTTAAATATAGAAGGGGAGAGTTGCACTTCGAGTCCTGGCTATTATGAATTTAATAAATTAATGCGCGCAGCCGTCACGGCATCGATGTGCTCGCTAGCGACTATGTTTTTTTCATGGCTTGCTAGGGCTTTTTCAATGGGCTTGGCTAAGACTTTGCCATACTCCACCCCAGGCTGATCAAAGCTATTGATATTCCAGAGGGCGCCTAGGCTGGCGGCGCGGTTCTCATATAGGGCGAGCAGGGCGCCCAAATAAAAGGCATTGAGCTTAGGAAGTAAAAGCAAATTGCTCGGGCGCTGACCGGGGTAAACGTCATTGGGATTGCTTGCCCCTTTACCATTGGCTAAGGCCTGCGCTTGCGCTAAACAGTTGGATAACAAAATACGGTGGTGAGCCACGGCTTCCGGGCGATCGCTCATCGGCTCACGCACCGCAATAAAGTCAATTGGAATGATTTCAGTACCTTGGTGCAGCATCTGAAAGTAAGAGTGCTGGGCATTGCTACCTGCACTACCAAATACGACCGGCGATGAAAACGCAACCGGCTTGCCATCGCGATCGACACTCTTGCCATTACTCTCCATATCGAGCTGCTGCAACCATTTTGGAAACCAATCCAAGGCATCGGCGTAGGGAATGACTGCATACGAATGAATGCCATGGGTCTTCTGTTGGTGGAGTAATGCTAGGGCCATGATGGCAGGCAGATTTTCCTCAAGGGGCGCATTCTTAAAATGCAAGTCCATGGCCTCGGCGCCAGCTAGGAATTCTTGAAAGGCCTCAAAGCCATATTGCAAGGCAATTGGCAGGCCGACTGCCGACCAAACTGAATAGCGACCACCGACCCAATCCCAAAATGGGAAGATGTTCTGTTCGGCAATGCCAAATGCACTGGCAGCCGGCACATTGGCAGTCACGGCATATAAAGCACTGGCGATGTCACTTGGGCTGCAGTCACTGTCTTTCAGCCAAGCCACCACTGCTTTGGCATTCATGGTGGTCTCTAGCGTCGTGAACGACTTCGAAACAATAATCACGCGCGTGCTCTTGGCTTCTGCGCGCTTCAAAATACGGGACAGCTCAGCAGTATCAATGTTGGCCAAGAAATGCATGCGCATGCCGCGACTGGTAATGCCAGGCACATGGGCTAGCGCTTCAATCGCTAGGCGTGGACCAAAGTCCGAGCCGCCAATCCCAATGTGAATCACATCGGTTACGCCAGTCCACTCTGAGCAGAGGGTCTCGATGCGAGACCATACAGCAGCCACCGCTGGCATCACGTCTTTGCCATTAATTAGTACCGGGGTTTGGCGGAGATTACGTAAAGCCGAATGCAGGGCGGGGCGATTCTCGCTGACATTGATGTGTTTGCCCGCAAACAGATCGGTAATGAACTGCTCGAGCTTCGATTGGCGTGCATCTACAAACAACTTGGCCCACGTTGCTGTATCAATCCCTTGATAGGCCGTATCGAGCAGTATATTGACTGCGGTATGGCTGTTTTGAGGGGTCGAACTGGGCTGTGAAGGCATTTACAGATTTTATCAAGAAGGGTAGGGAAATTCGCTAAATCATTGAAAATGGTACGATTTAAGCCATAAAGGGTGAGACAGTCCTCAAATCGACTTAGGAAAAGCAATGGAGCGGTTGGATTGCGTCGTGATCGGCGCAGGCGTAGTGGGTTTGGCAATTGCCCGAGAAATGGCATTGCAAGGAAAAGAGACCATTTTGCTCGAGCGGGAGCCTGCTTTTGGCACCATCAGCAGTGCCCGCAACAGCGAAGTCATTCATGCCGGTATTTACTATCCTAAAAACTCACTAAAGGCTCGTTTGTGCGTTGCCGGCAACCGAATGCTTTACGAGTATTGCCGTAGCCACCAGGTAGGCACCCAGCAATATGGCAAATTGATTGTGGCGGCAGACGATAGTCAGTTGGATGATCTACGAGCGCTGCAGCATCGTGCACAGGAAAATGAAGTGCCTGGTATTTCGATGATCAGCGCCAAAGAAGCGATTGCCTTAGAGCCGCAGTTGCAATGCACGGCCGCGCTGCATTCCAAATCCACTGGCATTGTCGATAGCCATGCTTATATGTTGTCCCTCTTGGGTGGATTTGAAGATGCGGGCGGCATGGTTGCTTATCAGTCACCCTTACTGCGGGCCACCGCCCTGACTGGCGGGGGATTTCGACTGGAGATTGGCGGACAAGAAGCGATGCAAATTGAGACCACGCTCTTAATTAACTGCGCCGGCATGAGCGCGCCTAAGGTGGCTGCCGCGATTGAAGGACTTGATCCTGCTCACATTCCACGCGCTTACTTTGCGAAAGGCAATTACTTTTCCTTGAGTGGTAAATCGCCATTTCAGCACTTGATTTATCCCATACCGGAACCTGGTGGACTCGGCGTTCACTTGACCCTCGATATGGCGGGTCAAGCCAAGTTTGGTCCGGATGTGGAGTGGCTGGACATTGCAGCAGAAGCAGAGATTAATTACTCGGTTGACCCCCGCCGCGGCGATGGTTTTTATGCAGCGGTTCGGCGCTACTGGCCTGGCCTGAAAGACGGCACACTCATGCCGGATTATTCGGGTGTGCGTGCCAAGATTGTGCCGCTAGGCGCTCCCGCAGGCGATTTTGTGTTTGATTGCCCGACCACCCATGGTCTCGCAGGCCTTTATAACCTCTATGGCTTTGAGTCGCCAGGCCTCACCTCCTCCTTGGCGATTGCTAAGCACCTCGATGGACTGATTCGAGCAGAATAAGTCTAGGAGGCGAACTTTAGGCTAAGTGCTTGAACTTCCTTATAATTGAGTGCAGATTTAAAGGAAGCTTGGCAGAGCGGTTGAATGCACCAGTCTTGAAAACTGGCGAGGATGAAAGTCCTCCGTGAGTTCGAATCTCACAGCTTCCGCCAAGACAACAGGCATTGCAAGGATGGGTCGAAGAAATAGGATGGCCTTGTCAGCAAAAAAACCGTACCAAAAGCCACCTTCGGGTGGTTTTTCATTTGTAGGGTGCGATGCTGGAATGGCTAGCAATTAACTTCAGTATTCAGATGCTTAAATTCTTAAACAGTTGTAAATTAGCCTTTATCGGTGGGGTTTAGATCATTTAAGCATTTAGAGAAAAGGGTTTCAAATGCACTATTCCAGATATTTTGCTTGGCTCTCAACATCCATCCTTGCGATAGCCTTCGCCCCCTTCAATCTTTATCTTGCAATTCTTTTTGCAGGCTTATTTTTGATTGGTCTTGCTGACATCATTCAGACTCAGCGCTCAATATTACGTAATTATCCTTTGCTCGGGCATTTGCGATTTCTGCTTGAATACATCCGCCCTGAAATTCGCCAGTATTTTTTTGAGAATGACGAGGAGAAATTACCCTTCTCCAGAAATCAAAGGGCTATGGTTTATAGCCGATCCAAAGAGGATAACGATAAGCGAGGGTTCGGTTCAATTAAGTCGATGTACAGCAATGAAGGGGAGTGGTTAGGACACTCTAATTCCCCATGCCATCCAGACCCAAGTACATTTCGTATTAAGGTTGGTGGCCCAAGCTGTCTTCAGCCCTACTCCTTATCAGTATTCAACATCTCCGCAATGAGTTTTGGATCGCTTTCACCAAATGCCATTAGAGCTCTTAATAAAGGGGCAAAGCTAGGTGGCTTTGCACATGACACTGGCGAAGGATCAATCTCCTCCTACCATCGGGAGTTTGGCGGCGACATTATTTGGGAAATCGGCTCTGGCTATTTTGGTTGTCGTAACGATCAAGGGAGATTTTCGGAAGAAAAGTTTTCTGCTCAGGTATCTGACCCTCAAATCAAGATGGTGGAAATTAAGCTATCGCAGGGAGCAAAGCCAGGCCATGGCGGCGTTTTGCCGGGCGCTAAAGTGACTGCTGAGATTGCCGCCACCAGAGGAGTGCCAATTGGAGAAGACTGCGTCTCCCCCGCCCATCATGCTGAGTTCTCATCCCCTTTGGAGCTGATGTCATTTATAGCGCGGCTACGTAAACTCAGTGGCGGTAAGCCGGTTGGTTTCAAATTATGCGTTGGTCAGCCCTGGGAGTTTTTTGGTATTGCTAAAGCGATGCTAGAAACCGGCATCTGCCCAGATTTTATTGTTGTTGATGGAAGTGAGGGTGGTACTGGTGCTGCGCCGGTTGAGTTTACTGACCATGTAGGCATGCCACTGCGTGAGGGCCTGCGATTGGTACACAACACTTTAGTTGGCATCAATAAACGCAAGGAGATTTCGATTGGAGCCTCCGGAAAAATTATTTCTGGGTATGACATTATTCGCGCGATGGCTCTGGGTGCGGATTGGTGTAACTCAGCACGGGGTTTTATGTTCGCCCTGGGCTGCATCCAGTCCCGAACCTGCCATACCGATCAGTGCCCTACTGGGGTTGCAACCCAAGATATGACCCGCCAGCGAGCCTTAGTTGTTCCTACAAAAGCTGAACGGGTATATTCATTCCATAAAAATACGATGGCATCGTTGGCTGATCTTATTGGCGCTGCCGGAATAATGCATCCCAATAACATTACATCGGATTACCTGATGTGCAGGGACGGCTCCGGCAAAGCCATGCCCTTATCTACCCAATTACCCACTTTAAACCCCGGCGTTTTACTACAAGCCCTCGACTCTTCCATGAAAAATGCATTGCCTCAGGAATATGGCTTGTATTGGGATCGCGCTCAAACCAATAAATTTGGCCTGGCCTAATAGGGGCGGAAATAGCCTGAGAAAGGCACGTTAGGTCCAAACCTTGAACTTCCTTATAGTTAAAGTGAGACTTAATTAAGCTTAGCAGGGCGGTTGAATGCACCAGCATTGAAAACTGGCGAGGATGAAAATCATTTGTGAGTTTGAATTTCACAGCTTCCGCCAGAACTTAGCGCTATGATCGATAGGACGTTGCAAACTTGGATTGCAATGCGCACAACCCCATAACTAGGTCGCCCCCATTTTGAAACTGCCCCACTATCTTTTGCTCAGCATTGCGATGACCCTGATTGGCTGCCAGTCGACAGGCCAAGATGGCAAACCCTTGACTCCAGCAGAAATCATCGAAAAGCGGACCGCAACGATCAAGATGGGCGAGACTGGATTGACCGCCTTTTATAAGCAAAACCCATCCGCCAAAAAGGAAATTGAGGCTGCACCAGGGTATGCGGTGTTTAGTACGACCAATGTGAATGTGGTGTTACTGGTCGTTGCTCGCGGTGAGGGTATCTTGCATGACAGGCGCCGTAAAGAGCCCATTTTCTTGCGTAGCATCAAAACCGGTGAGGGCTTGGGCGCTGGTTACCAAGATCAATACCAAATCATTGTGTTTAAAACAACTTCTGCCATCGATCAGTTTTTATTGACGTCCATTGATGGCCAGCGCGGCGGTTTGGATATCGATGCGAATTTCTCTGCTGGTTCTGGGGGGACGATTCGCTCGCTCAATCCCAACATTACCTTCTACACCGTCGGCCTATCGGGCTATGACTTGCAAGCCAATTATGGTGGCACGCTTTATTTGGTGGATGAGCAGTTAAACGATGCCGCTACCCTCGGCAGTTTGCCAAAAAAACCAAATAAGTAGGGCTATCCTGTAGTCATGTTTAGCCTCTAAAAAACGCCTGTAAAAGTCCATGCAAAACATCAATCAAATCTTTTACTCCATGTTTGCTGTCTTTGCTTTTGGTATTGCACTCAATGCGTATGTAGATTTCCGAAATCAGAGTATTCGGTCGGATGTAAAGGTGTATTGGATTGTGGCAATGACCTTAATCGTAATTTCTAGTATTAGCTATGCGATTGGGTCTTTTGGACTGCCCATATTCTTATTTTTTGGCAGTGCATTTTTGGCATTTTCTTTGCTTACTGCGGGCTATTTATTTCGGAGTATCGGCCGCACATTAACCCATCAGTATGTTGCGGTAAGCGCATGTTTGGTTTTAGTTTTTATTGGCCTCTTGGGGTACTTTCTCGCAACCCAATCGCCATATTTGTATCGCTTGTTGACAGTATCAATTTTGCTACTTTTGCTCACTCTGTGGCAAATCTGGGAGATTCTTCGAGCAAAAAAAGTAGACTATTCAATTCATTTGCGCTTCATTCAGTACCTGTTAATTGGCTTGATCGCATTAATCGTATTTCGAATTATCACTGCGACTGACCCCAAATACGACGGCGTTAATTACCTTTTTGAAGAGACATCAGCTGCCTTGTTTGTGCGTTTGACTCTTTCTGCATCCTATCTACTCCTCTTTTTCTTCATAAATAATTATTTTTATGAAAAATTATTACTGGGTGAGCGTAGTGCCCTTGCCCAGCTCGGCGAGAAAAAAACAGAGCTACAAAATTCCGTACAAGAAAACGAGCAAATCAAGGGTCTCCTGATAGAACGTGAGTCTTTGATTAAGTCCTTGATGCGTTCGAATAAGACGGCCGCTACGGGCGCGTTATCGGCCTCGATTGCACATGAATTAAATCAGCCCCTGGGCGCATCGAATCTCAATATTCAGTTTCTGAAGCGCAAACTCGAGCAGGGCGATCTTTGCGCAGATACTCAAAAGGAATTGTTTGCGGCTTTGGAGCTTGATAATAATCGGGCCAGTTCGATTGTGCGCTCACTGCGCTCCATTTTTACCGATGAAAAAGCAGCGGTGGAGTGTTCTAATTTAACCACCCTGATTGAATCGATCTTGGTGATTGTTCGACCAGAGCTACGAGCTAAGCAGATTCAGCTGGAATTGAATTTGCCAACAGCATTGCATGCACCTGTTCGTCAAACTGAAATCCAGCAAGTTATTTTGAACTTAGTGAATAACGCTATTCAGTCCTTAGAGGGGTCAGACCAAAAAGAGAAGCGGATCACGATTGAGGGCGCCAGTGATATCAATTGCATGCAAATTACCATCACTGATAACGGCGCTGGAGTGAGCCCGGAGATTCAGGCTGAACTCTTTTCCATCCTAAGTAGTGCCAAGAAAACCGGCATGGGTCTGGGATTATGGCTATGCCAACACATCATTGCGCGGCACGGCGGGCGCATTTGGTATGAAGATGCTCCCCAGGGCGGGGCGCGGTTTTGCATTGAGTTGCCTCAATCCAACTTTTAAAGCGACTTAGTCTCTGCACATATAGAGGTTGGTGATTGGAAAGCGGTCATTGACGGTGGTACGTGACTCTACAAACACCGCGCGTCGTTTCCCTTTTTTCTTGCACTCGGCCTCTGCTACGCCTTGCGTTTCACTTTCTTTCGCCGCCTTCACTGTATGCACCCCTACTAGTCCATCGGATTGGGTATACGCGCGCAGATCATAAGCGGAGGTACCACAGCCAGTAAGAGTGGCTGCTATGAGAGAAATAAAAATAGGGTATTGAATGCGCATGGATTTCTTCGCCTTATAAAAAAGTGGCTTGTAAGTCATTAAGGTAACGCAGGCCCAGTGGGGTCGGTCGCAATACGGCAGGATTTTCATCGAGCAAGCCTTTTTTGGTGGCGGTTTCTAGTGCCGATGCGATTGCGTGCAGCGGTAAACCAGTGCGCTCACTAAAACTGACAGTACTAACGCCTTGACTTAATCGGAGGGCATTGAGCATGAACTCAAAGGGAAGATCACTGGGTGCAACGATTTTGGATTCGATCAAGGCATTGCCGCGCGTTTCCATCTGCTGCATATAGGTTTCTGGGTGGCGCTCACGTACCTGGCGGGTAATCTGATCGGGTAAGGAGATCTTGCCATGGGCGCCGGCACCAATGCCGATGTAGTCGCCAAAACGCCAGTAGTTGAGATTGTGTTTGCACTCCTGATGGGGCTTGCAATACGCAGAGACCTCATAGCGCTCATACCCAGCAGCATCCAGCATGGCTAAATTCTGTTCAAACATCGCATCGCTGATGTCGTCGCTGGGTAGTGTGGGCGGGTGCGCAGCAAATAGCGTATTAGGCTCCAGTGTGAGGTGGTACATCGATAGGTGCGGGGTACCAAATGACAGTGCGGTAGTAATGTCTGCTGCTGCGTCGGCCAAGCTTTGTTCTGGCAAGGCATACATTAAATCGAGGTTGATGGACTCAATGTAACGGGATGCAATGTCGATGGCACGCTTTGCTTCGTCACCACTATGAATACGGCCCAAGGCATTGAGGTGCCGATCATTAAAGCTCTGAATGCCGAGCGAGACGCGATTAATACCGCAGTCGGCAAAGCCGGCTAATTTATCGGCCTCGACTGATCCGGGGTTGGCTTCCATGGTGATTTCAGCATCGGCCTCGAGTGGGAGTAGGCTGCGCACCGATGAGAGAAGTTGATTCATGCCCCTGACTGAGAGTAGGCTTGGCGTTCCTCCACCAATAAAAATCGTGTGGACCTTGCGGCCCCAAACGCGTGGCAGCTCCGTTTGCAAATCGATTAAGAGCGCTTTGATGTAGCGATCTTCATCAAAGCCAGTGGATTTGACTTGATGTGAATTGAAGTCACAGTAAGGGCACTTTTTTTCGCACCACGGAAAATGGATGTAGAGCGATAGCGGCGGCAGAGCGCTTAATTGCACTCGATCAGGGGATTTCATGGGCTGAGAATGCTGAGTAATTGACGCAATGCTTGGCCGCGGTGGCTGATGTTATTTTTTTCCGCAGGATCCAATTCCGCTGCAGTTTTACCTAGCGCTGGAATAAAAAAATGCGGGTCATAACCAAAGCCAGCATTGCCTCGTGGCGCATCAATGAACTCGCCATGCCATTGGGTTTGCACAATCACGGGCTCTGGATCCAAAGCGTGCCGAATAAATACTAAAGCGCAGACGTAATGCGCGCGGCGATCCGCAATACCGCGCAGCTCAGCAATGACTTTTGCATTGTTGTTGGCATCACTGGACTCTTCACCGGCATAGCGTGCGGAACGCACTCCTGGTTTGCCATCGAGCGCCGTGATGCAGATACCAGAGTCATCGGCCAGCGCCGGTAAATTACTCGCTTTACTCGCGTGTCGCGCTTTAGTAAGTGCATTTTCTATAAAGGTGAAGTAGGGCTCTTCGGCGGCAGCAATCCCTAAATCGCCTTGCGGAATAATGGCAATGCCGAGGGGTGCAAATAGGGCGGTGAATTCCCGTACCTTACCAGCGCTGTTGGAAGCTAAAACCAGTTTTTGCATCGAAGGAATCGCGTGGGGATTATGCAAATGCTGCCCGCTGTAATTTACTCAGCTCATGAATGCCGTGCTCGGCCAGATCAAGTAGCTCGGCCAATTCCGCGCGAGAAAAAGCAGGACCCTCAGCAGTGCCTTGCAATTCAATCATGCCGCCGCTGCCCGTCATCACTACATTCATATCGGTATCGCACGTCGAGTCTTCGGCGTAATCTAAATCCAGTACCGGAGTACCTTGGTAAATGCCGACAGAAATCGCAGCTACGCTATCGATGATCGGATCTTTTGCAATCACACCTTTTTCGAGCAAAGTATTGACGGCATCACGGGCTGCAACATAGGCACCGGTAATTGCCGCAGTACGCGTACCACCGTCTGCTTGCAAGACATCGCAATCCAAGTGAATGGTGCGCTCGCCTAAGAGGCTGAGATTAAATACGCTACGCATGGCTCGGCCAATTAGGCGCTGGATTTCTTGGGTGCGTCCACTTTGCTTGCCTCTGGCTGCTTCCCGATCGCTACGGGTATGGGTGGAGCGGGGCAACATGCCGTACTCGGCAGTAACCCAGCCTTCCCCAGAGCCTTTTTTGTGGGGCGGAACCCGCTCTAAGATGCTGGCTGTGCACAGCACCTTGGTGTCGCCAAAGGCAATCAGCACCGATCCTTCCGCGTGTTTGGTGAAGCCGCGCGTAATCGTGACGGGGCGGAGTTGCTTTGGGCTGCGCTGACTAGGCCGCTGAATCGGGGAGGATGGTGTGCTCATGGTGAATTTGATCCTAATTAGGGGGAAAGGCAATTTACAATGTTCACATGATATCGAGCATGACGGGTTATGGCAGTGCATCCCGCCCCGTTTCCCTGGGCGCAGGGGTAGTTGCGGATTTGCAGGTCGAATGCCGGGCGGTCAATAGCCGCTTTCTGGATTTGGGCTTTCGCTTGCCGGATGAGTGCCGGGGGGCTGAGCCACTGCTGCGTGATATGGCAACTCAGGCCTTGGCCCGCGGCAAAGTCGAGTTTCGGGCGGCATGGCGCATTAATACCCATTCCAGCGTGGTTGCTCCATCCAAAGCAACCAGTACCCTCAATCAGGAACGCCTAGCAGCCTTGCAGGCACTCCAAACCGAGGTACTCAAAACGTTTCCGCAGGCCGGTGACTTACGTATGGTCGATGTCTTGCGCTGGCCAGGGGTAGTGAATGAGCCTAGGGGCGAAGAGGAAGGCTGGATTGGCGCAACCGCTGAGGCTGCAAAGGCAGCCCTTGACGCCCTGATGGCCAGTCGCGCCGCAGAAGGCGTTGCTTTGGTGGGGGTTTTACATGCCATTACCCAGCAAATGCAGGCCATTATTGCGAGCCTAGAGCCGCGTATCCCTGAATACGTTCAGCAATACCAAGACAAACTCAGCGCCCGTTTGGCAGAATCCCTGGCAAGCCAAACCCCCCTTCATAATGGCGCCGTTCCAGCCGAAGTCCTTGACCGCATTCGGCAGGAAGTGGTGCTGTATGCCGTCAAAATTGATGTGGCTGAGGAATTTGCCCGCCTAAAGACGCATCTGCAAGCCGTTGTTACTGCGCTCAAAGGCAAAGGACCAGTTGGCAAGCGTTTGGACTTCTTGATGCAGGAACTCAATCGGGAGGCCAATACTCTGAGTTCGAAGTCGGTGTCCGATGAATGCACTGCCGCTGCGGTAGAGCTTAAGCTCCTGATTGAACAAATGCGCGAGCAAGTGCAGAATTTAGAATAAGCCGATGACCTTATCCCCCCAAACCTACCAAGGCAGCATGCTGATGATTGTCGCGCCTTCCGGCGCCGGTAAATCGTCTTTGGTACAGGCCTTGTTGCAAGCCGATACCAGTCTAAAGCTGTCTTTATCGACGACCACTCGCCAGCCCCGCAGTGGCGAGGTCGATGGCAAAGACTACCGTTTTGTCAGTAATGATGCATTCATTGCGCAGCGTGCTAGTGGTGACTTTTTGGAGTGGGCAGAAGTCCATGGCCATTTTTATGGCACCTCGCGCTCCTGGATTGAGCAGCAAATGCAAGCGGGCAATGACGTCATTTTAGAAATCGACTGGCAGGGCGCGCAGCAAATTCGGCAGCTTATTCCCACTGCCCAGTGGATCTTTATTTTTCCGCCATCGATTGATGCCCTCGAGTTGCGTCTGCGTAAGCGCGGGCAGGATGATGAAGCCACCATCCAGCGCCGCCTGGCTGCTGCCCACGTCGAACTTCAACATGCTACAGAAGCCAATTTTATTGTGATCAATGATGTTTTTGAGCAGGCCTTGCTCGATTTGCAGCAAATCATCGCAAGCAGTCGCCTGCGATCTGGGCCGATGATGGCCCGCAACCCCGCTCTTTTGAGGCGCCTTGGGGTTTAATCAGTTATCCTATGGGTATTAACCCCATTTAAAGTGAGTACCGCATGGCTCGTATTACTGTAGAAGATTGCCTCAAAACCATTCCAAACCGATTTGAGCTGGTGTTGGCTGCCACTTATCGTGCGCGTCAGCTGGTTCAAGGTCATGCCCCCCGGGTCGATGCCAAAGACAAAGCGACTGTAGTGGCTTTACGTGAAGTCGCTGCTGGCGTCACCGATCGGGATATGCTGACCAAAGTTCCTCTTTAATTCAGAGGCCCGCTGTGGCGCAGCCGCTGACCACATCGGGATCCATTGGAACACGCTCGCCCAGCGAAGTTCTTGCCAGCGCTAGCATCCATTCTTCAGAGCCAAGCCTCTTTGGCGCCTCTCCAAGTAGTTCCTTGAGTGGCTCAGCTGTTCTTGAATCACTCTTGGCCCAATCCAGTCGGCATTTGTTTGGCCCAACATCGCAGCCTATTCTGCCGCCCAAGCAGCAAGTCGTATCCATTGGCGCATTAACTGCAAAATTGCATTACCTTAAGCCAGATGAACTTTCTTTAGTCAAAAAAGCCTTTCAGTTTTCTGATTCGGCGCACTTAGGGCAATACCGTCAAAGTGGCGAGCCCTACATTACCCACCCCGTTGCGGTTGCAGAATTGTGCGCTAGCTGGCGTCTGGATGCATCGTCGATCATGGCAGCGCTCTTGCACGATGTGATTGAAGATACCGGTTGCACCCAAGATGATTTAGTAGCGCAGTTTGGTCCCAAGGTTGCTGAATTGGTTGAGGGCTTAACAAAACTCGACAAGCTCGAGTTTCAGAGTCATGCCGAAGCACAGGCCGAGAGCTTTCGTAAGATGTTTATGGCGATGGCACGCGATGTGCGCGTGATTCTGGTGAAGCTTGCAGACCGCACCCACAACATGAAGACCTTGGATGCGGTGCCGATTGAAAAGCGCCGCCGGGTTGCTTCGGAGACCCTCGAGATTTATGCGCCGATTGCGCATCGCTTGGGATTAAACGTCATTTACCGTGAGCTTCAGGATTTGAGTTTCCGCTACTCGATGCCGATGCGTTTTCGGGTAATCGAGGATGCAGTCAAGCGTGCGCGTGGCAATCGTAAAGAGATGGTCGAGAAGATTCTGCAAACCACGCGCATGAGCTTTGCAAAAGTGGGCATTACAGTTGATCTGCAGGGCCGAGAAAAAACCCTGTTTTCGATTTACATGAAGATGCGGCATAAGCACGTGAGCTTTTCTCAGGTGCTCGATGTCTATGCTTTCCGTGTCACGGTTCAATCGATTGACGAGTGTTACCGTGCATTGGGCATTTTGCATGCCCTCTATAAACCCATGCCAGGCAAGTTTAAGGATTACATTTCCATTCCCAAACTCAATGGCTATCAATCCCTGCACACGACTTTAGTCGGCCCATCCGGCGTACCGGTGGAGTTTCAGATTCGTACAGGCGACATGCATGCCGTGGCAGAGGCCGGGGTAGCAGCGCATTGGGCTTACAAAGAAGGCTCTCCCGAAATGAGTGAAGTGCAAAATCGGGCACATCAATGGTTGCAGTCTTTGATTGATATTCAGGATAGTAGTGGCGATTCGCAAGAATTCCTAGAGCACGTCAAGATCGATTTGTTCCCGGATGCGGTGTATGTGTTTACCCCCAAGGGGCAAATTCGGGCCCTACCGCGGGGCGCGACGGCGCTTGATTTTGCTTACTCGGTCCACAGCGATATCGGTAATTCCTGCGTTGCTGTGAAGATTAATAACATGCAGCTGCCACTCCGCAGCGAATTGAAAAACGGCGATATTGTCGAGGTGGTTACTTCAACCAATAACCAGCCCAATCCAGGTTGGCTGGCGTTTGTGCGTACCGGCAAAGCCAGGGCATCGATTCGCCATTCGCTAAAGACTAAGCATTACGGCGAGTCTTTGCAATTGGGTGAGCGTTTGTTAGCGAACGCCTTGCGCCAGCAAGGTGTGGACGCTGGGCTTTTATCTGGCGTCATCTGGGAGAAGCTATTGCACTGGACTGGCGATAAAACCCGTGAAGAGGCGTGCGTCAATATTGCCTTGGGTCGCCGCTCCCACCAAGAGCTGGCGATTCGCTTGAAAATTCTGCTGGATGAAGAGGGCGGTGATGAGCAGATGCGTTTAGGTTCGGGTGACTGGGCAATTCACCACGAGCCCCATTCACACCAAAAGCAGGCTATTTTGGTCGATGGTCGAGAGGGCATGTCTACCAGCTTCCAAAGCTGTTGTCATCCCATTCCGGGCGATGCCATTATTGGCTATTTAGGTAAGGGCGAGGGGCTGCAGATTCACGTTAACGACTGCAAAACCGCTTTGCGCATGCTATCCAAAGACAGCGATAAGTGGGTTGAGGTCGAGTGGAGCAAAGATATTCACCGCGAATTTGAGGTGAACTTAGCAGTCGATACCCACCAAGGGAAGGGTGTATTGGCTCGGGTTGCGAGTAGCATTACCTCGGCCGATTGCAACATCATGAATGTCTCGATGGAAGACCGGCACAAAGAAGACGCTGTCATCATTCGCTTTACCTTGCAAGTGGCTAATCGTTTGCACCTATCTAAAGTGATGCGGAGTTTGCGTAGTAATCCCGATGTGATGCGGGTAGTGCGAACCGGCGCTTAAGCGCGGTACTCCACATCCAGGATTTCGATTTCAGTAAGTCCTGTCGGCGTCTGAATGCGTACACAATCTCCAATCCGCGCTTTAATTAGGGCCTTAGCAATCGGCGATACCCAGCTGACATGCCCCTTTTCTAAATCAACCTCATCAACCCCAACGATCGTGATTTTTTCTTCTCTTCCATGATCGGATCCGCCGGTAGGGCAATAGGTCACCGTCGCTCCAAAAAAGACCTGATCGGCATCCTGTTCACCGGATATTCGGGCGGCATTATCGACCAGCACCGCAAACTCAAGCCGCTTGTTTAAAAACCGAATGCGCCGATCAATCTCCCGCAAGCGTTTCTTGCCATAGATGTAGTCTCCATTTTCAGAGCGGTCACCATTGGAAGCGGCCCAGTGGACAACCTCGACGATTTTGGGGCGCTCGACGTCCAAAAGCTGTAAAAGTTCCGCCCTAAGACGTTCGTGACCGGCCGGCGTGATGTAGTTCTTTTCTTCCATGGCATAATTATGGCTGTTGCGGCTGTAGCTCAGTTGGATAGAGTACTTGGCTACGAACCAAGGGGTCGTGGGTTCAATTCCTGCCAGCC
>JBIJAM010000005.1:0-61798 GCA_044345755.1 Polynucleobacter sp. | reverse complement strand
AAAAACGCCAAAATCCATATTCATGGGTTTTGGCGTTCACGTGCAATGAAGCATGGCATACAACTCGAAAGATTCAAAATTACTTCTTTTGATAATCTTCCGCAGGTTTGTCATTTAAGTTAGCCCAGGCATTTTTTGTTGCGGCAGACAACTCCAGACCAACCACGCTATTTTTCGGCGGAATGGGCTTTAAAAACCATTTATCCCACAGCTTTGGCATGCTGCCATTCGCAACTATTTTTGCAATCGCCGCGTTAACGGCAGCTTTAAATTGAGGATCGTCTTTGCGTACCATAATCGCTATGGGTTCTACACTCAGTACCTCACCCACAATCTTAAAATCCTTTGGATTTCTTGAATTCGCAATATTTCCCGCCAAGATCGAACCATCCATCACAAAAGCATCGGCACGGCCAGACTCTAATAATAAGAAGCTATCGGAATGGTCTTTTCCAAATACTTCATCGAAGTTAACGCCAGTTGCCTTTTCATGCTTACGTAAAAGCTGAACGGATGTAGTGCCTGTAGTGGTCGCTACTTTTTTACCAGCTAACTGAGAAATCGAGTTAATGCCTGAATTGGCCTTAACCGCAATACGCACCTCTTCAACATAAAGGGTATTAGCAAAGTTCACATCGCGTTGTCGGGCAGTGTTGTTGGTTGTTGTGCCACACTCAATATCGACCGTTCCATTCTGAACCAAGGGCATACGATTCTGCGCAGTAACTGGCTGGTAATTGATGCGCAATGTACTCATACCTAACTTATCTTTAATGTCATTCAGAATCATGCGGCACACTTCAACGTGGAATCCATCGAAGCGACTATCGCCAGTGGTATACGACATTGGGATGGATGATTCACGCACACCCATGGTTACTGCGCCGGATGCTTTAATTTTATCTAGGGTAGCGCTGGCAGCAAATGCGCCTTGGGCACAAACCACAACGGATGCCAGTAATGTTGCTTTTATTCCTGACTGTATAGATCGGGGCAAGTACATATTTAACTCCTTTTGGCTGTTTAACTTTTACGGGCATCACCAGCGCAGCATCCCGCACTGACAAATTTTTTGCCATTTTGGATGAATTTTGCATGGCTAGGTTAAACCCTAGGATTTAACTCTGCAATTTGTGGGGATACTTCGTTTTGAAGACGCCTCAAACATGTATTGGCAAAGTCAAAAGGGGCGGGATGAAAGAGTTTAGGCAGTATGCATATGGTGCCTCGGGTCGGACTCGAACCGACACGCCTTGCGGCACCGGATTTTGAGTCCGGCACGTCTACCAATTCCATCACCGAGGCAGGTGAACTCAGCGGCACAAACCGCTGAGGGTGAGAGTGTAACAAATACTGCGCTGCGATCTGATTAAGGCAACAGAATGGTCGATCCAGTGGTTTTGCGACCTTCTAGATCACGGTGCGCTTGCACCGCGTCTTTCAAGGCATAGCGCTGCTTGATCTCAATCTTGACCTTACCTGAGCTGACTTTATCGAACAAATCTGCGGCCATCGGCTCAAGCAAGCTGCGATTGAGTACATAGGTTGCTACTGTAGGTCTGGTGACCTTGAGCGAGCCCTTGCTGGCGAGGATGCCCAGATCAAGTAAGGGAGGGGAGCCTGAAGCGCCGCCAAAGGAAACGGCCATACCGCGGGGCGAGACGCAATCCAGGGTTTGCATAAAGGTATCTTTACCCACCGCGTCATAGGCTACGGGAACGCCTTTGCCGCTGGTAATTTCCTTAACGCGTTTTACAAAGTCTTCCTCACGGTACAAAATCACGTGGTCGCAACCATAGGCTTTCGCAATCTCCGCTTTTTCAGGGCTGCCCACTGTACCAATCACGGTAGCACCAATCGCTTTGAGCCACTGGCACGCAATGAGGCCAACGCCGCCGGCAATCGCATGAAACAAAACGGTATCGCCCTTTTGCACCTTGTAGCTGTCGTTCAAAAGGTATTGCACGGTTAAGCCCTGCAACATCATGGCTGCGCCCTGCTCAAAGGAAATCGAATCGGGCAGCTTGACGAGGATATCGGCAGGCATGATGCGGGCTTGTGCATAAGCGCCGTTAGGACGGCCAGCGTAGGCCACCCGATCGCCCACTTTGACGTGCGTAACATCAGGTCCGACTTTTTCAATTACGCCGGCGCCTTCCATGCCAATTCCGCCAGGCAGTGGCTGGGCATAGTAGCCCGAGCGGAAGTACACATCAATGTAGTTCAGGCCACATGCATGGTGACGGATCAATACCTCACCTGGACCGGGTTCGCCGAGCTCCACATCGACCCATTTCATGACCTCCGGGGCGCCTGTTTCGGTAATGCGGATTGCTTTGACGATTTCCTGACTCATATTGATTCCTAATAGTGTGTGTTGTCTTGGTGGTTCGTTGCCCCATTGCATGAGGTCGTTTTTTTCGTTCTACGGCGTGTTACTGGGCTTGCAATGCTAAATCCATAAAATTAATTGCACTTTTTGGCTTTAGACCCCGTATTTTGCCTAAAATTGGGGTCTGTAGGCAAAATTACTCAAAAAGGATCAATCCGCATGGCCGGTCACTCAAAATGGGCCAATATTCAGCATCGCAAGGGTCGTCAGGACGAAAAGCGCGGCAAGATTTGGACCAAGCTTATTAAAGAAATCACCGTTGCCGCTAAATTGGGTGGTGGGGATTTGGCCACCAATCCCCGCTTGCGCTTAGCGATTGATAAAGCCAAAGACTCGAATATGCCAAACGACAACGTGCAGCGGGCTATCCAGCGTGGTGCTGGCTCGCTTGAGGGCGTGAACTACGAAGAGATTCGCTATGAAGGTTACGGCATCAATGGTGCCGCCGTGATTGTGGATTGCATGACCGACAACCGCACGCGCACCGTTGCCGAAGTGCGCCACGCTTTTACTAAATACGGTGGCAATATGGGCACCGAAGGATCAGTGGCTTTTTTGTTTCAGCACTGCGGTCAGTTGCTATTTGCTCCTGGAACCAATGAAGATCAATTAATGGAATGCGCACTCGATGCAGGAGCGATTGACGTGATCACCCATGACGATGGTGCGATTGAGGTACTCACTGCAGTACCTGATTTTTCTAAGGTACAAGATGCCTTGCGCGCAGCAGGCTTTCAGGCTGAACTGGCCACCGTCACCATGCGGCCTGAGACTGATATTAGTCTCGAGGGCGATCAAGCCGAAAGCATGCAAAAACTATTAGATGTCTTAGAAAATCTAGATGACGTCCAAGATGTATTTACGAATGCTTCTATCCAATAAACACACGCACTCCATTTAGAAAATAATCCCATGAAGATTCTCCTTATTGGCTCTGGTGGCCGTGAACATGCTCTGGCATGGAAGTTGGCCCAGTCCCCGCAGGTTCAAAAAGTGTTTGTCGCGCCCGGCAATGGCGGCACCGCCACGGCAAAGCAAACCCATGCTGGCATTGAAAATCTTCCCATCGCTGATTTGCAGGAGCTTGCTGATTTTGCGAAGCGCGAACAGATTCATTTGACGGTAGTGGGACCCGAAGCGCCGCTGGCTGCAGGCATTGTCGATGTCTTTCGCAATGCCGGTTTGCGCATTTTTGGACCAACCCAATTAGCAGCGCAACTGGAATCCTCGAAGGATTTTTCCAAAGCCTTCATGAAACGCCATGGCATTCCGACTGCGGATTACCAAACCTTTTCCAATGCCCAAGAGGCGCACGCCTACATTGATCTTAAGGGCGCACCGATTGTGATTAAAGCCGATGGCCTGGCTGCGGGTAAAGGGGTCGTAGTGGCAATGGACTTAACAGAGGCTCATGCTGCGGTTGACATGATGCTGGCCGACAATAAGCTAGGCAATGCTGGAGCGCGCGTCGTCATTGAAGAATTTTTAACGGGCGAAGAGGCGAGTTTCATTGTGCTGGTCGATGGCAAAAATGCTTTAGCGCTCGCTACCAGTCAAGATCACAAACGCTTGCTCGATGGCGACCAAGGTCCGAATACCGGCGGCATGGGTGCCTATTCCCCGGCGCCAGTAGTCACCCCTGAAATCCATGCCAAAGCCATGCGCGAAGTCATCATGCCCACTATTCAGGGCATGAAAGCCGATGGCATTCCGTACACGGGCTTTTTGTATGCCGGCTTAATGATTAGTCCTGATGGCCAAATCAAAACCTTGGAATTCAACTGCCGCATGGGCGACCCAGAGACCCAGCCGATCATGACCCGCCTGCGCAGTGACTTGGTTCACGCCTTAGATAAAGCGGTCGATGGCAAGCTCAATGAAGTGGAGCTGGAATGGGATCGCCGTACCGCCCTGGGGGTTGTGCTGGCAGCGCACCAATACCCAGATGCGCCACGCAAAGGCGATGCCATTACCGGCATTCCCATAGACACCGCTAGCGCCATTACCTTTCATGCGGGCACCACCATGAGCGACGGTGCGTTGCGTACCAATGGTGGCCGCGTACTCTGCGTAGTTGGTCTTGCCGATACCGTGCGGGGAGCCCAAAAAGAGGCTTACCAAACTATTGAGAAAATCCATTTTGATGGCATGCAATATCGGCAGGACATTGGCCATCGCGCTCTAAAATAAGCTTGGCATCCATTTATCCATCAGTGAGCTCAATTTGCAAATCGACATACAAGCACTAAAAGACTACTTTCTAGGCCTGCAGAATCGCATCGTTTCTGCTACCAGCGCATTGGATGGCAAGGCATTTTTTACGGATAGCTGGCAAAAACCAGAAGACAGTCCCTTGCGTGGATCGGGGCGAACCTGCATTTTAGAAAACGGCAACATCCTTGAAAAAGGGGGTGTTGGCTTTTCCCATGTCCGTGGCGACAAAATGCCAATCACTGCCACCCAAAATCGCCCTGAGATGGCGGGCCGTAGCTTTGAAGCCATGGGCGTCTCATTGGTGTTTCATCCGCGTAATCCAAAAGCACCCACCGCCCATATGAATGTGCGCTGCTTTATCGCGCAAGCACCAGATAAAGAGCCGGTATGGTGGTTTGGTGGTGGCTTTGATCTTACCCCCTACTATGGTGTTGATGAGGACTGCAAACACTTTCACCAAACTGCCAAGAATGCGCTTGATCCCTTTGGCAGCGATCTGCACCCCAGGTTTAAAAAATGGTGTGACGAGTATTTTTATTTAAAGCACCGCAATGAACCGCGGGGCATTGGCGGCGTCTTTTTTGATGACTTTAATGAGCTCGGGTTTGAGCGTAGTTTTGCGATGACGCAAGCCGTGGGTAATGCATTCATCGAAGCCTATATGCCGATCTTAGAGCGTCGCTACCAAGAGCCATATACCCAAGCCGAGCGGGATTTTCAGGAATACCGCCGTGGCCGTTATGTCGAATACAACCTCATTTTTGACCGTGGCACGATTTTTGGCCTGCAGTCGGGCGGTCGATCGGAATCCATTCTGATGTCGATGCCACCCGTTGTCACTTGGCGTTACAACTGGACGCCAGAACCGAATACACCCGAAGCAAAACTCTACGATTACTACCTAAAGCCCCGCGACTGGTTAGCCTAATTGACTACACCAGAAAAAATTGGCATCTTAGGCGGCACCTTTGATCCTCCCCATTGGGCCCATTTGCGGGTTGCAGCGCATTTTGCAAGGCTGTTTCAACTCGATCGCCTGCTACTCATCCCCAGCGGCAACCCATGGCAAAAATCCGCTTTCATTACCCCACCGGAAACGCGCTATCAATTAACGCAGGCCGCCGCCATTGCCCTGAACCGATTATTGGGCGATGAGGGCATTCAGATTCCGATTGAAGTGGATCGCATTGAACTCGACCGTCAGGGACCAAGCTATACGATCGATACGGCGATTGCCCTGCGGCAGCGTTATGGCAAAGCAACGCACTTGATCTGGTTGATGGGCGCCGATAGCTTGATGCAAATCGATACTTGGCAAGATTGGCAGCTTTTGCTCAAAGAGGTCCATTTGGCGGTGGCAAGGCGTCCTGAATTCACGCTCACCATTGACCCCGCCTCTGAACTCGGTCGCTTTATTACAGCGCATCAAACCAGCGATGCGCATGTACTTGAATTGGCGCCCTGTGGCTCGATTTACTTGGATCAGATGCTAGACATGTACCTGTCATCGATTGCCATCCGTAAACAACTGGCTGCTGGCGGCATTAATCCAAATACTCCTCTGGCTGAGCAAATCCCCGGTGAAGTGTTGGATCTGGTTGAGAAGCTAGGCCTTTACTCCCAATCAAGATAAGATCATCCCCTATTCATTAAAAGAAACTATGGACCTACGTAAATTACAACGCACCATTATTGATGCCCTGGAAGATGTCAAGGCGCAGGATATTCGCGTTTATGACACCACCAAACTCAGCGACTTATTCGATCGTGTGATTATCGCAACTGGCTCGAGTAACCGCCAAACCCGCTCGCTGGCGATGTCGGTCAAGGAAGAAGTTAATAGCAAAGGCGGCGAGGTAATTTCGATCGAAGGGCTAGAGACGGGTGAATGGGTCCTAGTTGATTGCGGCGACATCGTGGTGCATATTTTGCAGCCGATGCTGCGCTCCTACTACCAGCTCGAAGGCATGTGGGGCGCTAAGCCAGTGCGCGTTAAATTAGCGGGCGCTAAGGGCCTCGCGAAAGCCAGTGAATTCTCCGGTGAGGATGAGGACTAAGTCAGCATGTCTGGCTTCATCGTCGTCCTCTAGCCACGCATGCGGCTCATCATCATTGCAGTAGGTCACAAGATGCCAGATTGGGTATCGAGCGCCTGCAACGACTATCTCAAACGCATGCCGGCTGATTGCAACATCGAGTTCAAAGAAATCAAACCCGACCTCTCCCCTGCCAAGGAAGCAATCAAGATCAATGCAGCTATCCCGAAAGGGGTTCGCCTGATTGCGCTCGATGAACGCGGCAAAGACCTTAGCACCCAAGCCCTTGCTAATCAATTGGCGCAATGGCGTCAAGATGGTGGTGACATCGCTTTTCTGATTGGCGGTGCGGATGGCCTTGATGCCAGTCTCAAGCAAAAGGCCGATGCCATTTGGCGTTTATCGAGCCTCACCTTGCCGCACGCAATGGCGCGGGTCTTATTAACCGAACAACTCTACCGGGCATGGACAATTTTGCAAGGCCATCCCTACCACCGCGAATAAGCACCCTACCTTTAGCAATGCATTCGTTTCTCTACCTCGCATCCCAGAGTCCACGCCGCCAAGAATTATTGACGCAATTGGGTGTGCGTTTTGAATTGCTCTTGCCTGGTAATAATGAAGATGCCGAAGCGATCGAAGTGCCACTCCCCAATGAAAATGCCAGAACTTATGTTCAGCGCGTGACGCTCGCGAAATGTGACGCTGCATTACAGCGCTGGGCAAAAAGGGATTTACCATGGGCACCAATTCTTTGCGCTGACACTACCGTGAGCCTTCCCAATAGCGATGCTGCCCAGATTTTGGGTAAGCCGGCAGATGCCGCGGATGCCGAGTGCACCTTACGCTTGCTGAGCGGCCAAACCCATGAAGTGCTAACGGCGATCGCTCTACTTCCACAACAGTCGGTAAAGCCCATTAGCCTGGTGCAGGTATCGGAAGTGGAATTTATGGAACTCAGCGATGCCCTAATTAAGGCTTATATTGCCAGCCAAGAACCCTATGGCAAGGCGGGTGCGTATGGCATCCAAGGTCTAGGCAGTGCATTTATCCGTAGAATTGTCGGGAGTTACAGCGGCATCATGGGGCTACCCTTATTTGAAATGGCTACCCTACTGCAACAGGCTGGCGTATCCTTTACGCTCACGCCAGAAATTGCAAACCAAGCCTAATATGAACGAAGAGATTCTGATCAACATTACGCCCCAAGAAACACGGGTGGCATTGATTCAACAAGCAGCGGTGCAAGAGCTGCAAATTGAGCGCACCCGCCAACGCGGAATTGTCGGCAATATTTATTTGGCTAAAGTTGTTCGGGTTCTACCCGGGATGCAATCGGCCTTTATTGAGGTGGGCCTCGAGCGCACGGCATTCATGCATGTCGCCGATATTGCACAACAGAATCAGCAGACTCAAATTGAAAAAGTCCTCTACGAAGGCCAAACCTTAATTGTGCAGGTGCTAAAAGACCCGCTGGGCACGAAAGGCGCGCGCCTTACAACCCAAATCAGCATTGCGGGTCGCAACCTAGTGTATTTGCCGCAATCGCAAAAAGAATCCGGCAATGAGCCCTACATCGGCATCTCGCAACGCATCGAAAACCAAGACGAGCGCGAGGCAATGAAAGCCCGCATCGCCAGACTGCTGCCAAGCAACCAAACTGGCGGCATTATTGTGCGCACCATTGCGCAAGACGCCACGGATGCAGAACTAACGCTCGATCTGCTCTATCTTAAAAAAACCTGGGAAACCATTTTGGCCTCGGTGAATCAGAAATCGGCGCCCGCCCTGCTCTTTCAGGATTTGAGTCTGGCAGAGCGCGTATTACGCGACCTGGCTAGCGATAAGACCATGCAAATCCGGGTTGATTCAGCGGAGAACTTTGAGCGCTTAAATCAATTTGCTGCGACATATACCCCCAACCTCGTTGGCAAGCTGACCTTGCATCGCGGCGAGCGTGCCTTGTTTGATTTATTTGATGTCGATGCCGAAATCAACAAAGCCTTGGGACGCCGCGTCGACCTCAAATCGGGTGGTTACTTGATGATCGATCAAACCGAATCAATGACCACCATCGACGTCAACACTGGCAGCTATGTCGGCGCGCGTAATTTAGACGACACGGTCTTTAAGACCAATCTGGAGGCTGCGCAAGCCATTGCACGGCAGCTACGACTACGCAACTTAGGTGGCATCATCATCATCGACTTTATTGATATGCTGACCCGCGAGCACCAAGAGGCGGTACTCGCCGAACTCAAGCGCAACCTCGAGCGGGATCATGCGCGCAATTCAGTCAGTCAATTTTCTGCCTTAGGTTTAGTGGAGATGACGCGCAAACGTACCCGTGAATCCCTCGCCCACATTTTGTGCGAGCCTTGCGCTACTTGTAGCGGCAAAGGCGAAATCAAAACAGCTCAAACCACTTGTTATGAAATCCTACGGGAGATCGTCCGCGAGCATCGCCAATTCAATCCGAGGGAATTCCGTATCGTGGCAGCACCTGACGTCATCGACCTCTTCTTAGAGGAAGAAAATCAGTTTTTAGCGATGCTGGGGGATTTTGTTGCCAAGCCCATCCGCCTGCAAGCAGAAGGCTCGTTCAAACAAGAACAATACGATATCGTCTTAAGTTAATACCGCGATGTGCAATTAGGCATTCGCAAATTGCAATCGATGCAGATTGCTGTATAAGCCACCTTTTTCAATCAGCTCGGCATGGGATCCGTTTTCAACAACCTGCCCATGTTCCAGCACCACAATGCGGCTCGCATGCTCAATCGTAGACAAGCGATGCGCGATTACCAAGGTCGTACGGCCAGCCATCAGTCGATCCAATGCTTCTTGTACTTGACGTTCGGATTCAGAATCGAGCGCCGATGTGGCCTCGTCCAAGATTAAGATCGGTGCATCCTTGTAAATAGCCCTGGCAATCGCTAAGCGCTGGCGCTGGCCACCAGAGAGTCGGTTGCCGTTATCGCCAATTAGGGTATCGATGCCTTGCGGTAACTCACTGAGCAGATTGGTGAGATTGGCCGCTTCCAGGGCCTCAATCACGCGGCCCCGATCAATTCCGTTTACCGTATCAGTGCCGTAGGCCACGTTTGCTGCAATCGAGTCGTTAAATAAGATGACGTCTTGGCTAACAAAGGCAATCTGGCGTCGCAAATCGAACAAAGACAGCTCTTCTAGATTCACGCCATCCAGTTCAATCGCACCGGAGCTAGGACTAAAAAAGCGCGGCAACAGGTTCACCAGCGTTGACTTACCGCCGCCAGACGGCCCCACAAAGGCAACCACCTCGCCTGCTTGGATGGACAGACTAACGTACTTTAAGGCATCTTGCCGATCGGCATCTTGCTGATACGAAAAAGAAACGTCTTTAAAGGCAATAGCACCTTTTGCTTTTTCAATGCGTTTAACTCCAACCTTGCGTGAGTCATCTTCCTCAATCGGCTGGTCCATGAGACCGAAAATCATCTCCGCCGCAGTCAGGCCGCGCTGCAATGGCTGATTGATGTCGGCTAAATGTTTAATCGGGGAAATAATCAATAGCATCGCCGTTATAAAGGCAGCAAAGCCCCCTACGGTGGTTCCTTCGGTGGAGGACTGCAAGAGCGCAATCACCAGCACAACGGAGAGCGCCATTGAGGCAATCAGCTGGGTCATGGGTTGATTAAGACCGCCCACTACTGCAGTTTTAAGGGCAAAGCGCCGTAAGCGATCCGCCTTCTCAGTAAACCGACTCATCTCGTAGGTTTCGCCGCCATGGACCTTGACAATTTTATGTCCCGAGACCGCCTCTTCAACAATGTAAGCAAGCTCGCTAGTCATGGCTTGCTGTTCTCGATTAAGGCCACGCAAACGGCGATTGATCAGGCTCATGATGTAAGCGATGATCGGAAAAATGATCAAGACAACTAAAGTCAATTTCCAGTTAAGGTAAATCAGATAGCCCAATAAACCCAGCACCGTTAGGGAGTCGCGCACCAAACTAATGAGCATCGTTCCCATAATGCTCAGGACATTGTTGACCTCAAACACAACTGCATTAATCAAACTGGATGCAGAACTCTTCTGATAAAACTCGGTCTTGGCATGGAGCAAGGTTTGGAACATCTGCTCACGCAGTTTTAGTAGCACTGCATTGATCACCCTGGATAACAAGTAATTGGACAGAAACTGAGCGCCGCCCCGAATAAATGCTAGCCCAACTAAAAAGATGGGAACCAACCACAACCTGCCATCGAGCTCCCCAGTGAAGCCTCGGTCCAATAGAGGTTTCATTAAGGCAGGTATGGAGGTCTCTGCGCCAGCCACTAGCGCCATCGCCAAAATCGACCCAATAATCGTCTTGGTATGGGGTTTTAAGTACTGGATTAAGCGGTTTAGGACAATTCTGTCGTCGGCATTCATATAATGAATTATGCCCACCTTATCCGTGATACTCATTACTCGCAATGAAGAGGCCAATCTTCGGGACTGCCTTGCCTCCTTGGGAGGGCTTGCCCAGCAGGTGGTTATCGTCGATTCGGCCAGTACTGATGGGACGGTTGCAATCGCCCAGGAATTTGGCGCCACCATTGCCCAACCCCCAGATTGGCCCGGTTTTGGCCCCCAAAAGAACCGGGCACTGGACCTTGCCACGGGCGATTGGGTCCTCTCCCTTGACGCCGACGAACGGCTAACCCCAGCACTTCAGGCGGAAATTGCAGGGGTTTTAGAAAAACCGGGTAATGCGACCTGCTTTGCGATCCCTAGACTATCCTGGTATTGCGGTCGCTTCATTCGCCATTCGGGCTGGAATCCCGACTACGTAGATCGTTTATTTCAGCGTGGAACGGCCCGATTTTCCAATGACTTAGTGCATGAGCGACTCATTCCGAGCGGGTCCGCTGCAAAACTGAAAAACCAGATGTTGCACTACAGCTTCATGAACTACTCGCAGGTACTGCAAAAAATTGACCGCTACTCCAGCGCCTCTGCCGAGCAGGCGTTTGCCAAAGGCAAGCAAAGCAGTCCCCTTGCAGCAATTGGCCATGGCGCTTGGTCTTTTTTTAGAACCTACTTTATACGCCTTGGTTTTTTGGATGGGCCTCAAGGTTACGCCCTAGCCGTCTCGAATGCGCAAGGCACCTATTATCGCTATATCAAGCTTTGGCAACTGAACCAAGAGGCGCTCAGGGCAAAAGCAAATTATTCGAAAAAAGCAGATCAATGATTTCTGTTTTACTTGCCACCTACAACTGGCCAGAAGCGCTCCAAAAATGCCTTGAGTCGCTGGCTAACCAAACCGACACTCACTTTGAGATCATCATTGCAGATGATGGCTCAGGTCCTCCAACGCGCCTGCTGATTGACTCGCTCAAGGAAAATTATCCAATGCCAATAGTCCACCTTTGGCAGGCAGACCATGGCTTTCGCAAAACAACCATTCTGAACCTGGCGATTAAACAAGCGCGCGGCAACTACCTGATTTTTTTGGATGGCGATTGTATAGTGCAGCCAGACTTCATTGCGCGTCACCGTCAACTTGCGCAACATGGTCATCTTGTCACAGGAAGTCGCGTCTTACTAAGCGAGGGTTTAACTAAAGCAATACTGGCATGGCCTGGATGGAGCTTTGCTCAATTCAAGGCGCATTTACTGCAATACCGATTCACTGGTGGCATCAATAAGTACTGGCCGATTGTGATGAAGTTGGGTGATGGGACATGGCGCCTCTATAAAAAATTTGTATGGCGCCGAATAAAAGGATGCAATATGGCCTGCTGGTCTGCTGATGCAAAAGCAATCGGCGGCTTTGATGAGGGGATGACTGGCTGGGGCCATGAGGATGCCGACTTTGTTTTCCGCTTACAGCAAAGTGGCATTGTGCGTAAATCGGGCTCATGGTCTACCGAAGTATTTCATTTGTTTCATCGCATTCATGACCAATCCAATGCCGCCGAAAATGCGCGTCATGTTCGTGCAAAAATAATGTCTAAAGCCGCATGAACACACTGATACCGAAACGCATTCTCTTCATAGCCACCCGTCAAATTGGTGATGTTCTCATCACAACGCCATTAATTAGTAAGGCTCGGGAACTATGGCCAAATGCCGAATTTCACTTCCTTGGTTATCGCGGCAAGTTGGATATGCTCAAAGACAATCCCAATATTCAGGAGTGGATTGAGACATCAGACCATCCAGGCCTTGCAGAATATTGGCGTCTATTCCGCAAGATCTTCCAACGCTATGACTTAGCTTTTGTTACACAGCCCAGCGATCGTGCGTATTTTTATGGCTCAATTGCAGCACTCCGGCGGGTTGGTGTCGTTGGCACTCATCCCCAAGGCAAAGGAAAAGACAACAAAAACGCCTGGAAAAAAGCAATCAGCATGCATACCGTGGAAGTGGACTACTTTCATCAACATGTGATCGTAGAAAAACTGCGTCTGCTGGAGCCGTTCTATCCATCCCCTGCAATTGCAAATCAGGCGCTGTTTCAGGACGGAGTATGGGTCACACCTCCAGCAGTAGAAGCCCTAAGCCCGCAAATTGCAAAGCAACTGCGTGCGCCGTATGTTGTCATTCACCCAGGCCCCCTGACGGCATACAAGCGCTGGCCCCTTGGTCATTGGAAAGCGGTAATTGAGTGGCTCAGCGCACAAGGACTGCAAGTGGTCTTGAGTGCCTCGCCTGCCCAGCAAGATTTAACTCTAAATCGCGATGTACTCGCTTTACTGAATGCAGAAAGTCGCGCCAACGTAATTGATACGCAAGGCCAACTTAGCTTGGCACAGGCAGGGACACTGTTACGCGATGCCTTTTTTTATATCGGCGTCGATACATCCATTTCTCATTTAGCGGCAGCTTGCAATACCAAAACAATCGCATTGTTTGGGCCAACACCACCCAGTAATTTTGGGCCATGGCCAAATGGATTTGCTGGGACTGCGCCATATCATTTACGTGCCCGCAGCCAAACCGTTGGTAATGTAACCATCCTTCAAGGGCCTGGCGAGTGTGTTCCATGCCGTAAAGCAGGCTGTGACGATCACGTCAATAGCCGGAGCGAATGCCTTAATATGCTGGAACCAGAGCAGGTGATAGCGGCTGCGAAATT
The DNA here is from genome assembly GCA_044345755.1 of Polynucleobacter sp. GTDB lineage: Bacteria > Pseudomonadota > Gammaproteobacteria > Burkholderiales > Burkholderiaceae > Polynucleobacter. The sequence goes on along the minus strand of JBIJAM010000005.1, from coordinate 48,045 downwards.
GTTTTTACGAGATCAATAATTGCAGTTAAGCGTACTGCACTACTACTGGATCTGTCTGCGTTGAGGCCAGCAATTGATGCAGGCTATGCAAACAAGCATCGTCTGGATAAAGCCGTAACTCATCCGGAAACTGTACTAAGCAAGCGCTGCCACTGGCAGTAACCACCGCAGTGAGCGGCAGTCCCTTCATCCCATCCAATGGGCCAGGTGCCAGATTTGGTGGCATACCCGGTTTAGCTTGTTGCTGGCGATTGCTGATCAAGTAGGGATTGATTTGGCTGCGGAAGAGCTTCAGATCGATCGCAGAATCCATCCGCACATGCACATTGCGACCAAAGCGCAAGCGTGCGCCGGCGATATCCATCACAGCCTCTGCCACAATCCGCGTTCCGCCCGAAAACTTATCGGGCGTGACATTTACTTTGGCAATAACCAGCTCATCTTCTTTTAGCCATGATCGATTGGGTTCATACACTTCGCTATAGAGCATGACTTCCATTGCCGCAGTACCATCGTCAATCGTAGCGACCATCATTCGGCCTCGCTGCCCTGTCAGCATCCGCGCCGAAGTAATAATGCCGGCTAGTAACTGATCTTTTCCTTCGGTTACTTTGACTAAGGGTTGGCGCACGAAATGGGCTACCTCATGGCGGTATGCATCAAACAAGTGTCCCGTAAGGCACAAGCCAAGGGCAGTTTTTTCTTCCTGCAGCCGTTTCTTTTCAGGCCAGGGTGGCTCACTCAGGAGCTCAGGCAAGTGGCGGTCGGTTTCACCAGCGGTTTCAAACAAACTCACCTGATGAATCGATGCCTCGGCCTGTTCTGCAGCCTCAATCGCCCGTGCCAATGAAGCCAGCAAAGTAGAACGAATGTCGTATGGCTTGCCTTTTTGATTGGGTCCCGCTGCATACAAACCATCAAATGCACCGGCGCGCATTAGCGCCTCAATTGCTCGGCGATTGACTTGGCGCCGATCAACACGGGCACAGAAGTCAAACAGGTCAGTAAAGAGTCCACCAGTTTCGCGTGCTTTAACGATCGCCTCAATCGCCGCCTCGCCAGTGCCGCGCACCGCGCCAAGGCCATAGCGAATATCAGTTAGGGCTTGCTCTACCGGCGCCCCTTGCGTGCGCAAGGGAGTAAATACATACGTGCCGGTATTGATATCCGGAGGCAATACCCGTAATCGATTTTGCAGGCAATCGTCATACAGAATTTTTACCTTATCGGTATCGTCCATCGCGAGCGATAAGTTACCTGCCATAAATTCAGCAGGATAATGGGCTTTGAGCCATGCCGTTTGATAGGCCAGCAAAGCGTAGGCAGCAGCATGGGATTTATTAAACCCATAACCTGCAAAGCGCTCCATCAAGTCATAAATCTCATTGGCCTTGAATTCGGTAATGCCGCCTTTTTTTGCGCCCTCACTAAAGATCTTGCGATGCTGCGCCATCTCTTCGGGCTTTTTCTTACCCATCGCGCGGCGTAATAAATCGGCGCCTCCCAGTGAGTAGCCCCCAATCATTTGCGCCATCTGCATCACCTGCTCTTGGTAGACCATGATGCCGTAGGTTTCGCGCAGAACGGGCTCAATACGGGGATCGGGATATTCAACTTGTTGGCGGCCGTGTTTACGGGCAATAAAGTCGGGAATCAGATCCATTGGGCCAGGACGATAGAGCGCTACAAGAGCGATGATGTCTTCAAAGCGGTCGGGCTTGGCATCGCGCAGCATGCCCTGCATGCCGCGGCTTTCCAGCTGGAAGACCGCAACGGTATTGGCGGACTTCAGCACTTCAAATGCAGCAGGATCTTCCAAAGTGATATCGCCGATACTCCAGTCTTTGCGATCAGTGTGCAATGCTTTAATCCAGCGCTCTGCTGCGGCCAAGATGGTGAGCGTGGTCAAGCCTAAGAAGTCAAACTTCACGAGGCCAATGGCTTCAACGTCGTCTTTATCAAACTGACTAATAACGGAGCTACTGTCTTGGTCTTTGGAATCCTGGGTATACAACGGACAAAAATCCGTTAACTTTCCTGGGGCAATGAGTACGCCACCAGCATGCATACCCACGTTACGGGTCATACCCTCAAGCTGCTGGGCAAGTGCTAGGAGCTGCCGAACCTCATCTTCATTGCGCTCGCGCTCAGCCAACTGCTTTTCTTCTTTTTTGGCCATCTCGATGGTGACGAGTTGACCGGGCTTAAATGGCACCAGCTTTGCGATGCTATCGACAAAGCCATAGCCCTGCTCCAAGACGCGGCCCACATCCCGAATGGCTGCTTTCGCTGCCATGGTGCCAAAGGTTGCGATTTGACTAACGGCATCTTTGCCATATTTGTCTTTCACATACTGAATCACGCGGTCGCGCCCATGCTGACAAAAGTCGATATCAAAGTCGGGCATGGATACCCGCTCTGGATTTAAAAAGCGCTCAAACAGCAAGTTGTATTTGAGGGGATCCAGATCAGTAATGCCAAGTGAATACGCTACTAAAGAACCGGCACCCGAGCCACGGCCGGGGCCTACCGGCACACCATTGTTCTTTGCCCAGTTGATAAAATCGGCAACGATCAAAAAATAACCGGGGAAGCCCATTTGCTCAATGGTCTTCACTTCAAAGCTTAAACGCTCGCGGTAACGGGGCTCTTCTGCAGCGCGCACAGCTGCATCCGGAAAGTTACGCGCCATATGCCGAACCAAGCCGACCTCGGCCTGCTTAAACAAATAATCGCCAAGCGAGATGCCTGCCGGAATCGGAAACTCCGGCAAGCGCGGTTGGCCTAATACCAAAGAGAGATTGCAGCGTTTGGCAATCTCAACTGAGTTAGCGAGCGCACTCGGTAAATCAGCAAAGCGCTTTTCCATCTCGGCTTGGCTTAAAAAGTATTGCTCGGGATTGAATTTTTTCTGGCGACGTGGATTGCCGAGTAATTCTCCCTCAGCGATACACACCCGTGCTTCATGGGCATTGAAATCATCGCGGTGCATAAACTGCACTGCATGGGTCGCGACTACCGGTATCGCCAGGGTACTCGCCAGCTGGCAAGCCAGCTGCAGGTGTTGTTCGTCTTGCGGATGTCCAGCGCGCTGCACTTCAATAAAGTAAGCGCCCGGAAAGAGCGTTTTCCAGCGCTCAGCAGCAGCTTTGGCCTGCTCTTCTTGACCGGCTAATAGCGAGGCGCCCACATCGCCTAGATGCGCGCCCGATAGGGCAATCAATCCGTAGGACAGGGTACGACCAACGGCCTGGTCTTCTTTTTTTGCAGCCGGCTCGCTAAACCACCGGGGGTCCACTTCCGCGCGTCCCCGCGATTGGTTATCCAGTGATGCCCGGCTGAGCAGTTGGCATAAGTTCAGGTAGCCCGAATGGTTTTGAACTAAAAGCAACAAACGATGTGGCTGATCAGGGTCTTGTAAATTGGAAAGCCAGACATCAGCGCCTGCAATGGGCTTGACTCCACCTTCACGGGCAGCCATGTAAAACTTCACTAAGCCAAACAGGTTACTCAGGTCGGTCATGGCTAAGGCACCCATACCGTCGTTACTGGCTGCAGCAACCGCATCATCAATGCGCACGACTCCATCCGTAATCGAAAACTCGGAATGAACGCGCAGATGAACAAAACGGGGTACGGCCATGAGATGATTTTAGCTGTGTCCAGCTTAAAACCACCCCATCCCCACTACCGCGGGCGCTTTGCGCCCTCGCCGACTGGGCCTTTGCATGCCGGTTCCCTGGCCAGCGCCCTGGGAAGCTGGTTGGATGCCCGCGCCAATCAAGGCACTTGGCTCGTCCGCATCGAGGATTTGGATACGCCACGCTGCATTGCCGGCATGGACCAGCAGATTTTGGCTCAGTTACAGGCCTGTGGGCTTATCTGGGACGAGGAAGTGATTTGGCAATCCCATCGGCTCAAAGCCTACGAAAGTGCCTTAGAAACGCTTTACAGCGATCAGCAGATTTACCCCTGTATTTGCTCACGCCAGCAGATTACCAGCGCCCTCAGCAGCCAAGGCAAGCTACGCGCCCGCAACCAAGAGCAGGTCTATCCCGGCACCTGCCGAAATGGCCATGTTTGGCAGGCGCAGCTTCCCAGCAGTTCAGCATCGGCATGGCGCCTTGCTCTCAAGCCCGATCAACGGATTTGCTTTACCGATGCCGAGTTCGGACTGCAAGAGCAAGATCTCAATGGGGATGTCGGGGATTTTGTGCTGCGCAGGGCCGATGGCATCATCGCCTATCAACTGGCGGTCGTGGTGGACGATGCCCAGCAAGGCATCACGCACATTGTGCGGGGCGCTGATTTACTCAGCAATACCGCGCGGCAGATTTACCTGCAAAGCATTTTGGGCTACCCAATGCCGCAATACCGCCACTTGCCACTGGTTTTAGATCCGCATGGCGAGAAGTTGAGTAAACAAACCCAGGCTACTGAAATCAATACCGTAAGTAATGCAGTGGTTTTACAGGCCCTGCAAGCAGCTGCGCTCCACCTGGGTTTAAACGGAATGAGTGATGGGCAAGACCAAACGATTGCAGAGTGGTTACTGCAAGCTACGCACGCTTGGACCGCTCGGACCAAAGAGCGCGACCGTACTCAGAACTAACCGGTCTTTTTTCTCATGCCGCCAAGTAAAGCGCCAACCGGCGATTTAGCTGGAGTGATACCTGCTTTTTTAATCGGGTTGGCGATCAGCTGATCGGGATTGCCATCGTCAAGACTCGCTTTTGGTGCTGCTTGTACGCCCGCAGCTGGAGCTGCGCCGGCTGGAGCTGCGCCAGCTTGATACGGTTTATAGAAAAAAGGATCGGCCGTTTTACCGCCCTTGATTTCGGGTAGCGGCATCACAGGTAATTTGCGCTTCATCAATTTTTCGATGTCGTCCAACAAGCGCTTTTCTCCATCGTCCACCAAGGCAATGGCATCCCCAGTACTGCCTGCACGTCCCGTTCGGCCAATGCGGTGAATGAAGTCCTCAGCGTTGTAGGGCAACTCATGGTTAATCACGCAAGGCATCGCCGGAATATCCAAACCACGCGCTGCAACATCGGTTGCAACCAAGGCCTCAATTGCGCCTGACTTAAATGCATCCAAGGTCAAGGTACGCTCACCCTGACTCTTGTCACCATGGATTGATCCGGCCTTAATGCCATCGCGCTCGAGTGCCCGCGAAAGTTTGGCGCAGCCTAAACGGCTATTGGTAAAGATGATGCACTGACGCGATAAACCCTGGCGCGTACGCGCTTCCAAGATGGTGGTGATGGCGCGCTGCTTGTCCGCCGCAGAAACCAAGTGCACCACTTGCCTGACCGTATCGGCAGCCGCATTTTGACGCGCAACTTCAACCGTAACGGGATTACGCAAATAACTCTGTGCTAATTTTTTAATCTCAGGAGAAAAGGTAGCTGAGAAAAGTAGGGTTTGACGCTGCGCTGGTATCAAATTAATGATGCGCTGCAGGTCAGGCAAAAATCCCATGTCTAACATGCGATCGGCTTCGTCTAGCACCAAAATCTCGACTTGCGACAGGTTCGCTGTTTTAGAACCGAGGTGATCCAGCAAACGCCCGGGTGTGGCAATCAGTATCTCAATGCCGCTGCGCAGCTGCGCCACTTGGGGTTGCATATCCACGCCACCAAACACGACGGTTGAGCGCAGATCGGTGTGCCGAGAATAGTTGGCTGCGTTTTCTGAAACCTGCACAGCGAGTTCGCGGGTAGGCGTTAAGACCAATGCACGAATGGGATGGCGTGCTGGCGACGCGCTGCTGCTCGAGCCAGGAAGTAACTTTTGAATGATGGGCAAAACGAAAGCGGCAGTCTTACCAGTGCCCGTTTGCGCTGCGCCCATCAAGTCCTTGCCGGCCAGCACATGGGGAATGGCTTGCGCTTGAATTGGGGTTGGGGTGTTGTAGCCTTGTTCGCCGATTGCCTTTTGAACACGTGGGTCAAGGCCAAAATCGGCGAAGGTAATGCTAACTGGCGAGTCAGAAGACTCTGCGGGGGTGTTTGTGTCTACAGTGGTATTGGTCAAGGTAACTTAAATAATGGCCGCGATCCCAGCCTTAGCAGTGCTGGCATCTTCGGAAGACTTCACGCCGGAAACGCCGACTGCGCCGATGGTAAATCCATTTACATCGATATTGACACCACCCTCCAGCATCCCTTGAATGTGGGGTGCGGATAAAAAGGAGGTACGGCCGTTGTTAATAATCTCTTCGTATACGCGAGTCTCGCGCTTACCCATTGCTGCCGTACGGGCTTTCTCCTGGGCAATATAAGCCGACACAGGAGCACAGCCATCGCGCCTAATCATGCCAAGCACGTGGCCGCCATCATCGCAGACCGCAATCGTCACCGCCCAGTTGTTTTCAGCAGCATGGGCATTCGCAGCGTCCAGAATGGCTTGAACGTTTGCTTGGGTGAGGTAAGGTTTGTTTGCCAACATGGTGGTCTCCTAATGGTGTTTTGGTCTGAATTCGGTGGAATACGGCAACGGTCGCTGTTGAGGCTCAAAATCCCTTGGCTCAATCCGACGCAGGTCAACTTTCTAAAAACCAATTGCCACGTAAAATCAAACTTCTGTAAAAAACAGGGGATCAAGCTGAAATAGTCGGTCTTTTGTAGAATTTCACTCGATTCTGAATGTATTTGCCATTTTCCCATACCTTGAGCCATGCCAACCAAAACCGCCCTGCCCCCTGAAATCAGCTCCCAATTGCAAAAGCACATCCGCGGGCAGGTCCTAACCGACACCCCAAGCCGGGGTCGCTACGCCACCGATGCATCGATTTACCAGCAATTTCCGGTTGGGGTGGTGATCCCTGAAGATGCAGCCGACATCGAAACGGCCTTAGCAGTCGCCAGGGAGCATTCGATTCCAGTGTTGCCACGCGGAGGTGGTACTAGCCAATGCGGTCAAACAACCGGGGTCGCATTAGTGATTGATAACAGTAAGGCCTTTCGGAAGATCCTTCAGGTAGACCCTGAAAAAGCCACTGCCGAAGTCGAGCCGGGTTTAGTTTTAGATCACCTTAACGCCAATCTAAAAAAACACGGCCTGTGGTATCCCGTTGACGTTTCTACTGGAGGACAAGCGACGATTGGCGGCATGGCCGGAAACAATTCCTGCGGCAGTCGCTCGCTCGCCTACGGCAATATGGTGCACAACGTCTTGGGTATCGATGCATGGTTGGCCGATGGCCAGCTCGCGCAATTTGGCAACTACGCTCAAAGCAGCGGCACTGCTAAACAGCTGGGTGATTTTGTCAAAGGCTTGGCCAATCGCTTGCAGCCGGAAATTGAAGCGATGTTTCCGAAAGTCATGCGCCGGGTTGCTGGCTACAACTTGGATGTATTTCATCCGCAAAGCGAATTACCCTACACCAACGATGGCAGCGTTAACTTGGCGCACCTATTAGTAGGTAGTGAAGGAACGCTAGCCTACTTCAAATCGCTGCAACTGAAATTATCGCCATTGCCGCAGCACAAAGTACTCAGCATTGTGAATTTCTCCAGCTTCTACCGCGCCATGGATAGTGCGCAGCACATCGTCAAACTGGGTCCCACCGCCGTTGAGTTAGTCGACCGTACCATGATTGATTTGGCGCGGCACAACCCCAGCTTTAAAAAGACCATTGAAAGCGCACTGATTGATGCGGCAGGCCCAACGCCAGAAGCCATCTTGCTCGTCGAATTTTCGGGTGAAGCGCACGCCCCACTGCTAGAACGCATTGCAGCACTTAATGAATTAATGAGTGACTTGGGCTTACCCAATACCGTGGTATCAATGCCCGATGCAGCACTGCAAAAGAATCTGTGGGAGGTGCGTAAAGCGGGACTCAACATCATGATGAGCCTCAAGGGCGATGGCAAGCCGGTCAGTTTTATTGAAGACTGCGCAGTGCCACTGGAGCACCTCGCTGAATACACCAGTGCACTCACCGACGTCTTTTCGAAATACGGCTCACGCGGCACTTGGTATGCGCATGCTTCCGTGGGAACCTTGCATGTCCGGCCCATCTTGGATATGCGCCGCGATGGCGCGCAGAAGATGCGGGCGATGGCGGAAGAGGCGTCTGAACTAGTGCGTCGCTACAAAGGTGCGTACAGCGGTGAGCACGGCGATGGCCTTTGCCGTGGCGAATGGATTAGCTGGCAATTTGGTCCGAAGATTACCGATGCCCTGCGTGAGATCAAACATGCATTTGATCCCGATAATTTATTCAATCCCGGCAAAATCATTGATCCGCCGAAGATGGATGACTCGAGCTACTTCCGCTTTCCGCCGGAATACAAAATCATTCCCCTCAAGACCAATTTAGATTGGTCGGCATGGAATGTGCAAAACAATCCCGTCACCGAAGAGACGAGCGCGCCCGGCACTGGCGGTGATCTGGCGCATGGCTTCTCCAAAGCAGTCGAGATGTGCAATAACAATGGTCATTGCCGTAAATTCGATGCCGGCACGATGTGCCCGAGCTATCGCGTAACCCGCGATGAAAAACACCTCACCCGTGGTCGCGCCAATACCTTGCGCTTAGCCGTATCGGGGCAACTCGATGCCGCGCCCGACGAAGATCCGCTGACCACCGCAGCCGTTAAAGACGCCATGGATTTATGCGTCAGCTGCAAAGCCTGTCGCCGTGAGTGCCCAACCGGTGTGGATATGGCCAAGATGAAAGTGGAGTATTTGAGCCATTACAAAAAACGCCATGGTCACACGCTGCGCGATCGCTTGGTGGCTCACCTGCCGCACTACGCGCCAATGGTTAGCCGCATTCCCGGTCTGCCGGCTTTACTCAATATTCGTAATCGCATCCCCGCGATTGCTAAGGTGCAAGAGTGGATTACTGGCATTTCAGCAGAGCGTACCCTGCCCATCTGGCGTAGCGATACCTTCTGGAATGCACCGATCGATTCAGCGGCAAGCGCTGCACAATATCGCTTTACGCCAGAGCAACTGCAAGCCGAGAGTAAAGCGGTCGTATTGTTAGTGGATACCTTCAATGCGTATTTTGAGAACGAGAACGTCCACGCTGCGATTCAGGTACTACGCTCAGCAGGGTATCAAATTCACATTCCACAAATGGATACCGCAAATAGCGCCTCCACCACCGAGCAGAAATGTTCGCAGCAGTTTTGTTGTGGTCGCACCTACCTTGCTGCCGGCATGGTCGATGAAGCCAAAGCCCGCTTAGGCGCCCTGGTGGATCACCTTGCTCCCTATGCTGAGCGCGGCATTGCCATCGTCGGCCTTGAGCCCTCTTGCCTCTTCACCTTAAAAGACGAGGCCTTAGTGATGGGCTTTGGGCAAAAAGCGGTGGCAGTTAGCCAAAAGGCACAACTACTGGAAGAGTTCCTGGCAGCTGAATCCAAGTCCGGCAAACTTAAGCTTAATCTCAAAGCAGCCGATCGCAGTGTGCTGTTCCATGGCCATTGCCATCAAAAAGCATTTGCTGCTGTGACGCCAGCGCTCGAGCTCCTGCAACTCATTCCAAATGCAAATCCAACGCTGATTGAATCCTCCTGCTGCGGCATGGCTGGTAGTTTCGGTTATGAAGTCGAGCACATTACCGTATCAAAGCAAATGGCGGAGTTGAGTTTGTTGCCAGCAGTCCGGCAAGCGCCGGATAGTTGGGTGGTGGCCGACGGCACCAGTTGCCGCCATCAGATTCACGATGGTACGCAGCGTGAGGCCGTGCACATTGCTCGCATCTTAGCAGCCCACTTGCAATAAAACTCTAATACAAGCAAGAGTCTCGTAAGGCCTTAGCGAATAACGCCGTACGAGACCATCAAGAGCGTACCAATCAGTAAGGCCGGAACAAAACGCTGCTGGGGTTTGGATAGCATGATGCCTAAACTGAGCGCGCAAATCAGAATCCGTATCCATAGAGGTACGGTATCAAGTAAACCAATCGGTAGCACAATCAAGCGGACGGTTAAGGCCGCAACCATTGCATAGGTGACGGCCGATAACCAGCGAAAGATCTCGCTGTCTTGATTGATTTTGCCTGCCAGCATCACACCGATCGCACGGCATAAGTAAGTGCCAATGCAAGCGCTTGCGAGGGCGATCCAAACGCCCCATCCCTGCAAGTGCGCGGCCATCACAGCATGCCTCCGTCCGACGCTGATCTACGCTTACGCAAATACTGACGGTCAATCCAATAAGCTAAAGTACCGCCCACAATACCGGTCGTCAGCAAGCTAGTGTCGCGATCCAGTAAATAGAAAAATGGACCCATCACGCAACCAAAAGAAATTGCGATCCGATTAATCCATGGCTTGACCTCAGCAAAGGTCAGCAAGAAAAACAACGGGTTAATAAAAATCAGGCCGAGCGTAATAAATACGGGCACTGCGCCTGCCAGCAAATAACCCAGGATCGTCCCCGGTACTGAAATCATCCAGCACAGTAAGCCAAGGCCGGCAAAATAACTTAAACGGTGCTGCGGCTCAATCCGCGCAAACTCGCGCATCGATACTGCCCACGCTGTCATCGCTAGCAAATGAACGGACGCATACAACGCTTTATTTTGATCGCGTCGATCAAATTGCGGAAACAAGCTCACGGTCATTGTGATAAAGCGCGTTGAGGTCAATGTCACTGCCAGGCCAATGGCGAGTAGTGATGCACCCTCTAGCATCATCTCCATCAATACAACTTGGCCGGGTAGCGCAAACATCAAAAGGCTACTTAAGGTGGTAAAGCTGAGATCAAATCCACTGGTTTTACCCATCGCCCCAAAACCGACCATGCCGGCAAAGAGGACCATGGCGGGGGCGCCGCTCGCATCCTTGAGACCGCTCCGAAATGCATCCTTGCGACTGGCAAAGCGATTTAATTCAGACCCTTGGGCGGGCTCTAAAGCGGGGTCACGATCGGATGGCATAGTGGGATTGTATGAGTCCGAAGGAATAGGTAGGAGTTTTAGGCCGAGAATGGGGCCTCTATGGCCCAATCGATGTGTTCTTGCACCAAGGCATCCGCTGCTGCTTGCTCTGCTTGCAAGGCTCTACATAAGGCTGCCTTCAGCGCGGGCGTAGTCTTTTCTGAACGCAAGGCGTTGCCCATCGCTACTGCGAGATTGCGGCGCCAGCGACTGTAGCCAATGCGGCGAATGGCACTGCCTTCATGGCGGCGCTCAAAGTCAATCGCAGTCCACGACCACAGCTCCAATAAAGAACTTCCGCCCATACCATTGCGCTCAGCAAAATCCGGCAAGGCCGTTGCTTGGGCAAATTTATTCCATGGGCAAGCTAGTTGGCAATCATCGCAGCCGTAAACGCGGTTACCCACAGCGGTTCGGAACTCGAGCGGAATGGGTCCTGGATTTTCTATCGTGAGGTAAGAGATGCAACGGCGTGCATCGACAATGTAGGGCGCAGTAATGGCTGCGGTTGGGCATACATCGATGCAGGCAGTGCAAGTACCGCAATGCGGCTCTACTGGAGCATCGACCGGCAAGGGCAAGTCGAGCAATATCTCCCCCAAAAAGAAAACCGAGCCCGACTCGCGGTTGAGTAATAAGGTGTGTTTACCGCGCCATCCCAATCCGGCTTTTTGTGCCAACTCCACTTCCATCAGCGGTGCAGAATCCGTAAAGACGCGATAGCCAAATGGACCGATACGCGCTTCAATGCGCGTGGCTAATTCTTGGAGGCGCCCCCGCAATACTTTGTGGTAATCCCGTCCACGTGCGTAGACCGATATCACCGCCTCACCCGGGCTAGCAATCCGATTCCATTCCTCTTCTATATTGAGGTCGGGAGCGTAATTCATGGAAACACAAATCACGCGCACCGTGCCGGGCTGAAGCAGCTCTAGATCCGTGCGCAAGGCAGCATGGCGCTCCATATAGCCCATTTCACCATGGTATCCAGCCGCCAACCAGGCTTTCAAGCGTTCAGGCGCCTGCCCTAAATCGGTATCCGCAATCCGCAGGCGATCAAATCCCAGTGCTAATGCTTCGTGATCGAGCCAAGCCCGAAACTCTGACCCCATGATGGCATCCGGCGCAGCCGAATGATCGGCAGCAGGAATTGTTTTAGGCGCGAATGGCATTTACTGAATAAACTACGCTACACGTTAGACTCACAAGCTGATTCCCATTTGAAATCGATTAAAAGACATTGTAGGCAAGAAACTGAAACGGCTGAGCTGGCTAAGGCGCTAGGCAGCGTACTGGCGCATTTTTTAGCAGGCTTACCATCACCACGGCATGTCAATATCGCGCTGGAAGGCAATTTAGGTGCCGGCAAGACTGCCTTTGCACGCCACTTGATTCAGGGCATGGGCTATGTTGGTAAAGTCAAAAGCCCAACCTACTCCCTTTGCGAGTCCTATCCCATTGCCTTTGGCGAACACACTGCCAACGTCTTTCACTTTGATTTGTACCGCATGCGTACACCCCAGGAATGGCAAGAGGCAGGCTTGGCAGACCATTTTGATGAACCCGGTATTTGCCTGATTGAGTGGCCAGAAAAAGCCGAGGGCACTCTGCCCCAGCTCGATCTACAAATTGCTATTACTGCAGGTCAGCTAGAAACCGAACGGCAGTTTGAGTTCATAGCCCTGAGTGATTTGGGCCTAAAGCTTCTCTCCCAACTCCAAGGCGATCTCCCCTAAAATTCGGGCTAATGGCAGATCACATCAACCCCAATCGGCGCAAACACCTTAAAGGCTCGGCTACAACGCTAGGCTTAATACTGCTATTAGGTAAGGCTGACATCGCATGGGGAGCAACGATTCTGGGGGTACGCATTTGGCCATCCGAAGACTACACCCGCATCACCCTCGAATCCGATAGCGCCCTCAAAGTCAGTCAACAAATTCTCACTGGGCCGGATCGCCTGGTTGTCGATGTGACTGGCTTGCAGCTCAATCCTACTTTGCGGGATCTGGTTGCCAAAGTGAAGCCGAATGATCCGTATGTTTCGCAAATTCGGGTGGGGCAATTTCAGCCTAATGTAGTGCGCTTAGTCTTTGATCTGAAAGAGCCCATTAAGCCGCAACTCTTCACCCTTGAGCCCGTTGCTGAATATAAATTTAGATCGGTTTTTGATCTTTATCCGACGACACCGCCCGACCCACTCATGCAATTGGTTCGTAGCAGCGCAAAAAAAGAGCAGGCCTTAGAGAAAAAGAATGAGGAAGACCTCATCGCGCAATTTGCCCACCGCAAAGACGCGCCGGTTGCGCAAGCCATTCCGGCGCCCAAAGACAGTGCTTCCAGCCCACGCTTTAAGCGACTTATTACCATCGCCTTAGATCCGGGGCATGGTGGCGAAGATCCTGGAGCCATCGGCGCTCGGGGCAGCTATGAGAAAAACATTGTGCTGTCGATTGCCAAGCGCCTCAACACCAAGATCGAAAATGAGCCTAATATGCGGTCATTCATGACCCGTGATGGCGATTACTTTGTGCCGCTCCATACCCGGGTTCGCAAAGCCCGCCAAGTCGGTGCCGATCTCTTTGTCTCGATTCATGCCGATGCATTTATTCAGCCGCATGCAAAAGGCGCCTCTGTTTTTGCCTTATCGCAACAAGGCGCAACCAGCACTGCTGCACGCTGGATGGCCAATAAAGAAAATGCATCGGACCTGATTGGCGGCATCAACATCAAGACGACGGATAACCAAGTAGCACATCTCCTTCTCGATATGTCGACCACCGCGCAAATCAAGGATTCGGTACAGGTCGGTAGCGCAGTATTGCAGCGCATTGGCGGATTTGCAGCCCTTCATAAGCCCAAAGTAGAACAAGCTGGCTTTGCAGTATTAAGGGCTCCGGATATTCCATCCATCCTGGTGGAAACCGCCTTTATTAGCAACCCAAAAGAAGAGGCCAAGCTTAATGATGAGCGCTACCAAGAACAGATTGCGGAGGCGATTTTGCAGGGAATAAAGGACTACTTTGCCAAGAATCCCCCCGTAGCAAGGCGCTCTGCGGCTTAAGAATAGGTGCCCGACATTTTCAAGGCCAAAACAAAATAATTGCTATAATTTCAGTCTTTACTGGGTCGGTAGCTCAGTCGGTAGAGCAGCGGACTTTTAATCCGTTGGTCGCGAGTTCGAATCTCGCCCGACCCACCAAGCATTACTAAGCCTCGCTTCATGCGGGGCTTTTTCTTACCCGACCAATTACACCTCTACGGGGCTAATGTTGCAGGATCAGATTCCCTACTAACTCAATTTCTTTGCTCTTGCAGTATGCAATTTAGTATAGCTATCGAGTAAACGCTGGTGGCGATCAAGCCCTTCTAATTTGAGACTAGTGGGTGTCAAGCCATAGAAACGTACGCTGCCATCCAATGATCCTAGTGCCGCGTCCATTCGCGCATCACCAAACATCCTTCGTAGATTGCTAGTGTAGTCACTGATCTCTAATGTGTCATCTAGGTGGATTGCCAGTGCGGCATCTAGAGCCTGATAAAACAGTTTTCGATCTGCCGTGTTGTCGTTGTATTGCAAAAAGGCGCCGACTAACTCATGCGCCTCATCCCATTGTTTCAAAGCCAGATGAATCAATAGCTTTAACTCCAGTACCGTCAACTGTCCCCAGACGGTGTTTTCATCAAACTCAATGCCGATCAGTGTCGCAATATCACCATATTCATCGAGTTCATTGTTTTCTAAACGCTCCAGCAAGGCTGCTAGTTTTTTATCGCTCAGGCTCAAGAGATTTAAGACATCCTCACGGAACAAGAGCGCTTTATTGGTGTTATCCCAAATCAGATCTTCGATTGGGTATATTTCTGAATAGCCGGGCACCACGATTCTGCATGCGATAGCGCCAAGTTGCTCATGTACCGCTACGTAAGACTCTTTATTCATAGCTTTCAGAATGCCGAATAAGGCTTCAGCCTCTTTTGCATTGGCATCAGCGCTTTTGCTAGCAAAGTCCCACTCCACAAAGGCATAGTCTGATTTAGCGCTAAAGAAGCGCCACGATACGATGCCACTGGAGTCAATAAAGTGTTCAACAAAGTTATTGGGCTCAGTCACTGCCTCGCTCACAAAGGTCGGGGGCGGTAAATCATTCAAGCCCTCAAAACTGCGGCCTTGCAGTAACTCAGTCAAACTCCGTTCAAGCGCTACTTCAAAACTAGGGTGCGCACCAAACGAGGCAAACACACCGCCGGTACGGGGGTTCATTAAGGTGACGCACATGACTGGATAGACTCCGCCTAGCGAGGCATCTTTCACTAGAACCGGAAAGCCCTGTTCTTCTAGGGCCCGTATGCCGGCCAGGATATGCGGATATCGATCCAGAACCACTTGGGGCACATCGGGCAAGGCAATTTCACGTTCAATGATTTCACGTTTGACTGCCCGTTCAAAAATTTCAGACAAACACTGCACTTGCGCCTCTGCCAAGGTATTACCGGCACTCATGCCGTTACTGACAAATAAGTTCTCAATCAAATTAACCGGAAAGTACACCACCTCGTTATCAGACTGACGCACGAATGGCAGAGCGCAAATACCGCGCTCCCTATTACCGGAATTGGTATCGATCAGATGGGATGCGCGTAGCTCACCATCGGGGTTGTAAATTGGCAAACAATACTCATCGAGTATTTCTGAAGGTAAGGCGTCTTTCTTGCCAGGCTTAAACCAATGCTCATTTGGATAATGCACAAATGCGGCATTGGCAATGGCCTCACCCCAGTACGCACCAGCATAAAAATGGTTATTACTGAGCCGCTCGATGTACTCCCCTAGGGCAGAGGCTAAAGCACTTTCTTTAGTAGAGCCCTTGCCATTGGTAAAACACATCGGCGAGTGCGCATCCCGAATGTGCAAAGACCAAACGTTCGGGATGAGGTTACGCCAAGAGGCAATCTCAATCTTGATTCCTAAGTTGGCCAGTACCGCCGACATATTGGCAATCGTTTGCTCTAGCGGCAAATCCTTGCCTGGAATGTAGGTCTTGCCGTTCCCTCCAGGCTGGAGGGTCAATAAAGCCTGCGCATCAGCATCTAGACTTTCCACTTCCTCAATGATGAATTCAGGGCCAGCTTGCACTACTTTTTTTACAGTGCACCGATCAATCGAACGCAAAATACCTTGACGGTCTTTGGCGGAAATGTCTGAAGGTAATTCAATCTGAATCTTAAAAATTTGCAGATACCGATTCTCAGGATCAACAATATTGTTTTGTGACAGACGAATATTCTCGGTCGAGAGGCCACGGGCGTCGCAATACAACTTCACAAAGTAGGCTGCGCACAAGGCCGATGAGGCTAGAAAATAATCGAAGGGCCCAGGAGCAGAGCCATCGCCCTTGTATCGAATCGACTGGTCGGCAATGACAGTAAAGTCATCAAACTTGGCCTCAAGCCGAAGCTTATCGAGAAAGTTGACCTTGATTTCCATTGAAATAATTCCGATAGTAGTTTGAAAACTATTATCCACCGCAATGCGATGGCAGGTCACATTAAGGCATATAGCGCTAATGCGCTTTAGTAATCGCCAATGATTTAAGTGCTATTTACCTGCCCCGCGTATGTGCAGGTTTTCAATGGCGGTGACTAATTTTGCTAGCTTTTCTTTATCGTTAGCATCCAACAGCTGATTGTTCTTCTGAGATTGCAACAAAAATTCGGCCTGCTCAAGCTCCAATACCACCGCCATCGCAAGCCTGGTCTTCTCTTTTTCACTTCCCTCAATAAGTTGATGCAAATTGAAGTAGAGTGCGGAGAGACTCTGTTTTTCTAACTCCGGATTTAATGGAAACTTGCTTTGAAAGACGCTAGCTAAAGCAACCTTAGCGTCACCAACTGTTTTGGCTTGAGTTAAGAAGAACTTCATATTCTGAATGCGCGTACCGATTTCAAACTGATAGGCAATTAACTGTGTTTTATTTTTTTGTTCAATCTCGTGACTGTGCTGAATTTGCTGGAGCATAGCGGCCCCACCAGTGATCACAACAGATGATAAAAACCAGGTACCTACGGATGAATTCAAAAACTCCATTACTTTAGAGGCCGTTCTTTTTTCAACCTGCCCAGCCTCCTTCTGGAGACTAGCGAATGCCGATTTAGCAGTTGCAAGCTCCGCCTCTAGCTTTACTTTTAGGTCATGTCGGAATTGCTCTTCGGCTTCAATTCTTTTTTTGGTTTCTTCACTTAGCATATTAATTTGATGTGGTTAATTTAAGCCACCCTATTTAAGCATGAAATGCAGTAGCTCGAAGTGCATTCATTTCCCTCAAATTGAGTCTGGATAATGGCTCTATGCTATATCAAAAAAGGGGGAAACAATACAATGCAGTTACCGCTCTAGCCCAATAGCCGCGCTGCACATAATTGAAGCTTTCAAGAATACTAAGTCGGCCAGCCCTAAAACAAATGGCCACTTTTTTTAGCTTTCACCTTTAAATAGGCATCGTTGTGCTGGTTCGAAGGATAAATATGGGGCACTCGCTCCACCACCTCAATGCCACAATTACCTAAAGCAGTAACTTTTGCAGGATTGTTGGTCATCAATTTCACTCGACTAACGCCCAGCAAACGCAATATCTGTGCCGCTGGCAAATAATTTCGTTCGTCAGAATCGAAGCCGAGCTGTAAATTGGCATCAACCGTATCAAAGCCAGCGTCTTGTAATTGATAGGCACGCAATTTATTGACTAGACCAATACCGCGCCCTTCTTGCGCAAGGTATAACAAAATACCACTACCTGCCGCAGCCATTTCACCAATTGCACCACGCAATTGATTGCCACAATCGCAACGCAAAGAGCCCACTAAATCGCCAGTAAAACACTCGGAATGAAGTCTAACCAGTACCGGCTCTGCTGGATTTAGATCGCCAACCACAATGGCTAAGTGCTCAATACCCCCATCGCGTGGACGAAAAGCAAGTACCCGAGCATTTTCTGCATTTTCTAAAGGTACACGCGCCTCGCTTACCTGCGTTAATGAGTATGCTGCAATCGTCATATACGATTGGATTGAGCTTGCTTGAACCGCAGGAAGATCCGCAGCCCCCGAGCCCTCAACAATGAGCGCAGCAGGCAAAAGGCGCGCTAGCTTTGCCAAAGTGACGCAAGACTGCTCTAAAGCATCCGCATCCCTCACCACTAAACTTGCCATACTTGACGGCGTTATTGACAATGAAAGGGGATTCGCCAAATACTCTATTAAGTCGAGTGGCATGCCTTGGGGGTGTGAAAGCACGCTGACGGGGCGATCTGATTTATCAATACCCAGTACATTAAGCCGCGTTCCAGTCATCACCAACTTTGGCGAGGCCGCGCCCCCAGACTGGGTTAGTAAGCGTAAACAATCCACCGATAACGCGTCCACTGCCAACATCAATAGGCTACTACGATCATCGTAAACACGAACCACGGCACCGCGACGTATTTCCGAAATCGTACGATCAACTTCAATCAGGGGGTCAGGCATCGCCATTTTTAATGATTATCAATCTGATATTGGGTTAGTTCAAAACCGCGGCTTTTTAATAGCAAGCCACATTGGGTTGAATTTACGGCTAAAAGCATATTATCCCACCCAATCGGAACTTCTTCAGCCCAAAGGGCATTGTCAGAGATGTGAATCAACCCTTCCCGCGAGGATCAACTACTCTATTTCCGAGTCTATCATCTGTACCGAATGGGACTTATGTGGTTTTATACCTTGAAATTCAGGGTTTAGACCCACGCAAACGAATGCCGTTAGCGTCACGCTTTTTTGATATTATGAATGCTTCTCAACAGCCCAGGTGCTTTTGCACCACTATATGGAAGTCGTAATACTAATTGGACTAATCCTCCTCAATGGCCTTTTTGCCATGTCCGAAATTGCTCTCGTTACGAGCAGAAAAGCAAAACTCCAAAAATTAATTGATCGCGGTGATGACGAGGCCAGGGTTGCGGTTGAGCTCGGTGAAAATCCCACCAAATTTTTGTCGACGATTCAGATTGGTATCACATCGATTGGTGTCCTTAGCGGCGTTGTAGGCGAATCTGCTATCGCCATACCAATGTCCATCTTGCTCATCGCAGAAGGCATGGATCCGCAATACGCCGAATGGCTTTCTCTGGGTGTAGTAGTTGCCATCATTACCTACCTCTCGATTGTGATCGGAGAGCTGGTTCCTAAGCGCATTGCCCAAAACAATCCGGAGCGGATAGCGCGTTACATTGCCAAACCGATCTCCGCCCTTGCCTTTATCTCAAAGCCGTTTGTACTCCTGCTGACGGGTTCAACCAACTTCATCTTGAGGATCTTTGGCATTAAAGACCACAGCAACAATGAAGTGACTGAAGAAGAAATCCACGCCGTATTGGAAGAAGGTACGACTGCTGGCCTGATTGAGGTCAATGAACACAATATGCTGCGCAATGTTTTCCGTCTGGATGATCGCCAAATCGTATCCCTGATGGTGCCCAGGGCGGACATTGTGTATTTGGACATCGAAAGTATGTTTGAAGAATCAATTGATTTAATTGAATCCTCAGAACACGCTCGCTTTCCGGTTGTCAAAGGCGGTTTGGACAATATCCTTGGCATACTGAACGCACGCAAGATGCTGGCATCGGTAGCTAAAGGTGGACAGAAAACCCTTGAGCATGGCTTACAAGCCCCCTTGTACGTACCAGAAACCCTGACTGGATTAGAGTTGCTGGAGAACTTTAAATCTTCCCACAATCAAATGGCCTTTGTGATTGATGAGTATGGCGAGGTTATGGGCTTAATTACCTTGCAGGATTTAATTGAATCGATTACGGGCGAGTTCTCGACCAATGATCCTGAAGAATCATGGGCGATTAAGCGTGAAGATGGCTCGTGGTTATTTGATGGTCATATTCCGATTCCCGAGTTCAAAGACTCGCTCGAGCTCGACTCGGTTCCTGAAGAAGATTTGGGGCGTTATCACACCCTTAGCGGCTTGATGATGCTCTTGAGTGGGAAGATCCCAAATACCGGCGATGTGGTCGAATGGGCTGGCTGGAAACTCGAGATTGTGGACATGGATGGCAAAACCATCGACAAAGTCCTAGCCAAGCAGTGTTAAGACTGATCTGGTTTAAATCGATCTTTGATTGAGGTGGCGCAGCATTAGAGTCTCATTGTGATTAGCCAAATCTAACTATCGCTCGCCACCTTGGCTTCAGCAAACTTCATTTCCAATACTGGGCGCTTGAAAGCAGATTGGTCAGAGTAGGTTTTTGAAAGGTAGTAAATCAGCTCTCGATCGGTTTTTCCATACTGATGCTCATTTAACAACTGCCTTAGCGCCCAAATTAATTGAAGGGAGTTACGCTCATCCTGTAAGGTGCTATCAACCACATCCGCAGTATCCGTTAGCGCATCCAAATTTAGATCTCGAGCAATAGTAAGCAAATTAGAAGGCATCGGCCATTTTTGGACGTGATGCGCCCAATACAAAAATCGCTTAAAGTCAACGCGCATGTTTTGAGCTGAGAAATTTTGAATCCATGCATGCTCAATAACAAGGTCTAACTTCACTCTAAACTCAGGATATGCGCTCCCAAAATTGGCTCGATCAAAATGCAGCTCGCCCGCAGCATCGCGCACTGGAAACTTAATTTTCTTTGGATTTAAGCCTTGAACCAAAGCAGCTGCCTGCCATGTGTAAACATAAGGCTTTGAAGACCAATAATCCCATTCAATATCCACCATACATACCCTAATTAAATTGTCATTTCTACACTCTAGTATGCCAAAGAAATAGGTCGCATTAATAGAAGATTCTGTTACATTAGCTTATACGGATCAATTAATCTCATCATGAAATCCATCCACTTTTTTACTTGCTTGCTCTTGCTGTCGCAAAATGCCTTTGCCAGCCTGTCGATCGCTGAATTCGAGGAAAAAAACAACTCCAAAAATACGGATACGTACATTGTCGGCCTTGCTAGTGGGCTGAGCGCTGCAAATAACGCGCTTGTCCAGAATAAAACTCCGCCTCTCTTTTGCTTGCCAGCTTTCCTAAAGTTAACGATTGTCGACTATAAAGAAATCGTTGCCCTAGGCATAAAAGACATTCCGGCCAATCGGCTAAATCGTGAAGCAATGGATATTGATGGAATTATGTTGAAAAAGTTAATTCAACTTTATCCCTGTGGCTACAACTAGTCAGCGTAGCTTGGTTGGCTGCTAATGCAGCTCGGGCGGTACTAGCGGGCGGTGTATGACATTTGGCAAGGGCTCAGAAAACCCTAAGCCTGATTTAGCTTGCGCGGGCCAAGTGAGCGACTCCCTTACTAAATCATCGATGCACAATTCAACAAAGCTCTCAGTCCGTGGGGCAGCAACCCCTCTTGTTTTCAATTGATTCATCATCGCCCCGCAATTAAGGTAGATAAATCATCCTAAGCCGAATTGGCGTGATTGAAAAGCGCTCTTGGGTTATTTCTTACCTCATGAAATTGAGTTTTAAGTCCTTAATTTTTATAAGAAAAATACAATTTTTGGAAGAGCGTAAGCGAGCTGCAGCGTTAATGGAATGAAATAAATCAATGGTTTCAATACGATGGAAGATAAAGCTAAGACTGACTTCAAATATGCAATCGAAAGCATTAAATTAAATACAAAGATTGCCTGATAGCAGCCTCAACATCACCGCATACTCAGTTTTTCTAGGGGGCTTATTACGAAAATATCGTAGTTGGATACTTTAACGCAGCAACAGGCGACTTAATGCGCCTCTGGCCTCTGGCACGCCTAGATCCATTGCTGTTTGCAGGAGAGCGGTAGCCTTCGGAATATCACCTACATGACCCTTAACGACGCCGTAGTTATAAATTACCTGGGCATTCTTGCGCTTCACCTCGCGCTCCAGCTCATCAAATAAGGTCGACAATTGGCGTTCATCAAGCTGATTTGCAAGGGCCATCTTGCAGGGCTTTAAAAAGGTAGGGTCTAGCGCCCCTACTTCAAGCGACATAAATGCTTCAAATGCCTGAGGATAAAGGCCTAGCTTTAAAAATTGTTCGGCATGATAAAAGTTGTCGTTTTGCATGGTTCAAACCGTAATCACTTCCCAGGTGCCATTCAATTTAGCATGAAAAGGCTCGTGGTATTGATAAAACTGAATGCCTCCAAAACGACTATTTTCTTCTAGGATTTGATTCGATAAATCAACAATACTCGATGGCTGCCAATTAAAGTCGGGTTGCTCAACCCAAGCGCGGATACCCTCTTCCCGCTTAATAAAATGATCCATGGAGCCAATCATCTTCGTAATGTCCTCCCCATACGTCACAATTGCCCTTAAAAACTGGGGCGAGTCGAGGAATGCAAGTTCAATGACGATATATGGCAGAGCAAACGCCAAGGTCTTGTGCTTTCTGGCATTGCGAAAATAAACCTGCTTAGTGATATCCCATGGCTTATCCGTACTATCCAGAGAGTAATCAAAAATCCAATGTTTGCTGTAAAAGAAAATGCACTGGCGACCTACAATTTCTTTGGTAATCGTTTTAACGTGCGTTTGCTCACGTAGCAAGCGCAACTGCTCATAAGGCTGGAGCTTAACAGGCTCTTCGGCGCTAGAATCTGCCGCTGAACTCATTCTGATCTTTTAAATTGTTCAACTACTACATTGGCGTTATCGCCAAGGTCTCGATTGATACGATAAATAAAGTTTTGATCGTATATAAAAAAATACTGACGCAGTAGCGGATCTGCTAAAACAATTCTCTTAAAGTTACCTTCGCTTAATGCCTTAATGGCCTCTAATGTCTTTTGCTGATCGGACTGTGTCCCGGCAGTCGGAGCCTGCTGCTGAACGCGTTGCAATAAATCTGCTTTAGAAGACGATCCCTCATAAAATGCAGGGCAACATTGAATCACGCCCTTCGGCCTTATGCCCACCCAAGAAAAGTCATCATTTCCGTACTTAAAGTTTGAGGCAGTAATAACTAATTTAAGCTTGTTATCCTGAGCCGCCCATGTACCGATCCACCGCTCATTAATCGGCACACCAGCGGGCTTTACGGCAGCCTCAACGGGCGCCTCAGCCGGAGGAATTGGGGCTGCTGGCGCAATATTGGGGGCAACTTGATCGGCATTAATCGGAGTAATGGGGCTGGCAGCGGGAGTTGCCTCTTCTTTATTGCTTTGCGTTTTTGCATAATAAATCCCGCCAATCACCAGCGCGAACAGAAGTAGGATAAAAACCATTGGCAGGCGATTGCTTTTCTCAACTGGCTGCGTCGCTAATCCCACATCAGCTGCTTTGATTGTGGCGGCCTCACTAAATGCAGTCTCAGGCGGATTGATCGGCGTGGGGTCGGAATTTTCATTGACCGTCGCCGATGCCGGGCTGACGTTTAAGGGGATAACTGGCTCAACGCGTTTACTTGGACACTCAAGCCCATGGGCAAAAATAAGTGCTTCTGCTGCATTGGGAAATAAGCGATCATCACAAGCAATTTGATCGAGTACTGCATTCTTTTCAATTTGATACTTATTAAGTAAATACAACTTATATGCATCCTGACTTAAATCGCGCACGCCAGAATATTCTGGGACTAACGGCAACTTTCGGGAAGGATACGGCAGGCCAAATGCAATCAATAGTGCGCCGATGAGCCACTTTAATTGCAGCAAAAGAGCCCATTGGTCTTGTACAAAATCGGCGAGATCGGTATTTTTAAACGGCGAGTCCTCGGGATAAATGGACACAACAACCAAGGCCGCTCCGCAGAGAAGTGCGGCAAGCTTTGCAATACGCACCAGCGATTGGGATTTTTGAGAAACATCGTGCATCTAAATTCCTTTGGTCACTGCGGTATGCTTTCTTACTTCTCCGGCTCATTCCGGAAGAAGGGGGTAATTTTACCCATGTTCCTTAAGAAGATCGGGTGGGTGCAGCGCTCCTGAGTCCATCATCCTGAGACGGTTTAATCGCCTCATCGGCTTCCGGCTCAGCCGAGGGGGCGTCATCACTATCAGGCCCGCCTTCTTGTGGCAACTGCTCTGCTTTTTTCATCGCCACCTTTACAAAGGTATCCGTTGTTCCGAAGTTATCGACCCAATGAAAACATTCTAAAAATTGCTCTTTGGGCATAAAACGAAGATTGGAGTCGCTTAAATTCTTGTACTCAACCAAACTAACACCAAGGGCATTGGGTGGGTAAAGTTGCTTTACAGCAACCCGATCTCCATTTGCGTCTTGAAAAATATCGTTTCGTGTAGGGTCGGTCATGGCAGTTCTAAGGTATCAATTGGAATGAATTGGCATGCGTTACTTCGATCGGCGCAAAAATGCCGGAATAAAACGGCGCTCTCGTGGTGCAGCAGGATCAGAGTCAAAAGAGGATGGCTGACGTCTTTCTGATGATGGCTTTGCCGCGTATCCGCCATAGATCCCTAACTCCTTGGCACGCTCTCGGTAGTCATCCAGTACGCTTACCTTTTTTACAATCTCGCGATTCTGTGAGGTTCCAGTTAAGGAGAGTGACTTTCTAATCGTCATTCTCTCTTCCACTTTTTTAGTCAGAAATTTTCCGAAATTACAAAAGTTTTCAGCCAGCGCTTGATTAGATCCAACACAAAGGAAATCTTCATACACATAACTATCGAGATCAGCCGCACGATGAATCGGTGGCGTGATGTGGCAATTCATTAAAAAATCCAAATTAGTGAAGGCGCCATGCAAAGCATAATTGGACTCTACCCTGCTAGGTACAACCAAAATAAATTGCTTATTTACTGCTAGCCGAGCCATCCGCCTTTGCGCGTACTCCAGAATAAAAATTTCTGTGCTGGCCATCTCGAACTTAGAAGCTGAACTCGGCACCAAAACGATATCAAAGTCGAGCATAAAGTCATCGGACAATGTGGGATGCCACGTCAGATCTGAAATGCTGATTTGCGTCCCTAAGGAATATTTTCGTACCGCAGCCCGAGCGCTCAATAAGGCAATGCCTGAGTTTTCGTAATTGATTTCTGCGCAGTGCACGCGTACGCCAATATCTGGGGCTTTCTTAGTCCAGCGGGAAGAAGATCCCTGCTTATCAAAATCAATCAGGGACACCTGTATGTTTTCCTGAAGCGCAAAATAGGCAGCCAAGTTTGCTGCAATCGTGCTCTTACCCACCCCACCCTTTTGATTGGTGATCAGTATCTTAATAGGCTCATTTAATTGCGTATTCATCGTTGGGCGCTATGCAGTGGTTAAGGTACTTCTGAATCGGTGCTGGTGGAGGAATCTTTTTCGCTTAGCTTGGAAAGTTTGCCGCTCAGGCGCGCGCCGTGCTCTATGCCAATCTGGGCATACTCAATATCCCCATGAACATCGGCGCCGCTATGCAATTCAACGCGCTCGGACGCATGCACATTACCCTCAACGCGCCCTGCAACTAATACGCGCACACCCGAAATATTCCCCTGTACTAAACCTGTCTTACCCAGCGCTATGCAGACATCGGCACCATACTTTGTTTCAACATCGCCAATAATCGTGCCATCAATACGCAAGCTTTTCGTGGCAACAATTCTTCCAAAAATTTCTAAATCAGGTCCGATGATGGATCCAAACGTTTCTCTGGAAGGATCCAATAACCGGATTGCATGACTTTGCTTGAGCGCCATGTCAGACTAGCATCACTAGTTCTTAATAAACTTTCCAGATACCTTGCCACCGCGCTGTATATGGATGTATTTGTAACTGATGTTTCCATCAACACGGGCAAGAGGGCCGACATTGAGGTCATCGCAATTGACTTCACCTTTGAGCTGACCTTTAATGACCAACTGTTCCGAATTCAGCTCACCATCCACTTGACCGCTAGCATCGATCAGTACCGACTTTGCCGTGATTTTTCCTCGTACCGTGCCGGCAATATTCAGGACACCATCAGATGTAATCGTGCCCTCAAAAGTAAAGCCCTCACTGATGATGGATGGCTTTGCTATGCCAGGGCGACTTGCCATTTCATTGCGTACTACTGGCTCGTAAGTTGCTGCCTGCTCTTCGGTGGAAACGGAAGCAGATTCAGCATAATCATCAAGCTGTTGATTTGCGATTTTGTCATCGCCATTATCTGGGGGTGAATTTTTTGAAAAGATAGACATCGTTATTCAACCAAAATAGATTAAGAATGTGGGTTAATGTTGTGCAAGTCACCATGCAAGTGACCGCCTTTTTCAATCTCGATTTCAGAGTAATGAATTGACCCAGTGACTTTTCCAGTGGAGCGAATAATCAAACTGCGCGTCGAAGATACAAACTCATTTGCCTCACCGCGTATATCGATGGATTCGCCGGAAAGTTTGCCATGCACGACTCCAGTTGCCTCGATGAGAATTTGTTTGGCCGTTAATTCACCTTCAATAACCCCGGAAATAGAGGCAATATCAGGAACTTGAAAGTTGCCTTTAAGAACTACGCCTTCACCAACAAATAAACAACCCAGTTGATTTGCTTCAGCCATACTTAGCACTCCTTAGCGCAAAATGTCAATCGTTTAGATCCGCACAATTCTACCAGTTGATCTGCAAATTTGGGCTTTAAAATGCAGTAATTGATAACAATTTCAACATTTTTAACTCGAGAGTAACCATGCCAAGCACCCTCAAATATTCCATTATTCTGGGTTTAACGGTTTTTTTGATCAGTCCATTTAATCAAGCGCTCGCTGGGTGGGTTTTCATTTCAAACGATAACCTCGGCAACGCCTATTACTACGAAGACAGCAAGACGGTAAGGGATAACGCCAACAGCGAAGTGAGTACTTGGCAAATGATCAGTTACGCAGAAGCCTTATCGGCACCTAATGGGGCTTCCACCCAGTCGATTATTCAAGATATTTCCTATTTTTGCAGAGCGGGCTATGAGAGCTACAAGCAGTTTTATATTGGCTATTACTCTGGGCCAGGGGGCTCTGGCGTTAGCGTTGAACAGGTCGATACCTCAGGCTCGGCATGGGAAAGGGTTATCCCTGACACTATGAGCTATGTACTCTACGCGTTTTTTTGTAAACCACCGACCCCCCAAAAGTAAGCATTCTAAGGGTCTACTGCCGAACGGCTGAGCCCTGCTCAGGCTGGCTGGTCCCTGCTGCCGGCTTTTTAAAGAAGCTCATCGGAAAGGTAGATTCGGCGCCATAAGGGCCTTTAATCCAGACCTGGTCATTGTGGAGCACATAACAGCTGCGGGAAACGGATCCCAAGGAATTGACTGAATACGAGAAAAACCAGTTTGGCTCTACTCGGCCATTTTCGGCGGTACAGGGTTCGGTGGTGATGTACAAAATATCGCCATGAACGGGCATTTGACCCAAAATAGCGGCCCTCCCAGGGTATGTCGCCAAGAGCAATGCTGAGCACACCAAAAACTGGATTCCTAGGGGGTTTTTGAAGGGGCGCTTAAAGGCAATCACAGACTAATATTTAGGGTTAGAATCGGGTTTGAATACTGGATTATATGCCTTAAAATTCAGGAATTTATTAATTTAGTTCAAATAAAATCAATTACTTAGACTTGCTACATGCAACTATTTTGGGTATCTGGCTCTACTGGCGCCATTAAGCAAATCAACATCACCAAAGAACGGCTTGTTCGCTTGGGGGTCTTAGTTTGCGGCTCGTTTTTGTTGCTTGGAGTGTTGATCTTTTCTACCGGCATCCACATTGCCCTAGAAGTAAACCCCGACTTTGCCAGGGAAGTAAGCGGGGTAGTAACGGTCAAAGAGCGCATGGCGCTAGATCAACGGTACGCAAAGCAACTTAAAAATACCCAAGATCAACTGGCCAAAGCATCACTGCAGTTCAACGAGTTAAGGTCAATCAAAGACCGCTACCTCGCGATCTCAACGCCCTACACTGTCAAGAATAAATTCACAGAGTCCTCCAATTTGGGCGGTCCGCTAAAGCCCCTCAGCTTTAAATACGAACACACCAAGACCCTTGCTGAAAACCTCGAAGAATCGGTCAGTAAAGCCTCGGAGATGATTCAGATCTTTACCAAGCTGGAGCCCGAATGGCTAAAGCAGTACCAATGGCTTCGAACACTGCCGATTGGCCCTCCGATCGATGCCCGATTGGGTATGACCAGTAATTTTGGAGTACGAATTGATCCATTTACAAAACAATTGGCGCAACATTCTGGGATCGACTTTATAACGCCAACTGGGACGCCCATCATTGCCGCAGGGGATGGTGAGGTGGTGAAAGCTGGGGTTGATCCTGCCTATGGCAAATTCATTGAGATTGCCCATGGCGAGGGCTTTGTTTCAAAATACGCCCACAACAGCAAACTCTTAGTCAAGCCAGGCCAAGCGATTGTCCGCGGCCAAGTCATTGCAGAATCGGGCTCCACTGGGCGCTCCACCGGCCCCCACCTGCATTATGAAATTCACCAACATAAAAGCTACCTGAATCCCGCCAAAATCCTAGTCTATGCACCGCCAAGCGCGTATTGGTAAATCAGATACTGCTTCAAAACGCTTCGCGCGAATGATTCAAGATCGAGTATAGTAATTCCATAATAGCAGCTTAATCTTTGCTTTATCGAGAGAGTTTATGGTCGTGCGCTTCCCCTCCGTCAAAATACTTGCGATGTGTACCCTCGCAACCCTCCTGTGCGCCTGCGGAAAAGGCGAGGAGCAAGCAAAAACAGAGGTTTGGTTACCCGATACCAAGGTTGTAAAGTTGCCGATGGAAGATTACGCAACGATTCCATTTAACACCACGCGGGAAGATGCCAAAGATAAATTTGGCTGCACTGCGTATGAACTCTCCTTTAGTTGCAAAATCAAAACGGATGGCAAAGAAGAGGCAATCTGGCTGATCTACAACGAAGCTGGCCGTCTAGTGCTCATGAAGAAAGAATTGGGCTACTACAACAAAGATATAGCCGACACCATCATTGAGCGCTTCACCATTAAATACGGTCTTGACTACACCCCCTCTGAAGGACAAGAAAGCGCTTTTGCTGCAGGTATTCGTAAATCAAAAACGTATATTTTTGCAGGCGGTCAAGTCGCTTTTCAAATTGGTCGCAGCCTCAATAACCGCAATGAACTGATGTTGATTTACTACTTCCCTGAAGATGTAGGAAGCACATTTGCCAAAAGCGTAATGAATTAAAGCAAGGCTTTTCCTGGTCTGAGTTGCTCCGGTATGAAGCTGACCTCGGGTATCTCACCTGCAACCCCTCCAGATTCTTTGACTTCGTAAGCCCAGGCCAATATCTTGGCAATAGCCTCAAATAAAGACATGGGTATTGGCTCGCCAATTTCCAACTGGCTATAAAGGTAACGCGCCAGTGGGGGGATTTGAGCGATGGGCACATCATGCTCCCGCGCTAGCTCCTGAATTCGTAAGGCAATTTGATCTGCACCTTTTGCAATCACAATAGGGGCGGTCATAGTTTCAATGTCATAACGCAGTGCAACCGAATAGTGTTCTGGATTGGCTAAAACTACATCTGCCCGCTCGATCGCAGCCATCATGCGCGATGAAGCAATTTGCCGCTGCCGTTGCCGCAAACGTTGTTTCACTTCAGGAGAGCCTTCTGACTCTTTCATCTCCTGCTTCATTTCTTCTGGACTCATCCGAATTTCTTTGCGGAAATTAAACCATTGAAACAATCCGTCTCCAATGGCGATAAGGAGTAGTGGCGCCATCAACAGCAAAAAACCACCCAAGATTAAATAGATGGTATGGATTAGCGCCGAATCAAAATCCTGACTTACGATCGTACGAATATAAGCAAACAGCCCTGCCAAATAAGCGATCCCGATTCCAAGAATGAGAGCCGTCTTGACGATGTTTTTAACTAACTCTGCTAGCGCATTCAGAGATACCATTCGCCCAAATCCGGCTATGAAATCAAGTCGCTCTAACTTGAACATCGGCGCGTAATAGGCGCGAAAATTAACCAAAAACAGAGGTGCTAATAAGCCCACTAACCACACCGGCAAAAAAATCAAAGCCAGCAAAATCATTACTACAACCAAAGGACCGCCGAACCACTCTTGAATATGATCAATTAACTTTGCTGGCTCAGCAAAAATAAAACTGGCTTTGGTTATTAAAACCAACTGCTGGAGCAGCAGGGGTCCGGCAGCGATTAAAAAAATGATAAAAACCGTTAGCAGAGCAAAAGTTGCGATGTCCCTTGATTGAGGAAGCTGACCCTGCTCACGAGCACGTAGTATTCGTTGCTCACTCGGTTCTAGCTCTTTTTCCTGCGAATTGTCATCCGATTCCGCCAACGCGCACCCCGTATCGGTAGTAGTTCAAACTCGAGGATAAACGATTTGGCTCCCGCGCCCTCAGAAGCTTAAGGCAGGGTCTTTTTTAACTCCTGAATCATCTGGTTGGCACTGGCTAGCTCGCCCGGACTGAGCCTTGCCTTGAGCGCCTTCGCTTCAGGCGCAGCAGTCGGATTTCCGCTTTTATTGGACAAGGTCATCCAAACATACGCCTGCACTAAATCGACCGGGGTCTGTTTTCCAAATTCATAGAGCCGGGCCAGGTTATATTGCCCAACCGGGCTGCCGGCCATGGCGGCTTTTTGAAACCATACAAAAGCCATCTCTTCGCCATTTTCTAGGCTACTGCTCGCTTGATAACGCACACCCAACTCCAGCATCGCTTGAATGTTGCCCTTATCTGCAGCGCGGTTCATCCACATCCAACCCTGCTCAATGCTCTTGGGGGTTCCAATGCCTTGGAAATACATCTGCGATAGGTCGTATTGCGCTTGGCTATTGCCTGCCTCCGAGAGCCGTTCAAAAATCTGCAATGCCTTCGTATACTGCCCAGCTTCATAAGCAGAACGAGCACGCTGATAATCAGAACAAGCGAGTAAGGCGAGGCATGCTAAAAATACCAACTGCAAACGAAGCACAGAATGCCAGCTGCT
This sequence comes from Polynucleobacter sp., assembly GCA_044345755.1. Classification (GTDB taxonomy): domain Bacteria; phylum Pseudomonadota; class Gammaproteobacteria; order Burkholderiales; family Burkholderiaceae; genus Polynucleobacter. The sequence goes on along the minus strand of JBIJAM010000005.1, from coordinate 17,173 downwards.
ATTTCCCATCGCTGCGAACACGGTCTATTTAGAGTCTACTTCTTAGCAGGAGGTAACTTATCTTTCGTTGGGCTTGCTTTTTGCTCTTCCGCATCATCGAGCTCTTCTTCAGCACCTTCATTCGCCTTTTTTAAATTCAGCGCAGGCAGCTGCGGCTCAACCCGATAACTTGCACCCAGATCCCCGCCAATCATTCGTGCATAAGAAGCAAAATACCGGCGCGTCAAGTCAGGGTAATACGGTGCATTCGCCAAATATCCCTTACTACGTATGCATGCTGGATTATTGACACTGCCTTCGCAGCTGGCAATGGCAGATAAGCGACCCACCTCAAATTGCTCACCCAAGGCAAAAGAGGCAATGAGTACTAGCAACGGGAAAATCAACCAGAACAAGAGTTTTTTTAGAAATCTCGTCAGTAGCTCCAATTTTGCATTCATGATCGCAAATCTCCGTTAAATACTAATTTAGTGTTTCTTGTGATTTTTTGGGGGGAATCTTTTGCACGACATCGTTGGGCAATTTTCTCCAGCTCGCAATAGGCTCTTCATTGTGCAATTTAGCATAGACTTTAACAATCCGAGAATCCGCAGGGTTTGCATTCTCTTTCATGGCGGTATACATCTTCGCACCGTCTATCTTATTACCTTGATCAATAAATCCAATCGCTGCAGTGTAGTAATAGTTGGTCGCCTTGTCTTTGCGCGGTTGCCCCAAAATGGTCGAGCTGTAAATATCGCCCATGTAACGGCAGGCAAAGGGATTATTCAATTTAGCGGGAACGCTGAAGTATTTTTCTGCCAGCAAAAACTGTTCTCTGGAATAGCGCCGATATACGGTTGCACTCAGAATGAAATCGGGATGTGTTATTACTGACGCTTGGGCATCGTAATACCGTCCGCGCTCAAAGGCGATTAAACCCCGATAGTAGTTGGCCTGAACATCCCCTTCTGCCGCTAAGGTATCTAGCTTTTGCAAAATTCGTAAGGCGTCTTTGCTATGACGCAACACTTCATCTTCGGGTTCAATGCATTTTGGATCGCGTACGCAGGCAATTGCTACTACCGTTTTGTCATGAGCCCGCTTATAGCGTCGATACAGTTTTTTTGCTTCGCTAGCAGGGCCCACGAAGGGCTCCGAGCCCGCACTCGCTGCGGCTGACTGCTGGGTTTTTGCAGTCGAACTTGAAGTCTGCGACTTAGGCTCTAGTGCGTATGCTGAAGTGCAAATCGAAGCTCCGACAAGAAGGGCTAATCCATACGCTCTGAACAAGGCACTACCTCGCTGACTTGTCCGGAGACGGGCTTACCTTAGGCGGTATCTCCATGGCTGGCGATTTTGGGGCATTATCTTTCGATAAGAATTGAGCCGGGGCGCGCAGATTAACCGGTATCTCTTGAGCTCCCTTTGGCACGCCCTCCGGTAATTTTTCTAGTGGTCTCACGAGCGGCTTATCTTCTTGCTTCGGTTTTTTATTCAGTACCGTAATGGAGATGCGGCGATTCAGGGGATCATTTAAATCCTGGGGATTGAGTGGTACTGTGTTTGCAAATCCAATTACCTGAACCACGCGGGATGGATCTAAGCCACCTGTAATCAACTCACGGCGTGCAACGTTTGCTCGCTCGGTTGATAGTTCCCAATTGGTATAGCCCGCCTCACCATTGCCGTATTTTGTACCGTCGGTATGGCCTTCAATTCGAATTGAGCTGGGGGTCTCTTGCAGGGATTTACCAATAATTCGCAATAGCCTACGGGCAGAAACACTAGGAACCGAACCCCCACTACTGAACAAGGGTTTACCTTTTTCATCCACAACCTGAATGCGCAAGCCTTCGGCATTAATGTCCATAAACACTTGGCCTTTGGAGTTTTTTAACTCCGGGTCAGCGTCAATCTTCTTTTCGATATCTTCTTTTACTAATTCGTTTTTAGTTTTATCTTTACGGGCATTTTCAACGTCGGTTACAGAAGAGTCGCTGATCCGGCGTTGCACCGTATCGGCATCTGCCCGCGACTCCTCGCCAACCGTTTTAGTGATGTTGTCACCACCGCCCTTAATAATACGGGTTGCATCGCCCGAGCCTTGACCGCCAGATAAAGAAACGCGGAGTGGATTCTGGAAGTACGAGGAAATACCCGCCAAATCACCTGCCGTTGTGGAGCCCAAAACCCACATCAACAGGAAGAAGGCCATCATGGCCGTTACGAAGTCGGCGTAGGCGATTTTCCAAGCGCCACCGTGATGCCCGTGACCGCCCTTCTTAACGCGCTTAATGACAATAATCGGCGCGTCGCTCTTAGCCATGCCGCTTACTTTCCTTTAACTGCTTTGGTACCCTCATCAAGCTCAGCAAATGAAGGGCGCTGATAGCTAAAGAGTACTTTACGACCAAACTCCACAGCTGCCGCAGGAGGGAAATTATTCAAACTTGCAATCAGAATGGCTTTGACCGCCATGTAGGCACGGCTCTCGGCTTCTGCTTTTTGCTCCAGCACCTTTGCCACCGGTGAAACGAATGCATACGCTAGCAAAATACCCAAGAAGGTTCCTACGAGCGCAGCGCCAATCAGTTTTCCTAATTCAGCAGGCGGCAAGCCAATCGAGCCCATGGTGTGGACCACGCCCATCACAGCAGCCACAATACCGAACGCCGGCAAGCCGTCACCGACGTTGGTCACTGCATTAACTGGAATATGGGCTTCGTGATGATGAACCTCAAGCTCTTGCTCCATCAAGCTTTCGATCTGGATCACGTCCAATGACCCGCCCAGCATCATGCGCAAATAGTCAGTAATAAAATCGACCAGATGGTGGTCTTTCAAAATATCGGGGTATTTCTCAAAGAGCGGGCTTGATTCGGGCTCCTCGATATCTCCCTCAAGTGACATCAATCCATCCCGCTTGATCTTTTGCAAAATCTCAAACATCAGGCACAAAAGATCCAATGATTTTTGCTTTACATTTTTTGCTGTCTTAAAAGCGCCCCCCAAGGCTGCAAACATTTTCTTGAGGTTAGTTGGGGTGTTGGCGGCAATCATGGTTCCTACAGCGGCTCCAACAATCGTTAAAACCTCCGTTGGTTGCCACAGAACCATAATATTTCCGCCATGGAGGGCATAACCCCCCAGGGCACAGGCCATCGCAATAATCCACCCAATTGGGATATTCATACTTCTATCTGCTCAGTTTTATAGTTTTGAAAATAAGTTACTTTGCTGCAGTCTAGCAAACATTGCCTGGGCAGCGTTTAGTAAGGTTTGGGCTCTAGTATAAGATGCCGTTGCCTCTACTAGATTAGTATCCAATAAAGCCGACTGGGATGCAGCCATTTGAACGCCAAAAGCCCCCATGGCCGACTTCGAAGCATCCACTTGCGCTGAAATCCCCCCGCTAATCTGCTGAGCCATCGTAAGCTGGTCAAATGAGCCATTTAAGCCCGCCTGAACCTGACTGGCTGTCAGTGTGGTCGCGTTTCCCAGCGATTTTTGTGTCAAATAGGTCACAAATTGATCAATATTGATATACAACTGGGATTGGTCCGGGGTTGTTAAACCCCCTCCAGACCCAAAAGCATCAGAAAATTTAATACTTGAATCAACCATTACGTTGGGCTCAATTTGTACCTTATTGACTGTAGCCCCAAAAATTGGATTTCCAGTGGCGTCTTTCGCAACCATCTGGCTTTTAATCGTTTCTCGAATTTGCTCCGCTTGAATTTTTAAGGCGCCAAAGTTAGAAGCATTGAGAGAGCCATTTTGTGACTGGGTGAATGTTTGCTTTAAGGAATTTAGCCCATCAATAATGCTACTTATTTGAGTTTGTGCATTTGCATGGGCAGATGTTAAAAAGTTTTGATTTGCCTTAAACATCGTTAATCGGCTCAAATCAAAATCCAGCCTCACGCCCCGAGAGACTGCATAGGCATTATCCGAAACATTGCTGTAATTTTTTCCTGAACTGATTTTTTGCTGCCAAGCGGTAGCATCGGCTAGGCTGTTATCCATCGCCTGAGTTCCTGCATCCAACATTTGATTAGAACTAATTCGTATGCTCATTTTCTACCCCTTAGTTCATAATGGACAACAGCGTATTGAACATCTGGTTACCAGCCTGCAATACTTTTGTCGATGCGGTGTACATCTGCTGGTATTTTAATAAATTTGCAGCCTCTTCATCTAGACTGACGCCTGAAATCGAATCCCGTTGGCTTTTTAGTGTTGTCAAAACAACCGAATCGGCTTTTTGATTGCTTCTCCATGTAGCGACCTGCACGCCGACATCGTTCACAAAATTGGAGGCTGAAGAGGCAAACACGGTACTGAGCTGCTGAAGTGTATTGGCTTTATCCGATGTAATTAGCGGAGCGCCACCATCCACAGCGCCAGTAAAGTACTGTAAAAAGTTTGTTGGCGCAATTGAAACAAAATTAGAAGCTTTTAATCCGCTTGCTGTCAGTAGATTAGCCGGACTAGCCAGAGAATCGTAGATTGCTGTCATGCTTGCATCTGACGTTATTTCTGGGATTCCACCGGTTGGGTCCGCTGTGGCTAGGCTTGAATACGTATTGGAGCCAACTTTAAAGCCAAAGATTACCAAACTAGTTCCCGTGCCGGCCGCAATTGCAGCCGGTGTTCGAGCTGCACTATTGGCAACCTTTACCAATCCCAAGGCGATTGTGTCTAATTGCCTATTGATGCCAGGAACAAATTCATTAGCGATCTTTAGCAATGCTCCAGCCTGTCCTGAGTCCAGATTCTGAACTGTTGTTAAGACGCCCTTATCTGGACCATTTTGTAAATTAAATGTCAGTGCTACATGCTCAAAGTCAGCATTAATGGTAATTTTATTTGCAATCGCACGCTCGACTAAAGGCATGCCGGCGACAAGCTGCGTTGCAGTTCCGTCCGAATTAATCAAGCTTTGTCCACCTACCAGCTTCTGTAATTGCGACAATAATCGATCACGCTCATCTAATAAATCGGCAGATGGTGCGGTATTGCCAGGGCTTGTAGCATTTACAATTTTTTGATTAATACTTGCTAGTGCGGGTAAGAGGGTATTCGCCTGTGCTACGGTGTCAATCAATCCTTTGCGGGCATCGCTTTGTAGCTGCGTCGTCAGATTACTCATCCCTGCCATCCGCTGCGCAACCGCATTCGCTGTTCCACTTATAGCGCCAGCCATTGCTTTATTCGTAGGATCAGCGGCATATGCCCCAACCGCATTGAAAAAATTTCCTATTGCCGTATTGAGCCCTGTCGACTTATCAGCAACAAGAGAGTCGATTGTCCTTGTGTATTGAACCAGTGTCTCGGAATAACTGGATTTAGCCTGTTGATTTAAAAGCTGTCCATTTAACAAGGAAGAGTATTGCCTAGTGAAGCCTTCGACAGCAAAACTGGAGCCATTGTGCATCAAGGAATTTGGCGCTAATGAATCCATGGTGACATTGGCACTTCGGCGTGAGTAGCCCTCAATACTGGTTCCCGCGACGTTTTGCGAGGTTGTCAATATCCCCGCTTGGGCAATATTCAAGCCAGCCATTGCTGCTTCGGTTATGGAATAGATTCCCATATTGAGCCTTTACTTATTTAGGTGCGCCAAGGAAGCCGTTTGGCCTCTGCAATGACTTGAGTGTTTCAGCCGAAACCATAGTTTCTCTTGGTGCATTCAGCTCTTTAACGGCTATTTCACCGTTTCCGATTAGTTTTCCGGCATTGGCCTGCTGTATCAGCTGTTCCGCCATTTTTGTAGCAAAACCCATCCCTTTACCTCTAGAAAGCATATCTGCCATATGGTCATCCATGATCTCCAGATATGACTTAGATGCGCTACTTTGCTCTTCGGTTCCCCGTATATTGGTATTGCGAACGGTACTGAGCATTTGACGTATTAAAGTACGCTCAAATCCTTGCGCAGCTTTCTTTAACTTATCTTCGTTTGATGTCTGCGCTGGCGCCTGACTATTATTCGCAATAATCCGAGCGCTCGTTTGATCAATCGATGGCGTGATGGCGTTTACTACACTCATTAAATAACCTCGAGCTCAGCCCTAAGGGCGCCAGCCGACTTTAGTGATTGCAATATCGAAATCAAATCTTGCGGGGTTGCACCAAGCATATTCAGGGCTTTCACTACCTGATCCAAAGAAGCGCCAGGAGGAACGGATATCAAGCTATTTTCTTTACCACTATCGCTGATCGTCGCGGTATCTTGCGATGCAATGGCAGTTTGACCACGGCTAAACGGCAAGGGCTGACTGACCGTAGGGCTTTGCTGTATTTTGACGGTCAGGTTGCCATGCGCCACAGCGGAAGGCGATAACTGTACAGCCTGATTCATCACGACCGATCCGGAACGCGAATTCAAAATCACCCGCGCTGGTCCTGCGACCATCTGGACATCCAAGTCTTGCAATGCAGCCATGAAGGCTGTTCTTTGTAGCGGCTCTACCGGAACGCGTACATTGAGTGATCTTGCATCAATAGGTAGCGCAGTACCTAAGCCAAAGCGCCTGCCAATTGCCTCTGCTGTTTTTTGCATCAGCGCAAAATCAGCCCGGCGCAAATCTATTTGAATAAATTCATCTGCCAATAATGATGGAACTGCCCGCTCAATCAATCCACCCGCTGGAATTCGGCCTGCATTGAGGTGATTAATGGAGGTTGCTGCACCTCCCGTTGCCGCCCTCGAACCACCGATGACGACATTCCCTTGCCCTTGAGCATACACTTGTCCGTCTGCTGCCTTTAAGGGCGTCATGACTAATGTGCCGCCTTTTAGGCTGGTTGCATTTCCAAGGGATGACACCGTCACATCAATTTGCTGACCTGGACGTGCCAAGGCTGGAAAATCAGCGGTTACCATCACTGCAGCCGTATTACGCAACTGGGTTTGACCACCACCCTGCGGTATCGTTACACCCAAAACACCAATCATCTGCAGCACGCTTTGCAATGTAAATGGCGTTTGTGTGGTTTGGTCGCCGGTGCCATCCAAACCCACAACGAGACCGTAACCGACCAATTGGTTCGAGCGTTGACCTGCTATGTCTGCAAAATCTTTAATGCGATCTGCAAAACAGGTGGTTGAGATTGCACCCATACAAAGCATGACTAATGCTTGCTTTTTTAGTTTTGAAAAAGCGTTCATTTTGGTCGCCATTAGAATGGTGCGAGCTTTAAAAACAAGCGCGTCAACCAGCCAGCACCCTGGGTATCATCGGTGGCACCACGGCCGCGGTATTCAATGCGAGCATCGGCAACTTGTTGTGAGGATACTTGGTTAAACACGAGAGTATTTGGATTGACTACGCCACCAAAGCGAATAATTTCTTCTTCGTTGCTAACGGCCACTTGCTTTTCACCCGCCACCACTAGATTTCCGTTCGACAGAATTTCAACCACCGTCACAGTAATGGTTCCTGCAAAGGTGTTACTAGCTGCGCTAGCGCCAGTTCCTTCTGTTTTAGTATCACCAGATCCGCCGAAGTTAGCGATGTTTGCAATGCTGGTATAGGGCCCAAATGGAGCTGTGCCGGTATTGCCAAATTGGGAACTGGCATTTGCCTTTCGCGCTGCAGACATGCCGGAATTTTTTGCGGCACTGGTTGTTTCATTGAGAAGTACGGTGAGCGTATCCCCAACATTGCGTGCTCGGCGATCTTCAAATAAAGGCCGATGGCTTACTGCATTGACATACGGGCCACCGGAATTGGCCGGGTAGAGACTGCCCATATTGGCAGACGTTTCCTGAATTGGTCGTGGGCGTGCTGTTGACGGTGTAGTCAACAGGGATGGGCGATCAGCACTAGCGCAACCGCCCAACACAATGGCGCACATACTCAGGATGGATAGCTTTGGATAGGCTCTAAACAATTTCATCATCACTGCCCCATATTGCTTACACGTTGCAAGATTTGATCGGTTGCTGTGACTGCGCGCGTGTTAATTTCGTAAGCACGTTGCGACGCAATCAGATTGACTAATTCTTCTGCCACGTTCACGTTGGATTGCTCGATGTAATACTGATTGGTCGTACCCATACCATTTGAGCCGGCAATGTTATTTTGCGCGGTACCAGAAGCGGGAGTAGGTATAAAGTTGCCGCCACCCAAGGCTTGTAAACCGGCTGGGTTGATGAAATTGGCCATCGTAATTTGACCAGCCTGAATCGCGTTGGTATTGCCTTGCAATGTGTATTGCACCAAGCCAGCCATATTGATGGTGATGGATGTTGCGGTCGCCGGAATAACTCCTGCGCCAGCAACAACGTTACCTGCCGCAGTCACGATCTGGCCGGTCGCACTTTTGCTGAACTGTCCATTGCGGGTATAGGCTAATGTTCCATCTGCCAACTGGATCTGAAAGAAGCCATTACCTTGAATGGCTACATCCAACTGATTACCAGTTTGGAGTAGTCCGCCTTGAATATTGTTCCGTTCGGTTGAAGTAACAGCTGCGCCAGCACCAATTTGCAAGCCGGTCGGTAGCAAATTTTGTGCATTCGATGCGGAACCTGCTGACCGCAATGTGGTGTAGAGCAAATCCTGAAACATCGGCTGCACACGTTTAAATGCGGTTGTCGATGAATTTGATAAGTTATTGGTGATGACGTCCAGGTTGAACTGCTGAGCGTCCATACCTGTTTTTGCTATCCATAAGGAACGTAACATTTTTTATTTTCTCGTGTTATGAATGTAAATTAGAACCGCGTGAGGGATAGCAAGCTGGTTGCTGTTCTTGCGTTTTGGTCTGCAAATGTAATGGACCGGCTGTTTAAGTCAAACATCCTGCTTTGATCAATCATTTGCACCATGGCTAATGTGGGATTATTATTACTCATCTCAAAGGCGCCCTGCACTACTCGGACGGCAGGATCCGCTGCAGCCTGCTGTCCTGGCAGATCAAAGAGGCCGTCTGCACCCCTGACTAAATCATTATTGTTTGGGTTGACTAATTTTAATTTACCGGCCTGATTTAAAAACTGCGTCCCCGGTAATTGCGTAAATACCGCGCCATCTTCTGCGATTTGAACAATAGCACCAATCGGAATTGTGATAGTACCGCCAGATCCTACAACCGGTATGTCTTTACCAATCATCAACATACCTTGCTCGTTCACCATAAACTTACCAGCTCGCGTGTAGGCTTCTTGTCCATCTGGACGGCGAACGGTAAACATACCATCGCCTTTGATTGCTACATCTAAGGCATTGCCTGTGGTTTGCAACATTCCCTGGGTGAAATTACTCCCTGGCGTCGTCTCTACCGAGAAAACCCGAGTATCGGCACCGTTACCGGTAAACGGCACGCCATCGCCTTTGAGTGGCACCGCACGATAAGCGCTTATCACCTCCCGAAAACCCGGCGTTAATGCATTCGCCAGATTGTTCGAGGTCACCGCAAGCTGCTGCGTCGCAGCGGTGGCACCCGTCATCGAGGTGTAAGCGTAACGATTAATCATTTACGTAGTCGTTCACTTATCGTTAGCGGCCAATATTGATGGCTTCATCAATTAAGGTTGATGCCATCACTTTGGTTGCTTGTGAGACTGCGGAGTATTGACGTTGCAATACCATTAATTTCACGAGCTCCCCTGTTAGATCAACGTTTGATTGCTCAAGGGCCTTTGCACGAATTTGCCCCAACGTTCCATCGCCAGGAAAGCTTAACAATGGATCGCCCGAGGCCGAAGATGCTTCAAATGTGTTGTTGCCGTTCGGGATCAAGCCTTCGATGTTATTAAAGTATGCAAGCAATACCTGCCCTTTAACTTTAGATTTGCCATTATCGTACTGAGCAACTAGGTTTCCACTGGAGTCAATATTGTAAGAAACCAGCTGTGATGTTGCTGAACCATCTTGGTTATTAGCGTAAGTCTGAGCGGCTGAGGTATAGCCCGTCATGTCAGTACTATCCAATGTAAATTGGACGATACCGCCATTATTCGTTTTACCAAATGTACTTCCTTTACCGCCGCTGGCATCAATTTTGAATTGCGTTGCAAACTGTGGTTTTCCAAAGGAATCGCGTGATAACGAATCTAAATTTTTACCAGCAACAAAGGCAATGGTTCCCAAAGAGGTCTGCTCAGGAGACGTCACACCACCAATAGTCACATTTGTGAGTCCTGACTGAGTGGCATTACTTGCTACTGCATTGCCATCTAGAGTCGCATAAACCTGATAACGGTCGACGCTGACTGTATATTGTGCAGCAATTGCTGCTACTGCAGGCGGTCCAGCAACAGCCGCAGCACCAGCAGTTGATTGCGTAATGGAAAGATTTGTACCGTCTTTTAACTTTAAATTGTAAGTTGAGCCTACTGTATTTGCAGAGCCACTCATCAACGTTAATGTAGTCTCAGAAACAGTTTGGGTTGTCGCATTAGTAGCGCCCACCTGAGCAACTGAGGTTGTGGCAATGGTACTAAACTGTTCCCCCGCTGGAGTTGCGCCTAGGCTTTGGGTAGGACTAAAGTCAAATATAGAGTCTGCGGTAGTGCCCGCAGTGCGCGCCGTAATTGTTAAATTTGCCGGATTTACCTTTTTGTAAAACATCGTTAAGGTATGCGCCGCACCCTTGTCATCATAAACAGTCTGCGACGTTGCTTGTGAATACGTTGCCGGAACCTGTGCGTTGAAGATATTTCCTGGGTTTGGGTCAACACGGTTATCAATATTCAAATTAATATTGGAATTTTTTGTGGCCTGCTGAGCCATCGGAGTTGGATCCAAGGTCAAAGTAGACTTTGCAGTTGAAAGCACCTTACCAGCCGAATCTGCTGGATAGCCAACCAAGAACATCCCGTTTTGATTCACGATCCGGTTTTTACTATCTACAGCGAACTGGCCATTGCGGGTGTACTGAAATTTAGTTGGGTTTTCAGTAGGAACTGTTCCGTCCACGGTCTTGGCCAACTGGAACATCCCAGGACCAGTGATTGCCATATCCAGTGGATTTTGCGAACCTACTACCGTACCGTACGCAGCCGTTCTACGAATGGACATGCGGTATGCACCCATACCCGCACGATCTTGAGATTGGGGATCTTGCGCTCTGAAGAATTGATCCGAGAAAACATACTCTCCAGACTTATAACCAATTGTCTGTGCGTTTGAGATGTTATTACTAGTTACATCAATTGCCTCAGAGGCTGACATTAAACCTGAAAGTCCGATTCCGTATCCCATTTTGTTTCCTTTTTTCTTGCTTTGTTTGTCTTGTTTACGTTTGTTTGTTATCTACTTTTAAATTAGCTAATCCACTGCTGTACTTCAGAAGCATTAATCGTTCTTCCATCTAATAGATTGAGGATTGCATCGCCATTCGTCCCCTTAGTAACAGAGGCGACTGCTGAAGCAACATAGGCCGTTGGATTTTCAATGGCATCAGCTGAATTGGTGCCACTTAAGCTGAGGTAATACATTCCAGCTGGCACCTTGCTGCCGTCGGCATTTTGTCCATTCCAAATGAAATTAGTCATGCCGGCATTTACATTACCCAAATCAACACTATTGACGGTATTGCCACTAGCATCCTTAATGGTTGCCACAACGGATTTCAATGGATTTTCAGCATTCGTACCCAACATGACTTGGTTTTCCCCATCAAATGCAATGCCATTACCTGCAACAGCTGGACTATGGCCAATCAATGCAGCCTGATTCATGAAGTTCACGCTTTGCATTTGCGACAGCATGGCATTCATCGAGGTGTTCATATTGGCCATGCTGCTCACCATATTGAGCTGCGACATTTGCGCGGTCATGGTGGATGCATCCATTGGCGCCATTGGGTCTTGATTCTTGATCTGCGCAATCAGTAACTTCAGAAAATTCTGTGTTTGCTCAGCCGCAGTCCCGCCTGCCGATGATGTGGGTGAAGCATCAACTGGTTTATTTGCTGTATTTGGATCGTAGATCCGTATGCCGTTTAATGGGTTGTTAATTGCCATGATTTCCTCTTATGCTTTATTCGCACTCTTAATAACTTACTTACCCATATCGAGTGTTTTCAACATCAACACCCGCGATACATTCATTGCTTCCACATTCATTTGATAGGAACGCGATGCCGAAATCATGTTGACCATTTCTTCGACTGGATTTACGTTGGGCATCTCGACATAGCCAGCATTGTTTGCTTTAGGGTGCCCTGGTCGATATTCCATGCGCAGCGGGGCATCGCTTTCCAAGACCTTGCTAACCTCTACTCCGGATCCTGCAGAGCCGGGCTGTCTAACGGCCATAAATTCGACTTGCCGTGCGCGATAAGGTCGTCCATCGGGGCCGGACATGCTTTCCGCGTTCGCGATATTGGAGGCTGTGACGTTCAAGCGCATGGCTTGTGCAGTCATGCCAGTGGAACCAATATTAAATGTGGCTAGTAGGCTCATGAGGGTTGCCCTGTGACGGCTGACATGCGTGATTTGATTGTGCTACCTACTCGGTTAATTGCAAACTCAGTCAATACCGAATTTTTAGTAAATTCAGCAAGCTCGACATCTGCATCCACCGTATTGCCGTCCATCGACGGCTGGTTTGGTATGCGGTAGAGCAAACGGGGGTCGTCTTGGGTTACTTTTCCAGGAATGTGTGCCTTGTGGGTTGTCGCCATGCTAACTGAACTCGAAGTGGCCTTACCCTCTAATTGGGCCTTGAGTACATCGGCAAACTGAATATCCCTCGCCTTAAAGCCAGGGGTATCGGAGTTCGCCAAATTGTTCCCAAGCACTTGCTGACGATAGGTACGCAGTTTGAGCGTACTCTCAGCAAAGGCCAATGAGTCGTATTGCGGCACAGCGTTCATTTCATCTCCACCCGTTATGGGACTGCATATCCTGAGGAGAAAATCCTCACATAGGACTATGCAAGTACTGTGCCAGTTTTGGATTTGGATTTAAATTAGTAAGTACTAACTTATTTAGGCACCCGCCCCATTGATAGCCTTGTATCAAAAGCGGGTGGTTGAAAGCAGAAAACCCCCATTTGAAGGGGGTTTTCGCTAGAAGCGGCAAATATTGCCGCTTTTTTGAATCGAGGCGCTTGGGTCTGGCATCTTTTTCCAAACCCTGCCTACTTAGTTGCCGGTCGATTCCTTGACCAGACGATCGCCCTTGGGCTGCAAAGGGCGCGCATTCATGGGATAAATTCGATCGAAGTTTTTAACCTGTTCTTCGCTGACGTAGATTGGGGTTTTCATGACATAGCGCAAGACATTTTCGGTGCATGGAGGCGTTGAAAGCGACCCCATGTAGGTGAAATAACCCCTATCGGCCGGCAATAGTTGGTTTACATCAATCACGACTGGCGGGGTTTCTACTTTGCCTTTCACCAGCGGAACATGATTCCACAGGGTTTGGATTAGGCTATTTCCCTTCACCTCATCATTACCCCACAGGTATTTTCTAGGTGCAACGGGGGGTTTTGTGGTCATTAAAACGCTCACCTCTAGAAAACTACCGTCATGGTGCTGATGCACTAAATGCGTCACCATATCGGTGCGATCACCATTAATCGCCTCTTCGCTCGGCTTATGGAAGTGAAACTGCACGAGTCGGTACTGGCGCCCTTCGGCAATCACATTGCTGCCTTCGCCGTAGTTGACCAAAACGGTGTAGCCGTTATCGACGATCGATAGTGGGGATGGACGGTAGAGAAACTCCAACGGAGCCATCTCTGCCTTGACCGCTCGATCTACATTGATGTTGATCGGCGATTGGCTTTTGCCTTTCGAGCAGGCGAGGTTTTCTTTACTAAGGCTGCCCCAATTCTCGGGTCCGCCAGGGCCGTCCATATAAGTCCATTGAACCACCTCAATAGGCTCTTTTTCAGCCGGCTTGGCCGGCGCCTTCGCCACCTTCGGCTTAGCTTCAGGCTTTGCCTGAGTCGGAGGATTACCCGCGGGAAGATCGCCTGTGCGAATCACAATATCCCCAGAGCCTTTGTTGATCTTGTTCAGTAATGCTTTACTGAGATCATCGTCGCTCGGGCCTGACGCGGCTGCCGCTTTAGGCTTTGCGCTAGACGCAGCTGGCGGATCGTTCGCAAGGGCATTCGTTGCCATCATGCAGGACAGGGCCATGGCCAGTAAGGAGAGGGGCAATTTGGTATATGCGTTCATAGTGGTAGTAACGGCTATTTTAGAAATGCTGTTTATATTGCGTTATAAATCAATGCGTTGCGGACCCTGGGCCGCCGCTTATGGTACTGCCCGCTTTGGGGCGGCTTTCTTTGCAGGGGATCCAGTAGGCGCATCTACCGCAGCGCCGTTTCCAATATTGGGTAGAACATCAATCACGGGTTTTCTGCTGCGCGAAAACATCCAATCGCACTTCATTAGGCCAGCTGAATCCTGATGACTCTCGAGCGGGGTAGACTGCTTTAAGGCCACTTCAAGCGCAGCATCCGTTGGGGGCGGCGTCAAGTCATTGCTGGTTGCCCACCGTAAAAAACGCTGATACGGACCAAGCTTAGGCAACTTTCCAGGGTCAGCATAAAAATTGGCGCTGCAGATTTGCAAACGGCGCTCAATTTCACTGGCGGGTAGGTAGTAGCCTTCGACCAATAAAGAAGCTACCCTCAGATTGCAACGGGCCCAGGCGGCCATCTCGATCTTGGAACCAACGGTGCTTTTACCATCCGGCTTTTCTGCCAATAGGGACTCGACTTCACACTGCATGCGTTGGCCACGAATCTGCAACTTCCCGCAAATCTCCTGTCCATTTTCGGCGTAGGGATCGCGCTCTGTAGTGGGCGGGAAAGGAAACTTGGTCTCGCAATCAAGCGGGCCTACTGGCGCTTGCCCAAGGGAGTTCTGCGTAATCCGTGCGGCCTCTTCCGGGGTCAGGATTGAAATACTGATGGCCTCAGTCCCCGTTGTAGGAGGGGGCAATGCTTGAGCGAAGCCAGCGGGACTGATGGCATATAGGCAGAAAGCCGCTGATAGGGTAACGACAATATTATTTTGCATTGGGAACCTCTACGCCTTGGCGCATCAATTGCAATGGATTTTCGAGGGAGCGCTCCAACACAAATTTTAAATCAGGGAGGATCATAAATATAACCAAGAAAGCCAAAGGAATGCTTACCGCAAAACCCACCGAAAACAAATTCATTTGGGGGCTGGTTCTGCTCAAAAAAGCCTGCGTTATGTTAAACATCATATACACCAAGAGTACCGGCATAGCCAATATTAATCCCAGACGAAACGAAGCGGTCACCAAATCCAAAACTGCTTTTGACGACCACGCGTCAGGCCAAACCCCAACCGGAATTGTTTTAAAGCTATTTAAGAGAATTTCAAGTACAACCAGATGAACATTTAAAGAAAAGGCTAAGGCAATTACAGTGAGGCCTAAAAATTGACCGACTAAACCTGAATCGAGGGCAGGGTCTCGGAATGCTGTGGAGGCAAAACTAAACCCGGCCTGAAAAGAAAGTATCTCTGCCGCAACGTCAATCACCATAAAACCAACACGGATCACAAAGCCCATGAATGCACCAATGCATAACTCAATCACCGAAGCAAAAAACGTAATGCTGCCAGGATTCGGAATTAACCCCGATGCAACGACCGGCATCATGTAGGCCGCAAACGCAAGCGCCACCATCAATCGAAACCGCATTGGAAGGGCCCGAAATGCAAATAGGGGCATGGTCAGGAAAAGCCCGAGCACCCGCATGGAGGCAAACATAAAAATCGCCATGTACTGCTCAATTTGAAGACCGGTGATGGTCAACATAAACTAGCTTACCAAACCCGGTATGCGAGCAAAGAGCTCTTTAATGTAGTCGGTGAATAAAACCAAGGTGACGGGGCCTATCAGTACGATCACTAAGCCAAATACAATCACCTTCGGCACAAACGCAACGGTGGATTCATTTACGGAGGTTGCGGCCTGCAAAATACCAATCACCAAACCCACAATCAACAAGGCCATCAAAATGGGGCCAGCCAAAACCGCTGCCATTCTCAGGGCCTGGTAAATCAAATCGATAATGACTCCGCTTTCCATGGCAACTAATTAATATAGCTTTGAACAAGCGAGGTGGCCAAAAGCGCCCAACCATCCGCCAATGCAAACACAATCAGCTTTAGGGGCAAGGAGAACATCATGGGCGAGACCATCACCATACCGAGCGAAGTCAAGATACTGGCAACCGCAAAGTCAATTACTAAAAAGGGAAGGTAGATGACAAAGCCAATCAAGAAGCCCGTTTTGATCTCTGAGATAGCAAACGCAGGTATTAAAACTGTAAAGGGCACATCTTCACGCGTATCAATATTTTGACCATACATTTTGGCAAATAGATTAAGGTCATCCCTCCGCGTCTGTTTGAGCATAAATTCTTTTAAGGGCTTGGCACCCACCTCTACTGCTTGCGGGAAACCCATCTTCCCGGCAGAGTACGGTTGGTATGCATTCTTATAAATGGAATCAAAGACTGGGTTCATGATGAACAGCGTCAGGAAAAATGAAAGCCCAATCAAGACAATATTCGGGGGCATCGTCGTCAAACCCAAGGCCTGACGCAACAAAGAAAGAACAATCAAAATTCGGGTGAAGCTGGTCATCAAGACCAAGGCGGCAGGCAGAAAACTCAGTGAGGTCAGCGCGATGATCGTTTCAACTGGAACGGCATACGACGTGCCGCCAGCACCTGACTTCGCAGTGACGAGCGGTAAGGTCTGACTCCACACCGCCAATGGAAACAGCCCAACGAGGGCTGTCAGACCAACGGAGTACCAAAATATTTTTCGCTTCATCCCAATTTTCGTTTCACAAACTGGCGCAAGTTATTGGCAAAATCAGCGCTGGCTGCTTGCGGTTTCAAATTGGCTACGTCTTCAGGCTCCAGTTCGGTGATCAGGGTAATCTGACTTGGAGTGTGGCCCACTACTAAGATGCGATTTAGGACATTGAGAACAATGACGCGCTCACGCGGACCCAGTGCCTGCTGAGCCAAGATCATCACATGGGGATTACTGGTCCGAATGGCAGCGTCGCGTTTAACTAGGAAAGCGACAACCCAAATCAGCGCTGCTGCCAGTGCGAGCCAGATGAATGAGAAGAGCAACATACCTCCAACCGTGGAGTCCATGTCAATTAACGATTAATTTTGCGCAGACGCTCTGCTGGAGTCACGATGTCAGTCAAGCGAAT
>JBIJAM010000004.1:0-62896 GCA_044345755.1 Polynucleobacter sp. | reverse complement strand
GGGTCATGTCTTTATACGAAAAAGGCACGCCAGTGGCTAAAGGGGTCGTAAAGAGGTTGGATAAGCTAATCACGATCTTATGGGGGTCGCCCTTGGCTTCTTTAACGGACAAGAAACCTTCAGCGCCTGCGCCAGCCGATTTATTAACTGGAATCATCGATTGCTTCATCAGGTTGTTTTTACTGATGATGCCTTGGATCATGCGGGCCATTTGGTCAGCGCCGCCGCCGGGACCCGCCGGAATCACAAATTCAACGGGTTTAGTGGGTTCCCACGCCAAAGCAGGGCTAGCAGCAAAGCCAGTAACGCCAACTGCAATGGCAGCCGACAACACGGTACGTTTAATCGAGTGGTTCATGAATGCTCCTCCGGAAGAATGGTTTACCAATTGTGAATCTGGTTTTTTTATGTACAACAATACAGTCAGGATTTTTAAACAATTCATGCGGGTAAGTCTTGATTGCCATCAATAAACAAGAAAATCTCACTAAGGACTTACGCTATCTACTCGATAGCCTTCAGAAGTACTAGTAGAAACCCGCATTGGAACGGTATATATATTGCATTGCAATATGGTGCCGGAAAGAGGAATCGAACCTCCGACCTTCGCATTACGAATGCGCTGCTCTACCAACTGAGCTATTCCGGCGAGATTCTTATTTTAAAGCATGCTGCACTAGAACAAGGCATTGAAGGCAAAGCGGTTTATAAAAAACGATCCAATAACTTGCGGCTATGTTTATCCAATTGACTTGAATCGCGCACCAAATATTGCACGCCATTGGCGTCTGATATCAGCAGGGTGTTTCCCGCCACTCGGCGGATATTTTCTTCGCCATTAAGGCGCAGTCGCGTCTCGCCACGGTCCGTCTGCACCAGCCAAATGCTCGGGGTGGCATAAGTGGATACGCTGCTGATTTGCTCAATTACGGGCATGAACTCACGGGCAGCGAGCTCCTCCATCAGTAACGCGCGATCTTCTTCCGGTATTACCGCCAAGGATGTAAACCAGAACAGCTCTTTACCGGCCGAGTCCATTAGCGAGATGCCTGCACTGGGGGCAGTAATCGGGAAGGCGCGAACCGCATGGACATCGACGTGCTCAGCGCCGGCCTCATCGATGAAGACAAGGCGCCCAAGCGAATCACGAATCAAGCTAGGCTTTTTCAAGTGTCTCTCCAATCGCGCCGCCCTCGACTAATTCCGCAGCATGGCGAATTTGTGCTTGATACAACTGGTAGTAGGCGCCTTGCGCTTCCATCAGCTCGTCGTGCGAACCAATCTCCACAATCTCGCCCTTGTCTAACACCACCAAGCGATCGGCTTTGCGTAAGGTGGAGAGCCGATGCGCAATCGCAATCGTCGTGCGGCCCTTCACCAAATTATCTAAGGCCCGCTGAATTTCTTTTTCGGTTGTGGTATCAACCGATGAAGTAGCCTCATCCAAAATCAGAATGCTGGGGTTAATCAATAAGGCGCGTGCAATCGAAATGCGTTGGCGCTCACCGCCCGATAGCGATTGGCCGCGCTCGCCCACGAGCGAGTCATAGCCCAAGGGCAGGCGCAAAATAAACTCATGGGCGTGTGCTGCCCTCGCCGCCTCAATAATCTCCTCACGCGATGCGTCGGGCTTGCCATAGGCAATGTTATCGGCGATGGTTCCAAAAAATAAGAAGGGTTCTTGTAATACCAGACCAATGCACTTGCGGTAATCGGCGATACCAATACTGCGAATATCGCGGCCATCGAGCGTGATGCTGCCCTCACTGACGTCATAGAAGCGGCAAATTAAATTAACCAAGGTGCTTTTTCCAGAGCCGCTATGCCCCACTAGACCAATCATTTCGCCAGGTGCGATGTGTAAGTCAATGCCTTTGGTAACCGCACGATTGCCATAGCGAAAGCCAACGCCGCGTAAATCAATCTTTCCTTGAATCGGGCCGAGTGGCGCTGGATTAATGGGCTCCGGCACACTGGAGACATGATCCAAGATATCAAAAATTCGCTTGGTACCGGCAGCAGCCTTTTGCGTATGGGAAACGATGCGGCTCATGGTGTCGAGGCGAATATAAAAGCGGCCAATGTAAGCCAAAAAGGCAACCAATACACCAACCGAGACATTGTTATTAGCAACCTGCCAAATACCAAATGCCCACACCACCAACAGACCAACCTCGGTTAACAAGGTCACTGTCGGGGTAAACAAACTCCAGACGCGGTTAACGCGGTCATTGATTTGCAAATTATGGTGATTGGAATCCACAAAGCGTTTGAGCTCGCGCTTTTCTTGAGCAAAGGCTTTGACCACCCGAATGCCTGGAATGGTATCGGTCAACACATTGGTGACCTCCCCCCAAATACGGTCGATCTTTTCAAAGCCGTAACGCAATTTATCGCGCACCACATGAATCATCCACGCAATGAATGGAAGTGGTGCCAATGTCACCAATGCGAGCAGCGGATCGATCGACGCCAAAATAGCGGCGGTCATCACAATCATGATCAGATCAGTTATAAAATCAAGCAAGTAGAGCGACAGAAAAACACAAATCCGATCGGTTTCTGTGCCGATGCGCGCGATCAAATCGCCAGTGCGTTTACCGCCGAAATACTCCAGCGATAATTTTAAGAGGTGCTCAAAAGTGGTATTGCGTAAATCAGCGCTAATCCGCTCGCTCACTAAGGCGAGTAAGTAAGTACGCCACCAGCCCAAGCCCCAGGCCAATAACGCAGCTGCAAGCAATGCGCCCAAGTACAGGCGCGCCAGATCAAAATCGATTGGCTGACCCCGCTCATACGGAATCAAGATGTTATCCATCAGCGGCATAGTCAAGTACGGAGGCACGAGGGTTGCGCCGGTCGAGGCTAAGGTCAAAATTAATCCAAGCAACAACTCTTTTTTGTATGGCCTAGCAAAACGCCACAACTTCAACAGCGTCCAGGTAGATGGCGGCTTATCGTCCAGCGCATCTTCATCACTTAGAAGACTAAATGCCGTTTGTGATGCGTGTTGCTCATTCTGAAAGGCGGCCAGCAATCGCAGCGCCTGGGGATTGACGGCAAGGGTGTAGTGCCATGTTGTCAGCAAGGTATCGCCCTGCTGTAAGCGCAAGCAACCCACGCCGGCATGGTCCGAATGACTTAAGTCAAGTCCAGCCTCAATGGGCCACGATTGGCACTGCGATCCATTGACCCACACCAGAAAATCGCCATTGATCAGCAAAAGGGATTTATTAAAGCGCAGCTCTGCATCCAGATCGAGCTCGATCCAGGCTCGGGGCGACAAGGGCTGTAATGCTGGGAGGGATTGGGCCGCCAAGCTATCTTGCCATTGCGCTGGAAGCGGCGGCGAAAGTGCGGAAAAATCGGGTTCCATGGGTAGTCAAAGTATAGTGGAGCGCAGATCTTTTCAATTTATTGAATCTGTCAACTTATGGAGCCGGTCCAGCGTTTAAGCATGAATCTGTCATTCTTTTCACTTTTGACCCTTTTCTCCGCCTACCCGATGCTGCGAAGCGCTACCTAGCCCGAAGTTAAGGGATCCCGTTTTTATGCCCCAATTACTCGATAAAACCATTGAGATTCTGAGCGTCAAGCATCTCCGTGGCCCCAATATGTGGACCTACCACCCGGTGATCGAGGTTTGGGTCGACATTGGCGATCTGGAAGACTATCCGTCCAATCTCATTCCTGGGTTTTATGAGCGACTGGTGGCCTGCATGCCTGCCTTAGTTGAGCACCGCTGCAGCTATGGCGAGCATGGCGGTTTCTTAAAGCGAATTCAGGAAGGAACTTGGCCTGCCCATATCCTTGAACACCTCACGCTTGAGCTGCAAAATATGGCCGGCATCCCCGGCGGCTTTGGTAAAGCCCGCGATGGTGATCGCCGGGGCGTTTACAAAGTGATCGTTAGCGCGATTAATGAAAAAGTAACCTTAACTGCTTTGGAATGTGCGCGCGACCTGTACTTGGCCTTAGTCCAAGATACACAGGATGCATCGATCCTGTTAAAACAATTGATCGAGCAATTGCGTGATGTTGGCGATGACCTCTTACTTGGCCCCAGCACGGCGAGCATTGTCTATGCCGCTGAAGAAAAAGGCGTTCCATGGATTCGACTATCGAGTGGCAATCTCGTGCAACTGGGGTATGGCGCAAAACAACGCCGCATTTGGACTGCAGAAACCGATCGCACCAGCGCAATCGCAGAGAGTGTTTCGCGCGATAAAGACCTCACCAAAAGTTTATTGAATAGCGCAGGGCTCCCTACCCCCGAAGGCCGTATTGTTGCAACTGCACTGGATGCATGGGATGCGGCAGAAGACATCGGCTTGCCGGTAGTGGTAAAGCCAATTGATGGCAACCACGGCCGCGGTGTCTTTATTAATCTCTACACCCAAGAGGAAGTCGAAGCGGCTTATGCCGTTGCAGTTGAAGAAGGCAGTGCCGTATTGGTCGAGCGCCATATTTTGGGCGATGAGCATCGCCTCCTCGTAGTTGGCAATCAAGTCGTTGCTGCAGCCAAAGGCGAAACGGTTTGGGTAGTTGGCGACGGCAAGCACAACGTGACTGAATTAATCGGCCTGCAGATTAATTCGGATCCGCGGCGAGGCACTGCAGAAGAGTGTCCATTAAATCCAGTGCGCGTTGACTCTGCTGTCGAGCTTGAGCTCACTCGCCAAAAACTGAGCGCAAAGGCTATTCCTACGGAAGGCCAACGGGTATTTATTCAGAGCAATGGTAATGTCGCCTTTGATGTCACCGACCAAGTTCACCCCGAAGTAGCGCGGCAAGTCGCATTAGCAGCACGCGTAGTTGGCCTTGAAATTGCTGGCGTCGACTTGGTGGCGCAAGACATTAGCAAGCCGTTTGAAGCGCAAGGCGCTGCGATTGTGGAAGTCAATGCGGGCCCTGGTCTATTAATGCACTTAAAACCAGCCAGCGGAACCCCACAGCCGGTTGGCAAAGCGATTGCAGACCACCTATTTCCTGCCGACGTGGATTTTAGAATTCCACTGGTCGGCATCACCGGGTCTAAAGGTAAAACCTTGGTCGCCGAAATGGTTGGCCACTTTCTCAGACTAACCAACCAGTATGTTGGAGTGTCCTGCGGCAATCAATTGTATTTTGGCAATCGCATCATTAAAAAAGAGCATCCATCGGATTGGGAAAACGCCCGCCGCACCCTGCTCAATCGGGCTGTTGAAGCTGCGGTAATCGAAAATAACCACCTATCGATGCTAATAGAAGGCCTTGCCTACGATCGCTGTCAGGTTGGTGTGGTACTCAACATCGATCCGAGCGCCACCTTTCCAGAGTATGCAATCTACGATGAAGATCAACTGTTTAGCATTGTGCGCACCCAAGTCGATGTGGTGTTGCCCAAAGGCGCTGCCGTTCTGAATGCCGACGATCCCTTAGTAGCCAAAATGGCCGAGTTGTGTGACGGCGAAGTGATTTTCTTCTCCCATAATGAGGCCTCTCCTTTAATTGAAAATCACCTAAAACAAGGTGGTCGTGTTGTACTAGTACGCGGCCAAGAAATTGTTTTAAAGACTGCGCGGCGGGATGAGCAAGTGCTGCACTTGCCTAAAAATCCGAAGAGCACCCCCGACAGCATGCAATGGAAGTCCATCAATTTAGCTGCGGCAATCGCTGCGGCGTGGGCCTTGGGCATTCCTTTTAATATTATTCTTGCTGGTACAGAGACGTTTTACTCCAGCACCGCAACCCAGACAGAGGCGTAATTGAAAGTATCTCGGATTCGCATGCTGCGTGGGCCCAATTTGTGGAGCAGGCATACCGCCCTCGAGGCGATTGTCGATTGCGACCCCTTGGAGCGCATCATTGATCAACTGCCTGCATTTGAAGTCAAGCTCCGAGAGCGCTTTCCGCAGTTGGGCTTTATGCGCTTTAGTGGTAAGACCGAAGTGGTCTCTTTGGCGCACGTCATTGAACATGCTGCGCTTGATCTGCAAGCACAAGCAGGCTGTCCTGTTACGTTCAGTCGCACCATTCAAACATCCGATGTGGGCGTTTATCAGGTGGTGGTTGAATACACCGAAGAGGCCGTTGGTCGAATGGCCTTTGACTTTGCGCTCGCTTTAATCCAAGCGGCTCGCGATGAGGCGCCGTTTGATCTGGTAACCGCATTACGTGAATTAGCTTCGCTGTACGAAGAAGTTCGTTTGGGGCCCAGTACTGGTTCGATCGTCGATGCGGCTATCGCCCACCACATTCCGTATCGCCGCATGACGGAAGGCAGTATGGTTCAGTTTGGCTGGGGCAGCAAACAAAAGCGCATACAAGCAGCCGAAACTAGCGATACCAGCGCGATTGCTGAGTCGATTGCGCAAGACAAGGAGCTCACTAAAAATCTGCTGCATGCTGCAGGAGTATCCGTTCCCCACGGCGAAGTCGTTACCAGCGCGGATGAGGCGTGGCGCGCAGCCCAAGCGATTGGCGGACCGATCGTATTAAAACCGAAAGACGGCAATCAAGGCAAAGGTGTGGTTGCCAACATTCGCAGCGAAGAACAAGTGCGCGCTGGTTTTGAAGCAACCCAAGCCTACGGTAGCGAAACCATCGTTGAGCGCTACTTACCGGGTCAAGATTACCGCTTACTGGTTGTAGGCAATCAGTTGGTTGCAGCTGCGAGGCGCGAGCCAGCCCAAGTAATTGGCGATGGCGTGCACACCATTGAGCAATTAGTTGCGCTCGAAAATAAAAATCCCTTGCGTGGGGATGGTCACGCTACTGCCTTAACCAAGATTCGCTTAGATGCGATTGCAATTGCGACATTAGCTACAGCCAATCTCGATGTTAGCTACGTTCCTAAAATGGGTGAGCGTATTCTGCTCCGCAATAACGCCAACCTAAGTACGGGCGGCACCGCTACCGACGTAACCGACGATGTCCATCCCGATGTGGCAGCCAGTGCTGTTGCTGCGGCACAGATGATTGGACTTGATATTGCCGGCGTAGATATTCTTTGCGAAGCAATTTATAAACCACTAGAGCCGCAAGGTGGTGGCATTGTCGAAGTCAATGCAGCGCCGGGCTTGCGGATGCATTTACAACCGTCCTACGGAAAAGGCCGCCCCGTTGGCGAGCACATCATCAACATGATGTTCCCCGGCGGTGACAATGGCCGCATCCCTACTGTGGCAGTAACGGGTACAAACGGAAAAACCACCACGGTTCGCTTAATCGCCCACCTGATTCATGAAACCGGTCTTCGCATCGGCATGACCACCACGGATGGCGTTTATATCGAAGGCCGGCGAATTGATACGGGCGACTGCAGCGGCCCCAAGAGTGCACGCAACGTCTTAATGCACCCCGATGTCGATGCAGCCGTACTGGAAACGGCGCGCGGCGGTATTTTGCGCGAAGGCCTGGGATTTGATCGCTGTGATGTAGCCGTAGTTACCAACATTGGTGAAGGCGATCACTTGGGCATGAATTTTATTCATACCGTTGAAGATATTGCGACTGTAAAGCGGGTAATCGTCCAGAATGTGAGCGCGACTGGAGTTGCCGTTCTCAATGCGATGGATCCCCTTGTGGTGAAGATGCGCGAAAGTTGCCCGGGTGACATTATGTTCTTTTCCTATGATCCAGCTAACCCCATCATCGTGGCGCACCGCGCTAAAGACAAGCGCGTTGTCATTTTTGATGGGTCAGACATCGTTGCCGCCAAAGGGACGGAGGAAATTCACCGAATTCCGGTCAAGCGCATTCCAATAACCAACCAGGGCTTACTCCCCTTCCAGATTGAGAATGCCATGGCCGCAGTAGGCGCTGCATGGTCCCTTGGACTGCCGTGGAGTGCCGTGAATACTGGCCTGGCTACGTTTGACTCGAGTGCTGATTCCGCGCCGGGCCGATTTAATCTGTTTCAACACCGTGGCGCAACTGTAGTCGCGGACTATGGGCACAACCCAGATGCCATGCGCGCCTTAGTCGATGGCATTCACGCCATGAAACCAAAGCGCAGCCATGTGGTAATCAGTGGTGCAGGTGATCGCCGCGATGACGACATCCGGGCCCTGACCAAAGTCCTGGGCAATGCCTTTGATCACGTTATCTTGTATCAAGATCAATGCCAACGCGGTCGCGAGGATGGTGAGGTATTAAAGCTCTTGCAAGAAGGCTTAGTAGGCACCACCAAAGCAAAAGACGTTCAAGAGGTTCGTGGGGAGTTCTTGGCGATTGATACCGCACTGGCGCAACTCGAGCCCGGGGATGTGTGCCTGATTCTGATTGACCAGGTTGAGGAGGCTTTAGCCTACCTCGCCAGCAAGGTCAAACCGTAGTATTAATTTGCGGCGTGGTACTGGCGCAGTAAATTCACTTCCTCTTTGGAGCCTAGAATTACGGACACCCGCTCGTGCAATGCCTGCGGCTGTAAGTCCAAAATGGTATTAACGCCATTAATCACCGCACCACCGGCCTGCTCTACTAAGAAGCCCATTGGGTTTGCTTCGTACATCAAGCGCAGCTTTCCTGGTTTCTTTGGATCACGTTGGTCCCAAGGGTACATAAATACCCCACCGCGCGACAGTACGCGATGCACATCAGCGACCATCGATGCAATCCAGCGCATATTAAAGTCTTTCTGCCGAACACCACCACTGCCCGCCAAGCATTCGTCGACGTAGCGTTTCACTGGCGCAGCCCAATGCCGCATATTGGACATATTGATGGCAAATTCACGGGTTGATTCTGAAATCTGCACGCCCTGCTTGATCAGTAAAAATTCACCCGAGACGTTATCCAGCGTGAATAAATCAACGCCCTCGCCCAAACTAATCGCTAGGGTTGTTTGCGGCCCATAGACCACATAACCCGCAGCCACTTGGGTGCGCCCTGCCTGTAAAAAATCAGCGGTTATCAAGGGCGCATTGGGATTTGGCTTTTTGAGAATGGAAAAAATAGTGCCAATCGATACATTGACGTCAATATTGGAGGAGCCGTCGAGGGGATCAAAGAGCAATAGATAGTCGCCCACTCCCTTGCCCACTGGCAAGGGGTCCTCAATTTCTTCCGAAGCAATGCCAGCCAAGGATTGGCACGACTGCACGCCTGCAATCAACAAGTCATTTGCGATCACGTCTAATTTTTGCTGGACTTCACCCTGGACATTGCCTGTCCCAGCAGAGCCCAAAATGCCAATCAGCGCACCTTGCGCAACTTCATCACTTAATGTCGTGCAGGTATTGGTGAGCGCTACCAACAGATCCTGCAATCCTGGCGGAACCGATGCACCTCGCAACTGCAACTGGCCAAGGTACTGACGAAAGGAGGTCTTTAGCGGGATTGGGGTAGTCAATACATTCTCCAAATGGGGTCTTGCAATCAGAATGGCTTTATTTTGCCTGTTTCAAATCAGGTAGCGGATTTTTATACGGCATGGCTTGATCTCAGTGATTACCTAAGGCTTTCACAATCACTTCATTCACATCGGCTGACAGCGTCTTCGATGCAGCTACCAATTGCAAAGCCGCTTGCATTTGACCTCGGTAAGGCTCAGCAAACACAGTCCACCGATCCAGCGCCCGCGCTAGGCGGGCAGCAATTTGGGGATTAATGGCGTCAAGCTTGAGTACGCTTTGAGCCCAAAACTGGTAGCCGCGCCCATCCCGCATATGAAACCCCGCCGGATTACCCATGCAGTACGAATGAACCACGCTGCGAACCCGATTGGGATTCGTATATGAAAACGCCGGGTGCGCAAGCAAAGCAGTGACGCGCTCAAGGCTGCTCGCAGGATCGTTATTCGTGGGTGGGCAGCTTGATTGCAGACCGAACCATTTATCCACGACCAAGGGGTCATCTGCAAAGCGCTCATAAAAATCAGCTAAACAAGCAATGCTTTCCGGCACATTGTTTTGCACCAAATGGGCCAGTGCCGCGTAGCGATCAGTCATGTTATTCGCTAAGGCGTACTGCTGCTGGGCTGGCTTTGCCCACTCTGCTGGATTAGCAATCAAGAGCATGCCCAAAGCAAGGTTCTTCAAGCTACGCTTGCCGGCACTGACCGCATCTGGCTCGAATACGCCAGGCGTTTGCATTGCAGCATACAGGCGTTGCCATTCGGGCTGTAAATGCTGCGCTAAGGCCTGCCGAAATGCCTTGCGGTTGGCATGAATCGTTTGCGGCTCAACGCTAGCGCACTGCTCGTATAAATAGGTTTCGGCCGGCAATGTCAAGGCCAGCTCTTTGAATGCCGGATCTAAGTTGGGGTCTTGCAAAATCAAACGGTAGGTTTGGAGCAGGGTCCCATCTGGAGTACGTCCAGCCAATATCAATTGCATTGCTAACTTCTGACCCGCTTCCCAGCGATTGAAGGCATCATCGTCTTTAGTAAAGAGGGTTAATAAGTCGGCTTCGCTTTGGTCATACTCAATCACAATCGGCGCAGAGAACCCGCGATTAATCGACAGCACTGGTTCACTGGGTACACGATCAAAGACCCAAGTCTGCGTGGCATCAGTCAGTTCCAATAAGCGTTCAGCACGGAGTGACTGATTTACCGATTCACTATTCGCAAAGAGCAACTGAGTTCGCAGCGGAATGTGAAATGGCTTTTTATTGTTCTGGCCTGGGGTATCTGGGCACGACTGAGTCAATGTAAGCGTATACCTCTGAGCCTTCGCATCGAAATGGGTTTGCACCTGAACTCGCGGCGTACCGGCCTGACTATACCAATGCTGAAATTGACTCAGATCCCTGCCGTTCGCATCGGCCATCGCC
Organism: Polynucleobacter sp.; assembly: GCA_044345755.1. Lineage (GTDB taxonomy): Bacteria > Pseudomonadota > Gammaproteobacteria > Burkholderiales > Burkholderiaceae > Polynucleobacter. The sequence goes on along the minus strand of JBIJAM010000004.1, from coordinate 52,138 downwards.
ATTCGAAAATCATCGCAGGTCACTGCCTGACCATCGTGGCGCGCAAAGTACAAATCCATTCCTTTGCGAAAGCCATCAACCCCCAATAACGTTTGATACATGCGTACCACCTCAGCGCCTTTTTCATAGACGGTGACGGTATAAAAATTATTAATCTCTTGATAGGCATCGGGGCGAATGGGGTGCGCCATCGGACCTGCATCCTCCGGGAACTGCAACTGGCGCAATAAACGGACATCCTCAATGCGCTTTACCGCCCTACCTGATTCACTGCCCATCTGATCGGCTGAAAATTCTTGATCCCGAAATACCGTCAAACCCTCTTTAAGCGAGAGCTGAAACCAATCACGGCAAGTGACGCGATTACCTGTCCAATTATGGAAGTACTCGTGTGCCACGACACTTTCGATATTGGCAAAATCGGAATCGGTTGCAGTCTCGGGCTGGGCGAGCACGTACTTGGTATTAAAGATATTGAGGCCCTTGTTCTCCATCGCGCCCATATTGAAATCGCCCACAGCAACAATCATGAAGCGATCCAAATCGAGCTCCAAGCCATAGCGCGCCTCATCCCAGCGGATCGAATGAATCAATGAATCCATCGCATGGCGGGTTTTGGCCAAATCCTGTGGCTCGACCCAAATCTGCAAGAGCTTTGTGGCTCCGCTACCCGTTGCGATCTTCTCTTCAATAGAAACCAACTTGCCCGCAACCAAGGCAAACAAATAGGATGGCTTGGGAAACGGATCTTCCCAAACGGCGCTATGCCAACCGTTGGGTAACTCTTCCGTCGCAACCAAATTACCGTTCGCTAGCAATACTGGGAAATCCGCCTTAATCGCACGCAAGGTGACGCGATACCGCGCCATCACGTCTGGGCGATCTAAAAAATAAGTGATCTTCCGAAAACCCTCTGCTTCGCATTGGGTAAAAAAATTACCATTCGATACATACAGGCCCATCAGAGAGGTATTTTTTTCGGGCACGCAGATTGAAATAACTTCGAGCGTAAATGGCTCAGCGCCATTACTAGGCAGTGAGTGAATCGTGAGCGTTTCGGGAGTTAATTCAAAATGGCGGTGCGGCGTGCCATTGATGCGCAAACTCATGAACTCGAGATCATGCCCATGCAGAACGAGGGAGCTTGCTTGAGCGGATTTATCAGCAGAATTGGGGAGTACCTCAATGCGGCTTTTAACAATCGTCTTCGCAGGATCGAGGGCAATGTCTAAATCAACTTGCCCAAATAAAAATGGGGGCGGGCAATATGCAAGGCGCTGAAAGGATGGGGCGAGGTCGGTTTTCATGTTCTGATTTTATGCCCTTGCAGTGAAGTGCATTAACCGTACAGCAGGGTCAGAATACCAATCGCGATAAACACGACGGCTGCCACGGTATGCACCCATTTGATTGGCACGCGATTCGTGAATTTAGTCCCAATCCATACGGCGGGCGCGTTGGCGAGCATCATCCCAAGGGTCGTACCAATGGTGACAGCAATGACGTCGTCGTAGCGTGCGCCAAGGGCGATCGTGGCAATTTGGGTCTTATCACCCATCTCCGCCATAAAAAATAAACTGCTGGTGAGCAGAAAAACAGGCCAGGCCGCATTTTTAACCCGGGTACCCCCGGCTTCGTCAAGGCGATCTGGAATTAAGAGCCAGAAACCAATCGCCAAAAAGCCGCCACCCAATATCCAGCGCAGAACATCCGGACTCAAAAAGGTGGCAATGAAATGGCCGAAATAAGCCGCGCAGGCATGATTTGCCAAAGTGGCCACCAAGATCCCTGCAATAATGGGCAAAACTTGGCGCGGGTAACGTGCTGCCAGCATCAGGGACAAAAGCTGGGTTTTATCCCCCATTTCAGCAAGTGCAACCACCCCAGTGGAGAGAAATACCGCAGAAAAGTCCATTTAGCCCAGTTATTTAGTTAATTACTATCGATAAAGTTAATTAATACAATTTGGCTATTGAGAAACAACGCCCTAAACTTAGGGTAATCCCAAATACCAGCGGTAAGCATAGCAACTTACCAGTGAGAATCAATCAATATAAATGAGGAAGTAAATGAGCATACGCGAAGGTAGTTTAGAGGCCCCAACCCGGCACCCCTTGGACTGGAAGAATCCAGAGTTCTATGACCGCGACAACCTCGAAGCAGAGATGGAGCGGGTATTTGATTTATGCCACGGCTGCCGTCGTTGCTTAAGCTTGTGCGGCTCCTTTCCCACCCTCTTTGATCTCATCGACGCAACCGAAGACGGTGAAGTGGAGCAAGTAGCCAAAGCCGACTACCAAGCGGTCGTTGATCAATGTTATTTGTGCGACGTCTGCTACATGACCAAGTGCCCTTATGTTCCGCCACACCCTTGGAACTTGGATTTCCCGCACCTGATGTTGCGTGCTAAAGCGGTTGCCTTCAAAGAAGACAAAACCACCTTCCGGGATAAGCTCTTGTCCTCCACGGATAAGCTAGGTCACTTTGCCGGCATTCCGATCGTCACGCAAGCCGTCAATGCTATTAATCAAACTGGGGTTGCCCGCTTGGTTATGGAAGGTGCGCTTGGGGTTGATAAAAAGGCATGGATTCCAGAGTACGCAGCAAAGACCTTCCCCCAATTGGCTGAGAAATCCACTGCATTCCCCGTCAAAGATGGCAATAAGACACCAGGCAAAGTGGCTATTTATGCAACGTGCTATGTGAATTACAACGAGCCCGGCATTGGTCAAGACTTAATCAAGATTTTGCAACACAACCAAATCCCCTATGAGTTGGTTGATAAAGAAGCCTGCTGCGGTATGCCTAAATTAGAGTTGGGCGACCTGGAATCAGTAGAAGAAAACAAAAACAAGAATATTCCGAAGCTGGCTAAATTAGCGAAGGAAGGGTATGCCATCTTGACCCCAATTCCATCGTGCACCTTGATGTTCAAACAAGAACTGCCACTGATGTTCCCACAAGATGCGGACGTTCAGTTAGTCAAGCAAGCCATGTGGGATCCGTTTGAGTATTTGGTTGCACGTAACTCCGATGGCTTACTGAAGACCGATTACAAAACTGAATTGGGTCATGTGAGCTACCACGTTGCTTGCCACTCGCGCGTTCAAAACGTCGGACAAAAAACTGCCGAAGCACTCAAGATGATTCCAGGCACTGAAGTGAACGTAGTGGAGCGTTGCTCGGGTCACTCGGGTACCTGGGGTGTGAAGAAAGAGTTCCATACGATGGCAATGAAGATTGGTAAGCCGGTGTTTAAGGGTATGGCCGAGAATGAGCCTGATTACATCAGCTCCGATTGCCAACTCGCTGGTCACCACATTGCGCAAGGAATGGAAGAGTTAGGTCTGCCCAAGTCGGCGATGGCCCATCCGCTCACCTTAATGGCAAAAGCCTACGGTCTCTAAACGGACTGATTAATACTCACTGAATATAGGAATACAAGCACCATGGCAAAAATTACCCGCGATAGCCTCTTAAGTTTGGAGGCGTACCACAAGGATCGCCCTGAAATTCGGGAGAAAGCGATTCAAGAACGCCGCATGCGCACCGTCCACTTGGGCGAGCACCTCACCATGATTTTTGAAAACGAGTTTTTAATGCGTTATCAAATTCAAGAGATGCTGCGCGTTGAGAAAACCTTTGAAGAAGAAGGCATTCAGGACGAGCTCGATGCGTACAACCCGCTAGTGCCGGATGGCACGAATTTTAAGGCCACGATGATGTTGGAATACCCCAATGAGGGCGACCGTAAAGTGGCGCTAGCAAAATTGGTTGGTGTTGAGGATAAGATCTTTTTAGAAGTCGAGGGTCAGCCTCGTGTTTATGGTCTGGCGGATGAAGACCTAGAGCGCTCGACCGCAGAAAAAACATCGGCGGTGCATTTCATGCGCTTTGAGCTTACACCCGACATGATTAAGGCCCTCAAGGCAGGCGCACAAATGATGGTGGGCTGTGATCACAAAGAGTACCCCATGCACGTGAAGACCTTGCCACACGAGACATTGGCTTCGCTCATTACTGACCTGAACTAAGTCGCCGTCTACGCATGACAAGGCACACTCTTTATGCCGCTAATAACTCAACTGCTGGAACAAAATCCAGCTGTTGAGCACTAGCAACGGGCTCTGAAGCCAATTGGCCGCGATGCACATTCAGGCCATTACGTAAATGCACGTCGTGGTTCAGTGCGGCGACTAAACCCCGATTGGCTAAAGCTTCCACAAACGGATAGGTTGCATTGGTCAAACCAAAGGTGGATGTCCGCGCGACCGCACCCGGCATATTGGCGACACAATAATGAATCACGCTACCCACCAAATAACTCGGATCGCTGTGGGTGGTAGAGCGTGAGGTCTCAAAACAACCGCCTTGGTCAATCGCCACATCGACCACTACCGCCCCTGGCTTCATCTTGGCTACCATGCTGGCACTGACCAATTTCGGCGCTGCACCGCCTGGCAGGAGTACTGCACCAATCACGACGTCGGCCGCGCAAACCTCACGCTCGATCGACAAAGGATCGGAATAGTAGGTACGAACCCGATTGCCGTAAGCGGCATCGATTTGACGCAAGCGATCAAGGTCTTTATCAATGATGCAAACATCCGCTCCAATGCCAACCGCCATCTGCAATGCGTTTCGGCCCACTACACCAGCACCTAAGATGACCACCTTCGCAGCAGCAACTCCCGGAATGCCCGCTAACAAGATGCCAGGTCCACCATGGTTCTTTTCCATCTGCGCAGCTGCTGCCTGAATAGACATGCGCCCCGCAACTTCACTCATGGGGGCTAGCAAAGGTAAAGTGCCAGCGCGTGATGTCACGGTTTCATAGGCAATGCAGCTCGAGCCCGAGCTAAGTAGTGCCTTGGTTTGTAGTGGATCTGGCGCAAGGTGAAGGTAGGTAAAGAGAATTTGATCTTCGCGCAGCATGGCGCATTCTTGTGGCTGCGGCTCTTTTACCTTCACTACCAATTGTGACTTTGCATACACTTCGGTTGCGCTATCGACTAAAGAAGCGCCGGCAGAGCGGTAGAGTTCATCCGTCAGGCCAATCTGCTGACCTGCACCACGCTGAATCAACACAGCATGGCCCTGGGCCACTAGCCCACTGACATTACCTGGGGTCAAGCCGACCCGAAATTCATTGTCTTTTACTTCGGTTGGTACGCCAATAATCATGTGATGCTCCTTATTTCAGTTTATTTTTACGATGCAGGCCTAATACGTAATACATAGCGACATAGACCACCAATAAGCACGGGCCCAAGATCAAAGCAGCGCGTGCATCCTCATGAAAGCCCATCAACACAATGACAAGCACAATGAAGGCAAGGGCAAACCAGGAGGAGTAAGGCCACCATGGCGTGCGATAACTCAGACTCTTTGCTTGCGCTGGAGTCAGTGATTTTCTAAACCGCATTTGGGTATAGAGAATGGCAATCCAAACCATCAGTCCGATGAAAGTCACTGCTGCCATCACGTATTGAAATGCCTTATCCGGAACAAAGTAGTTGAGGACCACACCAATCATCGGCACCATCACTGCGGCCATCACAGCGCGGTGCGGCACGCCACTCTCGGAAAGATGGGCAAACTTTTCAGGGGCGTAGCCATTGATGGAGAGGGAATACAGTAAACGTCCGCCACTGAAAATACCGGCATTGCATGAAGACAGCGCTGCGGTTATCACCACGAAATTCACAATGCCAGCAGCTTCGCGTAAACCCAAGCGCTCGAACATCACGACAAATGGACTACCCTGCTGCCCCACCTCATTCCACGGAAAGATCGCCAAGATAACCAAAATAGCGCCCATATAAAAGATCAAGATTCGCCATGCCAAGGAGTCGATTGCCATCGGAATGGTTTTCTTGGGATTCTCAGCTTCGCCAGCAGAGAGGCCAATCATTTCAATACCGACGTAGGCAAATAGCACCATCTGCAAAGACATCAAGAGGCCGCTGATTCCATTGGGAAAGAAGCCCCCATGAATCCACAAGTTATCAAAACCCAGTGGCACCCAGTCATTGGTAAAGCCAAAGAAAATGACCGCTGCTCCCATCGCAATCAAGGCAATGATGGCGACCACTTTGATTAAAGAGAACCAGAACTCAAATTCCCCAAATAGACGAACCGCAATCATGTTGATGAGACCCATCAAAATGATCGAAGAAAGTGCCCAGACCCATTGCGGCATATCCGGAAACCAAATGCCCATGTAGATTCCAACGGCAGTCACTTCCGCAATACTCACCACAATCCAATAGGTCCAATAGCCCCAGCCCACCATATACCCCGCCAGTGGACCGACATAGGAATTGGCATAGGCGGCAAAGGACCCGGCTACGGGTTCGTGCACTGCCATCTCACCCAGCGTGCGCAGCACAATAAAGGCCACAATCCCCGCTAATAAATACCCCAAGAGAATGGAGGGGCCTGCTAGCTGAATCGCACTAGCGGAACCCAGAAAAAGTCCAACGCCAATGGTCGAACCCAATGCCATGAGGCGAATGTGCCGTACTTTCAGATGGCGTTTTAAGCCCGTTTGTTCTGTCTGCAAGAGAAACCTCCTTTTCGTTTTGATGTTGGTCATGTACCAACGCAACGAAGTCTAGGCAGGAGTTGGGCGCAGCACTAGCCCTTAAAAATTCGTTAAATATGCAAAGCTAAAAAAATGCCAAAGGAATAAAAGGAGAAGCCTCTAAATCAGGCGATGGATAGCAAAATAAATATTGCTTCCTACAACAAAATACGAAATTTCTTACAGGGCATTCCCTAGGCTTGTTTACGCTCTTGGGGAATGAAATGGAGCCGTTTTACTCCGATGCGCTCTGATGCATTCGAATGAGCGTGAGAATTTCAGCTGCCGCTACTAGCCCCGCTGCTGCAGTGACGGTTACCGCAGAGCCATAACCAGAGCACGCCAAACCCCCGGTAGCAGCGCCTGCGCGGGGCTCTTTCGAATATACCGCCCGAATGCCCATCTTCTTTTTTAAATCGCGCGAGAAGCCATGATCGGTTCGCAGTCCAACGCGTACCTTAGCGAGCAGTGCATCTTGCTCTGTTCTGGATAAATCATCGCAGCGCAGTTGGGTCGGATCTGCTTTACCGCCAGAGGCACCGCACATGACGAGTAAGCGTTGATTCGCCACAGCCCATGCAGCAAGGGCAATTTTGACTTGCACTGAATCGGTTGCATCGAGCACAATGGCGTCCGCAGGAATCAATGCATCCAGTTTGTCCGGCTCTAAAAAAGCATCGTGGCATGTCAGTTGGATTTGCGGATTGATTTGGGTAATGCGCTGCGCCATGGCATCCACTTTGGCCTTGCCATACTCACCATCGAGTGCATGCAGTTGCCGATTGGTATTGCTTTCGGCGATGTGGTCAAAGTCAATCAAGACTAAATGGCCAATTGCGGATCGCGCGAGGGCTTCCGCGGCCCAGGAACCAACGCCGCCCAAGCCCGCGACCACTATCGTAGCCTTCTGAAATTGCGCCAAAGCAGCATCACCGTACAAACGTGCCACCCCGCCAAAACGGCGATTCGGCGCGTCTGGCTCATCATCTGGCGGCAGTATTTGAAAGTTTTCCATCGTCATCGCATCTCTTTATACTTAAAACATGGAATCCATTGCTGAATTACGTAAAAACTACACCCGCGGTGAACTGTCGGAGCACGACCTACCGCAGGAACCATTCGGCCTTTTTCAGACCTGGTTCGAACAAGCAGTCAAGGCGCAGTGCCCGGAACCAAATGCAATGGCATTGGCAACCGCCAATCAGGCCGGCATTCCATCTGTGCGTATTGTCCTATTAAAAGCAGCAGACCACGGCAGTTTTACCTTCTTTACCAATTACGATAGCCAAAAAGGCAAGGAGCTGGCGGCGCAGCCCCATGCATCTTTACTCTTTCATTGGCATGAACTCGAGCGGCAGGTTCGTATCAGCGGCACCGTTGAGCGCGTGAGCGCTGCCGAAAGCGATGCCTACTTTCATTCCAGACCCCCAGCTTCACGCATTGGTGCGTGGGCCTCTCCCCAAAGTACTGCCATTCCCAGTCGTGCATTTTTAGAGGAACAGGAGCGGCAGTTCAAAGCGGAGCACGGCGATGCGCCACCGCGCCCACCCCATTGGGGCGGCTACCGTCTTACTCCAAACCAGATTGAATTTTGGCAAGGCAGACCTTCCCGCCTACACGACCGCATTTGCTATAGCCGCAGCGATAGCGGCTGGTCGATTGCGCGCCTAGCGCCTTAACTAAAAGCCGGGTTTATCAAGCTTTTTAAGGTAGCGCGGAACTTCGCTAGCTTGGGTGCAACAACCGCCATGCAATACCCTTGACCAGGGTGCTGCACAAAATAATTCTGATGGTAATCCTCGGCTGGATAAAAGATGGGGGCAGGTGCGATGACGGTTACGATCGGCCTTGGGTAGATTTTTTCATTGCTTAGCTCTTCCACCATCGCCTGCGCACAAGCTATTTGCGCTTCGGAGTGCGTAAAGATAATGGAGCGGTAGCGCGCACCCACATCATGGCCCTGGTAATTGAGGGTAGTTGGATCGTGAATCACAAAAAAGATAGTGAGAATTTCCCGATAGGAAACAATCGCTGGATCAAACTGGATTTGCACGACTTCGGCATGGCCGGTCGTTTCTGAGCATACGGCTTCATAGTTAGGATTCAGGTCGTGGCCCCCAGCATAGCCGGAAACAACCGAATGCACTCCGCGCACCTGCTGATAGACCGCTTCTAAGCACCAAAAGCAGCCGCCGCCGAGGGTTGCCGTCTCAAAAGTTATTTGTTTTTCGTTCATGGCTTTATCCTAATGCCTTATTACTTTATTTGCACACGCCCTTTATTGACCATGTCGACTGCCCCTATGAATCGCCTTACGATCCAGCTTGATGAAATCCGCGCAGCGTATGCGGCGGAACCGCACTCTACGATTGAGAAGCGCCTGGAGCGGATTGGCCGAGTGGAGGCAATGCTGCGCGCCAACGAGGAAAAACTATGCAAGGCCGTTGCTGCTGATTTTGGTCACCGCCATCCGATTGAAACCAGGCTAGCAGAACTCAGTCAAATTTATCAGGCCTGCCGGTATACCAAAAAACACCTCAAAGAATGGGTCAAACCCATTCATTTAGAGACGCCAGCTTACCTATCCAGCTCGACCGCTTGGATGCAAGCCCAGCCCAAAGGCGTTGTGGGCATCATGAGTCCCTGGAACTACCCCGTCTTGTTGGCCCTCGCTCCTGCCATTGCTGGATTGGCTGCTGGCAATCGCGTTTGGCTCAAACCATCCGAGCGCAGCAGCCGTACCTCCGGTTTTTTAGCGACTCTGATTCAGGAGTATTTTCATTTCACTGAATTCAGTGTGACGACTGGCGATGCCAACACCGCAGCGGATTTTTCTGCACTGCCCTTCGACCACCTTTTCTTTAGTGGCAGCACCGCTATCGGCAAAAAAGTTATGCGCGCTGCTGCTAACAATTTGGTACCAGTGACTTTAGAGTTGGGTGGAAAGTCTCCTGCACTAGTCGACGCTTCCGCCAACTTAGGCGATGCCGCGAGTAGCATTGTGTATGGCAAATTACTCAATAGCGGGCAGACGTGCATTGCACCCGATTACGTTTTGGTCGGAGAGCAACAACGCGATGCGCTCCTTGCTGAACTCTTGAAGGCTGCGCAAGGTCAATTCTCAAGCCCCGAAATGCTAACGGGCCCCATTGACCCAGAACAAACTGCGCGCTGGCATTTTTTAGTCGAAGACGCCATCGCCTATGGTGCCACCGTTACGCCATTACTAGATCCGAGCTCTGGGTCAGAGCGGGTTTTTGAGCCGGTGGTACTGAGCAATGTTTCTTCTGAATCCGCGGTGATGAAAGAAGAAATCTTTGGCCCCATCCTGCCGATCGTCACGGTTGCTGATGGCGCAGCCAGTACAACCAGCATGATTGATTTCATTAATAGCGGCAGTTCACCTACGCCGCTTGCGCTGTACTGGTTTGGAAAAAATAAGGCGAACCTCAATCGGGTGATTGCCGATACTCGCTCGGGCGGTATCACTGTGAATGACGTGTTCTTGCATGCGGCGTGCGATGGCATTCCCTTTGGCGGCGTTGGGTCTAGCGGCATGGGCTCTTACCACGGCAAGGCGGGGTTTGATACCTTCAGCCACCTCAAACCAGTGCTTCAGGTTCGCGGTTTGTTTGGACTTAATTGGTTGCGCGGCACTAGCGCAGTCCATCCACCCTATGGAAAAAAAGTAGCGCGCTTATTAAAGCAACTCAAGTAGCAAGCGCAGACTAAAGGCAATAAAGAGCGTTCCGGTTGCAAGCCATAGGCTGGCTGCAATTATGGGATGCGCCTTTACTAAGCCCAAACAATACTGTCCCGCCCCAATCAGAGTAGCCAAATACGCCATGCTGATCAATTGGGTCACGACTGCAAGGTAGAAAAAACCGAGCGCCGGCTGATGAAAATCAGGGTCAACGAATTGCGTAAAAAAGGAAATGAAAAAGAAAATGGCCTTGGGATTGGTCAGGGCCAGTAGCAATGCCGCCAAAAAGGGATGCAAGCGCATGATTCCACCTGCCTGCAATACGCTAGAGGTCTCTGCAGTTACTTCTTTCGCCTGAAAGCGTTTCAAGCCGCTACGGATAATCCCAAGACCTAACCAAGCCAAATAGATGGCGCCCGATAAGCGCAGAAGGTTGTAGGTCAGCGGCGATGACGCGAGTACGGTTGCTGCGCCCAGGGCAACGCTGAGCATGATGATGGCATCGCCCACCACAATCCCAACCGATGCCCATAGGCCTTTTTGCCAACCACGCTCTGCCGAGAGGGCTAAAACGAAGAGCGAATTCGGTCCTGGCAGCAAAATAATGAGGATTGCCCCCATCAGATAACTGGGGAAGTGAATGACGCCAAAGTCTGACCAATGCAATAAAAAGCCCATGAAACGATGATAATCAGATTAAACACCCTAGGGATTGCCCTAGGAAGAGAACCATGCCATAATGGAGGGCTTTTTGAAACATCGTCCCCAGCAATATACATATTCAGCGAATCAGTTTAGTAGCAATAAACACACCGCTGCCGCTTGTCTGATGGTCGATGCCCTAGACCATCGCGCCCTTTAAAACACTGAGGCGCACAACCGGAGACATCCCCGATGGGGATGTGATTTGCATGACTTTTTTAAATGAAAACCACACCGAGTCAACTGACTCGCACACCGATGTTCCTGCAGGCGAAAAAGTAACGGTATCCGTTGTTACTTCCAGCGCGAATGCATTTGCATCGTTTGGCTTAGCAGTCCCTCTCTTAAGTAACGTAGCTGAATTGGGTTTTACCCAAGCCACTCCAGTGCAAGCACAGGTTATTCCTGCAGCGATGGCTGGCGGCGACCTCTTGGTCAGCAGCCAAACCGGTAGCGGTAAAACCGCCGCCTTTTTATTACCCCTCTTAAATCAACTGATCGCAAGTAATCCGAGCAATTCGCCGGTTCCTGGTCGTGCACAACCAACCGTCTTGGTTTTGTGCCCTACTCGTGAATTAGCCCAACAGGTGGCTGCCGATGCCATTAATTTGGCGCGTGGCCTTAAAGGCATTCGGATTGCAACCGTGATGGGCGGCATGCCCTATAGCAAACAAATCCAAGCACTCAAAGGTGCCTTGCTCGTAGTTGCAACCCCAGGTCGTTTACTGGATCTCAGCGACAGCCGTGCGATTCGCCTGGATGATGTCAAGCAGCTGGTGATTGATGAAGCGGACCGCATGTTAGATATGGGTTTTGCAGATGATCTCGAGGCGATTGATCAGCGTTGCAAGCAGCGGTCACAGACACTGATGTTCTCTGCGACTTTTGCACCTAAAGTGATGTCCCTGGCAACCCAATTGACCAATGATGCGAAGCGCATTGAACTCGCGCAAGCAGGTGATGTGCATTCCAACATTGAGCAAAAAATGCATTGGGCCGATAACATGGCGCACAAGCACCGTTTGTTAGAGCACCTCTTAACCGATCCTACTGTGGACCAAGCAGTGGTATTTGCTAGCACCCAAGTGGAAAGCGAAAAGATTGCGGATGCCTTGCGTGCCAATGGTTACGAAGCAACTGCGCTACACGGCGCAATGCCACAAGCCGTTCGCATGCGTCGCCTCGAATCCCTGCGCAAAGGCCACACCAAGATTTTGGTTGCCACTGACGTTGCTGCGCGCGGCATTGATGTACCCCGCATTAGTCACGTGATTAACTTTGGCTTGCCTATGAAGCCAGAAGACTACACACACCGCATTGGTCGTACTGGTCGCGCTGGTCGCAACGGCATTGCCATTACCTTAGTTGAGCATCGCGATCGTGCCAAGATTCGCAATATCGAGCGCTTTACCCAGCAAGACATCGTTGCTTCCGTGATTCCTGGTCTTGAGCCACAAGCCAAGCCAAGCTTTGGCGGTGGTGGCGGACGTCCTGGTAGCCGCTCCGGTGGTCGTCCTGGTGCACGTTCTGACGCGCGCCCTGGTAACCGTTCGGGCGGCCGTTTTGAGTCGCGCTCGGGTGGCAGTCATTTTGAACAGCGTAGCGGTGGTGATTCCCGTCCAGCGCCGCGCTTCGATGCAAAGCCAGCTGGTGGCTACTCTGGTGATTCACGTCCAACCGGTCGCTTTGATTCGAAGCCAGCCGGTTTCTCAGGCGACTCACGTCCAGCCAATCGTTTTGATTCCAAGCCATCTGGCGCACGTTCAGGCGATTCACGTCCTACCGGTCGTTTTGATTCCAAACCAGCAGGTGCTCGCTCGGGCGATTCACGCCCAACGGGTCCCCGCTTTGGCAAACCAAAAGCGGCGGGAAGCCAACGGAGATCCTTCGGCGGCAACTAAGCATGCGCCACCGAAATCGCCTCCGTTCTGTTTGGAATCGAGTCGGTTCCGGTGGAATTCACCTTGCTCCGCGGCAGTGGCAAACGTGGCTTGGTGATACCGGTTCTTTAACGCGTAAACTCGAAGCGGCTTTTGAAAGTCGCATCGAGGTACAGGTTTTAGCGGACTGCCTGCAAACCATCCATAGCGACGAAAGTCGCTTTTTTCATGGGCGCACCAAACGCTGTCGCGTGCGGGAAGTGCTCTTACTCATCAACCAAGAGCCAGTCGTCATCGCCCGCAGCATCATTCCTATACTTAGCGCAAGCGGTAGTAATCACGCCATCCTAAAGTTAGGTAAAAAGCCGCTAGGTGCTGTTTTGTTTCAGGGTCGTAATCACAATCGCAATCAGCTCAGAGCCCATCGCGAGATTACCCAATTGGATCGTCGCCACCCCTTGTGGAAAAACGGTCAGCGCCGCTATCCTGAAATGCCGACCGGCGCATGGGCCAGAAGAACCCTTTATCACTTAAAAGGGCATCCCTTATTGGTTAATGAGGTTTTTTTGACACTGCCTCCAGCCAGCTCATCGCAGCGCTAACTAAAGCAGCATCGCCAGAGTGGCACTCCAGTACTGTTGCAAATCCAATCTCTTTTGCGGTGCGGGCTATATTGTGATGCGGACATAGGGCGCTTGCGCTAGCCAAATAATCTTGGCGGCCCTGCTGTTTTAAAACAGTACCTAAATGACGTACCGCCTCCGATGAAGTGAGAATCCAAAGGGCATCATCCGTATTCGCTGTGAGAATCTTCTCCCACTGTGGGCTAGACTCACTCAGGGGTATCCGTGAATAGACCGCAATCGCTTCAACCTGTGCACGGGCCGACTGCATTTGATCGGCCAGCCACTCACGACCACCATCACCCCGAAATACCAGCACTCGTCGACCTGCCCAGCTCGGAAAGCGGTTTTGAATCGCATCCCATAACCCTTCGGAATCCCACTGCGCGGGATCGCTTGGCATCCAAATGGGGGTGGGTAGTTTGGCTTCTGTGCCGATACCGTGGCGCTCGAGGGCATGGTAACTGCTTTGACCCACTACCCCAATCGGAATCGGGCGCTGCGCGATCGACTGCCAATCGTCGCCCAATAATCGCATGGTGCACTCGATGGCATTCGGACTTACAAACACGGCTAAGTCAGCGGTCTGCATTGCTGTTCGTATTGCTGCAGCAAGCTTTGGGTCGGATTTGGGAACAATCGTTAAGAGCGGCAAAGCAAGGATCTGCGGCGTTTGCCAATCCTGCCCACTACGTGCAGCCGCTATGCTTTCTATTGCGGCTTGGAGCGCCTCCGTTAAGGCGCTTGCTTGACCACTTGGCCGAGTGACAACCAGCGCAGTGGATTTCATGATGATTACGGCAGTAAAGCGCTCGCGCCTTGGGACATTAGGTCCTGCGCCACAGTGAGTCCCAGGGCCTCTGCATCAGCAACCGTCTTAATCGTCCCTGCAGCGCTGGCCAAACAAATCTGCGTGCCGTCCACGCTCGCTACAAAGGAACGAATGCCTAACTGAGGGCCGTTCCATTCGCCGTGGGCTGCCAGCGGCACTTCACATGAACCGCCTAACTGCCGCGATACCATCCGCTCCGCCGAAACGGCAAGTAAGGTGGGCATGTCATTGAGTGGCGCGAGCCATGCATGCATATCCGCCCGATTACTGAGGGTTTCGATGCCGAGGGCCCCCTGACCCGCTGCGGGCGTATAGGGATCGAGCGGCAAGAAGGCTTTGATGCGACTGGCTAGACCAAGGCGCTTTAGGCCAGCAGCGGCCAAAATAATGGCTTGGTATTCGCCGCGGTCTAATTTGCCCATCCGGGTATCTAAGTTGCCGCGCAAGGGTTGAATCTGCAGATGGGGGAAATGCTTGCGCAGGATAGCCTCTCGGCGCAGGCTGGATGTACCGACAACGGCACCCTGTGGAAGTTCGTCCAGTGAAGCGAAATCGTTGGAGACAAAGGCATCGCGCGCATCTTCACGCGTCATGACGCACGTTAAGGCAAAGCCGTCCGGCATGATCATCGGCACGTCTTTTAAGGAATGGACCGCCAAATCGGCACGCCCATCCGCCAAAGCTGCTTCCAATTCCTTCACAAATAAACCTTTACCGCCCACTTTGGAGAGGGTGCGATCAAGTATTTGGTCACCACGGGTGGTCATTCCTAAAATCTCGACCTGGCAGTCGGGATACAGGGCTTTTAGGCAATCCCGCAGGTGCTCGGCCTGCCACATGGCTAGGCGGCTTTCTCGGGAGGCAATCACTAAACGCGCTGGGGCGAGGGGGAAAAGGGCAGAATTCGAGTGTTGGGACATAACATTTAAAATAGAGATGACTGACACCAATATACTGCCTTTATGAGCTCCTCTAAAAATTCCCTGGCCAATAAGGCCCAAGCGTGGTCGGCGCGCTTTGCCGAACCGGTCGATGAACTGGTCCAGCGCTATACCGCTTCCATTGGGTTTGACCACCGCTTTGCCCTAGTCGATATCGAGGGCTCATTGGCCCACGCCGAAATGCTGGCCAAGCAAAAAATAATTAGCGCCGCCGATTTAGCGGATATTCAAAAAGGAATGGCGCAGATCAAAGGGGAAATCGAAGCCGGGCAGTTTGAATGGCAACTGGCACTCGAGGATGTTCACCTCAATATCGAAGCACGCCTCACTGCCTTAATTGGCGATGCAGGTAAGCGTCTCCATACCGGTCGCTCACGCAATGATCAAGTGGCTACCGATTTGCGTTTATGGCTACGTAGCAATATCGATGGCATTCAGGTTTCCTTAACTGCATTGCGTTCTGCTTTACTTAACCTTGCAGAGACCCATGCAGCCACCATCATGCCGGGCCACACCCATTTGCAAGTGGCTCAGCCGATCACCTTTGGCCATCACCTCATGGCTTATTTTGAAATGTTTAGTCGCGATGCCAGCCGCCTAACCGATTGCCGCACGCGCATGAATCGCCTACCGCTCGGTGCTGCCGCCCTAGCCGGAACCAGCTACCCAATTGACCGTGAGTGGGTAGCGCAGAAGCTGGGCTTTGATGGCATCTGCACCAACTCCCTGGATGCTGTCTCGGATCGGGATTTTGCGATTGAGTTTTGCGGCTTTTCAGCAACGCTGATGATGCACGTCTCACGCCTATCGGAAGAGCTGATCTTATGGCTCAGCCCACGCTTTGGTTTTATTGATTTGCCCGATCGGTTTTGTACGGGCAGCTCAATCATGCCGCAAAAGAAAAACCCCGACGTACCCGAACTTGCCCGCGGTAAAACCGGGCGCGTGTATGGTGATTTGATTGCCTTGCTGACCCTCATGAAAAGCCAGCCCTTGGCTTACAACAAAGACAATCAAGAAGACAAAGAACCCTTGTTTGATGCGGTCGATACCGTCCAAGATACCTTGCGTATTTTTGCGGATATGATTCCGCACATTGCAGTTCAAAAGGCAGTGATGCAAGCGGCGGCAGAGGAAGGGTTTGCTACTGCCACTGACTTGGCTGACTACTTGGTTAAAAAGGGCTTGGCGTTTCGGGATGCACATGAGGCCGTAGCCCATGCCGTCAAAGCCTGCGTTGACCGCAAATGTAATCTAACGGACCTGAGCTTATCCGAGCTCCGTTTTGCTTGCGGTCTGGATGCTAGGGCTGATCTGATCAGCGAGGATGTATTTCCTTTATTGACCGTCACTGGATCGGTTCAGTCGCGCCAGCACCCTGGCGGTACTGCACCAGAGCAAGTCTTGGCGGCTGTTCAGCGTGGCCGCGCCGAACTCAAGCTCTAGCCATCCGCCTCCTTTAGGAAGGGTGATGGCTTTTTGGCAGCGCATCGCATCTAGTATCGATCGCATCAATGCGTGGTTTGGGAAGGCTGCGAGCATCTTCATTTTACTTTCGTGTGTGATTTCAGCAGGCAATGCGATCATGCGCTACGGCTTTGACCTCAGCGATAACTGGCCTTTGGAATTGCAGTGGTATTTATTTGCTGCAGCCGTCATGCTCGGCGCCTCCTATACCCTCAAGCGCAACGAGCACGTCAGAGTAGATCTGATTTACGCACGCCTTTCAGAGCGCGGCCGCATCTGGGTTGATCTGTTTGGTCTAAGTCTCTTTTTGATGCCGGCCTGCATCCTGTTTACTTGGCTATCCTGGACTTCCCTGTTCTACCCCTCATTCCTATCTCTTGAACATTCGATTAATTCCGGTGGACTCTTGCGTTACCCGATTAAGTTTGTTGTGCCGATGGGGTTTTTCATGCTGTGCTTACAAGGCCTCTCCGAAATCATCAAACGCATCGCTTTACTGCAAGCTAATGCACTAAGTGCT
This sequence comes from Polynucleobacter sp., assembly GCA_044345755.1. Classification (GTDB taxonomy): domain Bacteria; phylum Pseudomonadota; class Gammaproteobacteria; order Burkholderiales; family Burkholderiaceae; genus Polynucleobacter. Next base: position 34,884 of record JBIJAM010000004.1, on the reverse strand, counting down.
TCTGCCATTTCTGCTTACGAGAAGCCCAAACAATGATTCCGCTCGAGTGGATGCCGCCTCTGATGTTTGCAGGCCTAATTGTGTTTATGCTCGTCGGCTTTCCGGTGGCGTTTTCCTTAATGGCTGCCGGACTTTTCTTTGGCGCAATTGCGATCAGCCAAGGTTTTTTTGATCTGGTCTTTTTGCAAGCCATACCGCAGCGTATTTTTGGTGGCGTACTAGCAAACGACTTATTGCTAGCCATCCCCTTCTTCACTTTTATGGGCGCCATTCTGGAGCGCTGCGGCCTTGCAGAGGAAATGCTGGAGTCGATGAGTCAACTCTTTGGACGGATACGCGGGGGACTAGGGTATTCGGTCATCATTGTGGGCTTTGTACTGGGCGCCATTACAGGAACGGTTGCAGCGCAAGTGATTGCGATGACCATGATCTCCTTACCCATCATGATCCGCTATGGCTACAACATGCGCTACGCCACTGGCGTATTGGCAGCCTCTGGCACGATTACTCAATTGGTACCACCATCCCTCGTATTAATTGTGCTCGCCGATCAACTCAAAACGCAAACCGGCAGTGCCGACGTTGGCAGCATGTACTTGGGGGCCTGGGGTCCATCCTTGATTCAGATTGGGCTGTTTGCGCTGTACACCTTTGTGCTTACTCGCTTAAAACCAGATTGGCTACCAGCAGCGCCGCTCAGTGATGTACAAACCAATGGCTGGGTGCTGTGGAAAAAATGTTTACTGGGTATTATTCCATCTGCCGTTTTGATCTTTTTAGTCTTGGGCACGATTTTGCTCGGCATTGCTACCCCGACTGAGTCCGGAGCCATGGGTGCAATGGGGGCTCTGTTATTGGCTTGGCTGCGGCGCGCAAAAATCGCCAACCTGAAAAAACAAATTACCGAGTCCTACCAAAACACCATGCGCCTAACATCGATGGTGATCTTTATCTTGATTGGCTCCACCTGCTTCTCGGTGGTGTTTCAAGGGGTGGATGGCGGAGTATGGGTAGAGCATCTCTTTGCTGATATCCCCGGCGGCTGGATTGGATTTTTGATTGTGGTGAACATCTTGGTGTTTTTCTTGGCCTTCTTTTTAGACTTCTTTGAGATTGCCTTCATCATCGTCCCCTTACTAGCGCCTGTCGCTGAAAAAATGCTCGCCCCGGTGTTGCTCGAAGCCATGGGTGGTAATCTGCAAGCAGCCGGCAACGCAGCACTGGTGTGGTTTGGCGTCATGCTGTGCGTCAATATGCAAACCTCGTTTATGCACCCGCCTTTTGGTTTTGCCCTCTTTTATCTGCGCGGGGTTGCACCCAAAGAGGTGAAGAGCAGTGATATTTACTGGGGCGCTCTACCGTGGGTTGGCTTGCAACTCATCATGGTTGGCCTCGTGATCGCCTTTCCGGCGCTGGTCACTACGTTCTTGGATAAACCACCGCCTGTCGCAATCAATTCAGAGTTTGACTTTACGAGCGGGCAAAGCGGAGAGGGAGAGAAAAGCTCACCCAAAGCGGATGAGAATGCGCCAGTCCGCTTTGAGCTTGAAAAGCCCAGCCGATAATCTTATTTTTCTGCGCGTACGCAATCGACGTAGTATTCGCTGCGTCCATCCACCTCGGTTTTTACAAGGCCATGGATATCGGTCTCAAAGCCAGGAAACTGTGCATTAAAGTCGCGGGCAAAGTACAGATAGTCGACGATGCGTTTATTGAAACGTTCACCCGGGATCAATAAGGGAATGCCGGGTGGATACGGCGTCACCAGCATGGCAGTAACACGCCCTTCGAGTTGATCCAATGGCACGCGATCCACTTTCTTATGGGCCATTTGCGCCCAAGCATCCGAAGGCATCATGGCCGGGACCATATCCGAGGTATACATCTCGGTCGTCATGCGTGCAACATCACGGCCTTTGTAGAAGGCATGAATCTGCTGACAAATGTCATTAAGGCCAACCCGCTCATATCGTGGGTGCTTGGCGACAAACTCCGGCAACACTTTCCAGAGCGGTGCATTTTTATCAAAGTGATCTTTAAACTGCTGCAACTCGGTTACCAAGGTATTCCAACGGCCCTTGGTAATGCCAATCGTGAACATGATGAAGAAAGAATACAGTCCGCACTTTTCAACAATAATGCCGTGCTCGGCTAAATACTTGGTGACGATGCTCGCTGGTATACCGGTTGCACCAAAACTCCCTTCAATATCAAGACCAGGAGTAACAATGGTTGCCTTGATGGGATCCAGCATATTGAAGTCATCGGCTAAATTACCAAAGTCATGCCAGCTGGCATTGGGCTCTAAGACCCAATCACTGCGCTCGCCAATACCGTCTTCGGCCAAATGATCTGGGCCCCACACCTTAAACCACCAGTCAGCACCAAACTGTTCATCGACCTCGCGCATGGCTCTACGGAAATCCATCGCCTCGGCAATCGACTCTTCCACTAAAGTAGTTCCACCCGGGGCCTCCATCATTGCAGCCGATACATCACACGACGCAATGATGGCGTACTGTGGGCTGGTGGAGGTGTGCATCAAATACGCCTCATTAAAACAATCGCGATCAAGCTTATGCTCATCCGCATCTTGCACCAATACTTGGGACGCTTGCGATAAACCAGCCAGCAGTTTGTGGGTAGATTGGGTTGCAAACATCAAGCTTTTCTTAGTACGCTTGCGGTCAGCGCCAATCGCATGCATGTCTTTATAAAATGGATGGAAGGCCGCATGCGGCAACCATGCCTCATCAAAATGTAAAGAATCCACCTTACCGTCCAGCATCTCTTTAATCATCTCGACGTTGTAGATGATGCCGTCGTAGGTGCTTTGCGTAAGGGTCATCACGCGGGGTATGGCGTTTTTATCTTTAATAAAGGGGTTGGCGTCGATTTTCTTTTTGATGTTCGCCCATTCGAATTCTTCTTTTGGGATTGGTCCAATAATGCCTAAGTGATTCCGCGTTGGCATCAGGAAAATCGGGATCGCGCCCATCATCGTGATGGAGTGAATCACCGACTTATGGCAATTGCGATCGACCAAAACAATGTCGCCTGGGGCAACCGTGGAGTGCCAAACAATCTTATTGGAGGTGGATGTGCCATTGGTGACAAAAAACAAGTGATCGGCATTAAAAATGCGCGCGGCATTGCGCTCGCTAGCAAGTACTGGACCAGTGTGGTCGAGCAATTGTCCTAATTCTTCTACTGCATTACAAACGTCGGCACGCAGCATGTTTTCACCAAAGAATTGATGGAACATGCGGCCCACTGGGCTTTTGAGAAAGGCAACACCGCCAGAGTGGCCTGGGCAATGCCATGAATACGAGCCTTCAGAGGCGTAATGCGTCAGAGCACGAAAGAAGGGGGGCGCCAATGAATCGAGGTACACCTTCGCTTCACGAATAATGTGGCGTGCCACAAACTCTGGCGTGTCTTCGTTCATATGAATGAAGCCATGCAACTCACGCAAAATATCATTGGGCATATGGCGTGAGGTACGGGTCTCGCCATACAAGAAAATCGGAATGTCTTCATTGCGCTTGCGTACCTCGGCAACAAAGGCACGTAGGTTATTTAACGCGGGTAAATCGTTGTCTTCGGTATCGCTGATGAACTCCTCATCGTCAATCGATAAAACAAAGCAGGAGGCGCGCGAGGCTTGCTGTGCAAATGACGTTAAGTCTCCATAGCTGGTTAGGCCAATCACTTCGATGCCCTCACCTTCGATCGCTAAAGCGAGGTCGCGGATGCCTGAACCCGAAATATTTTCAGAGCGAAAGTCCTCATCAATAATGATGATTGGGAAACGAAATTTCATGTGTGCCTTTGGAAAATTGCCTGATGCAATTAGGTCTTGGGTAGCGTAACGCCCTGCTGCCCTTGGTACTTGCCGCCGCGGTCCTTGTACGAGGTGCCGCAAACTTCATCGCTTTCAAAAAAGAGGACTTGCGCACAGCCTTCACCTGCATAGATTTTTGCTGGCAATGGCGTAGTGTTTGAAAACTCCAGGGTGACATACCCTTCCCACTCGGGCTCAAATGGTGTGACGTTCACAATAATGCCGCAGCGCGCATAAGTGCTCTTACCAACGCAAATCGTCAGAACACTGCGTGGAATCTTGAAGTATTCCACCGTGCGTGCCAATGCAAAGGAGTTTGGCGGAATAATGCACACGTCGCCGTGAAAATCCACAAAGGATTTTTCATCGAAATGCTTCGGGTCCACAATCGTGCTGTTGATGTTCGTGAAGATCTTGAATTCGTTTGCACAGCGAATGTCATAACCGTAGCTCGAGGTACCGTAGCTCACGATTTTTTGTCCAGTGGCGTCTTGGCGGATTTGGCCAGGCTCAAACGGGCTGATCATGCCCTCTTGAGCCATACGGCGTATCCAGTGGTCGGATTTAATAGTCATGGCGGAATTGTAAAACCAACCCGGCCCCGAAGACCATCTATTTACTGCTTGGGCGGACTAAAAACAACCCGCTCAGGGGCGTTGTAAATCTCAAAATGGGTTCCAGAACAGCGTGACAGAAGTGTCAGGTGGGTCTTTTGGGCGAGCTCAAGCCCCATCTGGGTTACGCCCGAACGCGTTAGCAAAAAGGGGATGCCCATCTGCGCGCCCTTAATGACCATCTCCGAGGTTAAGCGCCCGGTCGTAAAAAACACCAAATCCCGACCTGCTTTGTCGGCTAGCCACATCAGCCCAGAAATCGAATCCACAGCATTGTGGCGACCCACATCCTCAATAAAGTGGAGCAACTCCACCTGATTCTCGCCCTTGCGCTCAAATACCGCGCAGGCATGTACCGAGCCGGATTTCTTGTAGATGGTGTCGTGTTGGCGAATTTGGTCGATGAGGTCCACAATCGCCGTCTGATTCAGGGTGGGGCCATCCGCCAAGCGAATCTGCTCCATTTCCTCAATGAGACCCCCAAACATCGTGCCTTGGCCGCATCCGGTGGTCACGATGCGCTTACTGGTCATTTGATCGATATCGACGGTGCTACGCCGGGTTTTGACTGCGGCCGAATCGGTTTCCCAATCGACCTGAATGCTTTCGATGTCGTCTGGTGATTCCACCAAACGCTGGTTACGCAGATAACCCAGCACCAGAGCCTCAGGGGCGCTACCCAAGGTCATGAGGGTCACGAGCTCACGCTTATCCAAGTAAATCGTCAGCGAGCGCTCTCCCGGCACGTGAACCGTTTTATGGCGGCCAGCCTCATCGATGATCTGGACCTCATGGATGAGGGGCACAGAAGCATTGGACATCGCAATTCGGGGATTTACTGCCATACATGCGTTCCTTGATTCGTTCTGACTATTCTAAATGCGAGCCTTACTTTAACCGCAGTCTAAAATCCATGCTCTAGCAGCATAATTCACCCTAGAAGCCCAATTTTGCCTTTTTACCAAAACCGTACCCCGCCCACAGCATGAGTCGTTCACCACGCCGCCTTTTAGTTACTTCTGCCCTGCCTTATGCCAATGGGCAGATTCACATTGGCCATTTGGTGGAATACATTCAAACCGATATTTGGGTTCGCTATCAACGAATGCAGGGTCACGAAGTGCATTACATGGGGGCAGACGATACCCATGGCACCCCCATCATGTTGCGTGCAGAAAAAGAGGGGATGACACCCAAAGAGCTCATCGCCAAAGTCTGGCAAGAACATAAGCGCGACTTTGATGCCTTTCTGATTTCTTTTGATCACTACTACACCACCGATAGCCCTGAAAATGAAAAGCTAGCCGGGGATATTTACATTAAGCTTCGCGACGCGGGCCTGATTGAAAAGCGCGCCATCGAGCAGGCCTACGATCCCGTGAAAGAAATGTTCCTCCCGGATCGTTTTATCAAGGGCAAGTGCCCTAAATGCAAAGCACCGGATCAGTATGGCGACTCCTGTGAAAAATGCGGAGCTACCTATGTACCAACGGATTTAATTGATCCCTTTTCGGTTGTTAGTGGCGCAACACCGATTCGGAAAGTATCCGATCACTATTTCTTCAAGCTATCGGACCCCCGTTGTGAAACCTTCTTGCGCGACTGGACTCAGGTTCGTACTCCGCTTCAACCCGAAGCCCGCAACAAAATGAAAGAGTGGGTTGGGCAGGCTGGCGAAAGTAAATTAGGCGATTGGGATATTTCGCGCGATGCCCCGTACTTTGGCTTTGAAATCCCCGATGCCCCCGGCAAGTATTTTTATGTTTGGCTCGATGCGCCGATTGGCTATTACGCCAGTTTCTTAAAGTACTGCACCGACAAAGGTCTGAATTTTGATGAGTGGGTAAGACCAGATAGCGCGACTGAGCAGTACCACTTTATTGGCAAAGACATTTTGTATTTCCACACCTTGTTTTGGCCTGCTACCTTGCATTTTGCTGGCTACCGCACCCCAACCAACGTATTCGCACACGGCTTTCTGACGGTCGATGGCGAAAAGATGAGCAAGTCACGTGGCACTTTGATCTCAGCCAACAGCGTAATTGAGTCGGGCTTTAATCCTGAATGGTTCCGCTACTATTTTGCAACCAAATTAAACGACAGCATGGAGGACCTTGACCTCAATCTGAGCGACTTCGTTGCGCGGGTCAACAGCGACTTGATTGGCAAGTACATCAATATTGCGAGCCGCAGCGCCGGCTTTTTGGTGAAGCGCTTTGGCGGCGTGGTTGTAGACGATGCCATGCAACATCCCTTGTTGATCTCGATTCGAGCATCCAATACAAAAATAGCTGAATTGTATGAAGGCCGTGAGTATGCAAAAGCCGTTCGCACCATCATGGAATTGGCAGATCAAGTCAATGCCTTTGTCGATGAAAACAAACCGTGGGATATCGCTAAAGATCCTCTACGCACAGCCGATCTTCAAGCGATTTGCAGCGTGACACTGGAAGCATTTCGGTGCTTAAGCTTGTACCTAAAACCCGTGTTGCCGCAGGTTGCTGCTGGAGTTGAACGCTTTTTATGTTTAGCGCCGATGACTTGGGCTGACATCACTACACCCCTCTCCAGTCAGCAACCCATTCAGCCTTATACCCATCTCATGAGCCGCGTTGAGCCGGCTCAAATTGACGTCCTATTAGCGGCAAATACCTAAAAACGGGATGCCGACACAAATCTGACTTACGCCATACAAAATCGTTAATAATGAGGGTTGCCCAGTTCCGTGGGATTTTATAAGTTATTGAATTTATTGAGAATTAAGTATCGATATGCGCAAATACCAGTCTGACGTCACCGTATTTCTTGAAAAACTCAAAGCGGCTAAACCCAACTTGGAGCAAGACCAACAAGCTGGACGCGCCCTCCTTTGGGATAAAGAGCCAATCAGCCTTGATGAGCAGCGCCGCTTAAATGCTGCCAAAGTAAAGCAACGGGCATACGTTTATTCCAATGAATGATCCGTTGGCCCAGCCTGTCGCGAGCTTACTCGACAGCACACCCTCCGTTACCGATGGGATGTCGGAGGCTTTTGCCAAGCTCTATGGCGAGCCCCTTTTTAAGCTGCCAACCGACCTATACATACCGCCGGATGCCCTCGAGGTTTTTCTAGAGGCCTTCGAAGGTCCGCTCGATTTACTGCTCTACCTTATTCGAAAACAGAATTTCAATGTGCTGGATATTCCGATGGCACAGGTCACGTCCCAGTACTTAACCTACGTTGATCAAATCCGCCATACCAATTTGGAATTGGCTGCAGAGTATCTGCTGATGGCCGCGATGCTGATTGAAATTAAATCGCGCATGCTCTTGCCAATGAAAAAGGCTGACAGCGAAGAGGAAGTGGATGACCCACGTGCCGAGTTGGTTCGTCGATTACTTGAATACGAACGTATGAAATTAGCGGCGCAAGAGTTAGACCAGATTCCACAGCAAGGACGTGACTTCCAAATTGCGCATGGCTATGTTGATACGACAGTGGCAGTCACATGGCCCGAAGTCAATTTAGAAGACTTGCAAATGGCCTGGCGTGATGTACTGCACCGGGCAAAATTAAATCAGCACCACACCATTACCCGTGAAACGCTATCGGTACGTGATTTTATGACCCGCATTTTGCGCCGCCTGCAAGGTACGCGCTTTGTCGAGTTCAGTGAATTGTTTGAAGATGCGATTGCCTCAGGAAATGGCGTACCCGTGGTGATTGTGAATTTCATCGCCATGCTCGAGCTTTCGCGCGAGGCCTTGGTGGAGATTACCCAAGCAGAGCCCTATGCACCGATTTACGTGCGTTTGGCTTACACCCCTAGCGCATGAAAATAATTAGCGATATCAATGAGTTACGCGATCACCTGCGGGGCCAAAACCGCACTTCGTTTGTGCCAACCATGGGCAATCTGCACGAAGGCCATTTATCTTTAATGCGCCTAGCGCGCCAACATGGCGACCCTGTTGTTGCCAGTATTTTTGTCAACCGCTTGCAATTTGGTCCCAACGAAGACTTTGATAGTTACCCTCGAACCATGCAGGCTGACATCGACAAGCTCGAACAAGAAGGGGTCTATGTTTTGTTTGCCCCGACTGAAAAAGACCTCTACCCACAACCGCAAGAGTATCGCGTTGATCCGCCCCAGCAGCTTGGCGATATTCTTGAAGGTGAATTCAGGCCGGGTTTTTTTAAGGGTGTCTGTACGGTTGTTTTAAAACTGTTTTCTTGCGTTCAGCCTCGGGTTGCAGTCTTTGGCAAAAAAGATTATCAGCAGCTGATGATTGTGCGGCAGATGGCCAGTCAATTTGCTTTACCGGTTGAGATTGTTCCAGCCGAGACCATTCGTGCTGAGGATGGATTAGCCCTATCCTCACGCAACATCTATCTTTCTGCAAGCGAGCGTGCTGAAGCTCCGGCGCTGCAGCGCCAGTTAAGTGCCATGCGAGAGCACGTGCTTAGCTTAAAAGAAAAGACGGTAAGTGCGCTACTGGATATCGAGGCGAAGGCCTTGATGCAAATGCAGACTCGGGGATGGACGCCTGACTACATGGCGATTCGCCAGCAAGCTAATTTAGCCAAACCGACGCAAGCCGATTTGGATGGCGGTCAGCCGCTCGTAATTGTGACCGCCGCTAAGCTCGGCAAAACCCGCCTGATTGATAATTTAGAAATCTAAGACCCGCGCTGCCTATTTACCTAGTGGGTCTTTTTTTCTTAAGCAGTAAAAAATTGATCTACCGTCAAACCAAGGCTTTTTGCAAGCTCAGCGCCGTTTACCTTGCCGGCTGAGCCCTTTGCCTTCAATACCTCAATCTGACCGCCGTGGCAGGCCACAAAAAAGGATTCGGAACCAATCGCCGTGATCTGACCTGGCTTGCCTTTGACGGCACCATAGGTCGCAGTGGTGTGTTTTTTGACGTCGTAAATCTGCACTTTTTGTTCGCCAGCCATGGTCCAAGCGCCAGGCGCGGGATTGCAGGCTCGAATCAGATTATGGATCTGCGTAATGTGGCTTGACCAATGGATGCGGGCTGCCGCTTGATCGAACCACCCTTCATAATTGGCTAAAGCCTCGTCTTGCACGAACTCCTGGTGCTTGTCTGCCGCAACCAGATCGGCAGCTTCTAAAAGCGCTTGCACACCAAGCGGAAACAGGTGATCAAAGTAAACCGATCCCAGGGTGTCGTTTGCGCCAATGGCAACCTCTTTTTGCAAAATCACTTCGCCTTCATCTAAACCATCGGATGGCCGGAAAATGGTGAGGCCTGTCTTGGTCTCACCCAAAGCAATCGCCCAGTTAATGGCGCTAGGGCCACGGTACTTTGGCAACAATGAGGGATGGTATTGAATCGTACCCAAGCGCGGTATCTTAGCGAACTCTTGCGGCACAAATTGCAGAACATAGGCCATCACACAAATATCTGCACCGCTATTGCGCATGGCATCCGCAGCTTCAGAGCTCTTGAGAGAGGCAAATTGCAAGGGCACAAGGCCCTTTGCCAAGGTGGCCTCTTTGAGAATCTCAGGCTTAGTAGCTTTGGGATTATCGGGCGGACAAAACACCGCAACCACCTCGTCGCCGCGCTCTAAAAAAGCCTCTAAAGCAGCCTTACCAAAATCTTGACTGCCGATTAGAGCAACTTTCATTTAGATGACTTTCCGGTGGCGTAAGTCGATGAGATCATCAATATTGAATCCTAGTTCTTGCAAGATCTCATCGGTATGCTCGCCGAGCAATGGTGAGCGTGTCACTTCGGTTTCGCTATCGGATAACTTGATTGGATTACCAACCGTCAAATACTTTCCTCGAACCGGATGATCCACTTCGACAATGGTGCCGGTCGCGCGCAACGCTGGCTCTTCCGCAATTTCTTTCATCGATAGAATCGGGCCGCATGGCACGTCGTATTTATTCAATATATCCATTACCTCAAACTTACTTTTTGTCATGGTCCATTTTTCGATCTCACCAAAGATTTGCATCAGTCTCGGTAAGCGCGCCATCGGCGACGAAAAATCATGGTCAGTGATCCACTCTTCTTTACCAATAACCTTACAAATGGCTTCCCATACCGCCGCCTGCACTACAACATAAATATAGGAGTTGGGGTCGGTTTCCCAGCCTTTGCATTTCAGAATCCAGCCGGGCTGTCCACCACCAGAGGCATTTCCAGCACGAGGAACTGCCTCACCGAAATTACCATTGGGGAACTGGGGATACTCCTGCATCGTACCGTTGCGATCAAGGCGCTGTTGGTCACGTAACTTCACGCGGCATAGATTGAGCACAGCATCTTGCATCGCTGCCTGCACCCGCTGACCCCGACCTGAGTGGGTACGCTGATACAAGGCAGTGACGATGCCTAAGGCCAAATGCAAACCAGTTCCACTGTCACCAATCTGCGCGCCCGTTACCATCGGCGGGCCGTCATCAAAACCAGTGGTTGATGCCGAGCCTCCAGCACACTGCGCTACGTTTTCGTATACCTTGCAATCTTCATAAGGGCCTGGTCCAAAGCCCTTGATTGAGGCCATGATCATGCGTGGATTGAGGTGCTGAATGTGCTCCCACGTAAATCCCATGCGATCCAAGGCGCCTGGCGCAAAGTTTTCAACCAAGACATCGCACTCTTTAATTAAGCGCTCGAGGATGTCTTTGCCCTCTGGGGTTTTAGTATTGACGGTAATCGAGCGTTTGTTGTGGTTCAGCATGGTGAAATACAAGCTATCCGCATCGGGTATGTCGCGCAGCTGACCGCGGGTAGCATCGCCCTCACCCGAGCGTTCTACTTTAATGACGTCGGCGCCAAACCAAGCCAATAATTGGGTACAGGTTGGCCCCGATTGAACGTGCGTGAAATCGAGGATTTTCACTCCCTCAAGTGCTTTTGCCATGACAGTAGTCCTAATAAGTATTGAAATTTTGAATTAATCAAATTCTACCAGTCGGGACTACCCTGATTTCCAGCTAGCCTAGTGGCTAAGCAGTGCTTAGTGGCCATAATTGGCGCCTTTTTGCCGCACCCATCTATGGATTATCAAGCTCTGAAACTGGATTTCGCATTGTGCGATTTAGGCCGATTCTGGGTGAATTAAGGCAATAAAAAAGGCGCCCACTCGGAGCGCCTTAAAGGATCAAACTAATTTATTGTTATTAAACTGCTTTTGCTGCGTGCAACTTGGCAATATCGTCTTTACCGTAGCCCAGGTCAGCCAAAACCTCATCGGTGTGCTCACCTAAAACTGGGGATGGCTTAACGTCAATCTTGAGATCAGAGAACTTGATTGGGCTACCAATCGTCAGGTACTTACCGCGTACCTTGTGGTCCACTTCCACAATCGAACCGCTGGCACGTAAGTCTGGTGATGCGGCGAGTTCTTTCATGGAAAGTACGGGAGCGCATGGAATATCAAACTTACGCAAGATGTCCACTGCTTCATACTTAGTCTTGTCTTTGAGCCAGTCTTCAATGGTTGCGAAGATATCAAAAATCTTGTCTTGACGCGCTTCTGCAGTCATGTAGGCTGGATCGGTTGCCCACTCTGGACGACCTAAAGCCTCTGTGATTGGCTTCCACGCATGCCCTTGAATCGTGAAATAAATGTAGGCGTTTGGATCGGTTTCCCAGCCCTTGCACTTTAAGACCCATCCTGGCTGACCACCACCGCCAGCATTGCCGCCGCGGGGTACTACGTCAGAGAATGTGCCATGGGGATACTGTGGATACTCTTCCAAATAACCAACGCGATCCAAGCGCTGTTGGTCGCGCAACTTCACGCGGCACAGGTTCAATACAGCGTCTTGCATAGAGCAAGCCACTTTTTGGCCGCGGCCGGTCTTCTCACGGTGCATGAGGGCGGTCAAAATACCAATCGCCAAATGCATACCGGTATTGCTATCACCCAAAGCAGCAGCAGATACGGTTGGAGGGCCGTCCCAGAAACCAGTAGTAGAGGCTGCGCCGCCAGCACACTGAGCTACGTTCTCATACACTTTTAAATCTTCGTAAGAGTGGCCATCACTAAAGCCTTTTACCGACGCCATAATCATGCGTGGATTGAGTTCTGTGATGCGATCCCATGAGAAACCCATGCGATCTAAGGCGCCTGGGCCAAAGTTCTCGACCATGACGTCAGAAACCTTAATCAACTTCTCCAATACTTCCTTGCCTTCTGCGGTCTTGGTATCCAATGTCAACGAACGCTTGTTACCGTTGAGCATCGTGAAATACAAGGCATCGGCATCAGGAATATCGCGCAACTGGCTACGGGTTACGTCGCCAGATCCAGGACGCTCTACTTTGATTACGTCCGCGCCATACCATGCCAACAACTGGGTACAGGCAGGACCTGCTTGTACGTGTGTGAAATCGATGATGCGGATTCCGTCTAATGGCTTGCTCATATTAAATCTCCTTAGGGTTACGTATGACTTAACTCGTCAATTACTTCTTTGTGGCAGTACTTGCTGGGTTGAGATTCGTCAGGCGACCACTTTCGGTACCTGCCGCTTCATCAATGACAGCATTGATTAGTGCTGGCTTGCCTGCGGCTATTGCCTCAGTCAAGGCCTTCTCTAATTCCTGTGGGGTGGTGACGTTGTAACCGATTCCACCAAACGCTTCCATCATCTTGTCATAACGTGCGTTTTTCACGAATACGGTTGGGGCAACATCAGCGCCGCCGGTTGGGTTTACATCAGTGCCGCGGTAAACGCCATTGTTATTAAAAATCACAGTGGTGATTGGCAAGTTGTAACGGCAAATGGTCTCGAGTTCCATGCCACTGAAACCAAACGCGCTATCGCCTTCCACTGCGATGACAGGTAAACCGCTGGTCACCGCTGCGCCAATCGAATAGCCCATACCAATACCCATAATGCCCCATGTGCCGGAGTCAAAACGCTTACGCGGTTTATACATATTCACAATCGCACGGCAAAAATCGAGTGTATTAGCGCCTTCGTTAACGAGGTTGATATCGGGATTTTTCTTCACAACATCACGAATCACGCGCAATGCGCCATGGAAGTTCATTGGCGATGCATCTTTGGCAAGTGTTTCTGCCATCTTCGCCATGTTCTTGTCTTTTTTCTCGTTGATTGCGTTAATCCATTCAGCGCTTGGCTTGGGAACAGAAGCAATGCCTTTCAGGAGCTCGCCAACGCATGAACCAATATCACCAATCAATGGTGCGGCAATTTGCACGTTGCTATCAACTTCGTTTGCCTGAATATCGATCTGAATAAATTTCTTAGGCTCTTTGCCCCAAGTCTTGCCCTTTCCATGAGCCAATAACCAGTTCAAGCGGGCGCCAATTAATAAGACTGTGTCAGCCTCGGCCAAAACAAATGAGCGGGCTGGGGATGCAGTTTGCGGATGATCATCTGGTAACAACCCTTTTGCCATCGACATTGGCAAATAAGGGATGCCGGATTTTTCAATCAGGGCCTTGATGTCTGCATCCGCTTGAGCATACGCTGCGCCTTTGCCCAGCAGAATCAATGGGCGCTTTGCGCCCTTGAGCACGTTCAACGCGCGCGCTACTGCATCGGGGGCTGGAATCTGACGCGGTACTGGGTCGATTACTTTGAAGATGGATTTCTTGGCTTCAGCTACCGACAGAGTTTGTGACAAGAGCTGTGCTGGCAAGTCCAAGTAAACGCCGCCTGGACGACCCGATACTGCCGCACGAATCGCGCGCGCAATACCAATGCCAATGTCTTCTGCGTGATTAATACGATAAGCAGCCTTGGCATATGGCTTGGCTGCATTGAGCTGATCCATCTCTTCGTAATCACCCTGCTGCAAGTCAACGATCTCGCGCTCGCTTGAGCCGCTGATCAGAATCATTGGGAAGCAGTTCACCGTTGCATTGGCTAAGGCGGTTAAACCGTTCAAGAAACCCGGCGCAGAAACCGTCATGCAGATACCAGGCTTTTGTGTCATGTAACCGGCAATGGCGGCCGCATTTCCTGCGTGCTGCTCATGGCGGAAACCAATGAAGCGCATGCCTTCCGCTTGAGCCAAGCGGCATAAATCCGTAATTGGTATACCCACTAAACCATAAATGGTGTCAATGTCATTGGCCTTGAGGGCATCGATAACGAGATGGAATCCGTCGGTGAGTTCTTGGTTTTGATTTTCGTTTGTCATAAAAGTTATATTCGTTAGATTGCTTTGCTCCGTTGGCAAGGCAATTTAGCTTTTGTCTTGTGTCTCCAGTTAAAAATGCACCCAAACCCAGTGAATTAACAAACTGCATTCAGGTGCATGCATCTTAGGCTTGGGGGTATGGATCAGCATTGACTTGCGTCAATTTCCCTTTAATTCCAATAAAAACAAGGCTTAGAGTCCGCTAGAAGCAAACTCAAGTCCATAAAAAACTAGACAAATAGGTCTTTGTGCTTTGTTTTTAGGCGACTTAGGGTCTCGGGCGATAAATTCAAATACGCTGCTAGCTCTTTTTTGGGCAAAAGTCCAAATAGGCTCTCGTACTTACGCAGAAAACGCTCCACGCGGCCTGGGGCATCGAGCATATGCAAGGTAATGGTGTGGGCCATGATTTCACTCATGAGGCGCATGACCTCAAACTCAAAACTCTCTTTTAGAGGGGGGTGGCTCTCCAAAAACTCAGTCCATTTTTTCATGGGCAGGCGCGCAACCCTAGCCTTGGTCACGCAGGCAATGCTGTAAGGGGCTGATTTTTTCAAGCGCCAAGCGGCATAGCTGGTCTCGATGTCTTTTTCGATCGTAAAACGCAAAATCATTTCTTTTGCATCCGAGCTTGAAACGATGCGCTTCAAAATGCCATCGAGCACAAAATACTGCTCCATTTGGTGATCGCCCTGGTGCAGCAAAATCTCGGATTTCTTAAGGTCTGAGATAACCAAGTGGCGCTCTAGCTCAGCCATGCTCTCCTGGTCCAAATGCTGCAAAACCACGTTTTGACTCAGCTGCAAGCGAATCAGGTTCTTTTCGGGATGTTTGTCTAGTACGGTCATATTTTTATTGTTCTAACTATGACATTGTAGGCTCAGTCAGTAAAAACCCCAATATTTAGGGGTCTTAAATGCAGTAGTATTGAAATGTTATGGTGCTTTATTGCGTTGCAATAAAGTTAAACGGGAAACACTACTCAAACGTGTGCTGCCCCCGCAACGGTAAGCAAATGTACCTTGTAGCTTGGTACAGAGAACTTGGATATAGCCACTGTGCGCGTCAATCGCATGGGAAGGTCAAGTTCTTAAATTTGCCAGCCCGGATACCGGCCAGAACAGGTGGAATTTTGCGGACGGGGATCCTTCGCGCGCCGATAGAAGCGTTCGCATGGACTCCATGCGCCGCACATATTGACGTTCTGGATTTGCGCCCATGAAGTTCTGTTCGACTCGGCTAACGGGGAAGTTGGCTTGGTGATTCGACGGCAGAAGGTTCACATGAAACAGCAGTTCAGCAATAAACAGTGCGCATCGGCACTGTTAGCAGCGCTTTTATCGAGCGTCATTCCATTTCAATACGTAGCTGCACAAACTCCATCGGTATCGGTGTCCAATACAGCCGACCCACTCAACCCAATTGTGGTGACTGCCACCCGGACACCAACCAAAGCAAGTGATGTTCTTGCAGACAATGTTTATATTGGTCCTGAAGAGATTGCGCAAGCTGGGCAGAGCAGTCTAGTAGAGCTACTACAACGGCAGCGTGGAGTTGAGATTACTGGTGCCACTGGTAGCGGAGGTAGTGGCACGAGCGTTTTCTTAAGAGGCACAAGCAATCAACAAACCTTGCTTCTAATTGATGGAGTTCGAGTTGAGGCTGGATTCTTAGGTGGTCCATCTTGGTCTGCAATTCCGCTATCGATCATTGACCACATTGAAATCATATTTGGTCCTCAAAGTAGCTTATATGGTTCAGATGCAATCGGCGGCGTAATACAAATCTTCACAAAAACAGGTGATGGACCCTTCCAAGCAAGCGCATCCACTGGATACGGCACCTATGGGACAACCATCTCAGAAGCGGGCTTATACGGAAGAGGAGGCGAAGATGGAAAAGTGAAATACTCTATCAGCGCAACTCAAGAAGTGTCGTCAGGCTACAACTTAATTGCGGCCAATATGCCATTTCGCTCAACCTATAACACCACCCAAAATATGGGCTACACAAGGGATGGTGGTACTGGAAAAATTAGTTACGAGCTCCGCAAAGGTCAGGAACTTGGAATGCAATTTTTTGCCAGCCGACTGAAATCTCAAGCCTCAGCAGACCCAACCACACTTTCAGAGTCGATTGGCAGCGTAAGCAGTTTTTCAGTTTTCTCAAGAAATCAGATTACAGATATTTGGAAAAGTTATCTGCAAGCCTCGCAGTCATATGACTCAGGTCAGAATTTGTTCTACAACTCTCTCTACAACACCAAACAAAACATATACACATGGCAGAACGACATCCAAATCGGACGAGATACTCTGCAATTACTGGCAGAGCGCAGGACGCAAAATGTATTTTCTGACGATGTTAATTACAACTCGTTTCCATTTCTTCAAAAACAGTTTTCACAAACCAGAAATACCAATTCGTTTGCCGGTCTTTACCAATTAAATCGAGGTCCTCATTTAGCTAATGCATCATTTCGTAATGACAACATTACAGGATATGGATCACAAAACACTGGAGGCGTATCGTATGGATATTTCTTTACAAAGCAATTAAGGGCCAATGTAAATTATGGAACTGGATTTAGGGCGCCAACTTTCAATGATTTGTACTACCCGGGCTATGGAAATACCAATATTCAAGCAGAAAAAAGTAAAAATACTGAGGCGGGCATTCACTATGAGTCCCGCACCTACGACGCCCGAATCGTTGCCTATAACAATACGATTACCAATTTAATTCAATCGTCTGGCAGCAACACAAGCGCGTGCGCCCCTGGTTTTTATGGCTTTTCTGGATGCGCCACCAATGTTGGCGCTGCCAAAATCACAGGCCTGTCG
Organism: Polynucleobacter sp.; assembly: GCA_044345755.1. Classification (GTDB taxonomy): domain Bacteria; phylum Pseudomonadota; class Gammaproteobacteria; order Burkholderiales; family Burkholderiaceae; genus Polynucleobacter. The sequence goes on along the minus strand of JBIJAM010000004.1, from coordinate 17,440 downwards.
ATTGGTGGAGCGTTAAGAACAGGGAATTTCAGTCTCAGAGGCTCATTCGATCAACAAAACCCAATTAATGAAACATCGGGCCAGGTATTAGTAAGGCGAGCCAAGCAATTTGGAAATGCTGGAATCGAATATCAAAAGGGATTGGTAAAGACTGGAGTTGAGGGCAATTTTGTGGGAAAACGATTTGATAGTTTTCCACAAGGCGCTGAAATGGGTGGATATGCTCTGATGAATCTCTTTGGAAGCTATCAATTAACCCAAGAACTATCTCTATTTGGTCGCTGGAATAACGTATTCAACAAAGACTACCAATTAAGCTACGGTTACAACACACCAGGCTCAAATGTCTTTGTTGGTCTACGTTATGCCATGAAGTAATTTTTTTATATATGAACAGCACACGACAACAGTCAAGCAAGAATTTACTGCTGAGTATTGCAGTGTGCTTTTTATTTGTTGGTACCTCCGCATCGGCAAGCATTGCGATCAAAGATGATCGAGGTATTGAGGTTCGTCTCACTAACCCTGCCCAGCGTGTAGTTAGTATGCTGCCCTCCATCACGGAATCTGTATGTGCTCTGGGCAAGTGTTCTGTTTTGGTAGGGGTCGATCGCTTCTCTAATTGGCCAAAGTCGGTTGATGCTCTGCCTCGCTTAGGTGGTATTGCCGATGCCAATATCGAGGGCATTGTTCGCCTAAAGCCAGACTTAGTCTTGGTTGAAAAATCATCGCCCCTGATTGCGCGTCTGCAGTCCCTGGGTATTGCTGTAGCGGCATTTGATGTGCAGTCCATGGCGGATGTGCAGCGTACTTTACGGCAACTGGATATGGTCTTAGGCTCCACTGAGTCGGGTGCAGTGTGGGATGGCATCCAGCTTGAGATTGCGCGGGCTAATCGTGCGCTATCACCCTCACAAAAAGCAGCGCGGGTTTACTTTGAAGTCAGCTCAGCACCCTTCGCGGCAGGGAAAACGTCTTTTATTGGTGAGTTACTCGATCGACTGGGTATGCAAAACATTGCTACGGAAAAGATGGGCGCCTTTCCGAAGATCAATCCGGAGTTCGTCGTGCAGTCCAAGCCGGATTTGATTATGAGTACTGAAGCATCGCCCAAACAGTTAGCACAGCGCCCTGGCTGGAAATCCATTCCAGCGATTCAGGGCAATCGGATCTGCTTCTTTTCAGCAGCACAAGCAGACGTACTCGTACGTCCCGGCCCGCGCATGGGTGAAGCAGCAGCCCTTATCGCTGATTGCGCGATGCGCTCACTACCCAAGTGATAGTCTGCGGTATGCGCCCTACTTTATTTCGCCGTGTACTCGCCTTGTTGGTGATCAGCATTGCTTTGCTAAGCTTGGGTGTGTTGCTGGGTAGCGGCGGGATTGCCTGGAGCACTGACGCTACGATCGTATTGGACATCCGCTTGCCGCGCTCAGCCGGGGCATGGCTGGCAGGCGCTCTTCTCGGCTTAGCCGGTGCGATTGCGCAAGGTGTATTTCGTAATCCCTTAGCTGATCCGTATTTGCTGGGTAGTGCGTCAGGCGCCTTAATGGGGGTCGCACTTGTTTTGGGTTTTTCCGAGGCGATTGGCGATTCTGGACTTGCGTTAATTGGACTCAACAGCGGCGCATTTATTGGTGCGCTACTGGGTGTTATTGCAGCGCTGATTCTGGCTGGTGGTTACCGCAGTTCCTTACAGCTTTTGCTATCGGGCGTGGTAATTAGCGTCATCCTTGGCGCTGGTAATGCACTCTTTACCTTTGTTCGCCCCGACCTTTATCAGCGCTTTCAGGCATTCATGCTCGGCAACACTAGCCTACTGGATTGGCATGGTGTCTCGCTCATGCTTTTAGTTTGGGTTGCGTGTATCGCAATTGCACTACTCTTAAGTGCAGCCTTGAATGCCCTCAGTCTCGGTGAAAGTACTGCCAAAACACTGGGCCTGCCGATTGATCAAATGCGCCTTGGTTTGATTGGCGTTCTTGCTCTGGCTACAGGCGCAGCGGTAGCGCAAACCGGACTGATCGCATTTATCGGCCTTGCAGCGCCCCACCTGGTTCGGCGCTTTGCCAATGGCTCCCAACGCATGCATCTACTGATGTCTAGCCTAGCAGGTGGCATCCTATTACTAGCCTCGGATTTACTGGCGCGCACGATCTTAGCGCCTCTTGAGCTTCCGGTTGGAATTGTGACCGCAGTGCTTGGTGGCTCGTATTTGCTGTTGTTGCTGCGGCGTCAAGCTTTAGGGGTAAGTGCATGAGCCCAATAGAGCTGCGCAATGTCTCCCTATCCCGTGATAACAAAATTGTTTTGCAAAATATCAATCTTGCTATTCCTGGGGGCGAGTGGACCAGCATTGTCGGTCCGAACGGAGCAGGCAAGTCCACACTAGTTCAAGCTTTAGCTGGACTCTTGCCGTATGAAGGCTCGATTCAGATTGGAGGAACCGAGCTTCGCTCGATTGCAATCAAGGCGCGTGCGCAACACATTGCTTGGCTTGAGCAGGCAACGTCGATACCGGATAGCCTAGATTTTGGTCTGCGGGTATACGACATTGCCATGCTGGGTCGATTGCCTCATCAAAACTGGCTCTCTATTCCGAGTGCGGAAGATTGCGGCATTGTGGAATACGCCATGCGGCAAACCGATGTCTGGGGTTTACGCGAGCGCTTTTTTAATCAACTATCGGGTGGCGAGCGTCAGCGCGTTTTACTTGCTAGGCTCTTTGCTGTTCAAGCAAGTACCCTTCTGATGGATGAGCCGATTGCCAATCTAGACCCACCGCATCAGGCCGATTGGCTGAAATGGCAAACCGCACTGTCTAATGAGGGAAAAACCAGCATCACCGTTTTGCATGAAATTCAGTTTGCCTTAGAGGCCGAAAACCTGATTCTGTTGGGTAAGAAAGGGGTCTATCACCAAGGCAAAAGTGATGATCCACTAACCCATCAGGCCCTGATTGATCTATTTGATGGACGCATTGAGCTAACAAAGCTAGGCAGGCGCTGGGTTGCCTTGGTTCGCTAGTAAGTCTGGCATTTGAGGACTGCACACAGCCAAACTCAGGGGCTACAATGTAGCAATGAGCGATTCATTTAACATCCCTGAGCACTCCTTAAGCAATTTACATCTTGCGCTTGCACGGCTCAAAGATAAACTCACGCTGGCTACTAAAGCCATGGAGGAAGTACGTCAGGATCGCGCGCGGCTCGAAACCAAGATAGTGGATGCGCAAAATCGCATCCAACATATTTTGAGTCGACTCCCTGAGCAAAGCGATACACGGCAACTGAACTTGCTAGCTACCGAGGAACCTAACCCCACACTTTCAGGCGATGATCATGAGCCAACAACGCATTGAGGTCACGCTCGCAGGCCAAAAAATCACGCTTGCTACCACTGCCGAGCATGAGCCCCTGTTGCGCGAGGCCTGCAGCTTGGTTGACGAACAAATTCAGCTAGCGATTACCGGAGGTAACCGTAGCATCGAGCGCGCAACCATGATGGCTGCCCTTAAGCTGGCTGGCGATCTGATTTCAAGTAAACGCTTGGCTGCAGATACTGCAGCGCAGTTATCAACGCAGTCCGCTGCAATCCACCCAGATGAGATAGCCCGGCTTGAAGCCGAAATCAAAGGCCTCGAGTTACAAGTAGATGCATTGCTACAAACCCTTTCCCTGCCTGGCTCGCCAAGGCCAATAGATCTTTGAACCGATGCGCAAGCATACGGAGCGATCTTTGCAATGTGGGCGTGAGCGTTTCGCAACCGTACAGTGGCAGCCTCGAGCTGTTCACTCCCTGCGCTGCTTAGTGCACCCGAAGCATGGCGGCCGCTCCACCTTGAACCCGAGGGTTCAGGATAAGGGCCTAGCGGCTAAGGCGGGGAATTCAGTTTGGAATTAATTGACATATTAATTTTGCTTACATGTGGGGCTGTGTCTGGCGTATTGGCTGGCATGCTCGGGATTGGCGGCGGCATGATCCTCGTACCCTTCATGATTATTGTCTTTAATCATCAGCAGTTTGATCAGAGCATTATTGTTCATATGGCCATTGCTACCGGCATGGCTTCTATTTTATTTACCTCGCTATCGGCGATTCGTGCCCATCACAAACACGGCACGATTGACTGGAAACTTGTCATTGCGCTAAGCCCAGGCATTGTTGTAGGCGGCCTCATTGGTGGCAGCGAATTGTTTGATGCCTTTCCAACCAGCTGGCTCTCCTTGTTTTTCGCGATCTTTATTGTCTACACCTCGATCCAGATGTTTATTAATAAAAAACCAAAGCCAGGACGACAGCTGCCCGGCAAGGTTGGTCTCTTTTCATTTGGTGCTTTTGCGGGCGCTTTATCAAGCCTTCTGGGCGCAGGCGGCGCATTCGTCACAGTGCCCTTCATGATTTGGTGCAACATTAGTACGCATACAGCGATGGCATCCGCCTCGGGTCTAGGCTTTCCAATTGCCGTAGCCGCCACCATTGGTTACATAGTGGGTAGTTGGAACCATCCGGGTTTGCCGCCAGGCTCGCTGGGCTATATCTACTTACCAGCCGTTGCTTGCATTGTTGCAGCGAGTATATTTACTGCACCGCTGGGCGCCAAAATGGCTCGAAGCATGAATACCGCAAACCTCAAGCGGGTGTTTGGCGTCATGCTGTTTTTCCTTGCGGCCTTCATGTTTAATGAAAGTCGCAAAGCCTTTGGCATGTAATTATCTTACGCGGTGTATTGCTGACGCAGAATATTTTTTTGCACCTTGCCCATCGCATTACGCGGCAAATCCGAAACGATTTCAATGCGCTTTGGTACTTTGAAGTTCGCAATTTGCCCCTTCAGTACATCAATCATGGCTTTCGAATCGAGCTTGGCGCCTGGCTTAGCAACCACAATCGCCATGACTGCCTCACCAAAATCAGGATGCGGTATACCAATCACAGCACTCTCGTCCACACCATCCATGTCATCAATAAAGCTTTCAATTTCTTTGGGATAGACGTTATATCCACCCGAGATAATTAAATCCTTGCTGCGGCCCACGATGCACAAATAGCTATCTGGCACTTTAGCGCCGTTAGCCATGCCGCCGAAACGACCAACATCGCCCGTTTTAAACCAGCCATCGGCAGTAAATTCTTCGGCGGTTTTTTCTGGCATGCGCCAGTAGCCCTTAAATACATTGGGTCCTTTTACCTGAATGCTGCCAATCGTGTTGATTGGGCATGGCTTATTGTTTTCATCGACCACGCGCACTTTAACGTCCGTGAGTGGTAAGCCAACCGAACCCCCAACCCGAGCCCCTTTATATGGATTCGAAACCAACATCACGGTTTCACTCATGCCATAACGCTCAAGAATGGTTTCGCCGATTAATTCTTTAAAGGTATTGAAGGTCTCGGTTAGGAGCGGCGCGGATCCAGACACAAAGAGGCGCATATTGCGGCATACGGACTTCGTAAAGTTTTTATCGGCCAAGAGACGAACATAGAAGGTTGGCACGCCCATCATCACGGTCGAGCGTGGCATGTTCTGAATCAAAGCAGCGGTATCTAGGCGGGGGAGCCAAATCATTTTGCTACCGTTAATCAGAGCGCCATGGGCCGCCACAAACAATCCATGGACATGAAAGATCGGCAAGGCATGCAACAACACATCACCTTTTTCCCAGCCCCAAAATTTCTGCAAGACGAGGGCATTGCTACTCAGGTTTTGATGCGTGAGCATGGCACCTTTACTGCGGCCGGTAGTGCCTGAGGTATACAGAATGGCGGCCAGATCATCATCGCTACAGGCGACGGTTTTAAATCGATCACTTTGGATAGCCGCGCGGTCCAACAGAGTTCCAGTACGGTTGTCATCGAGCGTAAAGACATGGCTGGTTCCTGACTTAAATGCAATCTTCGATACCCAAGAGAAATTCTTGCTGCTGCAAATCATCACCGCGGGTTCGGCATTTTGTATAAAGTATTCGATCTCGGCAGCCTGATATGCGGTGTTCAGTGGCAGGTAAACATAGCCTGCTTTGATGGTGGCCAAATACAAAAACAGGGCCTCGGGTGATTTTTCTACCTGAACCGCAACGCGGGAGCCCGCCGGTATACCCAAGCCTTTGAGTAGGTTCGCCATCATTGCTGTGGCACGCTCGAGATCGCTCCAGGAGTAATACAAACCATCGTGCGTTTCTAAGGCGCAAGACTGGCGATCTGTTGGAAACCCTTTTTCTAATACTGAATACAAATTCATGACAACCCCACAACAAATAATAGATTGATGCAACGCGTTAACCCAGGATTTTCTGGGCGACTAAAACTCCATTTTACGGTCAAGCGAGTGGTGCTGAGCTTAAAGACTCATGAGCTTGGCCACCGCCCTGGAGTACATGATTTCTCCATTCACAAAACGCTCATGATTCTCTTCTACGCTGGATAAGTCATACAGGTAATTGACCATAATGCCGGCAGATTGACGTAAGCCCTTGCGTGATAAATCCCCAGCCCAATTAATCAGGTGCAGCTTGGCGCCATTGCCCAAATGGAACTTGGCAACGGGATTGCCTGCGCGCCCAGTAGATGAGAGCCCCAAGTAAATGGCCGTAAGGCATAGCAGCGCCTCCTTCTCCTTTACTGAGGCATTGTCAGGATGCCAGCCATTGCTTAAACGCTCCGCCCAGGATTGGGCGTCTAGGCCCAAAGCCTGCAAAGCCTGATCTCGCTTGACCTTTAAAGCTGGCTTGAGGCGCTCTAGCGGCACGCCCTCACCTAAGTTAGCCCCAGCAGCAATCCATTCGATTAATCCGGGAACGGGCGAGAGCGTAATAAAAGTTTTTAGGCTTGGGAACTCCTGGTGCAACTGCTCGGCAACCCGCTTGATCAAAAAGTTACCCATCGAGACACCGCGAAGTCCAGGCTCGCAGTTACTGATGGAATAAAACACGGCCACCTTGTACTGCTGTGCCTGGGTCACTGTCTCGGCTTTTTTATCGACGAGGGGAGCGATGGCCAAGGGCACTTCTGGAAGCAGCGCCACCTCCACAAAGATCAATGGTTCATTGGGCAGTTGGGGATGAAAGAATGCAAAGCAGCGCCGGTCGGGCTGCAAACGGCGGCGCAAGTCATCCCAGCCATCAATCGCATGTACCGCCTCGTGCTGAATCAGCTTTTCTAAAATCTCGGCAGGAGACTTCCAATCGACCCGGTGCATTTTTAAAAAACCGGGATTAAACCACGACGAGAGCAAATGGCGCATATCAAAATCCACCGCAGCCAGTTCGGGTTTTTTGTCCAGCAGTTGCAATAAATCGCGGCGCATTTCGACAACGGCGGCCGTACCATTCAGACCGCGATTTAAGCGACGCATAAACTCTTGACGAGGGGACTCCGATACTTTTTGTAAGCGGATGTAATTGCGGGCATTGGCCTCTGCCGCAAAGGCTTGCGATGCTGCCATCACCTCCGCTGGATTGGGGCTGAGTTTTTCAATCAAGGCGGTAAAGAATTTAAGGTGCTGGTCTTTGGTGAGCTTGCGGTAGTTATCGATCACGTCGTTGGCCATGCTCACCGCATTGGATTCCCCGCGCTCGGACGTTAAACGCTGCATTGCGCTCAGCGCTTTGGATAAATGGCGGGTTTTGGTGATTAACTCCAACATAAAGCGTCCTCAGGTTGCACAAGGTCAAAAAAATGGATTTTTCGGATCAATTCGCTCAAACAGGTAGCATTTAGGCGAAATAAGCGACTTTTTAAGATGTTAGCAACAAATGATCGAAAAAAAGATATTTTTAGATGCAGTTAGTGAAAATTATCGACTTATTTGCGCTTCAGCAAATAAATACCCAATAAAATCATGGGGATAGAGAGCCATTGCCCCATCGAAAGGCCCAATCCAAGTAGGCCCAGGAAAGCATCTGGCTCGCGCGCAAACTCAACTAAGAAGCGGCAAGTGCCGTAGCCCAGCAAAAATAAACCCGAAACCTGACCGAGGCGACGTGGCTTTCGGGCATAGGCCCACAAGACCAAACCAAGCAGGATGCCCTCGAAGAGCAATTGATAGATTTGCGATGGGTGGCGGGGAATGGCATCGACCATTGGAAACACCATAGCCCATGGGAGGTCGGTAGGCCTACCCCACAATTCACCATTGATGAAGTTACCTAAGCGCCCAAAAGCCAAACCAAAGGGTACCAAGGGAGCAACCAAATCACTCACCGTCCAAAACGAGGTGTTCTTGCGCCGCGCAAACCAAATCATGGCCAATATGACACCGAGCAGTCCGCCATGAAAGGACATTCCGCCTTCCCATACCTTCAGGATGCTGAGCGGATTAGCCAAATAGAATTCAGGCATGTAAAACAGGGAGTAGCCGATGCGCCCACCCAGCACTACTCCCAGCACGCCAGCAAATAGGAGATCCTCTAAATCCTTGGTAGTCCACCCCATGGCTTGGTAGTAGGGTCGCTTGATACACAGCCGACCCAGCACCATAAATTGCGCAAAGGCCAGTAAGTACATTAACCCATACCAATGAATGCCAAAAGACCCAATCTGAATAGCGACTGGATCGATTTGTGGGTGCATCAGCATGGCGGTTTAGCTTTTTGCTTGATCAAAATTATGGAGCTCATGACCCAGATCGCGGTAGGCTTTGTAACGCTCACGCCCGGCAAGGCGCTCTGCCTCATTCACCGTAACCACCTCAACAATCCGCGGAAATCGGGCAACCAAGGCGGCGACATCGCTGGGCATACGCGCACTCAAATGAATCAGTACATCAGCATGTGGCACGCTCGCTAGGGCTGGCGCCGCCGTATCGTCAAGCAGAACGATTGGTGTTTCAAACGCCGCCTCATGATCACCATAGCAGTGGGGTAAAAAATCAGTCTTAGTAAAGGTCCATAGCAATTCATCGAGGCGCTTGAGGTCGGTTTTTTCTGCCACCATCACAATGTTACGCACCGGCTCACCTTCGGCCGTAGCGCTCCAAATCTTGCGCGTCAGCCGGCAGGCATATTCCAGCTTGTCACTCACATTGCTGTGAAAGTCGATGCGTGCCATAGCAACTTAAGACTGTGCCAGCAAGTAGTTCACCAAGAGGGGCACTGGTCTACCAGTAGACCCTTTGGCAGCTCCACCTTTCCATGCTGTGCCTGCAATATCCAAATGCGCCCAAGGGTACTTTTCAGTAAAGCGTTTTAAAAAGCAAGCAGCTGTAACGCTGCCAGCAGGACGTCCACCGATATTGGCCATATCAGCAAAGTTCGATTTGAGTTGCTCTTGATAGGCTGCATCGAGCGGCATGCGCCACACGGTATCAAGGGAATCATGGCCGGCTTGGGTTAAATCCGCCAGCAAGTGGTTATCGTCAGAGAACATACCGCTGTGAACCGCACCCAGCGCAATCACACAGGCACCGGTTAAGGTGGCAATATCGATCACCGCCTTGGGCTTAAAGCGCTCTACGTAGGTCAGCGCATCGCAGAGAATCAGGCGGCCTTCGGCATCGGTATTTAATATTTCAATGGTTTGGCCCGACATGCTTTTCACAATGTCGCCTGGGCGTGTTGCTTTGCCCGAGGGCATGTTTTCGCAGGTCGGAATAACTCCGATGACATTCTGTTTGAGGCCCAGCAATGATGCTGAGAGCAGCGTGCCGATAACCGATGCTGCTCCGCACATGTCGTACTTCATCTCATCCATTGCCTCACCAGGCTTCAGGGAGATGCCACCCGTGTCAAAGGTGATGCCTTTGCCTACCAATACCGTTGGAGCCTCACTCGCTTTGCCGCCGTTGTGACGCATGATGATAAATTGCGGCGGGGTTTCCGAACCCTGCGCAACCGACAGAAAGGAGCCCATGCCCAGTGCTTCCATTTGCTTTTTAGTTAGCAGCTCTACCTTGAGCTTGGTTTTCTTCATCAAACCCTGTGCTGTTTTTGCAAGGTAGGTTGGAGTGCAGACATTGGGCGGCAAATTACCTAAGTCTTTGGCCAGGTTCATGCCCTCAACCAATGCCTCGCCTTGATGCACCGCTGCTTGCACTGCTTTTGCACTATCTTTACAAGACACAAAGAGGAGTTCTTGAAACGGATCAACATGCTCCACTGCCTTGAACTTCATGGCGGGCTGACGCACCCCAAAGCGATAGGTTTGTTCACCTGCCAATTGCGCTGTCAGGCGGACCTGCTTCTCCACGGCATCTGCATTCATACCAAAGCTGGGTACAAACCACGCTGCTGACTCGATCGCGCCTCCACTCAAGGTCTTGAAGGTCGCCCTAGCTAGTTTGGCGTAGGACTGCAGGGACAAACCCTCTTTAGGGCTCGGATCGCCTAAGCCAACGAGCAACACCCGCTTGGCCTTTACGCCCGCCTTTAACCAGCTCGCCTCTGCCCTCAATAGGCACTGACTAGCCTCTTTTCCATTCAGATCGCCAGCGACTTTGGCCCGAGTAACCGAGCCGCCCAATAAGGCATCCAATTCAAGTAGAAGACTGCCTGGCGTTTTTTTGTTTAAATCGGCTTTACCGTAAGCCAAAATCACGCAATCGGTGGCGAGCGCCAGGAGGCTAGCAAGGGCTGGTTTTGCCTTTTTTACAGAATCAAAGTCGGCTTGCGCCAATGTTTTCGTGCTAAATTGAATTTGCATAAGGAAGTCATTCGTAGTGGTTTTTTCCATTATCCTCCGAGCTGTGGTCTTCCCTCCGATTAGCGCTGTATTTCCCTACTAAACTAGACTTTTCCACCAACGCCCTTGCATAGAACGCATGATTTTTGACCAAGCCCTTCGCCGCGAACTGAGCCTCACTACTGGGGGGGTATTTTTGGTGTTGGTAACGATTATGATCACCACCTTAGTCATCCGCATTTTGGGGTTTGCAGCAAACGGCGTAGTGAACCCAGAAGATGCCTTGGTTTTGATTGCCTTGGCGACGATCGGTTACTTGGCTGTGCTCCTTACCGTTTCGCTGTTTATTGCTGTCCTGATCGTATTAGTTCGCTGGTACAAAGACTCTGAAATGATCGTCTGGTTTGCAAGCGGTCTGAGCATCATGAGTTTAATTCGGCCTATTTTGCGGTTTGCCATTCCACTCATCATCATTATTGCCCTGCTCGCCCTCTTTGCTTGGCCCTGGGCCAATCGCGAATCAGCCCTGATCAGCCAACGTTTTCAGCAACGCGATGATGTATCGATGGTCACAGCCGGTCAGTTTCGAGAGTCAGCCAAAGCCGAACGAGTCTTCTTTATTGAAGAGCTGGATCTCGAGAGTCGCGAAGTAAAAAATATCTTCGTTGCCGATTCCAGAAATCAACGCCTGAGCATTGCCGTAGCGGCAACCGGGTTCATTGAAAATACCCCCAACGGTGAAAAGAACGTCATCCTGAAAGATGGACGGCGCTATGAAGGCTTGCCAACTCAGCCCGACTTCCGAATCCTGGAGTTCGATGAGTACGAAACTAAGCTGCGTAATAAAGAGTTAACGGAGCCACCCCCGCGTGATCGCGAACGCAGCGTCCAACAGCTTTTGAAAGACCCATCCCCCTCGAACCGTGGGGAGCTGCTATGGCGCATCGGTCTACCACTCATGGCCTTAGGCCTCGTCTTTATTGCGATTCCGCTGGCCTATGTTAATCCACGCCTTGGCAATTACACTGCCATGTTTTATGCCGTGCTGGTCTATTTGATTTACAGCAACCTGCTTAATCTGGCCCAAAATTTTGTCTCGCAAAGTCGTCTTGATTTTTTTGTGGCCATCTGGCCGATTCATTTACTTGCCTTATTGATTGCTGCAGTTTTGATTCGCAATCGCATTAATCCCTCCCTCAAATGGTGGAAGCGGCAGTTGCCTGCTTTTCTGACGCGCCCATGAATTTTCTCTTTCCTTACATTTATGAGCGTTACTTAGCCAAGCAGATTTATGCTGCGTTTGGCTTTATTCTCTTTGCACTCGTTGCCCTCTTTCTGTTTTTTGATGTGTTAGCGGAGTTGGGCTCGGTCAATCAGCAGTACACCCTTTTGCTCGCGCTAGGCCATGTTCTGCTCAAGGCGCCGATTCGGATTGTTGAAATTATTCCGATCGCGGGATTGATTAGCAGCATTTATGTATTTGCAATGCTCGCCAGTCAATCTGAATTCACCATCCTGCGTATTGCGGGTTTGGATATTCGCCGTGGCCTTGTGATGCTGGGGAAAATCTCCTTACCGATTGTGGCAGTCACCCTGCTACTCAGTGAGTGGGTTGGTCCGATGGCAGAGTCCTTCTCTGAGCGCGTCAAAATGAAAGCTTTGGGCTCGAGTTTTTCCTCGCAGTTTCGTACAGGGGTATGGGTGAAAGACCAATTGCGTGACGAGGATGGCATTGGATCGGTTCGTCCGGGTGTGCGCTACATCAATATTGGAAAAATTGAGCCGGACAAGCAAGTCCGCCAGGTTCGCATGTATGAGTTCGATGATGCTTACCGCCTGCTCTCGATTCGCAATGCAGAGTCGGGTCGCTTTAATGAGACCGGTTCGTGGGAACTCAATAATGTAGTTGAGACTCGCTTTAAAGAAACCCAAAGTAAAAATGCCTTGGATCCCGTGTATTCGGCCAATACCTCCATCAAGCCATCGATGACCTTGGCATCCAAGGTCACCCCAGAAATCCTGGGCGTATTACTTGTCAATCCTGAGCGCATGTCGATCCTGAGCCTGGGGCAATTTATTACACACCTCAATGAAAATAAACAAGACGTGCAACGCCACGCGATTGCGTTTTGGAAAAAGCTCATCTACCCCTTCATCGTCTTTGTCATGCTGGCCCTTGCCTTGCCATTTGCGTATTTAAAAGCGCGCGCAGGCGGTATCGGTATCAAGATTTTTGGCGGCATCATGCTGGGCATGAGCTTTCAACTTTTCAATGCCCTGTTTTCTAATGTGGGTCTACTGGGGGCATGGCCTGCCTACCTCACCGCCCTGACTCCGCCATTGGCGTATTTTCTGCTGGCCCTGATTGGCCTAAAATGGGTTTCGCGGTCTTAAATACCGAAAGATAATTTAGAATTGAGTTCCTATATCGATCAAGATATATAAGGAACCTGTTCATGAATTTGCATCAATTTCGCTTTGTCCGCGAGGCCGTTCGCCAGCAATTTAACCTCACCTCCGCTGCGAAAGCCCTCTTTACATCCCAGCCTGGGGTTTCAAAGGCGATTATTGAGCTTGAAGATGAGCTCGGGGTCGAGATCTTTCGTCGCCATGGCAAGCGTATACGCTCGCTAACGGAGCCAGGTAAACGGATCCTGCTCTCGGTTGAACGGATCTTAGATGAAGTCGAGACCTTGAAGCGGGTTGGCCAAGACTTTGCAACGCAAGATCAAGGTAGCTTTGTAATTGCGACTACCCATACGCAAGCCCGCTATGCCCTCCCCAAAGTCTTAACGGAATTCACCAAACGCTTTCCGAAGGTCCGTGTCAGCATTGCCCAAGGCAGTCCTTCGCAGATCGCCGATATGCTCTTACATGATGCTGCAGACATTGCAATTGCAACCGAAGGCATTGCCAATTGTGAGGGTGTTATTGCACTACCAGGCTACCAATGGCAGCACCTCCTGATCGTACCAATCAATCACCCCTTACTCAGTTCGCGCTCGATTACGATCGAAGACCTCGGCAAGTACCCATTGATTACCTATGACAAAGCATTTGCTGGGCGCAACAAAATTGATGCCGCATTTGCCCAGCGCAATGTGCAGGCGGACATTATTTTAGAAGCCATCGATGCAGATGTGATTAAGACCTACGTCGAAGTGGGCATGGGTATTGGCATTGTTGCAGGCGTTGCTTTTGATGCAGAGCGCGATCGCAACCTACGTGCCATCCCGGTGGGACATTTATTTGGTAATAACGTCACCCACTTGGGAGTAAAGCAAGGCGCCTACTTGCGCTCTTTTGTCTTTACCTTCATTGAATTATTCTCACCAACCTTGACGAAAAAGATCGTTGAGCAGGCGATGTCAAATACGCCGGAGAATTATCAGATCTAAGTACAAATTTCTAGATTCGATAGTCACTTATTAAGTAGCTTACTGACACCTTTACTCTGGAGAATATTTGATGACCAAGCTCCCTCATTGCTTTATTAAGCCACTTTTCATCGCGATCGTGTTGCAGATTTATCCAGCAAGCGCTCAAGATATTGCGGCTCACGATCTAAATCTGAATGAAGAACTGATATCTGTTGATTTAGGTGGTAACAAAAAACAAGTCGGGGTTTATACGACAAGTTCTAAGTCTCAAACCCCAACGCGTTTAGCCGTTTTACTACCAGGATATCCATCCGTAGTAAGGCCCGTTGTAGAGAATGGGGCGATGACTAACTCCAGATTGTCAGGTAATTTTTTAATACGATCACGGTATTTTTTGGTCGATGAAACCATTGCTAGTCTTATTGTGGATTGCCAATCCGATATCGGCGACTACTGCACAAGTACTTATCAGGCCTCCAAGCAAAGGCAGGAAGATGTGGATAAATTAATTGCTGAAGTAAGGAGGCGCACCCCATCGATTTCTGAAGTCTGGCTCATTGGCACAAGTATGGGCACGATTTCTTCCTCATATATGCCGATCCATAATCCCAGCGGGTATGCCGGCGCTATTCATACGGCCTCTATCACCGAGCCCTATGCCAGAAATTCGTACCGTGAGTTGGGTGGCTTTGACTATAAAAAAACGGCAGTCCCACAGTATTTTGTTCATCACGCTGCGGATCCCTGTTTTTTAACTACCTATGCTGGCGCTAAGTCGATAACCGATAAATACAAAATTCCGTTGATTACGGTTACAGGGGGCAGTGACTTTAAGGGGGATGCCTGCAAAGCGTTTACTGAGCATGGTTTCCGCGGCAAGGAAAAGGATGTAATGCGAAACATTGGGGTAATTATCAAGACTGGAAGAGCCGATCAGCTTGTGATCAATTAATCTCACAGAGGGCGTAAATCAATTTGAATCAATTCATTCATAACGTATGTGTTTGAGCATATCCAAACACCATAAAAATTGAATAATTCTAATTTGCTTCTAAGCGCCTAGATCCCCAAGCTGATCAGCTGTTCGTCTTAATGTGCCAATATTTTGGATAAAAAATCTTTTGCTCTAGCTGAGCGCTCTTGAGGCTTACCAAAGAAATCATCCTTAGAGCAATCTTCAACAATACAGCCTTGATCCATAAAGATCACGCGGTCACTCACTTTGCGAGCGAAGCCCATCTCGTGGCTCACGCAGCACATCGTCATGCCTTCGTTGGCTAACTTAACCATCACGTCCAAGACTTCACCCACCATCTCAGGGTCGAGTGCGGATGTTGGCTCATCGAACAGCATGACGATGGGATCCATCGTCAATGCGCGCGCAATTGCCACGCGCTGCTGCTGACCTCCAGATAGCTGACCTGGAAACTTATCCTTTTGCGCCATTAAGCCAACGCGCTCTAAGTATTTCAGTCCGTGCTTTAAAGCATGGTCTGGTGTGCGCCCTAGTACTTTGATCTGGGCGAGGGTTAAGTTCTCGGTCACGCTTAGATGGGGGAACAGCTCAAAGTGCTGAAATACCATCCCCACCCTCGCACGCAACTGAACCAGATTAGTTTTGGGGTCGCTTAGGCTAACGCCATCCACAATAATCTCGCCAGACTGAAATGGCTCTAGCGCATTCATGGTTTTGATCAGGGTTGACTTACCCGAGCCTGAGGGGCCGCAGATAACCACCACCTCCCCTTGCTTGATTGAGGTAGTGCAGTCGGTCAGCACCTGAAAGTTGCCGTACCATTTAGAAACGCTCTTAAGTTCGATCATGCTGTGATTAATTGAGTAAATTGAAGTGTCATTAACGAATGATGGCTACTTTGGTTTGAATTTTACGCACCAACTTCGAAAGCGAAAAGCAAATCACGAAATACGTCACTGCAGCCAAAATATAAGTTTCCATTGGGCGCCCATAATTTTTTCCGGCGATTTCAAAACCCTTGAGTAAGTCGTATGCGCCAATCGCATAAACCAGGGAGGTATCCTGAAACAAAATAATGGTTTGGGTCATTAAAACTGGAATCATATTTCTAAACGCTTGCGGCAAAATAATCAAACGCATATTTTGTCCATAGTTCATGCCCAAGGCTTGAGCGGCATACGTTTGCCCCCTGGGCACGGACTGAATACCGGCGCGCATAATTTCGGCAAAGTAGGCAGCCTCAAACGCGATGAAGGTAATGATGGCTGACAGATTGGCGCCAATTGGCTTGCCAATCAGCAGCGGGATTAAAAGGAAAAACCACAAAATCACCATAACCAATGGAATGGAGCGCATGGTGTTTACATAAAAACTGGCGCAGTAGGATAAGACTGGGTTACCAGATAAGCGCATCAAGGCTAATAAAGTGCCAAAGATAATTCCGCCGACCGTAGCAATGACGGTTAATTGCACACTAAAGAGCAGACCCTTTTGGATGTAATCCGTAAAGAGTGCCCAATTGTAAAAACTGAGGTCTAGGCTTAGCATGGCGCGATAAAGAAGAGCATCTGTTTAGTGAGCCAAGCTGGGGTCAGTGGACGTGCCAATAAAACCCGGAATGCGGGTCCGTCGCTCAATCCAGGTCATGAGGCGATTGACTGCAAATGCAGATAGGGCATAGAGCAAGGTGACTGCCAAATAAATTTCTATACCACGCGAAGTTTCTTCTTGCGCCTGCATGGCAAACAAGGTGAGTTCGGGTACTGATACCGCAAAAGCCACGGATGAGTTCTTCACCACATTCATGCTTTCCGAAGTCAAGGGCGGAATCACAATGCGCAGCGCCATGGGCAAAATCACATAGCGATAGCATTGAATACGAGTCATTCCCAGTGCGGTAGCTGCTGCCATCTGGCCGCTCGGCAGCGACTGAATGCCGGCGCGTACCTGCTCTGCAATCCGCGCTGAAGTAAAAAAGCCCAAAGCAATACTCACCAATAAATAGGAAGGCAATTCTTTTAATGGAACAACAAAGGATGGGATAACGTGATACCAAACAAAAACCTGAACCAAGATCGGTATATTCCGAAACAGCTCAACCCAGGCAGTGGCGCCGCGTACAAGCAAGCGACTCCCAAAGCTACTATTGGGTAAGGTGCGCAGCGTACCCATTACTGCGCCAATCACTAATGCAATGAATAGGCTAAGGCAAGCGACCGCAATGGTCCAAAGCCATGCCTGCATTAACCAATCTAAGTAACTTGGATCAGCATTTTGCGCAATCCCAAATATCGACGAGATGCAGTGCTGAACTGGCTCTCCATCTAGCGTACTCTTACAAAAAACGCCAAAATCCATATTCATGGGTTTTGGCGTTCACGTGCAATGAAGCATGGCATACAACTCGAAAGATTCAAAATTACTTCTTTTGATAATCTTCCGCAGGTTTGTCATTTAAGTTAGCCCA
>JBIJAM010000065.1:0-6035 GCA_044345755.1 Polynucleobacter sp. | reverse complement strand
ACTCCAATTCCGGAGCGCTTCAGGAATGTCCGTCGATCCATGGTGGGAACGGCTGCCTTGAGGCCTCGCGACAAACTCCCAATTAAGTTCGATACCGGTACCGAGCGGGTCGTGGTGTTTACTGGATTTTTACGAATCAGACTCATCTGATGCTCCTGAGGGGTTTTATATTTTTAGGTAAAGGCTGCTACGTATTTAAATTAAGGTTGTTTCGTAATACTTGCGGACGTGTTCAGTTAACTGATATCCGTCTTTCTTCTCGCCTACAGTGCTACCCACCTCTTGAATAATGGCTTTGCCCATGGGCGTTTGCGAGACAACCGCAACTGCACCGACCGTAGCGCCAGCACTAATGAAAAATTTTCTGCGCGAAGCAGTGGTCACTGGGGGTGTAAGTGGATTTGTTTTTGTGCTCATGTGAACTCCAAAGGTGGACGTATATATGCAACTTTTTACTGATATGAGTGTATTACTTTTATAACTTTTTTGTATGCCATCTGCGGTAATTCAACCTAGGAAATACCCTTACAGTGATTTAAGCAAGGCTCACATCATGTCAAAGGCTTGGCCCTCAACTGCCAGGAATTCACGGGTCAATGCGGCTACTGGGCGATACAAATGCAATTCGGGATTGGCTTCTATTGCATCGCAAAAATCGTCGTACCAGGGCCGAATGTGGTCGTTGAAAAAAACCCTTTGATTAGTAAGGTTAGAAATCTCGACATCATCGCCCGCAATCAGGTAGCGCATCACCTCGAATAAGGCCGATACGTGATCTTCGGTTTCGGTTACATCTTCAGAAGACTCCAGGGCAAATTGGGCCAACGCCCGCCGTACTTCAACCAAGGGCTTTTCGTTTAAATGGCCTGCTATGTAAAACGAGCTATTGAGAAATACATTCGGCCTACCCACACCCATAAACTCGGCAGCGTATTCCGCATTCCAATCGCTCGCAGTGCTGTCCCTGACTGCCGAGATTAAGTTGAGCCAAACACCCAATAAAGGCGAGACCTCATTGAGGGACGGCTCCTTAGGGGCGGAGGCCGTAATTAAATCTAAGAATTCTTGCTCGGGCGCTTTTATGTAAAAGGCAGCTAAGAGGCCGTACAAGTCGGCTCTTGCCAAATCCTCCGCTATACCGATATTGCCAACCTCGGTCGGCCCCTGCTCCGCAGCACTTGGCTTAATTGAATCGCTCATAGTTCTTTCTTCATCATATCGACCACCCGGCAATCGCTGCACATTTTGAGGCGATCTAAGGCTTCGCCAGAAAACGCATCGTGCAGGGCCAATTTACCCAGCATTAACTCGACTAACTTAAGGGTGCCAAAGGCTTTGCCACACGTGATGCAATGAAACGGCTTGGTCTCGTTCAGCAACACTTTTTCTTTACGCTGCTCTGTCGATGTAATCCGAGGTAGCAAGGTAATGGCGGATTCTGGGCACGTTTGCACGCACAGGCCACATTGCACACACTGCTTCTCAATAAAGGAGAGTTGGGGCGCATCCGGATTATCCAAAATAGCGCCTTCTGGGCAGGCGCCAACGCAGGATATGCACAAGGTACAGGTTGTCGTATTAATTTGAATCGCGCCGAGCAGCGAAGTGCTAGGAAGGGCCTTGCCTTCTGGCGGCAGTGCTACTGGCGCCAGTTTTTGAAAGTGCTCTAAGGTCGCCTCTAGGGTTTCGCGTTTTTGATTGGAAAATGCAAAAACAGCTGGCTTACCCAGAGTCTGCAGCGGACCGCGCTGCCGCAAGCCCCCCATGGCAGTCGAGACAACCGATAAATCATCCTTGCTCGGCATCGCAATCAGCTGCACTCGCGCGCCCGGAAATTGATACGCCGCCAGCATCGCGTTAGCTAAGTCAGCCTGCTCTTCTAAGGCCGCGCGGTATGCAGGATCCTCATCGCCACTCAGCAATAACACCACCTCGCCAAATCCATAGGCCAAGGAGCCCAGCCATAGGTCAAGCCCCGTCGATGCAATGTGCTCTATTCCCATTGGAACGACGAAAGCAGGTAGACCCTCAAACCGCTTTGGATTCAAGTGAGCCGCCCTACCAAGCCGATCCAAAACCTCGGCACCGGCCTCTAGGCTATGCAATAAGAGTGTTGGAGCTAGCTGGGGTGATTTGGATTTACTGTTTGCGTTGCTATATGCCGTGATCAGGGCTTTAAGTTGTTTTCCTTGGTGCGATACGCTGGGATAGTTGTAGCGCATTGCGCCCGATGGGCAAACCGTGGCGCAGGCGCCGCAGCCCATACATAGGTTTGGATTGACCTCAACTTGACCTTGGCCATTTTTAAAAAGGGACTGAATCGCACCGGTTGAGCAAACATCGATGCATGCATTGCAACCGACTTTGCCATTACGGCCATGCGCGCATATTTTCTCGTTGTATGCAAAGTACTTTGGCTTTTCAAACTCACCGACCATGGTGATCAGCTGACTTGCAACCAAGGATTGTGCGAAGGGATCGGCGCCAGGGGCAAAGTAGCCTTGCGGCGTTTGGCTCATGCGCATTTGCGCATCCGGCCGCAAATCCAACACCAAGTCGCACTCTGCGCTGCGATTGACCTCAGTCCGAGCAAAGTTAATTGCGCCGATACCTGCGCATGCAGTAATACAAGCGCGGTGTGATTTGCATCGATCCATATCAATCTGAAACGAATCGTCAATGGCATTTTCTGGACAGGCCGTAACACAGGCACCGCAACGGGTACACATCTCGGGATCAATGGGGTTTTTTAATTCCCAATCGACTGTAAAGTTGCCAAGGTAACCCTCTAGCTTGCTAACCTCGCCACTGTAGATCGGATACTCACGCGTACTGGGCACCGCACCCGATTCGGTGCACAGTACCGATACGTTTAATTGTGTATGCAGTTTTTCAGCCCAAAGTAAGGCTTGCGCGCCGGGGCCAATAATAAGCAGGCGGCCTTGGCTTTCATAATCCACTACCGGTACCGGATCGGCTTCTGGCACATCTGCGAGCGCTAACAATGCGGCAATCTTAGGAGTGGATTTCTCTGCCTCTTGAGTCCAGCCTGCAAGCTCTCGAATGTTGACAAAGCGCAATGGCGCAACCAAAGGCTTTTCAGATTGCGTCGCCAGCTCTGAAAATAAACCGCGCTCTTGTGTGCATGCCACCAAAATCGGCTCTGAGCCATCCAGCGCCTTTAAAAATGAACCGACCTCTTGGCGACACAAAGCGGTGTGCAGCGGTTCACCCAAGGCTTTTGGATCCAATGGCATGGTGCGATTGCAATCGCAAATGAGCTTTTGGGTCATTATTTTATTTTCTGTTCAGGCACAATTTTTAGGGATGCTACCGTTTGATCAGGGGCTTGATTGGAAACATCTTCTTCTGCCCCGTCTTGCGGCATTGTGACATTACCTGCAGAAGCCTCGGTGTTTTCAGCGGGATCGGGCTCTGCCACTGCAGTTGGCTCTGGCTCAAGGACTTTTTTCTCCTCCGACTCCGCTAGAACCTTAGCTCCTGGCCCATCTTCAAACTTTCTGAATAAACCCAGGCTTTCGGACTGCACCATGCGCTTGAGCATCTCCATTGGAATCGGGTCTGGAATCGAATAGTCATCAATGTAAATATCCAAACGATCCATGATGTTGAAATGGGGATCAGAAAAGAGTTTTTTCATCGCCGCTTGCTGTACTGCTGGATCTACATTGGGCTTCATGAAGGCAGAAAAGTCCGGCGCAAATCGATCGATCGATTCAGCATCTTCAAGAGTCGGTGGTAAAGGCTCCGCCTCTGCTGGAGCGGTTGTATTCTCAATGGTCTTTTTATCGTGCGGGGCAGGAGTTGGAGTTACCTTGGGCTTTAACTCCGGCGCGGTGCCATCTAGCCCTTCGGGCTCCAGACCTGCTTTGCGGCGTGACCAGCGGCCAAGGAATCCGTCAGCCATTAATCTTCTGCCGAGCGCTGTGCGCCCTTAAATGATTCAGGTCGTTGCCGTTTTTTTGGCTCAGGCCGGTAATGCGCGCCCACAAAATCGTGTAACCACTGCCAGTGCATTTTGTCGAGCACCACTGTGTCAACCGATTCACCACCATCAATCAGGCGCGCAGCCTCGTTGTAGCTCAAGCAAATTCGGTGCGGGATTGCTAGAGTAGATTCAATCCCACAATGCGTCACGCTGGCGGGGTCCAAAAAGCGCTGATAGTCTTCTTCCAATCGCCACATTACAAACCAGCAAGGTTCTGCTGCTGTGGCATTTAAAAAGTATCCTTCGGCCTCGTCTGGAAAAAGATCGAGTTCGAAGCCGCGAAACAGCCAGGTCTCCCCTTCTGCATCCCGCTCAACAAAACGGCCAAGCGCATGGGGCGTTGTAATTGTTAAGCCACCCTCTTCAAACTGCCCAGAATCAGCAAATACCTCGACGGGTGTCCACCGATGGGAGACCCAAGGGTTGTCTATGGCTTGCTTGCGCATCACAACAGCAAAACGCATTATCTTGGCCTAGCCTTTAACAAGAGGAGTTGAAATGGGTTTGCATTTAGC
The DNA here is from genome assembly GCA_044345755.1 of Polynucleobacter sp. Lineage (GTDB taxonomy): Bacteria > Pseudomonadota > Gammaproteobacteria > Burkholderiales > Burkholderiaceae > Polynucleobacter. The sequence continues at coordinate 1,511 of JBIJAM010000065.1, read as the reverse complement.
GGCCGCGATCTTAGGTGTTTTGAACCACGATGTTCGGAAACTTACTGCTCATGTCTTTACTCAGATTAGCAACCCGAATCGCAACTTGACGTGCAATGTTTTTATATACCGCACTAATGGCGCCGTCCGGATCAGCAATCACAGTTGGGCGACCTGAGTCTGCCTGCTCGCGAATCGATAAATTGAGCGGCAAGGAACCCAAGAAGTCAACACTGTAATCCTTACACATTTTTTGACCGCCGCCCTGACCAAAGACATGCTCTTCATGGCCGCAGCTGGGACAGATGTACGTTGACATGTTTTCAATAATGCCAATGATCGGCACACCAACTTTTTCAAACATCTTTAAACCTTTGCGTGCATCAAGCAAAGCGATGTCTTGGGGCGTTGTTACTATCACTGCGCCAGTAACGGGTACTTTTTGTGACAGGGTCAACTGAATGTCGCCAGTACCCGGTGGCATATCTACAATCAAATAATCTAAATCACGCCAGCGGGTCTGCTTAAGCAATTGCTCCAAGGCCGAAGTCACCATCGGGCCGCGCCATACCATCGGATTATCGGCATCAATTAAAAATCCAATCGAGCTGGCTTGCAATCCGTGGCCTTCCATCGGCTCGATGGTGTTTTCTTGCAAGGATTCGGGTCTGCCTGTAATGCCTAGCATCATCGGCTGACTGGGACCATAAATGTCCGCATCTAAAATACCAACCTCAGCACCTTCTGCAGCGAGTGCAAGGGCGAGATTAACGGCGGTAGTGGATTTACCAACACCACCCTTGCCGCTTGCTACGGCAATAATATTTTTTACATTGGGCATTAATTTCACACCACGCTGAACCGCGTGCGCAACAATACTGCTGGTGACATTCACGCTGACGTTTTTTACATCTGGCAATGTCCGAATGGCATTCACAACCAAGGTTCGGATTAAATCAATTTGGCTTTTTGCGGGGTAACCCAACACCACATCCAATGAAACTGCGCCATCATCAACCTTGAGGTTTTTGACTGCTTTTGCAGTCATGAGGTCAATTTGGGTATTTGGGTCTAAAACGGTTTTCAATGTCTGTTGTACAGACTCAATGCTGACTGCCAATGTCATCTCCCTTATTTTTCTAATTTACGATACTTTTAATATTGTATTGAGCCATGAGAATACAAGGTAGCACGCCCCAAACACACAGCCTAGGTTAATCCTAGGGGGTATTTTTTGCTGAAATGCCCGCATAGGCATATAAATAGGGTGTTTGGCATCACATTTGAAGCCGTTTCGGGCGATTTATAAGCCCTAATTGCAATATGGTCGCTAGTAGGCTTACTTAGCAACCACCGGAAAGCCTGCATTCGTGACAATGGTAATTAGGACTTCCCGATCCAGTCTAGATTCAATTTCCACTTTCTGGGTAGCTAAGTCGACTTGAACCGTCGCTTGGGCATCCTGCAGTTGAATTGCCCTAGTAACTGCTTTAGTGCAGCCGCCGCAGGTCATCCCAGAAACAAATATGGTG
>JBIJAM010000064.1:0-6197 GCA_044345755.1 Polynucleobacter sp. | reverse complement strand
TCTTGGGAGTGGTATTTTGATACGGCCCGCAAATGCAAGCTCTATGACTTTGAAAACAAGGCTTGGCTGGACTTTGATGGCAATAAAACAGCGGATTCAGTGCGCGTGATGTTGACCCCTGCTCCGGCAGGGCAAACAGGTTAAAATAGAGCTTTAGTAGATTAGTTGGCTTACCCATGACTACCACCGCACCCGAATCAACGCAAGATACATCCCAGAGCTTAAAGTTTTGCTCTTCTTGCAGCCGTGAAAAGCGCCTCGAAGGCGGAACCTGGATCCCAACTAGCAATCGGAAGCAACGTTGGATCTGCGCAAGCTGTTTGTACAACCGCACTCACCGCACAGGCTCAGCTAAAACCTAAGGTTTCGGCGCCGCTGTCTTAATTTGGCATTGCGCTAAGGCGTGATCTAAAAAGCCCCTCGATTCAACCTCACACAATACAGCCCGCATTTTTGTAATTCAGGCAAGGCAATACATGACGAACGCAAAACCCAATTACCTTTTTGCCGATACCCATGAGTGGGCAGACCTTCAATCGGATGGCGTAGTCTGGGTGGGAATTAGTGATCACGCTCAAATTGCATTAGGTGATGTTGTTTTTTTAGAGGCGCCTACTGTTGGTGCCGTTGTTGAGCAAGGCAAAGCATGCGCTGTCATTGAATCAGTGAAAGCAGCCAGCGACATTCATGCTCCAGTATCCGGAACGGTGGTTGCAGTCAACTCGGCTGCTATTGATTCCCCTGAATCGATTAATCAAGATCCCTACGGAACTTGGCTTTTTAAAATCCAAGCCATGAGTGCCGAAGCACAAACGCAAGAGCTTACGCGCCTTCATCCCCTTGCGCAATACGAATCCACTTTAAATTAAGAGCGGGTCGCGCTCAATCAGCCAGCGCACTCGGCTACCAACACTAATGCGGCCCTGCGATAATCCGCGCAATACCTGATCGATCTGCGTTAGTGCGTGCTGAAGATTTTTTCGGCTATCGCTTTCAATTACAAGCTGGGCTCTTTCCATGCTGCTAACACGCACAATGGTTTTTGGAACGGGATCATACATCCGCACTCCATCTGGAAAATCTGATGCACTACGCACTGTTTTTTTGATGTCCGTTAGAAACTGAATTGCGGTACTAATGTTTTTTGCTTCCGCGTGTATTAGCGCTTGGTAACTATAGGGTGGCAATAAAGCATCTTTGCGTTCAGTTGCAATGTGCCCCAAAAATCCATCGACGTCATGCTCCAATACGTGACGAAAAACCGGCAGATCGGGATAGCGTGTTTCGATGCAGATCTCGCCTGCGTCTTGCAGATCTTGGCTTGCGCGCCCAGCGCGCCCAGCAACCTGCACCAGCTGTGCAAACAACCGCTCAGCCGCTCTATAGTCCTGTGAGAATAGCCTACTGTCTGCATCGATCACAGCAACTAAGCCAATGTTTTGATAATCATGGCCCTTGGCAATCATCTGGGTGCCGACAATGATGTCGGCAGTGCCATCGTGTATTTGCTCAAACAAGCTTTCAGCGTGTAGGCTTTTTTTACTGCTGTCTGCATCGATGCGAAGGACTTTTGCGGAGGGCCAGTGAGACTGTATATAGTCTTCCATCTTTTGGGTGCCCTGCCCAATCGTGCTGAGTTCTGCGTTGCCGCATTCTGGACAAAATGGCGGAACCTCTTTTATTAATCCACAGTGGTGGCAGTTCAATACTGCCTTTTTGCCAAGAATGCTGGACTTATGGATCACCATATATGAGGAGCATTTGCTGCATCCGGATAACCAACCGCATGCAGTACAACTTAGTATGGGCGCATAACCGCGTCGGTTGATCAATATCAGGCTTTGCTTTTTTTGCAGTATGTTGCGCGCAATAGCATCACGCACCTCGGGCGATATTAAATCTGCCTCACCTTGCGCAGTCCGCGTAGCTGTCTTTGGCAAACGCACGAGCTTTACTTTGGGCATGGTTGTGCTCAATGCGCGTGCATCCAGTCGAATGCGCTCATAGCGCCCATCTTCTGCGGCGAGCCATGTTTCTAAGGACGGTGTTGCGGATGCCAAGACGACCGGTATTAATAATTGATGGGCTCGCCAAACGCACAGGTCTCTCGCCGAGTAGCGTGTTCCTTCCTGCTGCTTATAGGATGCGTCGTGCTCCTCATCCACCACGATTGCTTTCAAGTTGGGTATTGCTGCAAGTGCAGCTAAGCGCGTGCCTAAAATAATTTGGGCCCTGCCCTCGATAGTTTCTTGCCACGCAATGCCGCGGCGCTTTTCAGACAGGCCACTGTGCATGACAGCAATGCGTTTTTCTGGAAAAAATTCCGCTACGCGTTTTTCAAGTTGCGGCGTGAGATTAATCTCTGGGACCAATATCAAAGCCTGAGCATCGTCGCTTTGCAGCGCCTCTTTAATCCAGTTCAGATAAACGGCAGTTTTTCCGGAGCCCGTCTTGCCCTGCAATACGATGGTGCGATAGGCTTGAGCCGCGCCAGGATCTCCAATTAAAAGCCTCAGCGCTGTGGCCTGCCCTGGATTTAGCTGATCCCTTTGTATTCCTGAATGAGGCGTAGGCTCCATTTGCACTGGCTGAGATCCTGCTTTCTTCTTGCTGGTTTTTTTTCCAGGCCTTATGTCTGTATCGCGTCTTTTTTGTTCTAGCGCTTGCCATTGCTTTGGTTTTTTCCAATAGGCCGGTATCGATGGCAGGGCAATTTCACCTAAGGTACTGAAGTAATACTGGCTAGCAAAGTTGAGCATATGCAAGGTCTTGCTATCCAGCGGGGCTAGGGGGGCGCGTTGACTTACTTTCTTTAACTTAGATGGCTCATAATCTGAGTGATTGCTTACTTTTATTACTATACCGACCGCATTTACTCTGCCAAAAGGCACTTCTACCAATTGGCCTGGCTCGGGCGCATTGCCCAATACAGCACGATCCCAGATGTAATCAAAGCCCTGAACCAGTGGCTTATCGAGCACCACCTGCACATAACACTGTGGTGCCGCCGCATTGGCATTGCCCGGCTGCTCTTCTGTGGATAAGTCTGTGGATATCATTTGTCTCTGGCGCTTTTTGCTATTTTCACCTTGAAATGCACCAAGATTGCTTTTTTTAACTGCCTTATCTAAAGTTCAATAAAATCAATGGCTTGTGTGTTTATATGGATAAATTGATTGAAAAATATCCTCAATCCCACTGTATTAATTTTTGTACTACCAGCTGTGCATAACCCGGGGCGGGGATGTAAGTAAACGCTTCTTTACGTCGCCAATTAGGCCTATCGGCGTAGCTTTTGCGACTGCTCAATCACCGCCTGGGCTAGTGCAGTAACGCTTTCGGGTGGGGTGAATTGGGAAATCCCATGGCCCAGATTAAAAACGTGGCCATCTAGAGAATGCAGTCCCGGCTTTAGTGCGGGTGCGCTCACCAAATCGGCGAGCAGTTTACCTGCCTCTTGGGCAATTTTCTCGGGGCTGGAAAACAAAATTAAGGGGTCTAGATTTCCTTGGATGGCCAGGGGCCTGCCCGCAGCCAAAAGTGCTTTACGAGCACGGCTTAGCGAAATGGTCCAATCCAATCCAATAGCGTCTGCACCAACCTGGGCCATGTCTTCAATCCATAGGCCGCCGCCTTTGGTAAAAATAATGACCGGAATCCGCTGGCCTTCGTGCTCTCTAGGGAGCAGGGCAATTACTTTTTGCATCGCGGCTAACGATACCTGCTGGTACCAACCGTCTGGCAGCATGCCGCCCCACGTATCAAAGATCATTAGCGCCTGCGCGCCTGCTTTCACTTGCTCTGTGAGATAAGCAGCAACCGACTGGATATTAATCTCGAGAATGCGCGCCAATAAATCGGGCCGATCGAACATCATGGTCTTTGCATGACGGAATTCGTCTGCGCTCGAACCATCAATCATATAGCAGGCCAAGGTCCAAGGGCTTCCCGAGAAACCAATCAAGGGCACGCGTTGCTTACCATCCTGAATTAAGGCTTTCCGAATTTCAGATACGGCATCAAAAACATAGGTCAACTCACCCATATCGGCGACGTGCAGTTTATTGATGTCTGCCTCTGTTCGCAGCGGCCGTTGAAAGCTGGGGCCCTCTCCCGCCGCAAACTGCAATCCAAGCCCCATTGCATCTGGGATTGTCAAAATGTCAGAAAATAAAATGGCCGCATCCAGCGGATAGCGATCCAAGGGCTGAAGGGTAACTTCGGTTGCGTAGGCGGGCGTTTTAGCTAAGTCTAAAAAACTGCCGGCTTTTGCACGCGTCGCATTGTATTCGGGCAGATAACGCCCAGCTTGACGCATTAGCCAAAGTGGCGTGCGATCAACCGCCTGTCCAAGACAGGCCTTAATAAAGCGATCGTTTAGCAGCATGTGCTGAAGGCTTATTTTTTGCGCCGAAATCGGGCAATAGCCGATAACTGTGCCGCTGCTATAGCAAATTCAGACTGCGCTAAGGCCAAATCAAAATCGCTACTGCGATTTTGCATCGCCTCTTGCGCGCGCTGTTTTGCTTCAAGCGCTTTGGCCTCATCTAAATCGTGGCCGCGGATAGCAGTATCAGCCAGCACAGTTACGTGATCGGGCTGCACTTCTAAGTAACCGCCTGCCACGAAAACAAATTCTTCATCGCCATCGGCTTTTTCAATACGCACAGAACCGGGGCGAATACGCGTTATTAACGGAGTGTGTCCACGCAAAATGCCGAGCTCGCCATTTTCTCCGGGGAGGGCAACAAACTTTGCCTCTCCACTAAAGATGGATTGCTCAGCACTAACAACATCGACGCGAATGGTTGACATGGCTTCCTTGTTGTTTGATTAAAGCTTCTTGGCTTTCTCAATGGCCTCATCAATTGAGCCCACCATATAGAACGCCTGCTCTGGCAAATGATCCAACTCGCCGCTCACAATCATCTTAAAGCCACGAATCGTCTCTTTCAGGGGCACGTATTTTCCTGGTGATCCAGTAAATACCTCGGCCACGTGGAAGGGCTGGGACAAGAAGCGCTGAATCTTACGGGCGCGGGCTACGGCCAACTTATCGTCTGGCGACAATTCGTCCATACCTAAAATCGCAATAATGTCACGCAACTCTTTATAGCGCTGCAATGTCATTTGTACGCCTCGCGCCACTTCATAGTGCTCCTGACCTACGACTTGTGGGTCAAGCTGGCGACTGGTCGAATCTAACGGATCAACTGCGGGGTAAATACCCAAAGCAGCAATGTCACGCGACAACACAACCGTTGAATCCAAATGCAAGAAGGTTGTTGCGGGCGATGGATCGGTTAAGTCATCGGCTGGAACATAAACCGCCTGAATCGAAGTAACCGAACCAGTCTTAGTTGAAGTAATCCGCTCTTGCAATTTACCCATTTCTTCAGCCAAGGTTGGCTGATAGCCCACCGCAGAAGGCATACGGCCCAGTAGCGCCGATACCTCAGTACCAGCCAGCGTGTAGCGGTAAATGTTATCCACGAAGAAGAGAATGTCGCGACCTTCATCGCGGAAGGCTTCGGCCATAGTCAAGCCAGTTAAGGCAACGCGCAAACGGTTGCCGGGCGGCTCATTCATCTGACCAAACACCATTGCTACTTTATCAATAACATTGGATTCTTTCATTTCGTGATAGAAATCGTTTCCTTCACGAGTACGCTCACCAACACCGGCAAACACCGATAAACCGGAGTGCTGCTTCGCAATGTTGTTAATCAACTCCATCATGTTCACGGTTTTACCTACACCCGCACCACCGAAGAGGCCAACCTTACCGCCCTTAGCAAACGGGCAAACCAAGTCAATAACCTTAATTCCGGTTTCAAGCAAGTCAACCGAGGGTGATAGCTCTTCAAATTTAGGGGCTGGCTGGTGAATTGCACGACGCTCTTGGGTTGCAATCGGGCCCGCATCGTCAATTGGACGCCCTAAAACGTCCATAATGCGGCCGAGTGTTGCTGGGCCAACAGGGACCGAAATGGCTTTTCCGGTGGATGCCACTTCCATGCCACGACGCAGGCCATCGCTTGCGCCCATGGCAATTGCGCGTACTACGCCATCGCCAATTTGTTGCTGAACCTCAAAGGTCAAGCCTTTTTCAACAAATGATTTTTCGCCGCTCTCGACCAATGTCAAGGCATCATAAATATTTGGCATGCTGTCACGCGGGAACTGAATGTCCACCA
>JBIJAM010000035.1:0-19753 GCA_044345755.1 Polynucleobacter sp. | reverse complement strand
AGTTCACTGGTAAGACCTTAGGCGTAGTTGGTTTTGGCAGCATTGGCCGTGTAACGGCGCAGAAGGCACTTGCCTTTGGTTTGAAGTGCCTGGCTTATGATCCTATGCTGCCCGGTAAATCAATCGATGTTGGCGGCACTGCTGTCCCTCTCGTAACGCTAGATGCCCTATTGGCAGCCAGTGACGCCGTTACCTTGCATTTACCCCTCTTGCCAGAAACCCGCGGTTTATTTTCTGCGGCAACCTTAGACAAAATGAAGCAGGGCGCCTGTTTAATTAATACTGCGCGCGGAGGCATTGTCGACGAAAAGGCGTTAGCTGAGCGTTTGCGCTCTGGTCGCTTGGGCGGCGCAGCCTTGGACGTTTTTGAAAAAGAGCCTGCGACCGACCTTTCTCACTTTGCTGGATTAAACAACCTCATTGCAACGCCACATATTGCAGGGGTTACTAGTGAGAGTAATGACCGCGTTAGTCAAATGATTGCAGATGAGGTCATTCGGTTTTTAGGAGAGCGTAAATGAAGATGACGTTCGACCAGATTGTTGCGTTGGCATCGTCCGGTTTACGAGCCAGCGGCATTGATCGTAAAGCAGCATTTGAGACTGCGGAATTTTTGGCTTTAGCCGAGGCTGATGGCTTAGCTTCGCACGGCTTAGCGCGAGTCGGGCAATATGCTGGACATGCCATGAATGGCCGTATTGAGTTAAAAGCAAAGCCGCGAGTAAAGCGATTTAAAACGGCCGCCGCTTTAGTGGATGCATGCGATGGTCTTGCGTTTCCAGCCTTAAAACTAGCAACCGATTTGTCGGTTAATTTGGCATCCAAAAATGGCGTAGGGCTTGTGGCCGTCACCAATAGCCATCATTTTGGTGTCGCAGGTCATTACACCGAAGCGGCTGCGCGTGCTGGGTATATTTCTTTGCTCTTTGGTAATACGCCTGCAGCCATGCCGATGGCGGGTGGCAGTAAAGCCATCTTTGGGACCAATCCCCTGGCGGCGTCATTTCCAGTTGCTAAAGCAAACCCCCTTGTGATTGATATGTCTTTGTCTGCTGTAGCGCGTGGCAAGTTACTTGTCGCTGCAAAAAAGGGCGAGTCAATTCCGGAGGGCTGGGCTTTAACCATAGATGGTAAGCCGACCACCAATCCCAATGAGGGTCTCAAAGGCTTGATGGTTCCGATGGGCGGAGATAAGGGTGCTTTATTGGCGTTAATTGTGGAGTTGCTTGTTGTCGGATTGTCGGGGAGCCGTTTCTCATATGAAGCTGACTCCTTCTTTGATGCGCAGGGCAATCGCCCCCGTATTGGCCAGCTCCTGTTAACCATTGATCCAGGCCTTGCCGGTGGGCAGGTGTTTGCAAATCGCATGAGCGATTTTTTAAAGACCTTGGCCGCTGATGCGGGCGTTCGATTACCAGGACAGCGTCGCTTCAAGCAGCGAGCAAATGCATTTGATGGTGGTATTAATGTTGCAGATGCAGTATTGGAAGAAATTCAATCCGGCATTCGTCGGAATTGGGCGAAGTAGTTTATATAACAATTTTTAAGGAGCAATAAATGATCCACTTTGTCGTGCATGAACCAGGAGATGTTGTTGGTGTAGTGGTAGTCGAAAACATTAAAGCTGGAACGGAGTTAACTGGCTGGGTAATGGAAGGCGACACTACTTTAACTATTAAGTCTGAGAGTGATATTCCAATCGGACACAAGATTGCCTTAAAGCCTTTGGTTGCTGGTGATACGGTAATTAAATATGGTGTGGATATTGGAAAAGTGGTTGCACCCATCAAAAAAGGGGAGCACCTCCACGTTCAAAACGTAAAGACCAAGCGCTGGTAATCCAGTTTTTGCAACCTTATTTACTTGGAAAGATTAAAGATGATCAATTTAAAAGAAGCAACATTTATGGGCTATCGCCGTGAAAACGGCCGCATGGGTATTCGCAATCACGTTGTTATCCTGCCTTTAGATGACCTATCCAATGCAGCCTGTGAGGCAGTTGCCAATAACATTAAAGGCGCTATTGCAATTCCGCACCCATATGGCCGTTTGCAGTTTGGTGCTGACTTGGACCTCCATTTCCGCACCCTGATTGGTGCTGGCTGCAACCCGAATGTGGCAGCGGTGGTGGTGATCGGTATTGAAAGTCAGTGGACTGGCAAGGTAGTAGAGGGCATTAAAGCATCCGGCAAACCAGTTGAAGGTTTTTGGATTAGCGGTAATGGCGATACAGCAACCATTACTGCGGCTAGCAAATCTGCTTACAAAATGGTCAAGCATGCATCAAAGCAGCAGCGTGTTTCAGCTCCTCTGTCAGAGCTTTGGGTTTCAACCAAATGCGGCGAATCCGATACAACCTCCGGCTGTGCTTCAAATCCAGCAGTAGGCAATGCATTTGACCGCTTGTATGAAATTGGCTCTACTTTGGTATTTGGTGAGACAACCGAATTAACGGGTGGTGAGCACTTAGTTGAAGCCCGCTGCCGGACTCCCGAGGTCAAAAAGAAGTTCCGCGAGATGTTTGACCGTTACCAAGGCGTGATTGAGCGTAACAAAACTAGCGATTTATCTGATTCGCAGCCAACTAAAGGCAACATTGCTGGCGGCTTGACTACGATTGAAGAAAAAGCCTTAGGGAATATCCAGAAAATTGGTAAGAAATGCATCGTGGATGGCGTGCTGGATAAGGCAGAAACGCCTACCATCCCAGGACTGCACTTTATGGACTCCTCTTCGGCTGCTGCTGAAATGGTGACATTGTGCGCAGCCTCTGGATTTGCTGCCCATCTCTTCCCAACTGGACAGGGCAATGTGATCGGCAATGCAATTCTTCCCGTCATTAAGTTATGCGCAAATCCAAGAACAGTACGTCTAATGTCAGAGCATATTGATGTGGATGTATCTGGCTTGTTGCGCCGAGAGGAAACGCTGGATTCGGCTGGAGAAAAGCTAATTGATTCTCTATTGCGCACTGCCAATGGTGAATTAACTGCAGCTGAAATTCTGGGCCATCGTGAGTTTGTGATGACCCGTCTGTATGAATCTGCATAAGTAGTCAACGTATGAAGTCCCTGACCGCCTATCAAGAGGTGAAGCAAAAAATCACCGAAGATCTGGTCAGGGGCCGTTTTCCGATGGGCCAAGCCCTGCCTGCTGAAAAAGATTTTGCAAAAGAATTGGATGTATCAATTGGCACCCTTCGCAAAGCAGTTGATGAGTTGGTGGCCGATGGAATCGTTACGCGGCGTCAAGGAAAAGGGACTTACGTAGCTGAGCACGACTTAAAGCGGCTCCTCTATTATTTTTTTCATGTTGTACGCCATGATGTAGACAAAAAAGTCTACCCAAAAGTCGAGTTAGCTAGTTTTTTATCTGCCTCTGCCAGCAAGGAAGAGGCTTTAAAGCTTGAAATAAAAGAGGCATCGCCCGTTTGGCGCATTACCAATCGTCTTTACCTCGATGGCCAGTGCGTCTTGATTGATCAGATTACCTTAGACAAAAAGCGTTTTAAAAAAATGACCCGTGAGGATTTTGTCGCGAGGGAAGGCAGTATTTATCAGTTGTACCAAATGCATTATGGCCAAACGGTAGTGCGTACCAATGAGCGTTTGCGCGCCGCGCTTGCCAATAAGCAGCATGCAGAATGGCTCAATGTGAGTCCAGGTTCTCCCGTTCTTGTTATACGGCGCGTTGCGCTCGGGATACAAGATGAGCCACTGGAATGGCGAGTATCAACCTTGAATACCAATAACCATGAGTATTTCAGTGAGTTGGTGGCCTAAGCGGCCGAGCAGTCAAAAAGCTTAGCGTTGCCTTTTGAATTCATCCGCCCATGCAAGGATGGATTGAATAATCGAATCATCCTTGTTCCAACTTAACTTTCGTCTAAAAAAGCCCCGCATCTCTTGCCCTACACCGCACCCCCAAATGCTGGTGTTTGCTTGGTGCTCGCTCCACTTAAGAACCAGTTTTAGGTGGTCAATCAGGTAGTTTTCGTCGTTTGCTTGTTGGGTGGCGCGATCCATAGGGCATCCATCCGAGAGTAAAATGATGTTTTGCTCAATGGGTTCTGATGCAGTCGCCATGCGTTTGGAAGACTCATGATTGGACCGATTGATGGCCCATTGGAGCGCTTCACCATCTACGCTTTCTCGATAGATGTCGGGTTTAAGCATGGCGGCTAGCCCTAGCCGCGCTTGTCTCCAGCTGGTATTGAAGTCTTTAAATACCCAGTGGGCACGTTCATTTAATCGACCTGGGTTATCAGGTTTGCCTGCCAATTGCCATTGCTTAAAGCATCTACCACCTTGCCAGCTCATCGTGCTGTATCCCAGCACCTCGGTTGGAACCCCAATCTTATCGAGTACCTTCACCATCACATCAACCCAGGACGCCATGATTACACGATGCTCTTTCATGGATCCAGAGCAATCAATTAAAAAGGTGACGCTGGCTGTGGGTTTCGGCTTTAAATAAGGCGTTTGATAAACCGACGATGGATTGATTGAGGTGACAATTCGGCTTAACAACTTTCGATTTAAGACTCCCTCTTCCGCCGACTCTACACCGCTAGCATTAGGAGTGCAAAAAAGCGGGGTGTACACCTTAATCAGCCTAGACCAGGGTATGGACCAACTTTGAATTTGCTGATCCATTTCTTCGCGGAATGAAACCAGTTGAGCAAGTCTAATGGCGTCTAGCGGCTTAATTTCTTGATCATAGGAGCTATCAAATACACGATAGCGCTTTAATTCATCTTGGTATTTGAGCTCTTCGCTGGTGTGCGAACTTGAAAATAGGCTATTGGCTGCAATGGGATGCCTTTGTTTATCGGAGAATTCCCAAACAATCGGAAGTCGAGTCTGATTTACGTTTTTACGCTTAATACGAATGCTGGGTACATTTTCATATTCTTTTTGTACTAAATTGGAAACAAAGGTAGCAAGTTCCAAAGCCACTTCAGCATACTGTTCTTGATCGCATCGAAGGCGTTTTAGCTTTTCAAGCAGTGTTCCAGTGGTGGCATACAGCTCTGCGCGTGGTATCTCGATCGTATCTTGCATTAACTGGGGGAGTGGGGCGTTATTCATCCTAGACCACGTTCCGCCAAATATGGCCAAAAGGAGCAGGCCAATACTTCCTTCGGTATTTCCAGAAGCCATGAATTGATTTAACCAAGCAATGAAGTGCGATCGAAGATTTTCTTTAGACCCAATCATCCCTGCTGGGCAAATGCTTTCAACCCGTATTTGTTCGAGAACTTCGTAAACAAGCGATCCCACTAGATCATGCGGCTGTTTGGCTAGATGTAATCTTTGATTGGAGAGTGCAAGGCGAAGGCCAAGGCCATCGAGCATCCCGCGGTGATTTGCCCATGATTCGGAGAAATGAACTGGATTTAGGTGCGGCGCAAGTTGACCAATAATGTCATCGTCACGATAAAAAAGCCAATCGCGCAAATTGACTTGCGCATCGCCCGATATCGATCGCACAAGTGCACCATAGCGCTCCTGAGTGAGCAGTTCTTGCGAGGATTGAGTTTGCAAGGAAATCTTCTATTGGTCCAAGTTACTCTTCGGTAAAACCAATTCTGTATTGAAGCAGCGTTGGTAGTATTCGGCGATTAATTTTTTTTCTTCGGACTCGCACTTATTTAAAAAGGCTAAGCGAAATGCCAAAGCGAGATCTCCAAAAATTGCCCAATTTTCTGCCCAGGTGATTACTGTTCTGGTCGACATTAGGGTCGATAAGTCACCTGCAGCAAAACCATTACGCGTTAAATTAGCCAAGGCAATCATTTGCCCAACCACAAGGTTATTTTCAGAATTATTTAAGCTTGGAACTTTAGCCTTAATAATTTGCTCTTCTGCCTTAGGCTCTAGGTAATTAAGTGCAGCAACCACATCCCATCGGTCCATTTGGCCATGATTGAGGAGTTGGGTGCCGTGGTAAATGCTATTCCAGTTGCCTAAGCCAACTGTATTGCTGGTAGCGAATATTCGAAATGCGGAATGCGGCTCAATGACACGGTTCTGATCCAATAGAGTGAGCTTGCCTTCGCGTTCAAGCATCCGCTGAATCACAAACATGACATCCGGCCGGCCAGCATCATACTCATCTAGCACCAAAGCAATTGGTCTTTGCATCGCCCACGGAATAAGACCCAATTGAAATTCGGTTACTTGCTTGCCATCCTTAATGGTAATAACGTCTTTGCCCAGCAGATCCATGCGCGTAATCTGGCCATCTAAATTGATGCGAAGGCAGGGCCAATTCAGTCTGGCTGCAACCTGTTCAATGTGAGTTGATTTCCCGGTGCCGTGCATGCCTTGCAAAAGCACTCGTCGATTAAAACGAAACCCGGATAGGAGGGCGATGGTCGTATCGCTATCGAGGCGGTAATTCGGATCGATTTCCGGGACTAAATCATGCCTAGATGAAAAACGCGGAACTTCAAAATCGCACGGAAACTGGCACTCAGGAAAGGCACTTTTGGCGGAAATAAGGGCGTCCGGTTTTGCCTCTCCGAGGTTTGTTAATTCAGGGCTATTTTGCATGTCGGTTCCAGGTGGTGTTATTTCATTTTAGGCAGGGAATGTTCGAATATATAAGCGATATCATTCCACTTAATCGATTAAACATCGGGATTTCCCTTATTTTTCGTCTATTTTTTGTTATTATAGAACAAATTGTTCAGTTAATTTGAAATAATGCTAGAATTAAGTCAGAGAATACCTCAGATACATTGAGGGCGTAATTTTTAACCCATTAACGGAGATTCCACATGTCCAAAGCGGATCATGCAGTAACAACAGGCCCACAAAAAATGACGCCTTCAGAGGCCTTTGTCGAAACAATGGCTGCCAATGGCGTAACCGACATCTTCGGAATTATGGGTTCTGCTTTTATGGATGCGATGGATATTTTTGCTCCAGCAGGCATTCGCTTGATCCCCGTAGTTCATGAGCAAGGGGCAGCACACATGGCTGACGGTTACGCTCGCGTAAGCGGTCGGCATGGGGTAGTAATTGCCCAAAATGGACCTGGAATCAGTAACTGCGTGACTGCCATCGCCGCCGCATATTGGGCACACACCCCGGTAGTGATGATTACCCCTGAAACAGGCACGATGGGAATGGGCCTCGGTGGTTTCCAAGAGGCAAATCAGCTGCCGATGTTTGAGGAATTCACCAAGTACCAAGGTCATGTCAATAATCCAAAGCGTATGGCTGAATATACGGGCCGTTGTTTCGATCGCGCCATGTCGGAAATGGGCCCAACCCAACTGAACATTCCAAGGGATTATTTTTATGGCGAAATCGAAGTGGAGATTCCACAGCCAAATCGCCTGGATCGGGGTCCTGGCGGTGAGCACAGCCTAAACGAAGCTGCTGAACTCTTGGCTAAAGCGAAGTTTCCCGTGATTATTTCTGGCGGCGGCGTTGTTATGGGTGATGCCGTTGAGGAATGCAAAGCACTGGCAGAGCGTTTGGGCGCCCCCGTTGTCAATAGCTATTTGCACAACGATTCCTTCCCAGCAAGTCACCCATTATGGTGTGGCCCACTCGGATACCAGGGTTCTAAGGCGGCGATGAAGTTGATTTCACAAGCAGACGTCGTAGTTGCTTTGGGATCACGCCTAGGCCCCTTTGGTACTTTGCCGCAGCATGGCATGGATTACTGGCCAAAGAATGCCAAGATTATTCAAATTGATGCTGACAATAAAATGCTTGGATTGGTCAAGAAGATCTCTGTTGGCATTTGCGGCGACGCAAAGGCTGCAGCCATTGCGCTGACACAGCGCCTGGCAAATAAAACCTTAGTATGTGACGCAAGCAAGGCTGATCGGGCCAAAACCATTGCTACTGAAAAGGCGGCTTGGGAAAAAGAGCTGGATGAGTGGACCCATGAGCGAGATGCATTTAGCCTGGACATGATTGAGGAGCAAAAAAAGGAAAAAACCCCAACCGGCGGCAATTACCTTAGCCCAAGACAAGTGTTGCGCGAGCTTGAAAAAGCGATGCCAGCCGATGTGATGGTTTCCACTGACATTGGAAATATCAATTCAGTAGCAAACAGTTATTTGCGCTTTGAAAAGCCACGGAGCTTTTTTGCCCCAATGAGTTTTGGTAATTGCGGTTATGCACTGCCAACCATGATTGGTGCAAAAGCGGCCGCACCCGAAAGGCCAGCGATTGCCTATGCCGGTGATGGCGCTTGGGCAATGAGCATGGTGGAAATTATGACTGCAGTACGCCACGATATCCCAGTGACTGCCATTGTTTTCCATAATCGCCAATGGGGTGCCGAGAAGAAAAACCAAGTTGATTTCTACAATCGCCGTTTTGTAGCCGGTGAATTAGAAAGCCCAAGCTTTGCAGGAATGGCAATAGCAATGGGTGCAGAAGGTATCGTAGTTGATCAGCTTGACCAAGTTGGTCCAGCGTTGAAGAAGGCAGTGGAGATGCAAATGAAAGAGGGTAAGACGTGTGTTATTGAAATTATGTGCACACGCGAATTAGGCGACCCATTCCGCCGCGATGCACTGTCTAAGCCAGTGCGTTTCTTGGAAAAGTATAAAGATTACGTTTAAGTCTAGATTGATTGGGGCAAGCGATTGCCCCCATCATTAAACAATAGAGTGGTAAATAGATAGGTCCGGCCGCAGCGCGTTGCCGGACTTATTTTTTGATACTGTACCAATGGTAATAAAGCAAATAGCTATCGTATCCGTAGATAGCTTGAATAACTGCCTGAGCCGCTCGCTTTGTATTGCTTTGCCGCTCGATAATCCAGCCCCAAAACCGAGAGCGTGCGCCATAAGCAAGATATTTTGAATTGCACATCCGAGCGATATCATTTTTTCATACGGTGTAATGCCATCCTCAGTATCGTTTAAATTAGCTACGGCCAATAATAGGAGAGGACCTCGAAAGGCTTTATCTCGAGCCTCATCCAATTGAATCGGTGTTGCTAGTGGGTCTCGGTCTAGTAGGCATTCTCTAAATACATCCCCCAACAATGTTCGACTTGATTCGCTTACTTCATAAAAGTGCCATGGCGTATGTCTGCCATGGTCTGGCGCTGCCTTAGCAGCATTTAATATCTGCTGTTTTTGTTCGAGCGAAGGGCCTGGCTGAATTAAGCGTTTGGGCGATACATGAACTCTTCCGTGAATGAGCTGATTTATGTAGTCATCCATTACGCTTAACCAAATGCAAGATCAAGAAACCCGTTGGTAATATAAATTCTGAGGGTGATTTGCTTCTGCAAAAAACATCCAACGCTCGGCAAGTAGGCCAATGAAGTGAACGGCCAATGCCAGAATAAAAATAACGTTTGATGGGGAAGAAATGGAATAGGCTACCAATATCATGGGGAAGATATAAGCGCATAGGAGTACTATCTTTCGGATATTACTAATGGTACGGTCAGTTTGGTGATGAAAAAATTCCCGTGTGTTAAAGCTGCCTCCCATCAAGCCCATTGAGGTCTGGCGAATGTTTTTACCTTTAATTCCAGTTGCTGATGCAAGATTTGATTTGGGACGCAAGCCGCGGTTACGGCGCCAAATCCAGAGCTTTAAATTAAAGGCTACAAATAGCAGAATAAAAGAGATGCCTGACATCACGCTATTAAGAGGGAATTCCTTTGTCCCATCTGAAAGCCCGACAAGCGCTCCCAATAGCATCCAGCCCGATGTTATTCCCAGTAGCGTGAAGTTCATCAGGGTTGAGGGATGCGACCATTCCTGAATAAAGCGTATGCATTGATAGATCTTTGCGGTACAGATCCAAAGCAATATGGTGGCAATAACAATTGCAATCCATAGCCAGGATGGAACTTCATTCGTTAGTGAGTAAAGCAAGCCCAGAACTGTTACTGCAATCAGTATCGGAAGCACAATGACTTCGCGTGAAAGCCAGGAGGTACGCCACATCATCGCAGCGCGCCAAGCCCGCTCTGGCCTGCCAAGATGGAAGAACGAGGCAATCAGTCCCAGCCCTAGCAATACGAGTGCAGATGGAAAGGCGAAGGTAGATAAAAAGGACTGTGTAAAGATTTGCACTGGGAAGTCCAGGATTGCCAAGGAAAACAGTAAGCCCTGCGCCATGCCAGCTAAGGTTGTAAAAAAGATAATTGAAAATTGTGGGCGCATTAGCTGTCTTTCCTTGCGGCTTCAATTGTTTCCATAATGGAGCGCGGTAAATAATGGTTTGCAGGCTGAGTTTCCCATTCAGGCATCAGTGCATAGCCAGCACGTTCTTGAATGGCTATGCTGGCATCGGACTTTGGATCATGCACATCACCAAAAATACGTGCGCTCGTTGGGCATGCTAATACGCAAGCAGGCTTGCGCTCTGATTCAGGCAATGTTTCGCTATAGATTCGATCTACGCAAAGTGTGCATTTGGTCATTACTTGGCGCTCTTGATCTAGCTCCCTGGCACCGTATGGGCAAGCCCATGAGCAGTAACTGCAGCCGATGCACTTGTCGTAATCCACCAAAACAATGCCATCTTCTTCGCGCTTATAGCTTGCCCCGGTTGGGCAGACTGGAACACAAGGAGGTTCTTCGCAGTGCAGGCACGATTTTGGAAAGTGAACGGTTTGCGTGTTTGGAAATATTCCAGCCTCGTAGGTTTGTACCCGATTAAAGAAGGTACCAGTTGGATTTGCTGAATACGCATTTAGGTCGGTTAGCGGCCCAGCAGATCCTGAGGTATTCCATTCCTTACAAGAAGTAACGCAAGCATGGCAGCCTACACAGACATTAAGATCGATGACAAGCGCCAGTTGCTTCTTGTGATCTGTGGTTTCATTTTTGGGATTCATGGTTTGATTCATAGTTAATAAATGGGTTGATTACGATTTATTTTTAATCATGCCGGGGACTCGATGTGCCTTCACTTGTGGCCATGTTTCCTCGGGCTCATTCTCTCCGGCTGCAGCGAGTTTGACGCGCACGTCATACCAGCCGGCTTGACCAGTAATCGGATCGGAGTTACTTACTGAGAATCCGCCGAGGGATAGCTCCTCTGTAATCAGGTGGTTTAGCAAGAACCCTTTTTTGGACTCATCCGATGCCGGATCAAGACTCCATGCCGATTCTGCCTTACCGATTGCATTCCAGGTCCAGACCGTACCGGGATCTACTGCCTCAGAGTGGCGTGCCATGCATTTCACTTTTCCCCATTGGGACTCGATCCACATCCACGCACCATCATTAATGCCATGCTCTAACGCAGTTTTGGTATTGACGTAAAGGTAGTTGTGGCTATGAATTTGTCTAAGCCAAGCGTTTTGGGAGTCCCACGAATGGTACATGGCCATCGGTCGTTGAGTAATCGCATTCAGACTGAATTCACTTAAGTCGGTCACTTCGTCTTCGAGTGGTGGATACCAAAATGGCAGCGGATCAAAGTATTTCAGAATCCGTGACTTTAAATGCTCAGGTGGTGTTGCCCCTTTGCGCTGGCCTTTTGCAGCTAGCCTAAATTTTTGCAAAATATCCGAGTAGATTGCAATCATGATGGGGTCATTTTTTTGGCGCAGCGCGTTTGCTTTGCTGAAGTCCAAGTAGCCACGGTTCCAATTGCGCATGTATTGATGCTCAACTGGCATATGGTGTTGAAACACGCAATTGTTTTCAGCATAACGCTGCCATTGGTCTTTATTTGGCTCTCCACGGAGGCTTTTTTCACCGTCTTTTCCGCGCCAACCCGCTAAAAAACCAATACCGGAATTGGGTGCCGTCTCAAATCGCGTAATGAAGTCTGGGTAGTCGACAAATTTCCTGCCGCCGTCTTCGCTTGTGAAGGCGGGGAATTTTAGGCGCGATGCGAGTTCGATTAACACTTCTTGGAAGGGCTTGCATTCACCGGTTGGTGGAAGTACTGGGATGCGTACTGAATCGACTGGGCCATCGTATTCGGAGATGGGTCGATCAAGCATGCTCATCACGTCATGGCGCTCTAAATACGTTGTATCCGGTAAGACGAGATCAGCAAAGTCAACCATTTCGGATTGAAAGGCATCGCAAACCACCAAGAACGGAATCTTAAATTCCCCATCTGCGTTTTTACTATTGAGTAATTCACGTACTTCCATCGTGTTCATTGTGGAATTCCATGACATATTGGCCATGAAGATCATTAATGTATCAATGGAGTAGGGATCCCCTTTTACGGCATTGGTAATGACGTTATGCATTAATCCATGGGCTGCCAGTGGGTGCTCCCAGGTATAGGCTTTATCAATGCGGAGTGCGTTTCCGTTTTTATCTAAAGCAAGGTCTTCGGGTTGCGTTGGCCATCCCAAAGGCGCTTTGCCTAGGGGCGTATTGGGTTTAATGTCGTCTTCTGATGAAGGCGGCTTCACATTGGGTGGAGTTTGACGTGGATAAGGCGCCTTATGTCTAAAGCCACCTGGTCTATCAATGGTGCCGATTAAGGACATCAATACTGCCAAACCGCGCGTGGTTTGAAAGCCGTTCGAGTGGGCAGCCAATCCCCGCATGGCATGAAATGCAACCGGCCTAGCAGTTACTGATTGATGCTCTTCACCCCATGCATCGGTCCAGGTAACAGGAAGCTCAAATGCTTGATTGAAAGCACTATGCGCAATTTCTTCGGCCAGCTTTTCAATGCGTGCAGTTGGAATGCCGGTAATCGAAGATGCCCATTCGGGAGTGGTTTTTTCAACCTGTCGCCGCAATAATTCAAAGGCAGGAACCACTTTTTTGCCTTGGTGTGGGCCTGGACCCATGATGAATTCACCGCATAAGGTTGGCGAAACACCTTTTTCAAAGCAGGGCTTAGCACTTTGGGTGTTGGCATCCCAAACGTATTTGTTATGGGGCAAATCGGCGTTAATGGGGTCCGAGTCTGGATCGAATAAGAAGAGGCCTTCTTCGGGGCCCGCATCTAGGCAAACCAGCTGACCAGAATTGCTGTAGCGCTTGAGGAAATCAGCGTCATACTGTTCTTTGCGAATGAGTTCATGCATCAGCGCCATAAATAGAGCGCCATCAGTGCCGGGCTTAATCGGAATCCACTCATCTGCAATAGCGGAATAGCCAGTACGAACCGGGTTAATCGAAATAAAGCGGCCGCCAGAGCGCTTGAATTTAGAAAGCGCTATTTTCATCGGGTTGCTGTGATGGTCTTCTGCAGTACCAATCATGACGAATAACTTCGCATGTTCAAGATCGGGTCCACCAAACTCCCAAAAGCTGCCGCCAATGGTGTAAATCATGCCAGCAGCCATATTGACCGAACAAAATCCACCGTGCGCTGCATAATTCGGCGTACCAAATTGACGAGCAAAAAGCCCTGTTAATGCTTGCATCTGATCGCGGCCTGTAAATAGCGCGAATTTCTTTGGATCGGTCTCCCGGATTTTTTGCAGGCGCTGGGTAAGCATTTCAAATGCCTGATCCCAGCTAATCTCATCAAATTCACCGGCGCCTCGGTCACTCCCTTTTCGACGCAGCAATGGCTTAGTAATGCGGGCAGGTGATTTCTGCTTCATGATGCCCGCAGATCCTTTTGCGCAGATAACGCCCTGGTTTAAGGGGTGATCTGGGTTGCCATCAATGTAGACCAGTTCACCATCGCGCAAGTGGGCTCGGATGCCGCATCGACAAGCGCACATATAGCAGGTCGTTGTCTTTATCTCAGTTGCTGGCGCTTGACTGTGAATTGGATCGTGGATGGGGTCTTTTGAAAAAATCTTAAACATGTTCTCTAGTCTCTGAAAGTAAATGTAGTTTTAAGCTAGGCGCATTGCTAATGCGGTGGAGGCCACTCGAGAAAAAACAGAGTCTGACCTGGATGTCAAAATGATGGGTACTGCGGTGCCAAGAATTACGCCAGCACACTCCGCTCCTGCCATATAAACAAGCGATTTATACAGAATATTTCCAGCCCCTAAATCAGGCACAAGAAGCAAATCGGGATCGCCTGAAACCGCAGACTGAATTCCTTTGGTTGCCGCAGAACTCGCAGAGATAGCATTATCAAAGCCAAAGGGACCTTCGATGAGGGCGCCTGGAAAAAATGCATTGTCCTGCTGAAGGTCAACCAATACTTTTGCATCCAGCGTTGCCTGCATGGCTGGATTAATGACTTCCGTTGCGGCAATGATGGCTACTTTTGGTTTCGTTATCCCGAGTTTGAAAAGCGCCTCAAGGCTATTGAGCAAAATATCTTTTTTATGCTCAATGGACGGAGCGATATTGACTACGCAATCGCTAATGCCCAGGAGCTTGTGGTAGCTGGGTAGTTCAAACAAAAAAATATGGCTGGTCCTGCGGCTTGTTCTCAAGCCATCCTTGCCAACCACAGGCCCCATTAAGTCCTCCGTATGGAGAGAGCCCTTCATCAGCGCAGATACGTTACCTGATTTCGCGAGCGTAACGGCTGTTTTCGCTGCTGCGATTGGGTCATTGGGGGTATCCATAATCTCGATGCCATCAAGCTTAAGTGACGCACGCTTTGCAAGCGCCTCAATTTCGAGCTTCGGTCCAATTAAGACTGGAGTACATAGTGCGTATTTTTGCAGTTGCGCCACTGTTTCGAGTGACGGCTCGTTCAATGGAAAAACGACCCCCAGCCTTTTTTGGCCCTGTGATTCCTTAATGAGTAAGTTGAGGTGTGGGTATTTTTCGAGCATGACTGAGATCCACTCATCCGCCAAGCGTATTGGAAATGCGGGTAGCCGCTTCACGCAGCTGCGGAATGTATTCCATTGCTTGATTTAGGGGCAGGCGCGCAGTAGCGGCATGAATGGCGATGGCTGCCACAGCATCGCCATGTTTATCTTTAACCGGTACGGCTACACAAGAAACACCTAAGACGTACTCTTCATTATCGACTGCATATTCCGTGCTAAGGATACGGTCCAATTCTGACTCAAGAAGATCGCGATCGGTAATGGTGCGGTGCGTAAATTGCTCAAGCGGAAGATTGTCTAATAAGCGTGTTCTTTCTTCAATCGGCTTATAGGCAAGCAATAGTTTTCCACTTGCGCTGCAATGGGGTGGCAATACGGTGCCGGGCGGCAGATGCAGTCGAAGCGCCCAGTTTGCCTCAACCCGGTCGAGGTAAAAGAGTTCGCCTTGCCGCAGCACTGCTAGATTGCAGGTTTCCTTTAGATCGGCAACTAATTTACGTAATATCGAGTGACGGACGCTAGAGACGCTATCGTGGCACAAGGTCTCCAGTGCCAACTTCGAGAGGCGCTCGCCAGGGGCATATGCTTTTCCACCCGGTTCGCGTACGACGAGGCCGGCTTCTTCAAAAATAGCCAGCGTGCGATGCAATGAGGCTTTTGGCATGCCCGTGATTTGCATCAATTGCGCCAAGGTAGCAGGCTGCCTGAGTGCTGCTAGGGCCTCGAGAATGACAACCCCTTTGAGCATGGATGAGTTTTCGCTAGAGGCATCCTTTTTGGGGAAATCCAGTATTTCGATTGTTTCCTGGTCTAACATGGGATTAATCTCACAAAACAATATAATTTGTTCATTTTAATGGAACAAATTGATTTTATAGTAAAAAATGATTAGTGTTTTTACTTATACGAAACAACTTGTTCAGGATAGCTGAATAAGGTATGGTTTGACTTGGAGACAAAAAATAATTTCCTTTGGGGGTTTAAATGACTAAGTTAAAAATGAAAAAATGGCTATCTGCTGCGCTGGTATGCCTCTCTGGATTTTCAATTGCAGGCCTAGCACACGCACAGTCTTGGCCAACCAAGCAAATTAAGTTCATCGTTCCTTACCCACCCGGCGGCGGAACGGATGTCATTGCGCGAATAGTGCAAGAACCGTTGTCAAAAGAGTTGGGGCAACAGGTCATCATCGACAATCGTGGTGGTGCCGGCGGATCAATTGGCTCCGCATTGGCGGCTCAGTCACCCTCGGACGGCTATACCGTTCTTTTTACACTCTCGTCGCACACCATCAATCCTGCCATCTACCCAAAACTACCCTTTGATACTGAAAAAGACTTTTCTTCAGTAGTAACCGTTGCCTCCTTGCCTCAAATCTTAGTTGCGAATCCTAATTTCCCTGCGAAGACGGTGAAAGAGGTAATTGAGATGGCCAAGGCTAAGCCAGGCAGCATTTCATATGCATCAGTCGGAAATGGATCGCCAGGGCATTTGGCGGGCGCAATGATGGCTACGGATGCGGGAGTCGAGATGACGCACATTCCTTACCGGGGCGGCGGTCCTGCTGTAACGGATGTCATGGCTGGTCAGGTCCCCTTGCTCTGGGTTTCGATCCCCGCAGCTGCACAATTTGTGAAGGCGGGTAAATTGCGAGCACTGGCCGTTTCAACAGTAAAGCGGTCTGCCGTGTTCCCAGATGTGCCCACCATGGTTGAATCCGGCTTTAAGGGATTTGAGGTTGACTCTTGGTATGCGATGTTTGTGCCAGCTAAAACGCCACAGGCAATCATCGATCGGATTAATAAGGCGACTGTGAATGTCCTCGCCCAGCCTGACGTAAAAGAGAAATTATTAGGTCAAGGCGCGGAAGCGGTGGGGGATTCACCTGCGCAGTTATCCGGCGTTGTTAAAAAAGAAATCGCCAAGTGGAAACAGGTTGTGAAGTCAGCCAATATTAAGGTTGACTAGTAGCGCAGTAAAAAATTCTTTAAACATTCAGTAAAGATCCTATGTCAGAAGTTGAAAGCATTATTAAGCGTGCTCGTGTTGCACAAGCAGAATACGAGTCTTATACACAGGAACAAGTGGATTTGGTGGTTTCTGCCGCGGCTTGGGCGATCCTTGAGCCCGGCAGAAATGCTGAATTAGCTGAATTGGCAGTCCGCGATACGGGGCTTGGTGATGCAGCGGATAAGTTTAAAAAGAATTTTCGTAAAACGCTGGGCCTGGTACGGGATTTGCAACATGCCAAAACAGTTGGCATTGTTTCTCACGACCCCGCAACGGGAATTACCGAGTATGCAAGACCGGTAGGGGTGGTGGCTGCCATCACGCCCTCTACCAATCCTGGCGCAACGCCAATCAATAAAATTTTGAATGCACTTAAGTGCCGCAATGCAGTCGTTAT
Organism: Polynucleobacter sp.; assembly: GCA_044345755.1. GTDB lineage: Bacteria > Pseudomonadota > Gammaproteobacteria > Burkholderiales > Burkholderiaceae > Polynucleobacter. Next base: position 2,670 of record JBIJAM010000035.1, on the reverse strand, counting down.
TGCTCCATCTCCCAAAGGGCAATCAACGTGTTTTCGTTTATTGGAATTTGTGCACGCACAGTTGGATCTTGTAAAGGCGCCACGGGATTTAGTGCAAATGCTGCCAGCCCCGATTACAAAAGATGCAACCCATGAATTAATGCGGCTAGCTGACTTGGTAGTGGCTACAGGATCTCAGGCTAACATTCGTTCGGCATACACCTGCGGCACCCCTGCATTTGGAGTGGGGGCAGGTAACGTATCGGTGATTATTGATGAGTACGCTGATTTAGACGCGGCAGCACAAAAAATTACCCAATCCAAAACGTTTGATAATGCAACGAGCTGCTCCAGTGAGAACGGCGTTGTGTTGTGCGCTGCTATTTACGATTCAGCTATTGCGGCGCTAGAGCGGGCGGGCGGAGTATTGCTTGATGCCGCTGATAAACAGCGTTTACATGAGGTGATGTTCCACAATGGCAAGCTCACTTCTATACTTACGGCGCAGGATCCTGCAGTGATTGCAGAGCGCGCAAAACTACATCACCCAAAAGCAAGTGGTGCAGCCTTCTTTATGGTTGAGGAGGATTCTTTTGGACCAGATGCACCATTTTCCGGAGAAAAATTAAGTCCAATACTGACGGTGTGGAAGGCGCAGAATTTCGATGCAGCCAAAGCCCTTGTCGCTAATATTTATGCATTTCAAGGTGCCGGCCACTCCGTGGGTTTGCATACCGCTCAAAGCGGAGAGCAGATGGAGAGCAGGGCAGCCGAGCTGGCAGAGCATTTGCCTGTCGCGAGGGTCATTGTCAATCAAGCGCATGCGATTGCTACCGGCGGTAGCTTTGAAAATGGCCTACCATTTTCTTTGTCGATGGGCTGCGGTACATGGGGTAAAAATAACTTCTCCGATAACATGAACTATCGCCACTACCTCAATACGGCGCGCGTTGTTCGACCCATTGCTGAAAAGGTGCCGAAGGTAGAGGATTTACTGGCCAATTATTTTAGTCAGCACCCCAAGTCATAGGGTTTCTTTAGTACCCACTTTTTTCCTCAATATGGCGGACACATTGAATACAACTGGCGCTAGCATTGCGCATGTTTTAGGCAAATGGGCTAAGCAGCAGCCTGATCATGTCTTGCTATTTGCACCAGAGACCGAGCAAAAATTATCGTATGGGCAGATGGCTTTAGAGGCCGAGCATTTTATGGGCTGGCTGAACGAGCACCAGATTAGCGCCAAGGGCCATGTGGGCATCTTTATGCACAATGGACGTCAGACCACAACGGTATTTATTGCTACGATGGTTTGCGGTCGGGTAGTTACACCACTGAACCTGTTGGCACCAGTAGATCAACTGGCTTGGGTTTTAGACCACAGCGATATTGAGGTCTTGTTTTATGCCCCAGAGAATAAGCAGCACTTATTTGCGGCATTAAAAAAAACCCATCGTGCCTTTGAATTGGTGGAATTAGATCCGGATGCTGAATCTGGACCTTTTCTGCAATCGGCCTGCTTACCATTGCCGCAAATTGATCCAAACAATCCTGCTTTGTTAATGTACACCTCGGGTACTACTGGTACGCCAAAGGGCGTGATACTAACGCATCGGAATTTATTGCATGCAGCCAAGGCGATTAGCGAATGGCATCAGCTTACTCCTGCGGATATTGTTCTAAGTTCGCTGCCGATCTACCATATCAATGGCCAAGTCATTTCAACCATAACGCCATTCTTTTCTGGTGGATCGATTGTTGCCCCCCATCATTTTTCGGTTTCGACGTGGTGGAAAACGGCGATTCAATATCGCTGTACTTGGATCAATATGGTCCCCACCATCATTGCGTATTTAATTAATGCCGCGAAAAGTGGAGCAAGTAGGCCGAATATGGCGGATTTAAAGCACATCCGCTTTGGGCGTTCGGCCTCGGCACCGCTGCCACCAGAGCACCATCGTGAGTTTGAGACTTTATTCGGAATGCCTGTAATCGAGGCAATGGGCATGACGGAAACCTGCTCGATTGTGTTTTGCAATCCACACGATGAGCGCAGGCGTTTTGGTAGCCCAGGACTTCCATGTGGAGTCACAGCAAAGATTGTGGATGATTCTGGAAATACAGTATCTGATCTGGTTTCTGGGGAAATTTGCCTCAAAGGTGAAAACGTTCTGCATGCATATTACAAAGGCGAAGCAGAAACCAAAAAGGCATTTGATGCAGACGGCTGGATGAAAACAGGCGACCTGGGCATGCGTGATCCTGATGGTTTTTATTTCATTACCGGTAGGTTGAAAGAATTGATTATTAAGGGCGGTGAAAATATTGCTCCGCGTGAAATTGATGAGGTGGTTTTGAAGCACCCCGCAGTTTTGGATGCCGCATCGGTTGGAATACCCGATGCAAACTACGGTCAAGAAATCATGGTCTGCATCATCCTCAAAGAAGGTCAAACTTGCTCTGAATCGGAGATGCGCCAATTCTGTTTTGATAATTTAGGTAAGTTCAGGACGCCTAAGCTCATTCTGTTTATGGATGATCTGCCTAGAGGTCCATCTGGAAAGGTGCAGCGCTTGAAGTTGTTGGATTTACTTCAATCCAAATAAGACTCTTATTTCGTTTTCTTTTGCTTTGGCTTCAAAATCTGATGCATTAACGCAGAAGAAAAAATACCAATTAAGATCGCCCATT